>JAOAUN010000001.1 GCA_030157545.1 Burkholderiaceae bacterium
GCGAGATGTGTATAAGAGACAGGTACTACACCAAAGAAATGCTGCTGGCCGTCGGTGACCGCTATGAAGGCGAGATCGCCGCCAACCGCGAGGCTGACGCCCGCTACCGCTGAGACCATTATGGAATTTACGACTGTACTTTTTTACGTCTTTTCGGCATTGCTGGTGTTTGCTGCAGTGCGCGTCATTACTGATCGCAATCCTGTTCATGCTGCGCTGTTTTTGATTTTGTCGTTCTGTACTGCCGCCGCAATCTGGATGCTGCTCAAGGCCGAGTTCCTTGCCATCGTGCTGGTGCTGGTCTACGTCGGTGCAGTGATGGTGCTGTTCCTGTTCGTTGTGATGATGCTCGATATCGACATGGCAAAACTGCGCGCCGGATTCTGGAGCCATTTTCCTCTCGCCGCCACTATCGGTGTAATCATTGCTCTCGAAATGTCGGCGGTGCTGATCCGTGGCTTCATGGTGCAGGAAGACCAGGTACCGGCTGCGGCCGCCATGATTGGCGACACGCGTGAGCTCGGCAAGCTGATCTATACGCAGTATCTGTATGGCTTTGAAATCGCCGCGATGATCCTGCTGGCCGCCATGGTTGCTGCCGTGGCGCTTACGCTGCGTCGACGCAAGGACACCAAGTATTTTGATCCGGGCGAAGCCGTGAAGGTCAAGAGTACTGACCGCGTGCGCATCGTCAAGATGGCGTCTGAATCGAGCCGGGCAAGTGACGCTGCAAGCAGCAACGTCACTCCTGAAAAAGAATAAGGACCAGCGATGACTTTGACACTTGCCCATTTTCTGATCTTAGGCGCGATCCTGTTTGCGATTTCCGTCGTCGGCATTTTCATGAACCGTAAGAACATCATCGTCTTGCTGATGGCAATCGAGCTGATGCTTTTGGCGGTGAACATGAACTTCATCGCGTTCTCGCATTATCTCGGCGACGCCGCCGGCCAGATTTTCGTCTTCTTCATCCTGACCGTGGCTGCGGCTGAATCCGCTATCGGTCTGGCCATCCTTGTTGTGCTGTTCCGCAATCTCGACACGATCAATGTCGAAGAGCTGGACCGCCTCAAGGGATAACACCAAAACATCGACAAGGTTCATCATGGCGGGGCAACTTAACCCTAATCTGTTGTTGTGCGTACCACTGGCGCCGCTGGTCGGCTCTGCAATTGCGGGCCTGTTTGGCACGCGCTTTTTCGGCAACCTGATCGGCCGCACCGCTTCGCACAGCGTCACTATTCTGGGCGTGCTGATCGCTTTCCTGATTTCGCTGCAGACGCTGTCGCAAGTGATGGACGGCGCGAGCTACAACGGCATGCTCTATACCTGGATGACGGTCGGCTCCATCAATATGGAAATCGGCTTTCTGGTCGACAGCCTGACCGCGATGATGATGTGCGTCGTTACCTTCGTGTCGCTGATGGTGCACATCTATACCATCGGCTACATGAAAGATGATGAAGGCTACAACCGCTTCTTCTCTTACATCTCGCTGTTCACTTTCGCGATGCTGATGCTCGTCATGAGCAACAACTTCCTGCAGCTGTTCTTTGGCTGGGAAGCCGTGGGTCTGGTGTCTTATCTGCTGATTGGTTTCTGGTACACGCGACCAAGCGCGATATTCGCGAACATGAAAGCGTTCCTCGTTAACCGTGTTGGCGACTTTGGTTTCATCCTCGGCATCGGCCTCTTGCTTGCATATGCCGGCTCCATGAATTATGCGGACGTCTTTGCCAAGCGTGAAGAACTGGCACTGCTGACCCTGCCGGGCAGCGACTGGATGCTGCTCAGCGTTGCCTGCATCTGCCTGTTTATTGGCGCGATGGGCAAGTCCGCGCAGTTTCCGCTGCATGTATGGTTGCCTGATTCCATGGAAGGTCCGACCCCGATCTCGGCGCTGATTCATGCAGCGACCATGGTTACTGCCGGCATCTTCATGGTGGCGCGCATGTCGCCGCTGTTTGAATTGTCGGATACCGCGTTGTCGTTCGTGCTCGTGATTGGTTCGATCACGGCCTTGTTCATGGGTTTCCTTGGCATCATACAAACCGACATCAAGCGCGTGGTCGCTTACTCGACGCTGTCACAGCTGGGCTACATGACCGTGGCGCTCGGCTGCTCCGCTTATTCTGTTGCGGTGTTCCATCTGATGACGCACGCTTTCTTCAAAGCGCTGCTGTTCCTTGGCGCTGGTGCCGTCATCATCGGCATGCATCATGACCAGGACATCCGCAACATGGGAGGCCTGCGCAAGTACATGCCGATTACATGGATCACTGCCTTGCTCGGCTCGCTGGCCCTGATCGGCACGCCGTTCTTCTCCGGTTTTTATTCGAAAGACAGCATCATCGAAGCAGTAGCGGCGACCCATATCTGGGGTGCGGGCTTTGCCAACTTTGCCGTGCTGGCCGGCGTGTTCGTAACCGCCTTCTACTCGTTCCGAATGTATTTCCTCGTGTTCCATGGCGAAGAGCGTTTCGGTAAAGCCGATCATGCACATCATGACGACCATCACGACGATCATCATGGCCTTGCACCAGGCGAGAAACCACATGAAGCGCCTTGGGTAGTTACGTTGCCGCTGATTTTGCTGGCGGTTCCGTCGGTGCTGATCGGTTACCTGACCATAGAGCCCATGCTGTTCGGCGACTATTTCAAGGACGTGATCTTTGTCAGTGAAGCACATCATGCGATGCATGAACTCGCGCACGAATTCCATGGCGCCGCCGCAATGGGGCTGCATGCGTTCACCACGCTGCCATTCCTGCTGGCTGCTGCCGGTGTGCTGTCGGCCTGTTACTGCTATCTGATCAACCCGAAAGTGCCGGCATGGTTTCATGCAAAGTTCAGCTTCCTCTACACGCTGCTCGACAACAAGTACTACATGGACAAGTTCAATGATGCCGTCTTTGCTGCCGGTGCACGCGGTATAGGCAGCGGTCTCTCCAGCGTAGGCGACCGCACACTGATCGACGGCCTGATTGTCAACGGCAGCGCCCGCGCAGTAGGCTGGTTCTCGACCGTGACGCGGACTTTCCAGACCGGCTACATCTATCACTATGCTTTCACGATGATCGTCGCAGTAGCGCTGTACCTCGGCTACCTGCTGATGCAATCTTGAACCTATAACGACACGGCTTATAAAAACAAACATCATGCAGTCAACAATTCCCTATCTGAGTCTGTCTATCTGGCTGCCGATTTTGTTTGGCGCTCTGGTGCTCGCCGTTGGCACTGACAGCAAGCCCGGACTGACACGCACGCTGTCCCTGCTCGGCGCCATTGTGAGCCTGCTGGTTACGTTGCCCCTGATTGCCGGCTTTGATAATGCCGCGCATGGCATGCAGTTCGTTGAAAAGTCTCTGTGGATTGAGCGTTTCAATATTTTCTACAGCCTGGGCATAGACGGCATCTCGCTGTGGTTTGTGCCGCTGACGGCCTTCATAACCGTCATCGTCGTTATCGCCGGCTGGGAAGTAATCGAAAAACGCGTGTCGCAATACATGGGCGCTTTCCTGATCTTGTCCGGCGCGATGATAGGCGTCTTTAGCGCACTCGACGGCATGCTGTTCTATGTCTTTTTCGAAGCCACGCTGATCCCGATGTTCATCATCATCGGCGTCTGGGGCGGACCGAACCGCGTCTATGCCGCGGTCAAGTTCTTCCTCTATACCTTCCTGGGTTCGTTGTTGATGCTGGTGGCGCTGATCTGGCTGTATTTCCAGTCTGGCGGCAGCTTCGACATACTCGCCTGGCATCAGCTGCCGTTGAGCTTGTCGGCACAGACTTATATCTTCTTCGCGTTCCTGATGGCGTTTGCTGTCAAGGTGCCGATGTGGCCGGTGCACACCTGGCTGCCGGACGCGCACGTAGAAGCACCGACCGGCGGCTCGGTCGTCCTTGCTGCCATCATGCTGAAACTTGGTGGTTATGGTTTCTTGCGGTTTTCGCTGCCGATTGCGCCGGATGCCAGCCACAATCTGGCATGGCTGATCATTGCGCTGTCACTGATTGCCGTGATCTATATCGGTCTCGTTGCGCTGGTGCAGTCCGATATGAAAAAGCTCGTTGCTTATTCTTCGATTGCGCACATGGGTTTCGTCACGCTGGGCTTTTTCGTGTTCGGCGAGATGGCAGTGCAGGGCGGCATCATGCAAATGATCTCGCACGGCTTTGTATCGGGTGCGATGTTCCTTTGCATAGGCGTGCTTTATGACCGCCTGCATTCGCGCCAGATCGTTGATTACGGCGGTGTCATTAACACCATGCCGCGCTTCGCTGCTCTGTTCGTGTTGTTCTCTCTGGCGAACGCCGGCCTGCCGGCAACCTCCGGTTTCATCGGCGAATTCATGGTGATTCTGGGCGCAGTCAAATTTGATTTCTGGATCGGCATGCTGGCTGCGACCGCGCTGATTCTGGGCGCAGCTTACTCACTGTGGCTGGTCAAGCGGGTCGTCTTTGGCGCGGTTGGCAATGCCAACGTCGCTGCATTGCAAGACCTGACCCCGCGTGAATTTTTCATGTTGGGCATATTGGCGATTGCAGTGCTGTGGATGGGTGTTTACCCCGCGCCATTTACCGCTGCCATGCAGACTTCTGTCGCCGATCTGCTGCAGCATGTCGCCGTCAGCAAAATCCCGCAATAAGCGTTAAGCGAAGGCTTGAATGATGAATGAATTGAACCTGGTTCCGGCCTCAGCCGAAATTTTTCTGGCGATTGCCATCTTGTGTATTTTGGTGGCAGGACTGTTTTTCAAAGAAGAAAAAAATTCGGTCAGCCATATTTTGTCGCTGGCTGCCATTGGTGGTGCCGCGCTGATTACCCTGGCTGACTTCAACGCCGGGCAGACTGCTTACACCTTCAGTAACATGTTCATTGCCGATCCGATGGCAAACATGCTCAAGCTGTTCTCGTATCTGGCCACTGCCATGACGTTGATCTATTCGCGTCAGTACACTGCGCAGCGCGGCATGCTCGGCGGCACGTTGAGCGGTGAATTCTATGTGCTGGCACTGATGACCTTGCTCGGCCAGATGGTCATGATCTCGGGGAATAATTTCCTGATCATCTACCTCGGTCTGGAGCTGATGTCCTTGTCGTTGTACGGTCTGGTTGCACTGCGCCGTGAACATGCGATCTCAACCGAAGCAGCGATGAAGTACTTCGTTCTCGGCGCGCTCGCGTCGGGCTTCATGTTGTACGGTATCTCTATGCTTTACGGCGCCACCGGTACGCTTGACCTGACCAAGCTTGCCGTTGCTGCCGCTTCCGGGATGGCGAACAAACCAGTGCTGGTGTTCGGGCTGGTCTTCATGGTTGCCGGTCTGGCCTTTAAGCTTGGCACCGCGCCTTTCCATATGTGGATGCCAGACGTTTATCAGGGCGCGCCGACATCGGTTACGCTGCTGTTGGGTGCAGCGCCGAAGTTGGCTGCCTTTGCGATCACGCTGCGCTTGCTGGTGGAAGGCTTGGCAGCGCTGGCTGCGGACTGGCAGCAAATGCTGATGGTGATGGCGGTCGCCTCAATGGCCATCGGCAATATCACCGCCATTGCGCAGACCAATATCAAACGCATGCTTGCGTATTCAACTATTTCGCAAATGGGCTTCATGCTGCTGGGCTTGCTGTCGGGCGTATTCGCCGGCAGCGGTGCCAGTGATATGGCCAATGCGTACAGCTCGTCCATGTTTTATGCGGTGACTTACGTGCTGACCACGTTGGGCAGCTTCGGCATGATCATGCTGCTGTCGCGCAGCGGTTTTGAAGCCGACAATCTGGATGACTTCAAAGGTCTGAGTCAGCGCAGCCCGTGGTTTGCAGCAGTCATGATGGTATTACTGCTTTCGCTGGCCGGCGTGCCGCCAATGGTGGGGTTCTATGCGAAGCTGTCCGTGTTGCAGGCTGTGCTGGCAAGCGGGCAGGTCTGGCTGGCCTTGGTAGCCGTACTGTTTTCGCTGGTTGGCGCGTTCTACTATCTGCGCATCATCAAACTGATGTATTTCGATGCGCCGCTGGATAACAGCCCCATCGTCGTCGGTCGCGATATGCAGATCACGCTGTCCGCAAATGGCATCGCCGTCGTGCTGCTCGGCGTGCTGCCGGGTCCGTTGATGGCAGCCTGCGCGCACGCCATTGCCCAAACACTGGCAAGCTAAACGCATGAACTTATCATTGTCGAGCTGGAGCGTCATTGTGCTAATGGCGCTGGCTGCCAATTTCCCCTTCTTTACCGAGTCCCTGTTTGGTCTGATCAGATTGAAGGCTTCGCCGAAATCATTCGCGTGGCGCTTGTTTGAAATGCTCGTGCTTTATACGGTGGTCATCGGCATTGCGCATTGGCTCGAATCGCGTCTGGGCAATGCCTTCCGTCAGGAGTGGCAGTTCTATGCCGTGACTGTCTGCCTATTCCTCGTGTTTGCATTTCCCGGTTTTGTCTTGCGATACCTGCGCCGGGGTCAACACTAATTCAGGAGTCTGTGATGGACTTGCATCTGAAAGAAACGCTCATCCATGGCGATGTCGTCTACGATGGCAATTTTCTGCAAGTACACCGCGATACCGTCAGCCTGCCTGATGGCAAGCACACTACACGTGAGTATTTTCGCCACCCAGGTGCCGTCGTGATCCTGCCGGTTTTTGAAGATGGCAGGGTGCTGCTTGAGCGCCAGTTCCGCTATCCTTCAGACTGTGTCTTCATTGAATTTCCGGCTGGTAAACTGGAAAAGGGCGAAGACCCGCTGTTGTGCGCGCAGCGCGAATTGCGTGAAGAAACCGGCTATACCGCCACTGACTGGCAATTCATCTGCACCATTCACAATGCGATTGCGTATTCAGATGAACATCTCGATATCTATCTTGCACGCGGCTTGATCGAAGGCGATCGTGATCTCGACGAAGGTGAGTTCCTCGATATATTCACTCTGCCCTTCGACGATCTGATGGAATCGGTAAGGCTAGGCAAAATCACAGACGTAAAAACCATGATCGGTGCGTTTTGGTTAGATAAAATCCGGCGCGGCGAATGGCATGCTGTGGGCGATAAATGATGCGCTGACGCGTATGAGGCACACCAAAAATAAGCCTGTCACTGCATAGGAACCATCCCCTGCGTTTCTACACATACGTTCACTTTGCATTGTGAGGTGAACAAAAAATGAGCCGTATTTCGCCAGTCAATCCTCGTAATGGCCTTTTGCTTAGTGAAAAACCTGAGCAGGTGACGCACGAGAAGAAGGCAGACGATATAGCAGCGCCTAGCCTTCATAATCGTGTCGCTAGCAGTTATCCAGTCCTGACGTCGACCGCACAGACTTCCAATATCACTAGCCACAGCCTTCCCATTGTTTGCGCAGTTAACTCGCCGGCTAATTCACAAAGTTTCGAAAAATCACCTGAGCAGTTACTCGCTTTTATCGCGACTGCATCGGAGTCAGATTTCAATAAATTTATTAGCGAGCCGGGCAGCTTATGGTCATTGACTGCACAAAATTCAGCAGGCCACAATGTGATGCATTTGGCAGCAGAGAAAAATCTCCCGGAGGTTGTTGAAAAATTATTGAAGTTTACGATTTCAAAAGCCCTCGTTCTGACGTCAAACCTGGTTGGATCTACCCCGCTGATGATAGCGGCAGAGTATGGGCATACAGATGTAGCCAGAAGCCTGCTTTCCCGCAGATCGATTAAGGCTCAACTAAATGCAGCAACGATGTATGGCGATACCGCGCTGATGATAGCAGCGGCCTCGGGTAATATGGATATTGTCAGACTGCTGATTGATGCAGGCTCGTCCTTGAGTCAGATAAATGCAGTCAATCACGCGGGTTGCAATGCGCTAGCCATCGCTTACCAGCACGGACATCATGCAATCGCTGCGCTGTTCGAGATATATGGATAATTGAAGCGTGAATATTTTCGCGTCGGCTTGAAAATTCATGCAGGAACGAGCAAGCGTTGCAACAGCAAGTTCACCGGTGTCTCATGCATCATTGCCGTCGAGACATCAACCCGCATTTCATAACCGCACACCAGCTACAGCCTACGCATCATCCAAGCGAACATGCACCGGGAAGCAGCACCTGGGCAAAGCCGAATTGCGAAATAATCTTCTATCCGGATCGGGACGTACAGACCAAATTTATCGCGTAGTGCATTTTTTTTAATTTTATGGTCATGTGTATGCGCACAACACCTTCGTGAGCTGAAGGCCGGTTTTGACGCCATTAACATCATGAACTCGGCCATGCCCTCGTTCACGCAGCCCCACTTCCACCATGCTCGCTTAACCGGTCACATGCCGGCACGGAGCACGCGATGGCAGACGATTACGACAGCCCCTGGAAAGAAGCGATCGAACGGTATTTCGCCGACTTCCTGCATTTCTATTTTCCGCTCGCGCATGCGCAAATCGACTGGTCGCACCCGTATGTCTTCCTCGATCAGGAGTTGCGTGCCGTCGTGCACGACGCCGAACTCGGCAAGCGCTTCGTCGACAAGCTGGTGCGCGTTACGCGCCAGGGCGGCGAAGCCGAATGGGTGTACGTGCACCTTGAAGTCCAGGGCGACAGGCAGGCCGCATTTGCCGAGCGCATGTTCGTCTACCACTACCGACTGTATGACCGGTACCGCAAGCCGATTGCGAGCCTGGCGGTGCTGGCCGATGACCAGGCGCACTGGCAACCCGAGTCGTTTGGCTATGAAGTGTTCGGCTGTCAACTTGGGTTGCGCTTCCCGGTAGCCAAACTATTGGACTGGGCCGGCAGCGAGACCCGACTGGCCGATAGTGCGAACCCGTTTGCCGTCGTCACGCTCGCGCATCTGGCCACGCGCGCCACCCGTGATGATGCGTCAGCCCGTTATGCCGCCAAGTGGACGCTGGTGCAGGGACTGTACCGGCGCGGCTGGGGCAAACAACAGGTGATTGATCTGTTCAAAGTACTGGACTGGATGATGCGCCTGCCCAAGGATCTGGACGCGCAACTCTGGCAAAATTTGGAAACACTCGAGGAGGAAACACACATGACTTACATCAGCTCAGTCGAACGCATCGGGATGGAGAAGGGCCTAGAAAAAGGTCTTCAACAGGGGATTGAGAAAGGGCTTGAGCAAGGGATTGAGCAAGGAATGCAGCAGGGTCAGGCCCGCATACTGCGCATACTGGCTCGCCTGATAACACAGCGCTTTGGCGATGTACCCGTCTGGGTCACGCAACGTCTGAACGAGGCGAGCGTTGACGAACTCGAAGCATGGGCAGAAGCGGTGCTATCGGCCGACTCCATCGATGCCGTGTTCGTCGAGTCGCGCCATTGAATTTCTGAACGCGCCGGTACAAAAACACAATGCCAATCTCAAGTTGTCACTTGAAAATTTTTATAAATAAGCACTGCGGTCGTCCAGGCGAAAGCTAAGACCCGGCCTCTTTCTTTAATCCACAACAAAATTGATAGCGATTTCGAACAGATACTTAGTTTCTCAGGTAAGCAGCGCAAAGCGCGGCACGCTTTTTCCCTCATGCTCGACGTATTCAAAAAAGACGCGCTGCGGTCTGGTCCAGATGGATCCGTCCGCAGCGCGATACACCATCATGATTACCTCAGGATCGGATTCCAGCCTGGCAGAGCACACCTCTTCATATAGTCCGCCTTTGTAGTGCCTGTATTTTTTCATCATTGCCACTTCATTCATTAAGTTTAAAAATTATATATCGCGTCTACAACACCTATCGTACTGAGAGTTAGTTCAATGTCAGATTTTTCAAGGAATCGCGGTAGACCTATCTGCTTGGTCCCGGGCGTTTATTTGAATGTGAGTGAATCACCAATATTTACTGGTATTTCTCTTAATATGTGCCAAAGCTAGAGGGTGTTATGCAATCTGGTGACATTTCGTTGTCGGAGCGGCATGGACACCCGCAAGCCGTACCCGACCGATGTGTCGGATGAGGAGTGGGGCTGCGTTGCCCCGAATCTGACCTTGATAGACGAACACGCCCCGCAACGGCATCACGAGCTGCGCGAACTGTTCAATGCGCTGCGCTGGCTCGTGTGTGCTGGCGCTCCTTGGCGACTGTTGCCGACCAATTTTCCGCCGTGGCCAGTGGTCTATCAGCAGACACAACGCTGGCTGCATGCGGGCTGCTTCGAGGCAATCGTCAACGACCTGCGGTCGATTCTGCGCGCTGCGCAGCTTCGCGTGGGTCAGCCGCTTTCGTCGCTTGGCACGAGACTACGAACGCCTGCCGCAGACACTCGCCGGGATTCACTTCGTTGTGTTGTCGGCGCGTCTTTCCTGACTACGGTATAAAGCAGGCTACGTATTAACCCGACAAGCTCCCTATGAATGCTGTAAATCCGGTATTACCGGCCGAAGAATCAACGGCTGCAATCTTATCTCTTTTGGGTAGTGGTGTCGTTTGGGGACTGATCTGGTTGCCATTGAAATATTTTGCTGCCTTTGGTCTCACTGGCCATGGCATTGGCCTGACTGCCTTTGCCATCGTGGCAATCGTCTCTTTGCCGCTGATCTGGCGTGAGCGCAGCAAGTGGCGACCTGAATTCGGTTTGTTGATATTGATTGGCCTGTTTTTCGGTATATCCAATATGGCATTCACCACGGCGCTGATGACGGGTTCGGTCGTGCGTGCCATGCTCTTGTTTTATTTGCTACCTGTATGGGGCGCAATCGGTGGCGCGATTTTTCTGCGCGAGCGTATCGGCCCGCGCCGGCTTGCTGCCATATCGCTGTCAATCGGGGGCGTCTTCATCATCGTGGGCGGCGTTGAGGCATTGCGTGAACCATTGTCGGCCGCTGATTTATATGCATTGTCTGCCGGGTTTTTTTATACCGCTGCTGTCATTGCAAACCGCAAGGCACGTATTATCCCCATCCTCAGCCGCACGCTGATATCTTTTGTCGGCTGTACACTGGTTGCTGTCTGCTGGCTGGCAGTGTCGATGCCGGTGATGCCCGATTTAAGTTTGCATGCATGGGGATTGTTGGTCCTCTTTGCGTTTGTATGGCTGCTTGGCGGGTCCTTGTTGACGACTTATGGTGTGACCCGTATTCAGGCGAGTCGCGCTGCAGTGCTGCAAGTGACCGAATTGCTGGTTGCAGTATTGTCTGCTGTCTGGCTGGGTAGTGAATCATTTAGCCTGACGGATGGCCTCGGCGCTGTGCTGATCGTGACTGCGACCCTGATTGAAGCAGTCAGCCAACCGCAGGCATAGATGAATGCGCTTGCTTGAGCCAGCATACTCGTAAGCTGGCTGGAACAAAGCCACCCTCGCAGGAGGCGAAAGTAAAATAAGATCATGCTGATTATCTACGATGGCGATTGTCCCTTTTGCCGCGCTTATACCCGACTGTTACGGCTACAGCAGTCAAGCGCTTCGGTAGAAATGCTGAGCGCGCGTTCGGATGACCCGCGCATCCGCTCTTTCTGGCAGCAGGGCCATGACCTCAATGCTGGCATGCTCGTCATACTTAACAAGCAAGTCTATGCCGGTGCCGATGCGATGCACGTGCTGGCGTCCTGTTCTTCTGGCAGCGAATTCTTCAATCGACTGCATCGCGCGATTTTTTCCAGACGCATGCTGGCTGCTTACTTGTATCCTATGCTGAAATTGGGTCGGCGAATCACGTTGTTCGTGTTGCGCGTGCCGCCGCTCTCTGACTCAAATCTGCGTTGAACAATAAATAATCGCAGGAAAGCTCGCGACCCACGCCCAGAAAAAGCGATTCAGGCCGAAATGCCAGAACACCAGAAAATGAAAAACCGCTGCGCACAGGCACCACGCTATTGCCCATGCCGGACCGGCAAGCACCAGCGGAAAACTGCATTCCCATAGTATGAAGGCCCAGGAGCACACGACCGCAAACGGCTTCTTGCGGAAAATACTTTCCGTAGGCAGCGGGCCATACACCGCGCCATCCAGAAAGTAGGGCAGTGCCCGTCCATTGCGCCAGTCGCTGCTCAAGAGCTTGACCGAGCCTGACAGGAAGTAGGACGACATCGTATGAATCGTGACGTACCAGAGGCCTGCCTTCCACGCCAGTACAGGGCCGACAAACAAGGTGGCGACTTGCGTAATCAGTACGCCCGTCAATACAACCACGGTCATGAAATCACTGCCGCCATTGAAAGCGCCGCGCCAGCGAATCAACAGCACCAAGTTGCTGGCGAAAAGCAGGATGATGCTTACCAGATTCACGCCATAAAACAGGCTGACTGCCAGAGAGACGCGAACGATCAAATGAAGATGATGGATGCGATCGCGATACAGCCAGCCGAATAATTTTTGCAGCCAGCCTGCAGTATGCGCAAGCTCGGCTTGTTGCACTTGCCAAGCCCAGACACTGCCTTGCTGCTGTATGCGCTGCATGCGCAAGAACTCGAAGCTCTGCACCAGCAAGCTGATCGCCAGCAGGCACTCCAGTGTTCTGACGGCCTGAGTGAGATTCAGCATACGCTTGCCCAACGCAAGGATGGAGACGTCAGCAGCGCAGTTTCCTCGGTTGCCTTTTCAAACGGTGGCACTAGCCGGATTTGAAATTGATAGTGGGTGATGGCGTGCTTTTCTGCTTGCGCTTCGAGCAAGTGCCTTGCTAGCCGCATGACCATTTGATAGGTGACGAATTCCCGCACGTTCTGGTCTTCATCCATGTCGAGGATGTCGGTGGTCAAATGCTCAACCAGATTCTGGTTCGCGAGTGCCAGATTGATATCCGGATTATGAAATAGCTGCAGCGGATGGCGCGTGGCGCGTGGCGTCATGTCTTGCCAGGGTTGCCATTGCGCATCGTCAGCGGCGAACCGCACGAAGAGCAGGCGAAGATGGCCGACACGATGATAAAAGCGCCAGTTCGGGAAAAAACTGCGCAGCAAAAAAAGCCACGGACCCGAGATCGTGCGGCTACGAAGCAGTAGCGTTGCCAATAAAAAAATAAAATAGGCGCCAACCAGCAGTAGCGTAAGAGAAGGGTGGGGCATCGAACTTATCAATGATTCAGCTGTTTTGAAAGTAATCGATGTTTTGCATTTGTGCAATAAATTGATTGTGATTATTGCTAATGCGAACAGATCGGCAGTGTTCCTGGCTTAGCTCCGCATGCCCTGCTTGGGCCATGATAAATTTTTGACAAAAGTTTCCGATTTACAATAAATTTGAATATTGGTACATTTATCCGATTATCGGCCTTAGCTGCTCTGATGAAATCCATTTTCATTTATTTGCGCTGGATTGCTATATCACTGGTTTCGACCACACTGTGTAGTTGTGCGAGTGAATCCGAATTGACAGCGATTCGTCTGGACACCAGTCATCCCTTATATGCTTCTGAATCCTGCCAGCAAAGCCTGAATGCGGCTCAGATGCATCAAGATGCCAAGTTGGCGACGAGTGTTGTCACGCCGGTATTGGTGCTGTTAAGCGGCGGCTTGCTGCTGCCACTGGTTGGTGCTAATGCGGTTCTTGATACTGCTGACCGTATTGATGCCTCGAATTTGGCGACCCGGTGCGGCGGCAGAGGCAAGACCGCCAATCAGATTGCTGAAGGTGTCGTGCAAGGTGCAGCTTTCGGGCTGGTTACCGGGCTGCCCGGGAAATAGCGACGGCTTTACTACTTAACTTTGAAAGTGAATGCATGCGGCGCAAATTGCTAACTCTGATGCTCATGCTTACCTGTGTCAGCGCACAGGCGGGCTGGTCTCGCATCAGTTATTTTGACCAGGGTGATTTTTATATCGATCGAGACACGATCAAACGCGACGGCGACCGACGCGAAGTCTGGAGCATGCTTGATTACCGTTCGCCGCAAATGGACGTGAGTGGAAAAATTTATCGTTCTACCCGCTCTATGCTGCAGTTCGATTGCACGAACAAGATGGCGCGCGCATTGCATATGGCATTTTTTAGCGGCTCCAGGCTGGGTGGAAATGAGATCAGCAAGATGGGCAGTCTGAAAGAATGGGCAGCAGTTCCTCCTGACACACCCATACGCGAAATTCTCAACGTTGTCTGCGCTCGCTGAAGTAACGGGCGGTTTACGCTGGCACATGCGAGCGTTACTGGCGCGTCGCCGCTGGCGTGAAACTAGCTTACAGATTGCCGCATGGCTGGCTGAGACACGACCTGCTTCACGACACTTGCTGCTCATAGGCGGTAGCGCCGGATGGATGATGTCGGGAGCATGGCTACAGCGGTTTGAACGAATTGATGTCGTCGATCTCGATCCGCTGGCGCCTTGGCTGTTTCGACGCAATCATGGCCGCGCATTGCGGGCCAGTGCTACGCAAATTAAGTTTCATCGTGCTGATGCAATGGCAGGCTTGTCTTCGCTACTGGTTGCCTATCCCGATGCCACCGTTTTTTTTGATAATGTGTTGGGTCAGCATCGATTCCGGATGGAGGATGAGTTGGTGCGCGCTGAAGCCGAACTACGCGCTGTGGCAGGTCTATTGCGCGGACGCGACTGGGGTAGCGTGCACGATCTGTTTTCGGGGCCTCTGTCAAATCCGCTCAGCCCTATTCAGCCCGCGCTGAAAGTGGCGGCCTTGCAAAGCCCGACTGGCCTGCTTGCTGCAGGTTTACAGGGAGACCCTTTGCACCGGCATTTGCTGGCGCAAGTCGATGCAAAAGGTCCCTGGATGGATCATTTAACTTCCGCTGTTTTTCCGGTTGGCACTGCTATATCGCTGATTTCATGGCCTTTTTCACCCACCTATGCGCACTGGTTGCAGGCTGGCTGGGTTAGTCGTGACCGAGATATGCCCTAAAGTATTGTTTGCTATTGACGATTTATTTCGGTCTGTGCAATTCTAGCCGGCGATCGAACTACCCCGCTACATGCAGTGCTGGCAATAACCAAATTTGAGGACTCTAATGAAACGAAAACTCGTAGTTGCATTGGCAAGCTCGCTGGTCGCTTCGTTTGCCATGGCCGCAGGTCCGCATTGGGACTATGACGGCGAGCATGGCCCGAAACAATGGGGAGCCATGGATCCAGCGTTCAAGTCTTGTGGTGTCGGCAAGCGTCAATCGCCAATTAACATCGAAACTAAACAAGCAGAAAAGGGGGGATTAAAGCCGATTCCTTTTTCTTATGTTCCAGGACCTGCTGACATAGTGAATAACGGCCACACTATTCAAGTCAATTTGCCAGCTTCCGGCACGGCGCGCTTCGATGGTATGGAATATAAATTGGTCCAATTTCATTTCCATACGCCAAGCGAAGAAAAAATCGATAGTATGGCTTCGCATATGGTCGCGCATCTGGTGCATAAAGCTGGCGATACCAGGCTGGCTGTCGTTGCGGTCTTATTCAAGCTTGGCAAAGAAAACGTTGCATTGAAGCCTGTGTTCGATAACTTACCCGGCAAAGAAGGTCAGACCAGACCAATCAATGTATTCAATCCGGCCGATATTCTGCCTGCTGACCCGACCTACTTTGCTTATTTGGGCTCGCTGACAACGCCACCCTGCAGTGAAGAAGTTCGTTGGCATGTCATGAAAACGCCGATTGAGGTTTCGTATGCCCAATTGGCTGCATTCAAAAAACTCTACAAGATGAATGCGCGACCTGTGCAGCCTTTAAACGGTCGTCGGGTGCAAATGCTGTATCAACAAAAATCAGCAGAATAAAAAAATCACCATGGAATAAAAACGGCCCGCTCAAATTATTGGCGGGCCGTTTTTTTAGAGAGCGATACTAAATGTTATCAAGCGATTGATGTAGTCGCAGAATTTTTTCCTTTAGTTCCGGATGTGTTTCCATCATTTCCGCATTCCCGATCAACTCTCTTTTGGCGACAGGATCATTTAATGTGGAAGTCTCTGTATTTTCTGGTTTGCGAGTCCAGCAAACTACCGAAAAAAAACAGCCAGCGACAATCCACAATATCCACACCGCGCCTGCAGGCATTGCATTTAACTCTATGATGCCCGCCAGGTCAGCAAACCAAGCTGACCAGTTCAGATCACGCCACCACAGCAGATTGCCTTTCAAGCGGCTGGTCCACGCAAAACAGATGGCAAATGAAATCCAGTTAATAGAAATTAATAGCTTTGCCTTACGCGAGACTTGATACGAATTCATTCTTTAGTTTTTGAGGGCATTAATCAGCTTTTCGTTCAGGGACTCAGCGATTTGTACACGCAGCTTCGAAGTTGCATGGACTTCCAGTTCGCTTTGGTAGGCGCCCATAACCAGTTCGGAGGCAAGGGTGCGCACGCCTTCGATTTCCATTTTTAGCTCGTTAATACGATTTTCCAGTGATTTTTTTTCCTGAAGCTTGCCACTGATAAGTCGAATTGCTGCATGCACCTGTGTCCAGGCTTGCAAACGCGGATCGTTGATTTTGAGGCTATTGAAAACATCCTGTATTGATTCGCCAAGATTAACCAACGCATCGGCAGACAAGTGATCATCTGACGGCTTCACTTGAGTATCAGATTTAATGTATTCGCTGATAGATACGACTGGGGCTGAAGCATCGCTCCATCCAGATTTGGGTTCGAATCTTTTCATTGCCGGTTTTTTAACGGTATTGCTCATAATTTTAATTCCCATGAGAAAGTATTGTGGCTTTATTAAAGGCCTTGTCCTATACTCTGTCGTTATATTATGGCAAAATTTCCCCCAAAGCAACGTGAATAATTAAATATAATTTAAAATCAACGGCTTGCAGGTCAAATCAAGGAATACCATGAGCTCTACACTCAAGATTCTTATTACCAGCCAAAAGGGTGGCGTAGGTAAAAGCACAGTTTCAGCTAATCTGGCTGCGTATTTTTCTTATACATCCGGCAAGAAAACCTCGTTGATTGATTTTGATCATCAAGCTACAGCTGGTAAGTGGGTTAAAAAAGCTTATCCGATCGGTATCGATTGCAAAACAGTTGATTTGCCAAATGCAAAAGGCTCAGGCATTGCCTTGTTAAAGGCGAAGGAAGCATTGCGTAAAGCAGTTGAAGTCAGCGAAGTGATTATTACCGACCTGACCTGGACTGACGTTTTACCGCCTGATTTTCTATTCGAATTTGATTTGGTGCTAGTGCCGAGTTCGTTATCTCGCGTTGAACTTGATAGCACACTGGAGTTTATCAACCGCTTTTCATTTGTATTTAATTCGCGGTTGCGGAACCCTCCGAAACTAGTCATCGTTCCTAGCCGGGTCGATAACCTGCAGACTTATGAAGGAATTTTCTCTAAGTCTTTCAATGCAGGATTTTTCCTTTCGCCGCCGGTTATGTACAGCGCCAGTGCCAATGATTTTTTCGGTACGGAGTTTTTCGTCATGACTACCAACGACTCGATTCGCGAAAACTTTATTGAATTCGGCCGTTCAATCGAACAGCTGGGTCAAATCGAAACAGATTACAGACAGAATTCAAAGCCAGAAGCGCTGACACCCAAGGTCAGTGGGTCCATCCTTGACCGCTTCAGGGCCGTGCGCAATTCAAGCCAAAATCCTTCGGTGCGTACAGCGGCCAACGACAGCGTAAAAGCTGCCGTCTCTAATCGCGGTATTAAATCTGTTATTCCATCATTTTTGATGATGGGCCGTGATGGTTGACTTGTTTTTTTAGTCCGAAAATGAAAAAGTCCCTTGCGGGACTTTTTCATTTTCTACTTGTGGAACGCTGAAACTGGGATCAACGCTGGGTTTCGATCTGAACCAGTGGTTGATCTTCAGGAATAACTACCGGTTTGCGTTCGCGGCCTACAGGGGCGGATGCCGGCATTTCCAGTGAAGCTGCAGCCTGTACTACGCGCAACTTATCGGGGTTGGTCACTGCCATCATCAGTCCGGCTGCTTTCAAAACTTCATCCAGATTTGCTGCTTGCGGCACTGCAGGTGCTGCAACAGCAGCTTGAACTTGCGGCACAGGGGCAGCTTGAACAGGCTCGGCGACCTCAGCAACAACTGCCGTTGCTTCTGATGGCGCTGCAACAGCAGGAGCTGCAATCGCAGGCTCTGAAATGACAGGGGACACAACGACCGGAGCTGCAACCACGGGTTCCGGTGTTGCAGTTACTGGCTCGGCATAGACAGGAACGGGCACATGACCCAGCGCCGATTGAGGCTGCGAGGTGACGATTTTGTCAGCATGGTCTGATGCTTCAGTGAGTTCTGCCACAGGGACAAACGCCGGCACCGGGCTCGTCATTTCTTCATGAGCAACTTCAGCATGTGTGGCGATGTCATCATCAGCATCTGCGTTGTCGTTGCCTGCTGTTTCTGAAGGATCACGATCACGGCGGTTACGGTTACGGCCACCACGACGACGACGACGACGCGGCTGTTCATCACCTTCCACTGCGGCATCTTGAGAAGGATTGAGCAGCAATTCTTCCTGCGTGCCTTCCGCCGCCTCGGCGGATACAGATGGAACGATGATCAGCTTGGCTTCTGCTGGCTCGGCTTGTTCCTTGCGTTCTTCACGCTGGCCGCGGGCAGCGCGCTCGCGGCGCGGATCCGTGCCTTCCTTGGCTTCGCGCGGTTCACGGTTTTCGCGTGGCTCCCGTGCCTCACGTGGCTCACGCGGCTCGCGAGGTTCACGTTGTGGCTTCGGTTGGCGTTGCGTGGTTTCCTTTGGTTCGCGTACCTCGACAGCTGGCACAGCTGCTTTTTCTTCCGTCTTGTCACGGCCGCCACGACCATTGCGGCCCCGGCCGCGCGGGTTGCGTCCTGCACGCTCGCCACGTTCGCGTTGTGCTGGCTTGGCAGTAATGACAGGCGCAGCAGCGACTGCCGGCTTCTTGCGGAACAGGCCGAACAGTTTGGACAGGAAGCCCTCCGTTGCGACGGCTGCATCCAACGGTGCGACAGGAGCGCTGCGGTCAACGACAGGCGCTGGCTGGTCCGGCGTAATGCTCTTGACCATTGCTTCCTGGCGCGGCTTCGCATCATCTTTTTCGCGTTTGTTGTAGCCGATGTCAGTTTCTGCATGCTCGGCCAGCGAATAGCTTGCCTGCATGTCTTCGAGACGCGGATCATCATGCTTCAGGCGTTCGAGCTTGTAATGCGGTGTTTCCAGATGCTTGTTCGGAATCAGGATAACGTTGACACGATGACGCGTCTCGATCTTCAGGATCTCGCCACGCTTTTCGTTCAGCATGAAGGCGGCCACATCAACTGGCGCCTGTACGTGAATCGCAGCGGAGTTTTCCTTCATCGCTTCTTCCTGAATAATGCGCAGCACTTGCAGGCCGGAAGATTCGGTGTCGCGGATGTGACCGGTGCCATTGCAGCGCGGGCAGGTTACATGACTGCCTTCGGATAGTGACGGACGCAGGCGCTGGCGCGATAATTCCATCAGGCCGAAGCGGGAAATTTTACCCATCTGGACGCGGGCACGATCATAGTGCAGCGCATCTTTGAGGCGGTTCTCGATTTCGCGCTGGTTTTTCGCGTTCTCCATATCAATGAAGTCGATCACGATCAGGCCACCCAGATCGCGCAAGCGCAATTGACGGGCGACTTCTTCGGCTGCTTCCAGATTGGTGTTGAACGCAGTAGTTTCGATATCGCTGCCACGGGTGGCGCGCGCCGAGTTGACGTCCACTGACACCAGTGCTTCGGTGTGATCGATCACAATGGCGCCGCCGGATGGCAGGGGCACGGTGCGCGAGTACGCGGTTTCGATCTGGTGTTCGATCTGGAAACGCGAAAACAGCGGCACGTCATCACGATAGCGTTTCACACGATGCACCATGTCCGGCATGACATGGCTCATGAATTGTTGAGCTTGTTCGTAGATGTCGTCGGTATCGATCAGGATTTCACCGATATCTGGCTGGAAGTAATCGCGAATAGCGCGAATAACCAACGAAGATTCCTGATAAATCAGGAAGGCACCGGAGGCTGATTTGCTTGCGCCTTCAATCGCGCCCCACAGTTGCATCAGGTAGTTCAAATCCCACTGCAGTTCATCAACGTTGCGGCCGATGCCGGCAGTGCGGGCAATTACAGACATGCCGGTAGGCAGATCCAGGCGATCCATCGTGTCGCGCAGTTCCTGGCGATCTTCGCCTTCGACGCGACGCGACACACCGCCGCCACGCGGGTTATTAGGCATCAGCACCAGATAGCGGCCTGCGAGCGAAACGAAAGAGGTCAGGGCGGCGCCTTTATTGCCGCGCTCTTCCTTTTCAACCTGCACCATGATTTCCTGACCTTCGCGCAGCGCCTCACGGATGCTGGCGTTGCGCACATCGACGCCTTCACGGAAATAGCTGCGGGCGACTTCCTTGAAGGGCAGGAAGCCATGACGCTCCTCGCCGTAGTTGACGAAGCAGGCTTCAAGGGAGGGCTCGATACGGGTAATGATGCCTTTGTAAATATTGGATTTGCGTTGTTCGCGACCCGTGGTCTCAATATCGATGTCGATGAGTTTTTGCCCGTCGACGATTGCCACGCGCAATTCTTCTTGTTGCGTGGCGTTGAACAGCATGCGTTTCATTTAATAGCTCCGCGGCCTTTAAGGCCTAATTTTTGACGTGCATGGCGAAACGCCTAAGCCACGTCAAAGGTAAGGGATGTATGCGCGGGCGATACCTGGAGGGAGAGAGTTGCCTTGACGTGCGGGCGCAGCGAATAACGCTGGCCGTACTGGGCGCGGATGAAACTGTTCAGTCTGCAGCTTGCGTTCCTGTCACACGCACGCCGCTGCACACAAGCAGGCTTGCCAGGGGCAGCGCTTGGGGCAGTAAGAGGTGGTGTCTCAGGATAACCATCATATTGTCAGGTTCGGCAAAATCAGCAAGCAGTGTTCAGGTCCATCAACCAGCGAGCCTGCCCATCTTTGGGAAGGCTCGCCGGACTTTATCCTTACGTTCCAAGCAATCGGTTCCAACATTCCGGCGCACAGTCCGATTACAACGGAGGCGCAACCTTGACGGCGCAGGAATGGTGCATACACGGCTTTTCCATCGAATTTGCAAATTGGGCGAGGCCGATGGAACGCCCCTGTGTAGAATGTATTTTTTATTCTTACACAATCAGCGGTTTTAACCCCGCTACGTTTGATTATATATTCAAAATGAAGGACTTAGCGAGATTTTCTAGGGCTCAGGATTCGTCCTCCCCTCATGCCCCAACTATGCAAGTCCAACCCCAGGTTCAAATGATCACAATTAGCGCTGACGAAGCAGGTCAGCGCATTGATAATTTTTTACTGCGCATTTGCAAAGGCGTGCCAAAAAGCCATGTCTATCAGGTGCTGCGTTCCGGACAGGTTCGAGTCAACAAGGGGCGTATCGCCCAGACTTACCGGCTTATCGAGGGCGATATCGTTCGGGTGCCGCCAATCCGGATGGCAGAGCGTGATGAGTCACATGTGCCCGGCGCCGAATTCAGCATTCTGTTCGAGGATAGCCACTTACTAATTATTAACAAACCTGCCGGCGTCGCAGTCCATGGAGGCTCCGGCGTTAGCTATGGCGTCATTGAACAATTGCGGGCGGCGCGGCCCGAAGCAAAATTTCTCGAGCTCGTACACAGGCTGGACAGGGACACATCCGGGATTCTGCTGCTGGCTAAAAAACGCAGTGCGTTAACAAATTTACATGAACAGATGCGTGACGGCCATACAGATAAGCGCTATCTGACGCTGGTGCACGGCGACTGGCAAAACAGCCGCCAGCATGTGAAGCTGGCCCTGCATAAATATACGGGTGCCGACGGAGAACGGCGGGTGAGGGTGCAAGCAGACGGCATGGCGTCGCACACGATATTTAATTTATTGCGAAAATACGGGCAATTCGTTTTGTTGGAAGCAGAATTGAAAACCGGCCGCACGCATCAAATTCGGGTTCACTTGTCTTCCACCGGTTTCCCGATTGTGGGAGATGACAAGTACGGCGATTTTGCGCTGAACCGCGAGTTGCAAAAAGCAGATGGCCTGCGTGTGGCTTGCAAGCGCATGTTTTTGCATGCGCATCAGATTACGTTCACGCATCCCGAAACGGGTAAGCCTGTCACCATCAAGGCGCCGTTACCGGTTGAGTGCGAACGCTTCCTGACAGGACTTCAGGCAGTAAATCCGATTGCATAATAATCAGAATATACAAGGAATAAGCAGCGCGCTGCCATTGACTATGCCAAGAAAACAATTTGATCTGATCGTGTTCGACTGGGACGGTACCTTAATGGACAGTACCGCAACAATAGTCTCGAGCATACAGGCAGCCGCGCGCGATCTGGGCCTGCCGGTACCAGACAACCGCGCTGCTTCCTATGTTATTGGACTCGGCCTGCAAGACGCCATGGAAGTGGTGCTGCCCGAACTTGATCCGCGGATGTATCCGCGTATGGTCGAGCGTTATCGCCATCACTATTTGTCGCAGGATCAGGAACTGACTCTGTTCGAGGGCGCGCGCGAGATGCTGGAAGACCTTGCGTCACAAGCCTACTTTCTGGCAGTGGCTACCGGTAAAAGTCGTGTCGGACTGAACCGCGCGCTCGATACTGTCGGGCTGATGTCCTTGTTTGATGCCACCCGCTGTGCCGATGAAACTTTTTCCAAGCCGCATCCGGCGATGCTGCAAGAACTCACGCGTGAACTGGGGCAGGATATGAAGCGCACCGTCATGATCGGCGACACCACCCATGATTTGCAAATGGCCATCAATGCAGGTGCATCGTCAATTGGCGTGCATTATGGCGCGCACCCCGAGCAAGATCTGACCGCGTTGTCGCCACGGTTCGGTGCCAACTCGATTGCAGACTTGCATGCCTGGCTCAATGATAACGCATAGCGAGAACGCATAAGATCTATGGCCGACACTGAAATTTTTATCTGTGCAGCGGACCAGATTCAAGAGGGCGGCAAGGGCGTGCGCTTTCCTGTGACAGCCTTCGGCGAAGACTGCACTGCCTTTGTCGTGCGCTTCGCTAACCAGCCGCGTGCTTATCTGAATCGCTGTGCGCATGTGCCGATGGAACTGGACTGGAACGAAGGTGATTTTTTTGAATCCGGCGGCGAATTTCTGATGTGCGCCACACACGGTGCCTTGTATGAGCCAACGACCGGCCGCTGTGCTGGCGGCCCTTGCCGAGGCGGTAAATTGCATCCACTCAAAGTAATCGAACACGACAACCAGCTCTTCTGGATGCCGGATGAGACTGTGCGTCCAGTGCGGGCCTGAATCATTCAGAATTTGACGTTTAACGGAAGCTTCAAACATGAACAACAACAATTATTCTGATGCTGAGTCAGCACCTGCTCCAGCTGCGCCGGCTTCGACTGTATCAACATCCGGCGTGCTGGAAAACCTCGCACTGGAGATGCTGCGCGAGCAGCGCGCCAACCGTCGCTGGCGCATCTTCTTTCGCTTCGCAGTATTCGCGGTAATACTGGTTGCTGTTTGGGCCGCATTCGACATCACCGGCTCGCCGAAACAAGTCGCCGGCCGCCATACGGCATTGATCGAAATCGATGGCGAAATCGATGTCAACAGCAGCACTGGTTCGGTCAGCTCCATCCTGCCCGCCTTGAATAATGCATTTGTCGATGCAGGTTCGGTCGGTATCATCCTGCGCATGAACAGCCCTGGCGGCAGTCCGGTGCAGGCTGGAATCGTTAACGATGAAATTAACCGGCTGCGCAAGCTGCATCCTAAAAAGCCGGTCTATGTCGTGGTAGAAGACATGTGCGCATCCGGTTGCTATTACATCGCCGCTGCGGCCGACCGTATCTACGTGAATCAGGCCAGCATTGTCGGTTCGATCGGCGTGCTGATGAGCAGCTTCGGCTTTACCGGCCTGATGGAAAAGCTGGGTGTCGAGCGCAGGATGCTGACCGCCGGTGAAAACAAGGGTTTCCTTGACCCGTTTACGGTACAGACTTCGAAGCAGAAACAATTCACGCTTGGACTATTGACAGAGATCCATCAGCAATTCATCACTGCAGTGCGCAATGGTAGGGGCAAGCGCCTGAAAGAAACGCCGGACATGTTTTCCGGACTGTTCTGGACTGGCAGTCGTGCGATTCAACTCGGCCTTGCCGATGGACTGGGTACGGTTGATAGCGTGGCGCGTGATGTGCTGAAGGCGGAAGATATAATTGATTACACCGCGCATGAAGGTTTATCGGATCGGGTGCTGAAGAAATTTGGCGCGGCGGCAGGTGAGGGCGCAGTGAATGCCTTGGGTGCAGCAGCGCTTAAGCTGCGTTGATAAAGCTTTGTATGCACGATGGATTTCTCTGCGCTCTATCTGCCCTACTGACCTTGTTGCACAAACAACTGTAGATTGTGAAGAGCGCAGCGAAACCAAGCAATCAATCCGCCAGCAGCAAAAACACCGTCGGTTTTTTATGAAAGTCAGGCGTGCGTCCTGCTTTTAATTCACGCTGCCATTGTTGCGCAGTCGTCGTCTTTATCGTCTCGTTATCCAGACTTAAATCGGTCGCCACGCAAATCAGGGTCGAGCCGCCGCAGTGGGTCGCCAAGGCTTCAAGCAGCGCTGCATTGCGATAAGGTGTTTCGATGAAAATCTGCGTCTGCTTGTCTTGCCGTGAACGTTGCTCGAGTACTTTGATGCGCTTGCCGCGCGCTTCAGCGTCCGTCGGTAGATAGCCATTGAACGCAAAGTTCTGCCCATTCAAGCCACTGGCCATCAAGGCCAGCAAAATGGAAGACGGCCCCACCAGCGGCCGTACTTTAATACCTTTGGCATGCGCAAGACGGACGAGGTCGGCACCCGGATCAGCAACGGCCGGCACGCCAGCTTCAGACAATAACCCGGCATCCTTGCCGGCCAATAAAGGCGCAAGCAATGCGGGTAGGGCCGTCGCTGGCGTGTTGATGTTGAGCTCTTCGATTTGCATCTCTTGCAGTGGCTTGCACAGCGGATGGCTGGTGCCAACCAGCTTCAAAAAAGCGCGCGCGGTCTTTGCGTTTTCAGCGATGAAGGTATCGAGACCGGCGGTAATTACGCGCACCTCGGCCGGCAAGACGGCATCGAGTGCGCAAGGACCCAGCGTATTTGGAATCAGATAGAGGGTACCGGTCATATTTTAATTTGTAGCGGAATGAGCAGCGAAAAAAGTCACGCCGGCGCGGCGCAGCATAGTAGTTAGAGCAATCAGCGGCAAGCCAGTCAGCGCGGTCGGATCATCACTGCGCAGTGAGGCAATGAGCGCGATGCCCAAGCCTTCGTTCTTGGCACTGCCGGCACAATCATATGGTTGCTCTATGCGCAGGTAAGCGTCGAGCTCGGCGTCCGGCAGCTCGCGAAACTGAACCACAGTCTGCACGTTTTCAATTTGAGAACTACCGTCGCGCGAATCCAACAGGCACAATGCTGTATGAAAAATCACTTCGCGCCCGCGCATCATCTGCAGTTGGGCCAATGCACGCGCATGGTCGCCGGGCTTGCCGATTTGCAGCCCGTCCAGCGTGGCGACCTGATCCGAGCCGATGATGAGGGCCGAACCGCTCAGTCTGGCAATGGCAGCGGCTTTGGCCGCAGCCAGTCGCAGCGCAGTTTGTGGTGGCGATTCATCGGGCAAAGGCGTTTCATCAAGATCGGGCACCATCACCTCGAAGGGTAAGTGCAATCTTTGCAGTAGTTCTTTTCGATAAATTGAACTCGAACCAAGTATCAGACGGGCAGGGAGTATGGGTTGCATGAAAGGCGGGCTAAGGCTTTGACTTGAAAGACAAAACCCTGATATTATCGCAGGTTTTCCGAAGCACCCGCATTCATGAGCGCCAAGTTAATCGACAGCTTCGAGTTTTGCCGCCAGATGCAGCAACTGTCCGGTCAAACCGCCATCTCCGAAATGGCACGTCTTTCTGTCGAGCTGGCAGATACTCAGGGCGAGCTGCGCTGGTCGCTGGCCGGTGGCACGCATTCGTCAGGATTGCCGCAGTTAAAGCTGCAAGTGGCGGGCGAAGTGCATCTGCTTTGCCAGCGTTGCCTGACTGCTTACGCCTTGCCGATTGCAACCGATACGGTGTTGGTGCTGGCACATGATGATGCCGAGGCAGATGCCAATGAAGCGCGTCTTGATGATGACAGCATTGATGTCATCGTTGCCAATACGGCACTGGATGTTCTGGCTCTGGTAGAAGATGATGCCTTGCTGGCTTTGCCACTATCGCCGCGGCATGATGTTTGTCCGGATGGAGCGGAGGCAGCAGTCGTGAAAGACAAAAAAGAATCGCCGTTTGCCGTATTAAAAAAATTGAAGTCGTAGCTGTCTTTCGGGGCGCTACAAAGTCCGGTCAGGATTTCATGCAATTCTGCAATCCGACTATGTTAAAATTTCGTACTTACCGAATCAGGAGTCATCATGGCAGTTCAGCAAAACAAAAAGTCCCCGTCCAAGCGCGGCATGCATCGTTCGCACGATTTTCTGGTTGCCCCGGCTACCGCTGTTGAGCCAACCACCGGCGAAACGCATCTGCGTCACCATATCAGCCCGAACGGCTTCTATCGTGGCCGCAAAGTGTTGAAGACCAAAAACGACGAATAATTCATCGTCGCTGTAAAAAATTAAAAACCGGCGTGAAGAGTCGCAGACTGCTTGGCGCCGTTTTTTTATGCACAGTCAGCATCTTTCCGTCATTTCGCATCATGTCTGATCCGGCTATTCGTAGTGCCGGCAGCAGGTCGTGGTCCAGACAATGACAATAAAAATATCCATAGACTGCATGGGTGGAGATCATGGCCCTTCGGTCACGGTTCCTGCTGCCCTGTCCTTCGTCAATCGTGAACCCGATGCCGAATTGATTCTGGTCGGCCGCGAAGACGTCATTCGTGCCGAACTCGTCAAGCATAAGGCAGCGACACACCCGCGCTTATCGGTCGTCAATGCGTCCGAAGTCGTCGAGATGGACGACCCGCTCGAGGTGGCCTTGCGCCGCAAAAAAGATTCATCGATGCGGGTAGCCATCAACCTGATCAAGGAAGGTGCGGCGCAAGCCTGTGTCTCGGCCGGCAATACCGGTGCGCTGATGGCAGTGTCACGCTATGTGTTGAAGACACTGCCGGGCGTCGACCGTCCGGCGATCTGCACCATTTTGCCCAACCAGAAAGACGGCCCGACCTACATGCTGGACCTCGGTGCCAACGTCGATTGCGAGCCCTTGCATCTGCATCAGTTTGCGTTGATGGGTTCGGCGCTCGTCTCAGCTGTCGAAGGGCATGCCCGGCCGACTATCGGTTTGCTGAACGTGGGCGAAGAAGACATCAAGGGTAACGAGCTGGTCAAGCAGACGGCCGAATTGCTGCGCATCGACCATGAAAAAGGCTTGCTGAATTTTTACGGCAATGTCGAGGGTAACGATATCTTCGAAGGCACGACTGATATCGTCGTCTGCGATGGTTTTGTCGGCAATGTCACGTTGAAATCAGCCGAGGGACTAGGCCGCTTGATCAAGAGCGTGCTGAAAACCGAGCTCAGCAAGGGCTGGATCAATATGCTCGGCGCCTTGATTGCCTATCGAGCACTCAAACAGGTTTCACAACGCCTCAACCCCTCCCGCTACAATGGCGCGAGCCTTTTGGGCTTGCGCGGTCTGGTCTTCAAGAGCCATGGCGGCGAAAATGCCTATGGCTTCGAATGGGCCATCAAACGCGCCTCCGATGCAGCGCGCCATGATGTATTGTCGCGCATAGAAAAATCAATCGCAGAACTGATGCCGCAGGCTCCGGCCGCGCCAGACACAACGATAAAAAAGACGGCATGAACACTTACTCAAAAATAATCGGCACGGGCAGTTTTCTGCCACCGAATCGCGTGACCAACCAGGACCTGACGCAGACGCTGGCGCAAAAAGGACTGGAGACTTCGGACGAATGGATCGTTTCACGCAGCGGCATCTCCGCACGCCACTACGCCGATGAGGGCGTCCTGTCGAGCGATCTGGCGACGGCTGCAGCGCAGCGCGCACTCGAAATGGCAGGGCTGACGCCGAACGATATCGACCTGATCATTCTGGCGACTTCGACACCGGACTTTCTCGGCGGATTTCCGAGTACAGCCTGCGTCGTGCAGCGCAAGCTCGGCATTACCAATGACTGCGCCGCGCTGGACGTGCAGGCAGTCTGCAGCGGCTTTGTGTATGCAGTATCGGTCGCCGACAGTTTCATCAAGTCCGGCATGCACAAGCGTGTATTGGTGATTGGCGCCGAAGTGTTTTCGCGCATATTGGATTTCAATGACCGCACGACCTGCGTGTTGTTTGGCGACGGCGCTGGTGCCGTCGTGTTGTCTGCCGCCGAAGAGCCCGGCATTCTGGCGACCAAGCTGCATGCTGATGGCCGCTATGCCGATATCTTGTGCGTGAAAGGCAATGTACAGTCAGGCGCCTTGGCTGGCAGCGGTTTTTTGCATATGGATGGTCAGGCAGTATTTAAGCTGGCAGTCTCGGTGCTGGAAAAAGTTGCCAACGAAGCACTTGCTGCGGCCGGTATGCAGTCATCCGAAATCGACTGGCTGATTCCGCATCAGGCCAATATCCGCATCATGCAGGGTACCGCCAAAAAGCTCGGCCTGCCGCTGGAAAAAATGGTGGTCACGGTTGATCAGCACGGTAATACATCAGCGGCTTCGATTCCTCTGGCGCTTGACGTTGCCATGCGCGACGGCCGCATCAAGCCCGGCCAGACCGTGATGATGGAAGGCGTCGGCGGTGGTTTCACCTGGGGTGCTGTGCTCGCCAAAATCTGATTTTTCTTCAAAGACAAGCATGACAAATTTCGCATTTGTATTTCCTGGCCAAGGCTCACAAGCCATCGGCATGTTGAACGGTTTTGCCGAGAACGCCGTGGTTCAACAAACTATGGCTGAGGCGTCCGACGCCTTGCAGTTCGATCTGGGTAAGTTGATTGCCGACGGCCCGAAAGAAGAGCTCGACCTCACTACCAACACCCAGCCGGTCATGCTGGCCTGTGCCGTCGCGTTCTATCGCGCATGGCTGGCCGCAGGCGGCGCGGTGCCGACGATCGTCGCCGGCCATAGTCTCGGTGAATATTCGGCCCTGGTTGCCGCTGGCGTGATCCGCTTTGCCGACGCAGTGCCGCTGGTGCGTTTTCGCGCGCAGGCCATGCAGGAAGCTGTGCCGGTCGGGCAGGGCGGCATGGCCGCGATTTTAGGTTTGTCGGACGACGATGTACGTGCTGCCTGCATTGAAGCTGCGCAAGGCGAAGTCGTCGAGCCAGTCAACTTCAATGCTCCGGCGCAGGTGGTCATTGCCGGCCATAAGGCTGCCGTCGAACGCGCCTGTGAAGCAGCCAAGGCAAGGGGCGCAAAGCGCGCGTTGCCGCTGCCGGTGTCTGCGCCTTTCCATTCTTCATTATTGAAACCGGCATCGGATCGTCTGCGCGACTATCTATCCGGCATAGAATTTTCTGCGCCGCAGATTGCGCTGATTAATAACGTTGACGTCGCCATCGTCAGTGACCCGGTAGCAATCAAGGACGCACTGGTGCGTCAGGCAGCCAGTCCGGTGCGTTGGGTCGAGACCGTGCAACAGATTGCAGCCAGCGGCGCAACCCGGCTGGTTGAGTGCGGTCCGGGCAAAGTGCTGTCGGGTCTTGTGAAACGAATCAATGGTGATCTGCAGGCCGATGCTATCTATGATCAGGCAACGCTGGATACCGTTTTGGAGAGCTTCAAATGAGCGAGCATAAAATCGGCATGGACAAACAAGTCGCCCTCGTAACCGGTGCCTCACGCGGTATCGGCCGTGCGATAGCGCAGGAACTTGCGCGGCGCGGGGCAATCGTAGTGGGCACGGCGACTTCCGAGTCAGGTGCGGCGGCCATTTCAGAATACCTGTCAGCCATCCGTCCCGATGCTGGTCGTGGCGCGATATTGAATGTGGATGATGCAGCGCAATCGACTGCGCTTGTCGACAATATCCAGAAAGAATTTGGCGGGCTATCGATACTGGTCAACAATGCCGGCATAACGCAAGATCAATTGGCCATGCGCATGAAGGATGAAGAGTGGGATGCTGTTATCACCACCAACCTGACTGCCGTGGCGCGCCTGTCACGTGCCGTATTGCGCGGCATGATGAAGGCCAAGCATGGTCGCATCATCAACATCACTTCCGTTGTCGGTTCGGCCGGGAATGCTGGTCAAATGAATTATGCGGCCGCCAAGGCGGGTGTGGCCGGCATGAGCCGTGCACTGGCGCGCGAGATTGGTAGCCGTAACATTACGGTTAACTGTGTTGCGCCTGGCTTTATCGATACCGACATGACAAAAGCGCTCAATGAACAGCAAGTTGCTGCCTTATTGCAGCAAATACCGGCAGGACGCTTCGGCTTGCCTGAAGATATTGCTGCCGCTGTGGCCTTTCTGGCGTCATCCGAAGCCAGCTACATCACAGGAACCACGCTGCATGTCAATGGCGGCATGTACATGAGTGGCGGTTGAGTCGTTCAGCCTGATTGTTAATAAAAGCAAAACCCAAAAGTTAAGTTTCATGCCGCAAACCTGATAAAATGCGCGCACTTTCTGTAACCACTATGGAGGCACAAGATGTCTGATATCGAATCACGCGTTAAAAAAATCGTTGCTGAACAACTCGGCGTAGCTGAAGCTGACATCAAGACCGAATCGTCTTTCGTTGACGACCTCGGCGCTGATTCGCTCGACACCGTTGAACTGGTCATGGCACTCGAAGACGAATTCGAAATGGAAATCCCTGACGAGCAAGCCGAGAAGATCACGACTGTGCAACAGGCGATCGACTACGCAACAGCCCACGTCAAGGCCTAATTCATATTGATTGTTTTCAGGAGCATCGTTTGAGCCGTTCGAATCAACGTCGTGTTGTCGTCACAGGCCTAGGATGTGTGGCGCCAGTCGGTAATACTGTCACCTCGGCATGGGACGCGCTGATCGCTGGTAAATCCGGCATCGCGACCATCACCAAATTTGATGCCTCTCCCTTCTCCACGCATTTTGCCGGAGAAGTGAAGGGTTTCAATGTCGAAGACTATATGCCCGCCAAAGAAGCGCGCCATATGGATACCTTTATTCACTACGGCATGGCTGCCGGCATCCAGGCGATGCAGGACAGCGGTCTCGAAGTGACGGACGCCAATGCAGAACGCATTGGTGTCATGGTTGGTTCCGGTATCGGCGGCCTGCCTTTGATTGAAGAGACGCATGCGGAACTGACCAAGCGCGGCCCGCGCCGCATCAGTCCTTTCTTCGTGCCCGCATCAATCATCAACATGATCTCCGGTCATCTGTCTATTAAATACGGTCTCAAGGGTCCCAATCTCGCGATTGTGACGGCTTGCACAACCGGCCTGCATTGCATAGGCGCAGCCGGTCGCATGATCGAGTACGGTGATTGCGATGTCATGATTGCCGGTGGGGCTGAATCGACGATTTCACCGCTGGGTCTGGGCGGTTTTGCTTCGGCTCGCGCGCTATCTTCCCGTAATGATGATCCTGCCACGGCTTCGCGTCCCTGGGACAAAGATCGTGACGGCTTCGTATTAGGTGAAGGCGCTGGCGTCATGGTGCTTGAAGAGTACGAGCACGCCAAAGCACGCGGCGCAAAAATCTATGCAGAACTGTTGGGCTTCGGCATGAGTGCTGATGCTAACCACATGACGGCACCGCTGGAAGATGGCGATGGCGCTCGACGCTGCATGATCTCTGCGATGAAAAATGCAGGCATTAATGCCGATCAGGTCGATTATGTGAATGCGCACGGGACCTCGACGCCATTGGGTGATGTGGCCGAAACGGTAGCAATCAAACGCGCATTGGGCGAGCATGCAAAGAATATCGTCGTCAACTCCACCAAGTCCATGACCGGGCACTTGCTCGGTGGTGCAGGCGGACTGGAATCCGTTGTCACGGTACTGGCAGTGCATCATCAGCTGTCGCCACCGACCATTAATATCTTCAATCAAGATCCGGATTGCGATCTTGACTACTGCGCCAACAGCGCACGTGACATGAAGATTGATATCGCTGTCAAAAACTCGTTCGGCTTTGGTGGTACCAACGGTACCCTGATCTTCGGTAAAGCCTGATCGTCTGCTGCGCGCGCTTTGATGCTTTTGCTTCGAACCGTGCGCAGTTTTTGTCCCCTCCCTGATCGTATCGGATGAGCATCGCCGTCTCGGCGATCATCCGTCCATCACGGCTGATGCAGGCCGTAGTCATGCTGTTCAGTGCGGTGCTGTTTGCGACTGCAGTACTGTTAAGGCTGCGCCTGACTGGCAAGCTCCCCGATCTGTCGCTTGATGTGCTGACACTGATTTGCGTTGGCGCGTGTTGCGCAGTATTTTTCATTGCTATCGCTCGCAAAAAATCCTATCGCCTTGACGTATCCGGTAACGGACAAATCCGCTTGAGCGAATATAAGCCAACAACTGCTGCCAGCAGCACAGATCGACGCGCAGACTTCGACGGCAGTGGTGAGGTGGTTCAGTTACTGAGAGACTCAACACTCTGGCCAATGATGTTGCTGCTGCGTCTGCAGTCACACACAGGGCGCGTGACAATCGTACCGGTTTTTCCTGACAGTACAGAGCGTCGCGCTTTCCGCGCAGTATGCGTTGCGTGCCGTTGGATTGCCGCGCAAAATACTCGCCCTGCAGCCAAAAAAGAGTGACAAAAACTCTTTGGTCGATTGAACTTTTCAAATTTCACTCAGTCAACAGTACGCCGCTTGCATGTTGCACGAGCACGAGGAATTGGGGATTGACGACAGAACGCGATATTGATCAACTGCTAGTTGATCGCGTCCAGCGTGGCGACAAGAAGGCGTTCGAGCTCCTGGTATTCAAATATCAACGGAAGCTGATGCGGCTTGTGTCACGGCTTGTGCGCGACCAGGCTGAAGCCGAAGATGTAGTGCAGGAAGCCTTTATCAAGGCCTATCGCGCTTTACCGCAATTTCGCGGTGATTCGGCGTTCTATACTTGGCTTTACAGGATAGGGATTAACACTGCCAAGAATTATCTCGTCACGCAAGGCAGACGCGCGCCGACATCGACTGAAGCGGATGCTGAAGAAGCAGAAACTTTTGATGACGGTGAGCATCTAAGAGACATCAACACACCCGAGTCCATGCTCGCTACCAAGCAGATTGCGGAAACGGTCAATGTGGCGATGGACGCTTTGCCTGAAGAACTCAGGATGGCAATTACTCTGCGCGAGATCGAAGGCTTAAGCTACGATGAAATCGCCGAGGCAATGGGATGTCCGATAGGAACCGTGCGCAGTCGAATTTTTCGTGCACGGGAAGCGATTGCAGAAAAGCTGCGGCCTTTGCTGGACACAGCAATTGATAAACGCTGGTAGAAACCGGCGAACAATACAGTTGGAACGGCACAATCGACTATTTGACAGGGAAGAGCAGGAAGGGGAAATGATGGAAACAGACAAAATAAACCGTGAGCAGATTTCGATGCTGGCTGACGGTGAACTCGATGAGGAAGACGTAAATCGTGCGTTGCAGGCATTGCGTGACCCTGTGCAGCAGAACACGTGGGCCTTGTATCATCAGATCGGCGATGCGATTCGCTCCGAAGAGTTGGCAGCGCCACTGAGCGCAGACTTTTCTGCGCGTATGGCTGCGAGGCTCGGCGCCGAGCCTGCTTTGCTGGCGCCTCGTCCAAAGACGCTGGTGACTGCAACCGGTACGCTGCGGCGACTTGGTCGTTCATCCGGTGCTTGGGCTGCAGTTGCTGCTGCCGCATTCGCTTTTGTATTGGCCCCGCAGTTGCTGCAGACTCGTCAAGCGACTGAGCTTGTGCAAGTATCCCCATCATTGAGTAAAGCACCGCCTGCGGCAATGCTGGCCGAAGCCGGACAGAGCGGCAAGCTGGAAATGCCCGTACAGCGCTCGGCCGAAGTGGATAAATACATTCTGGCGCATCAGAATTCCTATACTTCTTTATACGGATCGACCCAGCTTGCGCGGCCTGCGACTTTGCATGAAGAGCCTGTGCGCTAGCTGAATGGCGAGCTCACCCGCTAAGCCTTTGATCCATACCAAGGCATCAATCAGGACGCCGCTCAGGACGCTACTGAGGACGCGACTGAGGACGTTACTTTGTAACGAGTGCCTGGTCTATTCGCTGATTGTCTTGACGTTATTGACGCTGAGTGCCGGGCAAGCACAGTCAGCATCACAGTCTGCCTTGTACAGCGAAGCAGAAGACACCCGCGAGTCATTGGCTTGGCTGGGTAAAGTGCGCTCGGCCGCGCTGCGGCTGAACTACACGGGTGTGTTTGTCTACCAGCAGGGGCCGGAGGTACGTACTTCACGTATCACCCATCTTGGTAGAGCGCGCACAGCGCGTGAAAAACTCGAAATGCTTGATGGCCAGCCAAGAGAATGTATTCGTAAAGGTGATGAAACCACCTGCTATATGCCGCGGGAGAAACGCCTCATTGTCGAGAGCCGTGGCAGTGAAAAAGCATTTCCGCACTTTCCGGCTGCCAGCCCCGAACAGATAACGCCGTATTATCGCGTCCGAAAATCCGTGAGCGCACGTGTGGCGGGCCGCGATGCACAAGCGATCGTGCTCGAACCGAGAGACGGACTGCGTTACGGCTACCGGCTGTGGGCCGACAAATCTACCGGTTTGCTGTTGCGAGCGCAGACCATCAGCGAAAAAGGCGAGGTGGTGGAACAGATTGCCTTTACCCAGGTTTCCATCGGAACCGTACTGCCTTCCCAAGTCAAAGCCAGCTTTAATGACACCCGTGGCTGGCGCACTGAAAATGCCGTAGTCAGCCATCTTGATTTATCGCGCTGGGCCATTAAATGGATGCCAGGTGGCTTCAAACAGATACAAGCCGTTAAGCGTTTGATAACTGATCTCCCTTCTGATTCTTCGCGCTCAGAAAGAGAGATTGCACAATTACTTTACTCCGATGGGTTGGCTGGGATATCGATTTTTATCGAGCCTTGGTCACCACAAAGAAGCGGGAAGCCAGTGCATCAGGGCGCGGTAAATATGGTCGGCAAGCGTCATGGAGAGTTTTGGCTTACCATTGTTGGCGAAGTACCGATGGTGGCGATTAGACAAGTCGCCGATTCAATTGAATTGACTGCAACCAAATAAAGCTCATGAAAACAAGAATTTTCAAACACGGTTTTTCGGCTGCTGCAATGACTGCGGCCTTGGTCTTTTTTGTACCCGCTTCGCTAGGGCTGGTTACACCTGTCGGTGCAGCGGTGGCTGCCAATTTGCCGGACTTTACTGATCTGGTCGACAAAGTCGGGCCGGCAGTAGTCAATATCCGCACAACCGAGCGCAACAAGACAATGACGCAGGGACAAGGTATCCCTGGTGGTGCAGGTGGTCCAGAAGATGAAGAAATGCAGGAATTTTTCCGCCGCTTTTTCGGTCAGCCAGCACCGCGCCAACAACAACCTGCGCCTCGTAACCGCAACAGACCAGTGCCGCAGCAGCAGGAAGAGCAAGTGCCCCGTGGTGTCGGCTCCGGTTTCATCATTTCTGCCGATGGCTATGTGCTGACGAACGCACACGTTGTTGAAGGCGCCGACGAAGTGTTCGTTACCCTGACCGATAAGCGAGAATTCAAGGCAAAAATCATTGGCTCCGACCGTCGCACGGATGTGGCCGTGGTCAAAATCGATGGCGCCAATTTGCCGCGCCTGACTATGGGCGACTCGAGCAAGCTGCGCGTTGGTGAATGGGTCATTGCGATCGGTTCGCCTTTCGGACTCGACAACACCGTAACAGCCGGTATTATCTCGGCCAATTCGCGCGACACGGGCGACTACCTGCCGCTGATCCAGACGGACGTGGCAGTCAATCCCGGCAACTCGGGTGGCCCGCTGATCAACATGCGCGGCGAAGTTATCGGTATTAACTCGCAAATCTACAGCCGCTCCGGTGGCTATATGGGAATCTCGTTCGCAGTGCCCATCGACGAAGCCATCCGTGTTTCCGAGCAGCTCAAGACCACTGGTCGTGTTGTGCGTGGTCGTATCGGCGTGCAGATCGGTGAAGTCACCAAAGAAGTTGCCGAATCACTGGGCCTGCCGCGCACGCAGGGTGCGCTGGTTGCACGTGTAGAGCCAGCCAGCCCGGCCGAGAAGGCCGGTGTCGAAGCAGGTGACATCATTACGCATTTCAATGGCAAGCCCATAGAAAAATCCGGCGACTTGCCGCGCCAGGTTGGCAACACCAAGCCGGGCTCGAATGCAAGCTTGACAGTCTGGCGCAAGGGCGCCAAACGCGATCTGGCTATCACTATCGCTGAAATGGAAACGGAAGTTGCAATCAAAAAAGAAGAGAAAAAGCCAAAGCAAGAGCAGATACCTAATGCTTTGGGTCTGGCTGTCTCCGACCTGACTGATGCGCAAAAACGCGAACTCAAGCTTGAAGGCGGAGTTGTCGTTGATCTTGCCGATGGCTCTGCGGCTCGTGCCGGTTTGCAGCCGGGCGATGTGATTGTCCGACTTAACAATACCGATGTTCGAGATGCACGCCAGTTTAACGGTCTTGTTGCCAAACTCGATCCGAAGAAAAACGCGCTGTTGCTGGTGCGTCGCGGCGAGTCTTCGCAGTTTGTGCCATTGCGTCCGGCTCAGCCCTAAATGAAAAAGCACTGAATCCCGGCATATGCCGGGATTCAGTGTCTTTGATTTCTTATTCGCTCTTGATCCGCTTCACTCTCTATTCCCGCAGCTATTGTCATTTATGTGACGATATGCTGGCTGCCTTGCAGGCCTTGCAGCCTGAATTCTCCTTCCTTGTCGATGTCGTCGATATCGACGAAGACCCGACGCTGGTGGCCGTTTATGATGAACTGGTACCTGTATTGGTGGGTGTCAGAAATGGGGCGCCGCCCCGGCAACTCTGTCATTATTTCCTAAATGAAAACGAAGTGCGGGAATTCCTGTCCTGATCGACAACTTGAATCCGGCTTTCCGCTCTCAAATCCGGTAAAATGCGGAGCTGACCAAGCTTCCGTAACAAGGCGCTCGCCTGGGGAATTGCCCCGACCGGAGCGCTTTTTTTGTATCTGAATCGTTAATGAACAACATTCGCAATTTTTCCATCATCGCCCACATCGACCATGGCAAGTCTACGCTTGCGGATCGCATCATCCAGCTCTGCGGCGGCTTGTCCGACCGCGAGATGGAAGCGCAAGTGCTTGACTCCATGGACCTCGAGCGTGAGCGCGGTATCACCATCAAGGCACAGACTGCCGCGCTCAGCTACAAGGCGCGCGATGGCAAGGTCTATAACCTGAATCTGATCGATACGCCGGGACATGTGGACTTCAGCTATGAAGTCAGTCGTTCGCTGTCGGCTTGCGAGGGTGCATTGCTGGTGGTTGATGCGTCGCAGGGTGTGGAGGCGCAAACCGTAGCCAACTGCTACACCGCACTCGACCTTGGCGTTGAAGTTGTGCCGGTGCTAAACAAGATTGACTTGCCGTCAGCGGACCCGGACAACGCGATTGCCGAGATAGAAGAAGTCATCGGCATTGAAGCCGGCGACGCAGTGCATTGCTCGGCCAAGACCGGTCTGGGCGTGCAGGATGTATTGGAAGCGCTCATTGTCAAAGTCCCGCCGCCGGTCGGTGACCCTGACGGGCCTTTGCAATGTCTGATCGTTGATTCCTGGTTCGACAACTATGTCGGTGTCGTCATGCTGGTGCGTGTCATCAACGGCACGCTGAAACCGAAAGAAAAAATCCTGTTGATGGCAACCGGCTCGCAGCATCTGGTCGAGAGCGTCGGCGTGTTTACGCCGAAGTCGGTGGCGCGCGAAAATTTATCAGCGGGGCAGGTGGGCTTCATCATCGCCGGCATCAAGGAATTGAAAGCGGCCAAAGTCGGCGACACCGTCACACTGGCTTCGCGACCTGCCGCGGCAGCGCTACCGGGCTTCAAGGAAGTCCAGCCGCAAGTATTTGCCGGTCTGTTTCCGGTCGAAGCAAACCAATATGATGCGCTGCGCGACTCCCTCGAAAAGCTCAAGCTCAATGACGCTGCCCTGATGTATGAACCCGAAGTCTCGCAAGCGCTGGGCTTTGGTTTCCGCTGCGGTTTCCTCGGCCTCTTGCACATGGAAATCGTGCAGGAAAGGCTGGAGCGTGAATTCGATATGGACCTGATCACGACGGCACCGACCGTGATCTATGAAGTGGTCATGCGCGATGGCAGCATGATCATGGTCGACAACCCGTCGAAAATGCCGGATCCGTCCAAGATTGAAGAAGTGCGCGAGCCTATCGTCACCGTCAATCTGTACATGCCGCAAGAATATGTCGGCTCGGTCATTACGCTTTGCACTTCGAAACGTGGTGTGCAGATCAACATGAACTATCACGGTAAGCAAGTGCAGCTGACGTATGAAATTCCCATGGCCGAAGTGGTGCTGGATTTCTTTGACAAGCTCAAGTCCATCTCGCGCGGTTATGCCTCGATGGATTACGAGTTCAAGGAATATCGCGCGGCAGACGTGGTGAAAGTCGACATGCTGATCAACGCAGAAAAAGTCGATGCGCTGGCCATTATCGTGCACCGCTCCAATAGCCAGTTCCGTGGCCGCGCGGTGGCCGCAAAAATGCGTGAACTGATTCCACGCCAGATGTTTGATGTCGCGATTCAGGCGGCTATCGGTTCGAATATCATTTCGCGTGAAAACGTCAAAGCCTTGCGCAAGAATGTGCTGGCTAAATGTTATGGCGGCGATATTTCACGTAAACGCAAACTGCTTGAAAAACAAAAAGCAGGCAAAAAGCGCATGAAGCAAGTTGGTTCGGTAGAGATACCGCAAGAGGCTTTCCTCGCCATTTTACAAGTCGATGAGAAATAAATGACCCTGCAATCCTTACTCGGTAATTTCGCGCTGGTGCTGTTCCTGCTGACCATAGCCACCGGCATGGTCTGGGGCCTCGACCGTTTTTATCTCGCGCCACAGCGACGTAAAGCCGTTGAAGCTGAGCTGGCTGAATTTGATGCCCGCACTGCGCGTCTGTCCGAAGGTGGTATCAAGCCAGACCTGACTGGTCGGGCTGCTCTGGCTGACAAGCTCGACCGTCAGCCAACCTGGGTTGCCTATACCGGCAGTTTTTTCCCGGTCATTGCAGCAGTGTTCCTGTTTCGCTCTTTCATGTTCGAGCCGTTCAAGATTCCATCGAGTTCCATGGTGCCGACTTTGCAAATCGGTGACCTGATTCTGGTGAATAAATTTACTTATGGCTTACGGCTGCCGATTGTTAATAAAAAAATCATCCAGATTAATGATCCTTCGCGCGGCGACGTCATGGTGTTCAAATTCCCCAAAGACCCGTCGCTGGATTACATCAAGCGCGTCGTTGGCGTGCCGGGCGATAAAATTATTTACAAGAACAAGCGTTTGACCGTTAACGGCAAAGAGCTCGACTACACGAAATTGCCTGATTATCTCGACGAAGAACGTTTGAGCTATTACCGCCATTACCAGGAAAACCTGACTGGCGTGTCGCACGGGATTTTGAATGACGACCGCAGCCCTGCCTATGTGCCAAGCCCGGATGCGTTTCCGCAACACGAATTGTGCATTTATAACCTTGAAGGTTTTGCCTGTACGGTGCCGGCTGGACATTACTTCATGATGGGGGATAATCGGGACAACAGCTTGGATTCCCGCTATTGGGGTTTTGTTCCTGACAAGAATATTGTCGGAAAAGCTTTTTTTGTGTGGATGAATCTTGCTAATCTGAAACGAATTGGTAGTTTCGATTAATTCCTCATTTCAGGAGCCATTCAATGAGATTGAGGTCAGAATCAGCGCAGCAGGGTTTTTCCCTGATCGGTTTGCTTTGCACATTGGCAATGCTGGGGCTGATTGGTTTGTTGTTGGTACGTGGCGGTCCCGGTGTCATTGAATACTGGGCGATCAGCAAGGCGGTTTCAGCTGCGCGCGTCTTCGCCAAGACTCCTGCCGAAGTCAGGTCAAGCTTCGACAAGCTCGCTGCTGCCGGCTATATCGATACGATTAGCGGCAAGGACCTACAGATCAGCGGCACGGGCGACGACATGCAGGTGAATTTTGCCTACCAAAAAACCATACCGCTGGCCGGTCCTGCCAGCCTGTTAATCAATTTTCACGGCTCAACGACAACTGAAGCACCGGAGAAAAAAACCGCGCCCTAAGCGCGGCACCCCAGATGGAAAGCACGCAACTGGAAACCCGGCTAGGCCACACGTTTGGGAATGCTGCATTGCTGCAGCAGGCCCTGACGCATCGCAGCCATAGCAGCTTGCATAACGAACGGCTGGAATTCCTGGGCGACTCGGTTCTCAACTGCGTCGTCGCTTCCTTGCTCTTTGAACGCTACGCAAAAATTGACGAGGGTGACCTGTCACGACTGCGCGCCAATCTGGTCAAGCAACAATCTTTATATGAAATCGCGCAGCGGCTGGAGTTGTCGCAATTTTTGCGACTTGGTGAAGGCGAATTGAAATCCGGCGGCTTTCGCCGTCCGTCGATTCTGGCCGATACACTTGAGGCACTGTTTGGTGCGATTTTTCTTGATGCCGGTTTTGATGCCGCACGTGATGTAATTCGAGCGCTTTATATACCTATCCTTGAGACTGTTGATCCAAAGACGCTGGGCAAGGACGCTAAAACCCTGCTACAGGAATACCTGCAAGGTAAAAAAATCGCCCTGCCTCAATACAACGTGGTTGCCACACATGGTGCCGCCCACAATCAGGAATTTGAAATCGAATGTCTGGTGCCCAAGCTGGATATTCAAGTCTTCGGCACCGGCGGCAGCCGGCGCGCTGGCGAACAGGCTGCCGCCAAGCTGGCGCTGGAAGCCGTGCTGACTGTGTTTGTAAAAACGCCGACTGCTGCAAAAAAAGCCAAGCCGCGCACCGCACAACTGAAGCTCGCCGGCATTGCGACCATACAGCCGGATGCGCCACAGGAAACGGGCAAAGCAGCCAAGGCCGCGAAATCTGAATCCAAAAAAGCGGACAAGCCGGAGCCAGTTAAAAAAACTGCACCGGTAGCCAAAGAACCCAATAAAGAACAAAGCAAAGAACTGATCAAAGAGCAAAAAGAACTGCTTGCCGACATTGAAGAAGTTAAATCTGTAACAGCCAACCAAAGTAAAACCGCATGACCCCAGATTCACCAGCCGCACCAGCCGCCGATTTCAGATGCGGCTACATTGCCATCGTCGGACGCCCGAACGTCGGCAAATCCACGCTGATGAATATGCTCATCGGCGCCAATGTCAGCATTACTTCGCGCAAGGCGCAGACCACGCGCCATCGCATCACTGGCATCCAGACCCGTTCTGATGCCCAGTACATTTATGTCGATACGCCCGGTTTCCAGACGCGTCACAACAATGCACTCAACAAGACACTCAACCGTACCGTCACGACCACACTGACCGCTGCCGATGTCGTGCTGTTCGTGGTTGAGGCCGGCACCTTTGGCGAAGCAGACCAGCAAGTGCTGGCGCTGATGCCGAAAAGTGTGCCGGTCATCCTTGTCATTAACAAAGCCGATCAGGTCAAAGACAAAGCGCAGTTGATGCCGTTTGCGCAAAAAGTCGCAGCGCTGCATGACTTCGCCGCCATCGTGCCGGTCTCGGCACGCCAGCGTTTTCAGCTGGACCGGCTCGAAGTCGAAATCCGGAACCATTTGCCGCAAAATGAAGCCGTATTTGATGAGGATGACATTACAGATCGTAGCGAAAAATTTCTTGCCACGGAAATCATCCGTGAAAAAGTATTTCGTTTCGTTGGCGATGAGTTGCCCTATACGAGCACCGTCATTCTGGAAAAGTTTGAACAGGAAGGCGCATTGCGCCGCATCTTTGCTGCCATTCTGGTGGAGCGCGACATGCACAAGGCCATGGTCATCGGCAATAAGGGTGCTCGCCTGAAAGAAATTTCTTCGCAGGCCAGACTCGATATGGAAAAACTTTTCGGTGGCCCTGTGTATCTGGAAGTCTGGGTCAAGGTCAAATCCGGCTGGGCTGACAATCAGGCTGGCTTGCGTGCCTACGGCTACGAATAACTGATTCCCATGAGCGTGATCGCGCCTGTTGCCGAAGCTGTCGCTGAAGTTGCAACTGCGACTCGAACGCCTGTCGTGCGCAGCAAGCAGGCAGAGCGCGAGTACCGCATTGCCAATCAGCCGGCCTTCGTGCTGCATAGCTATCCATACAAAGAAACCAGCCTGATCGTGGATGTCTTTTCACGCGACTACGGCCGTGTTGCGCTGATGGCCAAAGGCGCGAAGCGGCCGCATTCCAAACTGCGCGGTGCTCTGCAAACTTTTCAGCCGCTGCAAGTGGGCTGGAGCGGCAAATCCGAAATGCGTACGCTGACGGCGGCCGAATGGATAGGTGGCTTGTTGCCACTGGAGCGTTCGGCGCTGCTGTGCGGGTTTTATCTGAATGAACTGCTCGTCAAATTGCTGGCGCGTGAAGATCCGCATCCGGCGCTGTTTGACCACTATGTCGCGACCCTGAACCAACTCGCGCATGACGAGCCGGCTGCAATCGTGCTGCGCAAGTTTGAACTGGCCTTGCTGAAGGAAACCGGTGTCGCCGGCAGTCTCGTGGTCTCAACTACTACGCGCCAGACTGTCGAGCCGGACCAGCAATATGTGTTCGACCCCGAACGCGGCCCAAGGGAGGCGCGCATCAGCGACACAGCGCCCGTTGTCAGCGGCAAAACCCTGCTCGATATGGCCAACGAAGATTACAGCGATAATCTGACTCAGACGCAAAGCAAATTCCTGATGCGTTATTTGCTGGCGCATCATCTGGGTGGTGCACCATTGAACACGCGCCAGATTTTAATTGACCTGCTGCAGTTATAAAAATAATCCACTGTACTTTTAGCCATGAGCTTCCTGCAACCTGCCCACCCCTCCATTGACCTTGGCGTCAACATCGACCACGTTGCCACATTGCGCAATGCGCGCGGGACCGTCTACCCAGATCCGTTAAAAGCGGCGCTGCTGGCCGAGCAGGCCGGTGCTGATGTCATCACCTTGCATTTGCGTGAAGATCGCCGCCATATCAAGGATGCCGACGTCATCGCGATCCGGCCGCAGCTGACGACGCGGATGAATCTGGAAGCGGCAGTCACAGCTGAAATGCTCGATTTTGCCTGCCAGATCAATCCGCAAGACGTTTGTCTGGTGCCGGAGCGGCGCGAGGAAGTCACCACTGAAGGCGGGCTTGATGTGGTGCGTTATTTTCCGCAAGTTCGTGCAGCTGTGCAGCAATTGCTGCAGCAAGGCATACGGGTGTCCCTGTTCATCGACGCCGACAGCGAACAGATTACGGCCGCAGCAGAAACGGGCGCCACCGTGATTGAATTGCATACCGGCCGCTATGCAGATGCCATCGACCAAGCAGGTCTGCAAACAGAACTCGACAGAATCCGGCACGGTGTACTGGCGGGCGTTAAGACCGGCCTGAAGGTCAATGCCGGCCACGGACTGCATTACACCAACGTACAGGCTATTGCGGCGATACCTGACATTGCAGAGTTGAATATTGGTCACGCGATTGTGGCGCAGGCGGTTTTCACCGGCTGGGAAAATGCTGTGCGCGAGATGAAAGCCATCATGATCAAAGCGCGCCTTGACGCTGCTCGCGCATGATCTTCGGCATTGGTACCGATATCCTGAAAATAGACCGGGTCGCTGCGGCAGTCGCGCGCCATGGCGATCGCTTTGCCGGCAAGATTCTGGGGCCGCAAGAGCTGGAAAAATATCATCGCCGAAAAGACAAGGTCGAAGCGCGCGGCCTGCGATTTCTTGCCACCCGCTTCGCTGCCAAAGAGGCGTTTTCCAAAGCCATCGGACTGGGCATGCGCATGCCGATGACCTGGCGCGCAATGCAAGTGCTCAACGCGCCTTCCGGCAAGCCCGTCGTTGTCACCAGCGGCGCACTGACTGAATTCATGCAGGAACATGGGTTGACGGCTCAGGTGACCATCACCGATGAAGCCGAATACGCCGTCGCTTTTGTCATTGTGGAGAAACTATGAATCAACAAACTACGGCTGCGCCCTTGGGGCCAGTCATGCTCGACGTGGTCGGCACCACCCTGGCAGCGGACGATGTACGCCGTATCCGTCATCCCCTTACGGGCGGCGTGATTCTGTTTGCGCGCAATTACAAAGACCGTGCGCAACTTACCGCGCTGTGTACAGCGATTCATGTTGCCCGTCCCGGCGTGCTGATTGCGGTGGACCACGAAGGCGGGCGCGTGCAGCGGTTCCGTACGGATGGCTTTACTCGCTTGCCCGCCATGCGGCTGCTTGGCCAACTGTGGGATCGTGATGTGCTTGCTGCGAGCAAGGCGGCAACGGCGCTCGGTTATGTGCTGGCAGCCGAGTTGCGCGCCTGTGGTGTCGATTTGTCGTTCACGCCAGTGCTTGATCTGGATTATGGCGAATCCGGTGTCATCGGCGACCGCGCGTTCCATCGCGACCCGCGCGTCGTGACCATGCTGGCCAAGAGCGTTAACCACGGACTGGCTTTGGCCGGTATGGCTAACTGCGGCAAACATTTTCCCGGACACGGTTTTGTCAAGGCAGATTCGCATATTGAAATTCCTGTCGACGAACGCGATCCGGCAGAAATCATCAAAGAAGATGCAGCGCCCTATGACTGGCTAGGCATGAGCCTCGCCGCTGTCATGCCGGCACATGTGATTTATCCTGCGTTCGACAAGCATCCGGCAGGTTTCTCCAGGAAGTGGCTGAGCTTGCTGCGCAAGGACATGGGATTTGAAGGCGTGATTTTCAGCGATGATTTATCAATGGAAGGCGCAAGCGTTGCCGGTAATGTCGTGCAGGGTGCGCATGCTGCGCTGAAAGCGGGCTGCGACATGGTGCTGATTTGTAATGCGCCGGACAAGGCAGACCAGTTGCTGGAAGGTCTTGATGCTTCAGTGGCGATCAGTGCAGAGCGTTCGGCAGCAAGACTGGCGGGGCTGGTGCCGGCAGCGGCAGCAATCGATTGGGATGCGCTGCAAAAAAATCCGGAGTACAAGGCGGCTAAAAAACTGGTGCTGTCGCTTTCGTAAAAAGACGCTGGGTTCCAGCCTCCGCTGGAACGACGGCAATTCATTGTCGTCCCAGCGGAGGCTGGGACCCAGCGTCGTGTAACGCTACCGGCCACTACTATAAACGTGATGTCAGAACCCGATACCAAACCCGACGAGCAAGCCGAAGCGCGCACTGCACTGCTGGCCGAGGTTGCCAGCCTGCCGCATCTGCCCGGTGTCTATCGCTATTTCGATGCGCAAGACAAGCTGCTCTACGTCGGCAAGGCGCGCGATTTAAAAAAACGTGTGACCACGTATTTTCAGAAAAACCTGGCCAGTCCGCGCACGGCCATGATGGTCGAGCGTATCGTGCGGATGGAAACTACCGTCACCCGCAGCGAAGCAGAAGCGCTGCTGCTCGAAAATAATCTCATCAAGACCCAGCAGCCGCGCTTCAACATTCTGTTTCGCGACGATAAATCGTATCCCTACCTGAAGCTATCGGGCGGCGACTATCCGCGCATGGGCTATTACCGCGGCGCAGTCGATAAAAAAAATCAATACTTCGGACCGTTCCCGAGCGCGTGGGCCGTCAAGGAATCCATGCAGATCCTGCAAAAGATTTTTTTATTGCGCACCTGTGAAGATTCGGTCTTTGCAAACCGTACCCGGCCTTGCCTGCTGCATCAAATCAATCGTTGCAGCGGCCCGTGCGTGAACCTCATTTCGAAAGAGGACTACACCATTGACGTCGAAAACGCTGCGCAATTCTTGCGTGGCCGGCAAACCGAACTGATGTCTTCGCTTGAACAAAAAATGCAAGGCTATGCAGCCGAGCTGAAGTTCGAGCAAGCTGCGCTGGTGCGCAACCAGATCACTGCTTTGTCGCGTGTGCTGCATCAGCAGTCAATGGAGACCGGTGGAGATGCAGACATCGATATCATCGCTGTTCTCGTTAAGGGTGGACGCGCCTGCGTCAATCTGGCGATGGTGCGCGGAGGACGGCATCTGGGTGATCGCGCGTATTTTCCTACGCATGTTGAAAGCGCTGACGAACAGGAAGTGCTGAAAGCCTTTCTCGCACAACACTACATTGACAAATTCATTCCGGGCACGCTAATCCTGAACCTTGAGCTCGACGAGCCCGAGCTGATGCTGGCGCTGATGGAGCAATGCGGGCACCGCATCCATCTGCTATTCCAGCCGCAAGGGCAGCGTCGCCAATGGCAAGAGATGGCAATCAAGGGCGCCGAGCTGGCGCTGGCGCGTGTGTTGTCCGAGCAGGGCTCGCAGCAGGCGCGTACACGCGCGCTGGTCGAGACGCTGGGACTGGACGCGGCCGACATGGATACCTTGCGCATTGAATGTTTTGATGTCAGTCACACGCAGGGTGAAGCGACGCAGGCATCCTGTGTGGTGTTCCATCATCACCAGATGCAAAATGGCGAGTACCGGCGCTACAACATTAATGACATTACCCCCGGTGATGACTATGCAGCGATGCGCCAGGTCCTGATGCGTCGCTATGAAAAAGTCGCCAATGGTGACGGCGTGATGCCTGATATTGTTCTCATCGACGGCGGCAAAGGACAGGTTGAAATGGCGCGTCAGGTGTTGGTCGAGCTCGGGCTCGACATCAGCCTCATTACCGGCGTGGCCAAAGGAGAAGGGCGCAAGGTCGGACTGGAGACTTTGATCTTTGCTGATGGCCGCGAACCGCTCGAGCTGGGTAAGGAATCGGCAGCATTGATGCTGATTGCGCAAATTCGTGACGAAGCGCATCGCTTTGCCATCACCGGCATGCGTGCCAAGCGCGCCAAGGCTCGACAGACCTCGAGGCTGGAAGAGATAGAGGGCATAGGTGCCAAACGCCGCCAGAAGCTGCTGGCACGCTTTGGCAGCTTGCGCGGCGTGGCTGACGCCAGCGTCGATGACCTGGCCTCCGTTGAGGGCATCTCGCGCCAACTGGCAGAAGACATTTATCGCCAATTGCATTAAATTAGCAGCACATTAGCAAGACAGCACCCGATAAAAAGCGGGCACGAATAACTTAAAAACAAAGTAGTGATGCCCTTCAATATTCCTATCTTGCTGACCTGGTTGCGGGTTGCGCTCATACCGCTGGTAGTTGGTGTGTTTTATCTGCCTGTCGACTGGTTGGCGCCGCCAGACCAGAGTCTTGCCGCGACGCTGATTTTCATCGTTGCTGCCGTTACCGACTGGTTCGACGGCTACCTGGCGCGACGCTGGAACCAGACCTCGGCCTTCGGGGCTTTTCTCGATCCTGTCGCCGACAAATTAATGGTGGCTGGCGCACTGCTGCTGTTGGTTCATCTGGACCGCACCAATGCGGTCATTGCCTTCATCATTATCGGTCGTGAAATCGCCATCAGCGCGCTGCGCGAATGGATGGCGCAAATCGGTGCTTCCAAATCAGTGGCTGTCAGCTCGATCGGCAAAATCAAGACTGCAGCTCAAATGATCTCGATACCGATGCTGCTTTACGCAGACCCGCTCTATGGCATTGATACGCTGTACGCAGGTCAGCGTTTGCTCGACATCGCCGCCGTGCTGACGATTTGGTCCATGTTTTATTATTTGCGCAAGGCTTGGCCTTTGATAAAAGATCGCGCAGGAATCTAATGAAAATATTGCCCAGACGCTTGACAATATCCTTGGGCGATATATAATCTCGTTTCTGTTTTACGCGGGAGTAGCTCAGTTGGTAGAGCGCAACCTTGCCAAGGTTGAGGTCGAGAGTTCGAGACTCTTCTCCCGCTCCAGCATTCACAAAAGGGAAGCTCGCAAAAGCTTCCCTTTTTCATTGCCGCGATGCGTAAGCAAAGTAGGGCAATGGCGGTTACAATACGGTCCCTTATAAGCACCGTTATCAGCTCCCCTGGCGGGGTAGCAAAGTGGTTATGCAGCGGCCTGCAAAGCCGTTTACGCCGGTTCGATCCCGACCCCCGCCTCCATATTCCAAGCGGCTCCTAGAAATAGGAGCCGCTTTTGTTTTGGCCCTCTTGGATAAAAGTCTTTTATCCGCTTTTCATTTTTTTTCGACATTGGCTTCACTACATCACCCTTTCGGACTCGGATGTATTCAGCTGTCATTTTCCCTATATTGTGTTCCGAAATTTTCTGTGCGGCCTTGATGTTGTGCAGCGCTCATTATCTGACGCTCCCTTCGTGCGCAAGTCACGAAACCTGAAACGCTCGAGATTCATATCGGTGTCTATATCGAGCAAGGCGTCATCGTCTATGTCGGAGCAGGCGCTGTTCTTCAACGTATCCTGCTGCGCTGGTTACAGGTCACCGGCAGGCTCATCGGGTGAGCCCGCGCCTATGTAAATTAAACATAGGGGCTGAATTGCCAACTAGCGAGATCGGACAGCATTGGAGGACAGCATGAAACAGACAACACATGATGGCAATGTGAATGTGAATTACAGGCCAGACACCTACTTCCGGCCTCACAAACTTGAGCATTACCTGCTGTCGAAAGTCAAAGGTGCCGTACTGCGCAAGAAGTTAAAAATGCTGTTCGACGAAGGGCGGCATGCGGAAGCGGGCGAGCTGCTCAGCAGTGCAGGGCTCTCGGCACATGACCACAAAATGCTCGAATCCATCCAACTGATGTTCATGGGCGGGAACTACCTGCCCGACACTGAAGAAGGTGAAGTCGAGATTGCCCGTGACCGGATCCTGACCGGATCTGACCGGATCCCAATAAATAGTCCCGATTTAAATTAGAATTTCTGGCGTGATTTTCACCATATGAAACCGGCCATGTAACAGACAGATTCGTTTTCTTTGCCGAACTGAAGTAGACAATAAGCTGATAAAAATCCCGAACTTTTATACGTACGAAAGAGGGATGAGTTCATACGATGTACTGCGCCCACCGCTGTCAGTCTTGCAAAGAACGCCAAGCGCAACCAACTCATTAATATCCCGCAGTGCGGTGTCAGCTGAGCATTTGCTGATGGCTGCCCATTTGCTGCTGGTGAGCTTTCCTTCAAATCCGTCCAGTAGTCGATTCAGTATTTTTATCTGCCTCGCGTTGAAGGGCACACCGGCCCATTGCTGCCAGAAGCGTGACTTGCCTAGCGCTGCTGCCAGCGACGATTCTGCCCCTTGCATCGCCCGCGACAGACAGCCAAGAAACCATGCCAGCCAAGGCGTGACATCAAGCGTACCTTTCTGCGTGTGCTCCAGCTGATCGTAATAGTCTTTGCGCTCTTTTTGGATTTGCGCAGACAGGCTATAGCAGCGTTGTGGCATCTGCTCAGCGCGAGCCAGGGCCATATCGCCGATAGCGCGCGCAATGCGGCCATTGCCATCGTCAAAAGGGTGAAGGGTGACAAACCTTAGGTGCGCGAGGCCAGCTTTTAAAAGCGGATTTTCTTCCTGGCCCGATTCAAACCACCTCAGAAATGCCGTAATTTCTATGGGCAGGCGGCTTGCCGGCGGTGCCTCAAAATGTACCTTTTGTTTACCGATAGGGCCGGACACCACTTGCATGGGGCCGCTGACATCATCGCGCCATTGACCAACGCGGATGGGGCTCATGCCGCTATAGCCAGTTGGGAAGAGGGCGGCGTGCCAGGCAAACAGGCGCTCTTGAGCCAGAGGCTGCTCATAATTGGCGGTTGCATCCAGAACGAGTTCGACGACGCCTTCGACGTTGCGGTCTGTGGGGGCAAGGGCACCGATGTCGATGCCGAGCCTGCGGGCGATCGACGATCTGACGGCATCGTGGTTGAGGCTTTCTCCTTCGATGGCGCTGGTTTTCAAGACCTCATCGGTCAGTGCTTGAAGGCTGGCCTCTTTGCGCTGCAAGATGCCGAGGCTATGGATTTTCTCGAATAGGCGCCCCTGCAATTGGCTTGTTTGCGCCAATACAATCGCCAGCTGCGATAAATCGTAAGTGAAACACGGCCAGTCGTCGCGCTCCCAGATATAGATTTTTTCTCCGCTTTTCATGCGGTGATTGTAAGGACTTTTCGCCGCATCGGCAAGCTATTAGCCGCATAATTTACGGTGAATATGGGAGATAATCTCTGCACGCTGGAAGAAAGTTTCTAGAATTCTTTTGCCGGTTGAATTTTCCATCGTGACGATTATGCTGATTGTCTTATTCAAGGAGTTGGATGAAGCTATGCCGCAAATTGCGGCTGTACCGATATGTTTCTGGCGACATTCAGAGCTTGTATAGGTTTCCGGCAGTATAAGAGATGCTATGTTTTTGCCGGAAACGGATGTTGAGGCCAGGCGAAGTTTCAGGAGTGGTGGGGTCAGATACCGTCTTGAATGTCAACAGCTAACCCCGCCATCGCTGCGTTAAAGGGTTGCCCCGACGTGATCACACCGTAAATCAAATGTGCCAGCTTGCGCATGGCGGCACCGATGATCGCCTTCGGTGCCATGCCACGCTCGCGCAATCGTTGGCCGAATTCACGCACGGCCGGGTTGTAGCGCAAGCTGACAAGCCCGGGCATGTAGAGCGCTTTCCGCAATGGTGCGTGCCCCGTGCGGCTCATCATCGTTCGCCCTTTCACTGAAGTACCCGAGAGCCTATGGCGAGGTGTTACGCCGATGAAGGCAGCCAGTGCTTTGGCATTCGCAAAGCGCCGCACGTCGCCCGCATAGGCAAGGACCTTGGCAATGGTTGTGCCGCCAATGCCGGGGATTGTTTTCAAAAGTGCCGCATCCTGACGGAGATCGGGATGCTGATCAATGTGCTCGTCAATGTTCCGTTCGAGCTGCGCAATCTGTTCGTCCAGCCAATCCAGATGTGCCTGAACGCAGGCAATGAGTGCAGCCTGATTGTTGACTTGGTGTGCCTCCATCCGATTAGCTTCTTGCTGGCGCATGTCCTTCAATGCCTGCAAACGATCGACCCACGCACGCAGTTGTCGCCAAGCTGGCGACGGTGGTATCCAAGCCGCCGGACGCATGACCAGACAAAAACGCGCCAGCAAAGCCGCATCGGCACGATCGGTCTTGTTGCGCGCGAGTTCGCTTTGCGCAAAGCCTTTTATGCGAGCCGGGTTCACGACACTGACGACCAAGCCTGCATCAATCAAAGCCAGCGCAACCGCTTCACTGTAGGGGCCAGTAGCCTCCAGACAGACATGGCTGGCATCGTCGGCAACGCCACGTTCTCGAAGCCATCGAATCACCTGGGCAAAGCCAGATGAATTATTCTCGACGACTTTGTTCTTGATTTTTCCAGCATGAAGCAATGCAACATCAAGCTTCAGTTTTGCAACATCAATACCAACCACATGAGCAGCTTCGTTCATCGTTCTTACCTTCCTCGTATGCAGGCTTCGAAGACATGCCGAATGCATGCGAGCCTAAGTTACCGTTCGGTCTTGATGAACGAGAAATGAGCTGCCGCACCTATCTGACCCACAGGCTCGCCTACGTCAATCGCCTAAAGTCTTGCCGATGTATGGCAGCCCAGCCTGCTCAACAGGAGAATTGTGATTCTGTTGGCTGACAAGTTCAATATACGAGGTCTTGCAATCATGCAGGCAATTCGCGCTTTGAAACACGCTATGCGTGAATGCAAGACCCCATAATTCCGTCGCCAAGTTCGTCGTGCAAAGCACAGTTCCGGTAGCGGCGGTGCCACAGATGCCCGCGCTGGCTCCCCCCACGGCCGCTCCCACGGGCAAACTATCGGCATCCTCACCCGCGCAACCGGCAACTGCGGCGGCTTCGGGGCCGGCCCCGGGGCTGACTGCGGCATCGCCTCCACTTCAGGCGCCACAGCAGGTGAGCGCAGCGCAGCCAGTGAAGACGCAGACGTACTGGACGATGGCATATACGATTGCGATGCAGGCAAAGTAAGCAGACTGTTATGCGATAACAGTCCGGTAATCATCGAGTCGTTTCAAAAATCAGCAACGGTCATTTTGTGCCTCTGTGTTCTGCAAAATAATTGCCGATCATTTAGCAACATATCTCCTAAAAAAGATCTGGCAGCCCGCCCGATTTTTTTATGCAGCAACAAAAAAACGGCGAGCCACGCAAATCAATTTCACAATCTTGATAAATATCCCGATCAATTTTGTGAAAGAAAAAAACGATGCAGAAAAAAATCACGATCAAGCATCGTGATTTTTTTCGCGCCGTTTCAGTCCTGGCTTATGCGTTTCTCATTCTTTGCCGTTTCATTGGCATTCTTTTTTTTACAGGGCACCTCTTCTTATGCCCAGGGACTGGCGCCGGTAGATCCCGGTGCCCAAGAATTCAACCGCCAGCAAGAACGTGAACTTCTGTTACGCCAGCAGCAGGAGGCTACCCCGGATATCCGGCTTGAGCGGCCAGCTACGCCGGCTGCATCCCGCCTCTTGCCGGCAGACGCAACACCGTGTTTTCCTATTCATGCGCTCGTGCTGGATGGCGAGTTGTCCGGCCAGTTTCAATGGCTGTTAAAAGCAGCGGATGCCACCGCTGACGACAGAGCAGACCCCGTGATCGATCGATGTCTGAATGCTGACGGCATCAATCTGGTAATGAAGCGTATGCAGGATGCACTGGTCAGTCAAGGCTATGTCACGAGCCGCGTGCTGGCGCCATCGCAGGCGCTTGCCACCGGCACACTCAGGCTGACGCTGGTTCCCGGGCGCGTCCGGCAGGTACGCTTTGCCGACGGCACCACGACCCGTGCCACACAATGGAATGCCGTGCCGCTGCAAGCCGGCCAGCTACTCAATCTGAAAGATATCGAGCAGGCACTGGAAAATTTCAAGCGCGTGCCTACCGCAGAGGTAGATATCCAGATTGCCGTCGCCAATGATGCACAAGCCCGCCCCGGCGAAAGCGACATCGTCATCAGCTGGAAGCAGCACCTGCCTGTCAGACTGAACCTGTCAGCTGATAACGCAGGCAGCAAAGCGAGCGGTAAATATCAAGGGACAGTCACGCTCTCGTTTGACCATTGGTGGACGCTGAATGATCTTTTTTATGTGAGCTTGAATCATGACCTCGGCGGCGGTGACGCGGGACATCGCGGCGCCCGAGGAGATACGGTTCACTACTCGCTGCCATTCGGCTATTGGCTGCTCGGTCTGACTGCCAGCAGCAGCCACTACTGGCAATCCGTGGCTGGCGCCAATGAAACTTTGCTTTATAGCGGCGACAGCAGCAATGAAGAAATCAGGCTCTCGCGTCTGCTCTATCGCAGCACCGTTCGCAAGACCACGCTGTCCTTGAGCGGCTGGACGCGCGCCTCCGGCAACTTCATTGACGATACTGAGATTCTGGTGCAGCGTCGCAAGATGGCTGGCTGGGAGCTCGGCATTGCTAACCGCGAATATCTGGGTAGCAGCACGCTTGATCTGAGTGCGACTTTCCGGCGCGGTACCGGGGCCAGAGGAGCTCTGACAGCGCCCGAAGATGGCTTCGGTGAAGGCACGTCGAGACCGCAGATTTTAACGCTGGGTGCGCAGTTCATCATGCCATTTTCCATTCGCGAGCACCACCTGCGCTATAGCGCCAGCTGGCGCGGCCAATGGAATTACACACCGCTGGTGCCGCAGGATCGCTTCGCCATTGGCAGCCGCTATACGGTGCGTGGGTTTGAAGGACAAAATTTGCTGCTGGCCGAACGTGGCTGGTTCATTCGCAACGATCTCGGTCTGGCTCTCGGCCAGACCCTGCAAGAACTCTATCTTGGTCTCGATTATGGCGAAGTGGCTGGGCCTTCAAGCGCCCGCCTTGCGGGCCGCCAGATGAGCGGCATTGCGCTGGGTTTGAGAGGTGGCCTGAAAAATTATGCCTTCGATATTTTCCTCAGCCGGCCAATCACTGCGCCTGCAGGTTTTGACAAGCAAAGCGTCAATGCCGGCTTCAGCCTGAATGCTTTTTTCTGAAAGTGCAGCAATGCGATTTCATTCTTTTGAAGGCCTAGACCTGATCGTGCCGCATTTGGGCAATCAAGACTGGAACGAGGCAGAAGTGCTTGGCTCGGCAGTCTGGCTCTGGATGCATTCTGCATCACACCGTAACTTTCCCTTGCAGTCGCTTTCTTCGGTGCTGCTCCCGGCAATCAGGCATCGGCAATTCTTGCTCGCGTATGAAGCAGGCCGTGCCGTGTTTTATCTGTCCTGGGCAAATCTGAGTGCAGCCGCCGAGCAGCGCTATATCAGCCAGCACCCTGTATTCATGCCAGACAGTGACTGGCAGAGCGGTGAGCGCTTGTGGATTCTCGACTGGGTTGCCCCGTTCGGCCACACGCCAGCAATGAGCCGGCTCGTCAGACAGCAGTTATTTGCCGGCCGCTGCGGGCGCTATCTGATGCATCGCGGTAATGAGCGCGGATTAAAAATAAAAACTTTTTATGGCAGCGCGCTTTTTTCAGATGAAGCACGTGACTGGTTTGTGCATCACCCCGTCTCACACGCCAAAGGGCTTTCGCCTCCGGTATCAGGCAGCGATGCAGCAAAAGGGCTTAACAGACCCGCGATTTTTACAGAATATCCATCGGGAGAATGCGCATGAACAAACTCTGTTATCGGCTCGTCTTTAATAAAATTCGTGGCGTGCTGATGGCGGTTGCCGAAACCGTTAGTGCTAACAGTAAGAACCCGGGCACGACGCACACTACGCGCACTAAGCACCGCATTGCCACCGATGCGGCACCGTCTACGCCCGGACTTTTGCGCAGCCTGACACTTCAACTCGGGTGCGCATGGGGTCTGGTACTCATCAGCAGCAGCACGCTTGCCCAGATCATGCCGGACAAGACTGCGCCAGCCGACCAGCAGGCGCATATTCTGCGTGCGCCGAATGGCACCTTGCTCGTCAATATCCAGACGCCGAGTCAAGGTGGCATATCGCGCAACACTTATCGACAGTTTGATGTACCCGCCGATGGCGTCATCCTCAACAATGCGCGCACCGACGTGCAGACTCAGCTCGGCGGCTGGGTGCCCGGCAATCCCTATCTGGCCAACGGTATGGCACGCGCCATTCTCAATGAAATCAACAGCAGTGACCCCAGTCATTTACGTGGCTACATCGAAGTCGCGGGCAGTCGCGCCCAAGTCATCATCGCCAATCCGGCCGGCATCACGTGTGATGGCTGCGGCTTCATCAACGCCAGCCGCGCCACACTGACCACCGGTGTGCCCGTCATCAAAGAAGGCAGCCTGGAAAGCTATCGCGTACAGCGCGGCAGCATCAGCGTCAACGGCGCCGGCATGGATGCGACCAGGACGGATTACACCGACCTCATCGCGCGCTCCGTCCAGATCAATGGCGCACTGTGGGCACAGCATCTGAAGCTCACCACCGGCAGCAACGCAGTTAATGCGGAACATACGCAAAGCACGCCGATAGAAGGACTGGGTGCGGCGCCGGCATTTGCGCTGGACGTAGCCTATCTGGGCGGCATGTATGCCGGTAAAATCATGCTGGTTGGCTCCGAGGCGGGCTTAGGCGTGCGCAATGCCGGCGATATTGGCGCCAGTGCCGGTGAAGTCGTCATCACCACGGAAGGCCGCCTTGAAAACGCCGGGCGCATCACCAGTACCGACAAGACGCAACTCATGGCACGCGACGGCATCGATAACAGCGGCACCGTCTACGCGCACACCAGCACAACCCTCAGCACGCAGGGTGACATCCATAACAGCGGCATTCTGGCGGCACAGGGTGACCTGATTCTCCATGCCGATGGCAGCATCCATAGTGACGCCAGTGCCGTGCTCGCTGCCGGTATGCGCGCCAATGGAAGCATGACGGATCAGGGCATACTCGTCGCCGAGGCGGGTAAAAGCATCACGGCCCAAGGCATCAACCTCAGCGGGGGTGACCAGTATTATGCAGCGCAGTCGCTTGCGCTGACAGACAGTCAGACCAGCGCAGCGAATGTGAACCTGTTTGCTGCCCAAGGTGACATCGACCTCACTGGCGCGACGGTGTTCGCGAGCCAGCAACTGACTGCCGAGAGCAGCCAGACCATTCATACGGATTCTGCGCATGTGACGGCCAGCAGCATTCGCATGGCGGCGCAGAATCTCTCCAACAGGCAGGGAGAAATCGTTCAGTCAGGTGAAGGCGCACTGACCATCGAACTCGCGGGCGGACTCGACAACACACTAGGCCTGATTGCTGCAACCCGGCGCCTCACCATTGAGGACACGAACCCTGCTAACAAAACACTTGCCGTGACCAATACCGGCGGCATCCTGTTTGCCGGCGAGCTGCTGCGCATCGACAGCAAGCACTTAAGCGGTGACGGCCAGTTACTAAGCCAGGGCGATCTGGCCATCACGCTGGACGCCGACTATCACCATACCGGCACGCTGCAAGCCAGCGGCAATGCCATCGTACAGACAGCCGGCATCCTGCATAACGAAAGCAGCCTGTCAGCCGGCGCATCGCTGCAGCTAGAGGCAGCGCAAATCCATAACGACGCCGAAGGCCAGATACAGGGCACTACCGTCCTGCTGGCAGCAAGCAGCGAGCATGCGCTGATCAACCGGGGACTGATCGACGGGCAAGACATCCGGATCGAATCCGCCACCATCAAAAATCTGGGCACCGGCCGCATCTATGGCGAGCACATCGCTGTTGCCGCAGACACCCTCATCAATGCGGCTGAACAGGGCCAGGCGCCCGTCATTGCGGCACGCGAGCGCCTCGATATTGGCGCTAAAAGCATCACCAACGAAGAACACGCACTCCTCTTTAGTGTCGGCGACATGGCCATTGGCGGTGTACTGGATAACGACGGTCTTGCCACAGGTCAGGCCACCACACTCAACAACCGCAGCGCCACCATCGAGGCGCTGGGCGAACTCACGATCGCGGCCCGACAGATCAACAACACAAATGACCACCTGTTGACCGGCGAGCTGCCGCTAAGCAGTCAAGTCAGAACGGAATACGCAGGAAGCGGATCGAGTAATCGCTACCTCGAAGGCACACCGGATGTGTACGTCTACAACGACGAGTCTGACCACTTGCATACGCCGGAAGGCAACTTTGAAACCTGGTGGCGTTATACCTACAACCGCAGCATCACCGAGACCACCATTGTGCAATCGGATCCGGGCCAACTGCTCGCCGGCGGCAACATGCGCATCACGGCTGATACGCTCAACAACGACAACAGCCGCATCATTGCCGGCGGCAACCTGATCGGCACTATCGGTTCACTCAACAACAACGAAGCAAGCGGCAAGCGCACCGTCACCGATCTGGGCACCGTATCCAACTTCTGGCGAGATCACCATAAAGGGCGCGACTCCACCGGTGGCCGAACCCAGATCTATGCGCCGCCGACCACTGTCCAGAGCATATCGCTCAAAACCGTGCGCTACGAAGGCCATACGGCGCCTGCCGGCAGCGGGCTGCAGGTGGGAGAACCGAGCAATCCGGCTGTGAATGGGGCGATACAGGTACCGACTGCCAGGGGCGAGATGGTGCGCAGCGGCGGCCTCTCTACCCCACTGCCGAACAACAGCCTGTTCCGGCCTGCGCCCGACCCCACGGCGGCTTATCTGATCGAGACCGATCCGGCCTTTGCCAGCTACCGCCGCTGGCTCAGTTCGGATTATCTGCTGCAGGCGCTCGCCGTCGACCCCGCGCTGACCCAAAAACGGCTGGGCGACGGCTTCTACGAACAGAGATTGGTGCGCGAACAAATAGGGCAATTGACGGGCCGGCGCTTCCTTGACGGCTATGCCAGCGACGAGGCGCAGTACCAGGGCCTGATGAGCCATGCCGTCACCTTCGCCCAAACCCATCAACTGCGCCCAGGCATTGCTCTCACCGCAGACCAAATGGCGCAACTGACCAGCGACATCATCTGGCTCGTAGAGCAAACCGTGACGCTGCCCAATGGCGAGACGGCCAGAGTACTGGTGCCGCAACTGTATGTGCATGTCCGGGAAGACGACTTGCAGGGCAGCGGCACCCTCATCGCCGGCAACAACGTCAAACTGACACTCAGCGGCGAGCTTGCCAATGCTGGCACCATCGCCGGACGCCGCATCGTCTCACTGACGGCCGAGAACGTACGCAACCTCGGTGGCGAGATCCGTGGCGTTGACGTCGGTGTATCGGCGCGCACCGATCTCGACAATATCGGTGGCCGCATCAAGGCCGACAACAGCCTGAGCGCCACGGCCGGGCGTGACCTGACGGTGGCCTCGACACTCAGCGCCCAAACCAACCAGCAAGGCAGCCGCACCAATGTCGACCGCGTCGCCGGCCTGTATGTGAGCGGCAATGGCGGCACACTGGTCGCGGCGGCAGGACATGACCTGCGCATCAACGGGGCGGCGATTGTCAACGCGCCTATACAAGAAGACGCCACGATAGCACCCGGCACGACAGTGCTAACAGCCGGCCACAACCTCACACTCGACACCGTCACCGAAAGCAACAGCGAGCAGATTCGCCAGGACAAAAATAATTACCGTCGCGAAGCCAGCCAGACCGACGCAGGCAGCGTGCTGCAAACCCAAGGCAGTCTGCAACTGCAGGCGGGCAACGATCTCACGGCGCAAGGGGCAAGCATGACTAGCGACCAGAGCGGCGTGCTGGTCATGGCTGGACGCGATGTCAGCCTGAGCACGGCCAGTGCCAGCCGTAGCATCGACGAAGCGCAAAAACACAAAGGTCATACAGGCGGTATGTCCAGCAAGACCATTACCACGCATGACAAGGTGAGCCAGACTGTTGCGCAGGCAACCACGCTGTCGGGCGACACCGTCATCGTTCTGGCCGCGCACGACATGACTGTCAGTGGCAGCAATGTCGTGAGCACAAAAGACACCGTGCTCTCCGCCGGGAACAACATCAGCCTGCAGGCAGCCGACAACACCATCGACGAAAGCCACTACCGGCAAGAAAAAACCAGCGGCATCATGGGTACCGGCGGTGTTGGATTTACCATCGGCACCCGCACGCAGAGTATCGACAACCAGTCCGTGCGTCATAGTGCCTCGGGTTCCACCGTAGGCAGCACCAGTGGCGACGTGTTGATTGTCGCTGCAAAAGACTTCCGTCAGACAGGAAGTGACGTCTTAGCACCGCAAGGCAGCATCGACATCGCCGCGCAGCGCGTGGATATCGAGGAAGCGCGCAATAGCGTCGAAGGCACCAGCCTTACCAGCTTCAGGCAAACCGGCATCAGCGTTGCCTTGTCGAGCCCCGTCATTACCGCCGTACAAACCGCGCAACAGATGACGACAGCAGCAGCGATTGTCAAAGACCCACGCATGCAAACACTGGCCGTTGCCAATGTCGGCATGGCGGGCATGGCGGCATACGATGCCGTGCAGGCTGGTCAGGGCAAGACCATCAACGGCAAAGACAACCAGATCAAGGCCGGCACCGATACCGCTGGCAATGACACCAGCCGCGACGCCAACGCAGCCGACAAAGTCGGTGGCTTTACCGTCAGCATCACCGTCGGCAGCAGCAGCAATAGCAGCAAGACCGACTACGCCAGCAGCACGGCCGTCGCCTCCCAGGTCAACGCCGGCGGCGACGTGCGCATTACCGCCGCCGGGGCTGGCGCAGAGAGCGACCTGCATATACAAGGCTCGAGCGTCAAGGCAGGCCATGCCGTGACGCTGCAGGCCGACGACGCCATCACCTTGCAGGCAGCCAGCAATACCGACGAGCAGCACAGTAAAAACAAAAGCAGCAGCGCCAACATCGGCGTGGCCATCTCCAGCGAAGGCGGTATCGGCTTCATTGCCTCAGGCAGTCTGGGCAGAGGGCATGCCGACGGTAGTGATCTCAGCTGGAGCAACACGCACATCGAAGCAGGCCAGATCGCCCTGGCCTCGGGTGGCGATACGACACTGCAAGGCGCCGTGGCCAAGGCCGGGCAAGTAAACGCGACCGTCGGCGGCAAGCTGCTCATTGAGAGCCTGCAAGACACCACCCACTTTGACAGCAAGCAGCAGAGTCTCAGCGGCGGCGTCATGATCGGCACCACCGTCACCGGCAATGCCAACTATGCGCAGAGCCAGATCGACAGCGATTACGCCAGCGTTGTCGAGCAAAGCAGCATCCGCGCCGGTGATGGCGGCTTTAGAGTGCAGGTGGCCGGTGACGCCACGTTAAAAGGCGGCGCCATCACCAGCACCCAAACCGCGGTTGAGCAGGGCCACAACAGCTTCACTACCGAAGGGACGCTGGCGCTGACCGATATAGAAAACCGGGCCCAATACAAAGCCACCGCAGTCAGTGTCAGTGCCGGCACTGGCGTCAATACTGCCGGCAAACTGACACCGACCGGCAGCAGCATTGGCTTGGGCAAAGACGGCGACAGCGATGCCAGCACCACGCAGGCGGCCATCAGCGACATCGCGGGCAAGAAGGAAGCGCGTACGGGTGACAAAGAAACCGGCATTGCGCAAATTTTTAATGCCGGCACCGTACAGAAAGACATCGATGCGCAGGTGCAGATCACGCAAATCTTTAGCGCGCAGGCACCCAAGCTCGTTGCCAGCTATGCCGGTTCACAAATAAAGAAATTCAGCGAACAAGCCAGAACCGAAACCGATCCCAACAGAAAAACAGCACTGCAGGCTGAGGCCAAACGGTGGGAAGAAGGTGGGCTCTACCGGGTAGCCTTGCACATCACGGTTGGAGGACTCGCCGGTGACATAGCCGGTGCCGCGGGAGCCGGAACCGTCGCCGCGGCCGCCCCCGTAATGGACGCGCTACACAACAGCCTCATCAGCCAACTGACTAACGCCGGCGTCAACCCCACCGTCGCCCAAGGCGCAGCGCAGGTAGTAGCACTCATTACGGCAACAGCAGCAGGGGCTGTCGCCGGGGGTGGCACGTTGCAAGGAGCGGCGGCAGGCTTGAATGTGGATGCGAACAATCGGCAGCTGCATCAAAGCGAATACGATCTCGCCAAACGCTATAAAAAAATAGTTGCTGACAAACTCGGCATTTCGCAAGACGAAGCAGAGGGACGTATTGCCCGGCAAATCCAGCGCAATGTGGACAGCGACACCGCCCAAGCGGACGGCTTCAAAAGGGACGAGCCAATCATCAGCCTGATGGGATGCCAACTCCTCAAGTGTGACGCCAATAAAACCGATCCTTACTACAAAGACAGCAGCTACAACAGCCAACTGATTGCATCCAACCAATCAACCTTTAATCTGGCACGTAACCAAGGCAACACCGGTCTGACGCCGCAGCAAATCACTGCCCGCAACAATGCGGCTGGCGCACCGCTTGCAAAAGTGGGTGCCGTACTGCTAGGTGGTTACCTGCTAGCCCCTACCGTTGCCGCGATCAGCGCCGAAGTCGTCGCCTTCACCCAAAACCCGGTGCTCTACTGCACCCTCAACCCTGCTGCCTGTATCGTCGCAGTCGACACGGTGGCCACCACCGCAGCGGGCGTGCCGGTCAGTGGCATGAATATGCCTGCGAGTAGTACGACCAAAGCACTGACACAGGCAGAAGCCTATGCTGCGCAAGAGACCGCAGCGCTTAAACAGATCGGTAGCAACAACAACAGCCTGGCTGCAAAAATTGACAATAGCCTGCTGAACCGCAGTGATGCCGACCTGTACAACCAACTCGCGGCACAAACCAGAATACGCCCCGATGTAAGTAACGACGCGTATTATTTAGCCAGGACGGATCAGGACATCCTTAGCGCCAATAACTTTGATATGCAGCATGTGCTGGCGGGAGAAATTAACGCGGCAGGCAAAGCCACCGGCTATCATGCCGAATTCGCTGCAGATGGTGCAGCCCGTATCCGGCCTGATGCTACGGTGATTAAAAATGCAGATGGGACTTATACGGCACAGATCGACGTGTGGGATGCGGGGAAAAATCAGTGGGTACAGAAAGCGTCCAATAAAGGTGAATCCACTTTCTTCCCACCGAGTTGGTCAGAGGCGCGCATTACTTATGAAGCAAGTGAGGCGTTTAAAAAGAGAGAGATGATCAGTGCAAGCAAATGGCAAGGCACGACACCAAGTGGTTTGCGAATCGAGGGCTATATAAATCCTGATCGGGTAACTTTTTTCCCGAAGGGTCGGTGATAAACATGAATAAAAAACTTATTTGTATGACGGTGCAATGTCAGGGAGATAATTATCCTGAGCATAAATGGAGTCGATCATTTATTGGCGTCTTATGCCAAAGTACACCTGTTGTTTCAAGATCGAAATCGATGCAGGCAGCGATCATTCCCCAATATGAATTCATGTGCGCGGCAGTGGACGATGCAATTCATGCTAAATATTTGGCTGCTGAACTAGACGATATCCTACAAATTGAACTTGGCCGGGTTGATGAAATAGAAGAAGAAACAGAAGGTTGGCTATTTTGGATGAATCGAAATGGCGTACGTTTCGAAGGAAAATTCAATCAGGGTGAAGGAGGCCAAGTCAGCTTGGCCCAATTCAAACTCGCGGTGGAAACCTATCTGCGATTTTTGCAAGACCCTGAGCGCAAGCCCATCGAAGTTGCGTTTCCTGATTAATTAGCGCCTGCAAATCCAATTTGCAGTAGTTCAGACTTGATCTGACATTATCCGGAAATCAGAGGGAAGCTCATCCTAATTAGCCTTTGCCAAGGATCGAAAGTCATGTTCGATGGTAGCGAACGCCTTACTACCGTCTGTCTGTTTAATCCGCCATGTCATATATCGAGTTTGATTGCCTAACATCGATAAAAATGATGGTTTCTCGGAATCTCTCAGGCTTGGAGGAGGTGAGGTTTGCTTGCCAAATTCAACATCACAATGGATAACTTGGCCAGCTTTTATTTCGATGAAAATTGGTATGTCTTCTAATGAAAATGACGGGGGCCTGGTGGTCTCATTTAGGAAATAAAATTTAATCACATGAACGCCAGGCTCCAAATGCAATTGAAACCGACCTTGTGGGTTTAGGCCTTTGCTCTTGAATGCTCGAAAATTTTCCAAATTAATGCCATCTAGTTTTCTTACACGCGTGAAAGTGCTAGTAGTGATAATTCCTACTTCTTTGGCCGCTTTTATCGGACCCTCATAACCTAGGTAAACATACTTGGAATTGAGGCCTCCAAATGGGTGAGATCCATCGGTGTAATCATCAGAAGCACAACCGCCTATCAGCAATGCGAGTGCAGCAAGGGTAGTGTGGAATAATTTCATATTCAGGCTTCCTAAAAAAAATTTATTATCGGAGCCTGAGAGAATGTACGGGTTAGAAAAGTTTGCCACAGTGCTGATGTATTGTGTTGATAGTAGCTATCCGTGCAAATTTGGCAGAGATTTGCAACATAGTGCAACAAGCTTATTAATAGAATGGTTGAGTATGCTTCTGACGCGAATCCTGATAAAAAATGGAGTTCGACTTTTGTCGGAGTGTTACTGATAGAAAGCAGGCCTAAACCTGAAATTGGGGTTATGCGAAATCGGGGTCACCCATTAGCCAACCCCAGTCAATAGTGCGAAATCATCCATCACGCTCGCTTGCGGGCGTGATGCCTCTTCTGCTGTTCACCATCGTTTGACTGCATCAAGCTAGCCTTCGTGCCCTGCGCTTCGGTCATGGTTGCGTGAGTCGCACCATTCACCCATATGGATCAAGTAGAAGCATGACCAGCTTGTCCCACTCTGGCAGCCCGGCTGCCCTGGAAGCATTGCGGTACCGTCTTGCGTCCAATTGGCTGGCAGATCTGTGACTCCTGCTCGGCAGGTCCAAATCCGGATGACTCGCAATCCGGACGACTCAACTTTTACAACCTACAAACGATAGCAAGCGACAGGTCTTGCAGTCACACTTGCGGATGCGCTAATTAATGTGTGTTCTTGCAATATCTGATCTCAAAGTTTCCTGACATTTTCTCACCTAATATATTTCCACGATTTATGCAGCGATCAAATAGAAACCATTCTTTCGATAACCGAAATCTTAGTTTTCAAGAATGCGACACTAAGATTGAGCGTTGCAATTAACAGCAAACTCATCTCAATGAGCGACCCACAGTAATTGACGAAATTAGACGTCCTCTTCGACTATAAGCAAAGCAGTTATGCCTCTTGACTCCGATTTGTAATTGAGTGCTTGTCTGTGCTTACAGATTTTTCGAGGAATACATTTATGCAATTACGATTTTTTATCGCTACGCTTTCGGCAGGCATCTTCGTTAGCAACACACCATTCGCCTATGCAGCAGACAGCGCGCAGAATGCCAGTGGCGCAAGCACGCATGCAAGTAAGGCGATGACGATGGGAATCGCCGCTTCAGGTCAGGCGACGTTGGGCGTGCTGGCTATACCCATGCTGTCCATTGGAGCAGTCGGGAACGTAGTTGGCACAGGAAGTACCGCAGTCGGGAAAGCCTCCTCGGCTGCAGCTGGAGGTTTGTCGGCGAATGGTTCTCTGCCCATAGCAGATGAAACGATTACTGTTTTTTCACCTACCGAAGCATTAAATGGGCGCACTACCAATACCCCACGGTAGGGCCTGGCCAGGCGATCGCTACTTGAAGGCATTCCATGAACATAAATTTCTCTAAAATCTTCTTTTCGCTTTTTCTAGTGCTAGGCTGCGACATCAGTAATGCCGCCAGTTTCAGCAGCAGCAGCGCCCTTGCGGAAGCACATTTTTCTGCGGAACAAATTATTGGATTTGCGAAGAAAGTGGAACGGACACTTGCAGTTGAAGGAGTTCGGGTAGCGATTCTGGCAAGGATGGGGCGACCTTTATCTGAAATGCCAGAAGGAATGCATTTCACTCATATAGCATTTGCCGTCTACTCGAATATCACCACTGCGGATGGGCGTAAAGTGCCTGGCTATGCCATCTACAATCTCTACCAAAAGAATGATCGTCCAGATGTCAGTGAATTGACTCAGGATTTTCCGGTTGATTTTTTCGCTGGGGTAACGCAGCTCGAAGCCGGCATCCTGATTCCCTCTACTGAACTGCAGCAGCGGCTGTTGGCGATAATTGGGAAACCGGCATACGCATCTTTCCATGAACCGCGCTATTCGCTGATCGCGAATCCTTATACATTGGGACGGCAGAATTGCACAGAATTTGTACTCGATATAGTCAATGCCGCGATCTATCAAACGAACGACATCAAAATAATCAAAGCGAACACTAAAGCCTATTTTAATGCTCAGCCCGTCAAGGTGAACCCATTCAAGCTGATGCTGGGCTCGATGTTTTCCGCCGAAGTCTCAATCGCTGATCAGCAAGGCGAACCTGTAACAGCGACCTTCGAAAAGATCTCGGAATACCTGCAAACCTATGACCGCGGAAGCAAAGTATTGAACCTGACCCCCTAAGCTGAAACTGCAAATTGAGATGCTTTTGGATTTGGAGATTTTTCGAATCGCTACCGTTTTTTAGGTGAACAAAGGGACACCCACTTTGTTCATTCAGGCAATAACTCGCTGAACGATTACCGCCAGACGTTCATGAGGTCAGCGGCTCCGCTCGGAACCATGTCGGTGGCTTGATGGGCGAGCCGTTTACGCGCTGATGAACAAAGTGGGTGTCCCTTTGTTTCTTTGTTTGTTTGCACAAATTGCCGTAGCAACCGAGTCCGTCTAACCTGCCTTCAGGCTTACGATGCGGGACGGCACCAATCGAGGATCAGGTCGCTGAAAATTTTCACGGCCTCGTTAATCCGCGAGACCTTGCAATACTCATCAGTCTGATGGGCCAGTTGCAGCTCACCGGGACCGAGAATAACCGTCGGAGGATTCCCCAGCGGGGCGAGCAATGCCGCCGCATCGGTGAAATAAGAAACTGACTGGGCCGAAAGAGGCGCTGGAAACAGCGGCTGACAGCAGGCAAATACCGTCTTTATCCACGGCTCATCTGGCGGGGTGTAGACACTGGGTACATCAAGCATGGTCTGCAAGGTGATCTGCTCGCCCAGTACTGCGCACAGGCAGCGTCTCAAATGCTGGTGGTCCTGGCCCGGTATGGTGCGAATATCTATCGTTAACTCTGCGGCATCCGGCACGGAATTAACATTCAAACCGCCGGCGATGGTGCCCACATTGAGCGTTGCGCGTCCCATGAGTGCGTGAGCAGGCTCATCGAAACGAAACGCTTCCAGCGCACCCGCAGCCCGCGCGACTTTATAGATAGCGTTGTCGCCCTGCTCGGGCATTGAACCATGGGAAGTGGTACCTTCGGCTTGCGCTTTAAGCCAGAACGCACCCTTGTGCCCGATGTAGGGGACGTTAGCGGTCGGCTCGGCCACAACCAGTGCCCCGGCTTGCCCCAACCATTCGCGGTCGGCAGTCGAGTTCGCCAAGTGAAAAGCGCCTTCGCAGCCAGTCTCTTCCCCGGCGGTGATAACCATCGTGATACCGGCGCTGTCCCGAATCAAATCAGCCAGAGAAATCGCTGCCACGACAAATGCCGCGACACCACTTTTCATATCACTTGAACCGCGCCCATATAACTTGCCATCCACGATCTCGGCAGAAAACGGCGGCACGGTCCAAGGCGCCGCTCCCAAAGGCACGACATCCACATGGCCGGTAAAGCATAAAGGCAGCTTGTCGGGTCGACCGCCAAGCTTGGCAATCAGGGTCGTGCGGCGGGTAGAAAATTCGGTAAAGCGACAATCAAAACCTGCCTCGCCCAATAGACGGGCTAGTAAATGTGCGCATTGATCTTCGTGACCCGGCGGGTTGATGGTATTCATTCGCACAAGTGCCTGCGTAAGGCTAATCGCATCGCTATGCAAAGCTGTCTGTTCCATCGTCGCTCCAGATCAAAAAATACAAAAAGCGTTCATCCCCAGCATGGGATCAACGCCAACTCTTCTTAAACTAAGAGGAGAGACTTTACCTGCTACATACTTTTCCAGTCGTCTACCTTCTCGAAGGCACTGGCCTGACAACTCAGTAAGTCGTTCCTTCAGCGGTGCATCATCTGGCCGCTTCGATGCATACCGAAACAACGGCCGGGAAATACCGATCAGCCCACAAGACCAGGTGATGCCGAACTGGTGCGTCACCGTCAAATGCGTGACTGCCTCCCTGTGAAGCAAAATCTATTTTAACTTCATACTATTTTAGAGGAGCAGGTCAGCTGGGTTCAGGTCCTGGGTCCGCTGGTGTCCGCGCAGCTGGGATCAGGACTTGAAATCAAGCATATGCCGCAAAGTTTTACGATGTATCGAGAGTTGCTGGCTGTGGTTAAGAGTTTTTTTAGCGACAATACTTTTATCCAGCGTGAAATTTAGTGGGGTAAAATGCGGGCTCTCAAGCTAGGAAATTTCGGCGCGGATAAAAGAAAATTGTACTAAGCGATTGTTTTTTATAGAGAAGTGTAGGGCTTGCAAAGCCGTTTATGCCGGTTCGATCCCGACCCCCGCTCATTATCCAAAAAAGCGCTTCGGCGCTTTTTTATTGGCTGTCTGATTTACAATGAAGATTGTGGCAACAGCTACAATCTGCTCACTGCCTGAGTGGTGAAATTGGTAGACACAGCGGACTTAAAATCCGCCGCTTACTCGCGAGAGGGCGTACCGGTTCGATTCCGGTCTCAGGCACCATTTCTTTTTTCTTGTCATTCAATCTGCTATCTTGTTTATCTCAGACTAGCGATGTGGCAGTCCTGCCGTGTTGTGATTTCAAATTCTTTGTGGAGCGTGCAAATGCGGCGACAAATTGCGGCAGTCTTTTTTTTGATGCTCGGCCTGTCCAATGCGTGGGCTGGCTGGCAGCTTGTTGCCGAAACACGCGAATCGATTCTCTACATTGATCTTGATACGGCAGAAAAAAATGGCAGCCTTGTGAAGGCCGACAGCTTTCAGGATTTCCATAAAATGCAAACGCTCGCCGGGCACTCCTATCTCGCGTCAAAAAGCCGCAATGAATACGATTGTGCAAAAAACCTGGTGCGACAAATCGAATTCAGCATCTTCCCTGAAAACATGGGAAGCGGCGGTGCGCTCTTTACCGAAAATAAAATTCAGGACTGGATTCCGGTACCAGCGGGCAGTTCGACGGAATCACTTTGGAAAAACGCCTGCAGTAAAAATTGATCGTTGCTTGTGCTGCACTTCAAAGCTTAACTGAAACGCTTGAAGCGCTTGTCGATGCCTCAAACACCAGACAAGTCGTAGTCGCATGTGCATATAGCTTGCCGTCAGCGCCAACGATACGCGCCTCAGCCGTCGCCAATTGCCGGCCGCAATGCAGCACCGTGCCAATGGCACGCAAAGGGCCGGTCTTGTAGCTGGCAGCGCGCACGATATTCACTCCCAGCTCAGCAGTTGTATAACCGCGTCCCGCAGGCAGCATGGTTTGTACCGCGCAACCAAGAGCAGAATCGAGCAGTGTTGCATACCAGCCGCCGTGCACCGAGCCCAGCGGGTTGTAATGCTTGAGCTGCGGCGTCCCTTGAAAAACTGCTTTGCCTGATTCGACTTCTACGAGTGAAAAATCCAGCGTGTCCGCTATAGGCGGGTAGGGTAGCTCGCCAGCGAGCATCGCCTGCAAGATCTCCATCCCCGTTTTTCCCTGGACCATGTCAAGGCTGGCAACGCCAGCCTTGCCGCCACCGCCGTGCATCCTGGCCAGCACCGCCGCCAGTTGTTCGTTCCATGCTTTGAGTGTGGCTTCCATCGACATGCTGCATTCCTTTACATTTGCATATACAATAATTGTAGCTGCAATTAAAAAATGAGGCAATCCGGATGCCACGCACATCACGCAAGACTACAACGCTGCCACCGCAAGGCTGCACCAATTTCAAGCTGCGCCAACTCACGCGGCGGGTCTCGCATCACTACGACCTTGAACTCGCAAAGACCGGCCTGAAGACGACACAGTATTCGCTGCTCAGTCACGTTGCGAAGATGGGGCCGATCAATCCCGGCAAACTGGCGCAGGCAATGACCATGGATGCGTCCACACTTACGCGCAACCTGAAGCCTCTGATTGATGCCGGTTGGGTGAGCCTGCAGCCAGGCGCCGATGCACGCAGTCGGCTGGTCACCATCACCAGCGAAGGGCTGGCAATGCGATTGCAGGCAAAGCGTCATTGGAAAGCCGCGCAGGAAAGTCTTAACCGATTGCTTGGCGTCGAACAGGTCGTTGCCCTGCATGCGCTACTGGATGCATCGCTGGACAGTTTTTTATTGACAGAGGAAGAAGATGACAATGAATAAGATCGTCAATAATTCCAGGCGCCAGCATGCGCTATGGCTGGTATTAATTGCAGCGGCCGGCACCTTCGCATTAACCATGGGTGTGCGCCAGACGATGGGTTTGTTTCTGAGTCCGATGAATACCGCAACCGGTCTGGGAATAGGCAGCATCAGTCTCGCCTTTGCTTTTGGTCAGTTGTGGTGGGGGCTGACGCAACCATTCGCCGGTGCGATGGCAGACAAGATCGGCGCAGGCCGCGTACTGTTTGCCGGCGCCGTAATGGTTGCGCTGGGCACTTATCTGACGCCGTTGATGACGACAACGGCAGGACTTATCTTTGCGATTGGCGTGCTCTCGGCAGGAGGCGCCGGCATGGCCGGTCCGGCCGTATTGATGGCCGCGACCACGCGCCTGATCCCGCCTGAAAAACGCGGCATGGCCAGCGGCATTGTTAACGCAGGCGGTTCGTTCGGGCAGTTCATCATGGCGCCACTGGCCGGCATGTTGATGCTGAATCTGGGCTGGGCAGCGGCCATGCAGGTGATGGGGCTGCTGGTGCTGATGGCGCTGCCGGCAGCGTTCCTGTTGAAAGGCAACGCCGTTCAGGTCACCACCACCGGGCAGGCACCAGTAGCGACGATTGCGGCAATCCGCACTGCCTTGCAGGACCGCAGTTACCTGATGCTGGCGGCAGGCTTTACTGTCTGCGGTTTTCATGTGGCGTTTCTCGCGACACACTTGCCGGGTGTGATCGCCAGCTGTGGATTGCCCTTGCAGTTTGGCGCTTGGTCGCTGGCGTTGATTGGCCTGTTCAATATTATCGGCAGCATCAGCATCGGCTGGGCTGTTAGTCGCTGGCGCATGAAGTCCTTGCTGTCGCTGGTCTATGCTATCCGCGCCGTTGCCGTGCTGCTGTTTTTGCTGGCGCCCAAGACCGGACCGGTGATGCTGATTTTTGCCAGCGTGATGGGTCTGAGTTTCTTATCGGTCGTACCGCCAACGGTCGGCTTGGTTGCAAAGTTTTTTGGCACCGCGAATATGGCCACCTTGTTTGGTATCGTGATGCTGACGCATCAGATCGGCGGCTTCATGGGGGCATGGGCTGGTGGCAAAATATTTGAAGCAACCGGCAGTTATAACTGGATGTGGTACATCGACATGGTGCTGGCGCTGGGTGCGGCATTAATCAATCTGCCGATACGGGAAGCGAAGCTGGTCAAGTTGAAGTCCGAATTGGGGTGAAGCACAGTGGGTTAATCGTAGTGGTATTGATCGATGCGCTCGACGAAGCCTTTTCCCTTCCACCAAGAAGAAAATGTTTCGTCTTTTATAACGCGCCTGATAAAAATCAAATCCGATTTGCGCCACGTTCTTTTATCGGACATAACGCCTCCAACATTTCATCTAGCTGCTAGACTTAATTTGTCTATGAGTTTGCGATAAACGCCCTAAACTCTGTTTATCAGCCTTAAATAAAATTAGCGTTCTTTTTCTCGAAACTATATGCAGATCGCACGCTCAGAATGCAACTGGCAGTAGCAGGGTAGGTTTCGTTTGCTACGCACTACTGCATATGAATAACCAGCAATCACGTGAGAGGAAAGTAATGAAAAAATGTCTGATTATTTTGGCGATTATGTCACTCGCATCCTGTAGCCATATGCCGATGGGTCAATCTTCTCAAACCGGGCAAGTTGAACATCCGGACGTCTTTCACTCCTACATAGATTAAGGTTCTATGCCAAAGGCCGGTGTGGCGCCAGCGGCGCTATGCCGTCTTTTGTGCCGGGCTCACTTTCTTATTTCCTAAAATTCATGAATGGCTGCGCTTAGTGTAATATTCGAACGGTCGTGCTTTTAAAATAGCAAACACACAAGCGGAGACAGCATGGATTTGAACTATGCGCCAGCAGACCTGGCGTTTCGCGACACAGTGCGCGCGTGGCTGGCAGCCAATTTGCCAGCAGACTTGCAGCACAAGGTGTTGAATCACAAGCGCCTTTCCAAAGACGATTTCGTGCGCTGGCACCAGATCCTGGCGGGTCAGGGCTGGGTAGCGCCGAACTGGCCGGTCGAGCATGGCGGTACTGGCTGGAATACGGTGCAGCAGCATATCTGGCAAGAAGAATGCGCACAGGCCGGCACACCGCCGGTCATGCCGTTTGGCGTCAACATGGTGGCGCCCGTCATTATGGCGTTCGGCAATGACGCGCAAAAGCGTCACTACCTGCCACGCATCCTGTCGTGTGAGGACTGGTGGTGTCAGGGTTATTCCGAGCCGGGTTCCGGTTCTGACCTGGCCTCGCTGAAAACCCGCGCTGAGCGCGATGGCGATCACTACATCGTCAACGGTCAGAAAACCTGGACCACGCTGGCGCAACATGCCGACATGATGTTCTGTCTCGTGCGCACCGATAACGGCGTGCGCAAGCAAGAGGGTATTTCTTTCCTGCTGATCGACATGAAGACGCCCGGTATCACCGTGCGCCCCATCATCACGCTCGATGAAGATCATGAAGTCAATGAAGTCTTCTTCGATAAAGTACGGGTGCCCGTCACCAATCTGATCGGCGAAGAAAACAAGGGCTGGACCTATGCCAAGTACTTGCTCGGCCACGAGCGCACCGGTATTGCCGCCGTCGGCCGTTCCAAGCGCGAATTGGGATTCGTGAAAAAGCTCGCGCTGCAGCAGAAAAAAAATGGCAAGCCCCTGATCGACGACGCACTTTTCTCGGCCAAGCTCGCTGCGCTCGAAATCGATTTGATGGCGCTCGAAGTGACAGTCTTGCGCGTGATTTCTCAAGAAGGTAAACGGCGTGGACCGGGACCGGAAGCGTCAATGCTGAAAGTCATGGGCACTGAAATCCAGCAAGGCCTGACCGAACTTATGCTCGAAGCAGTCGGCCCGCAAGGTCTGCCGTTTGACCTGGCTTTCCTCGAAGGTGAGGCCGAGCATAGCGCCGCCGGCGACGACGATGCAGCGCCGCTCGCGCCGTACTACTTCAACTACCGCAAGACTTCGATCTACGGTGGCTCCAATGAAATCCAGAAAAACATCATCACGCAGATGATTCTGGGACTGTGAGGACGCAATGGACTTTGACCTGACCCCCGAACAACAGCAGCTGGCCGACACCGTCAAGCGCTGGGCTGAAAAAGACTACAGCTTCGACACCCGTAAAAAAATCATTCATTCCGAAGCAGGCGTATCCGACCCAGGCTGGCAGGCGCTGGCCGAGCTCGGCGTGCTGGCCTTGCCGGTGCCGGAGCAGCAGGGCGGCTTCGATGGCACAGCGCTCGACATGATGGTCGTGATGCAGGAGCTGGGTCGCGCACTGGTGATAGAGCCGGTTTTTGCTACAGCACTCGGTGTGCAATTCTTGAAGCTGGCCGGCGGTCATGAAGCTTTGCTCGAACAAGCCGCGACCGGTGAACTGAAACTGGCTTGCGCAATCGGCGAACGGCAGGCACGCCATGACCTGTTCGACATCGAAACCACGGCGACTGTCAGTGGCAACGGTTATGTGATCAATGGCAGCAAGAGCGTGGTGCTGCATGGCGCACAAGCAGGGCAGTTGATTGTTTCGGCGCGCAGCACAGGGGAGGCGCGTGACGCCAATGGCATCAGCCTGTTCGTTATAGCAGCAGACTGCGTCGGCATTACCCACCGTGATTACCGTACCAACGACGGCATGCGCGCCGCCACTATCGACTTCAAAGATGTCGCCGTCACCTCGTCGCAACTGCTCGGTAAAGCCGGGCAGGGCTGGGAGCTGCTGGAAGCCGCCAGCGACTATGGCATCAGCTTGCTTTGTGCGGAAGCGCTTGGCGCGATGGAAGCCTTGAGCGCGGCAACCCTGGAGTATTTGAAGACACGCCAGCAGTTCGGTGTACCGCTCGGAAAATTTCAGGCTCTGCAGCATCGCATGGCAGAAATTTTCATGCAGCTGGAACAGGCACGTTCAATGGCAACGCTGGCAGCAGTCAAAGTCGGTTCGGCTGATGCAATTGAGCGACGTCGCACCGTGTCAGCAGCCAAGGCACGGATTGGCAAAGCCATCAAATATATCGGCCAGACAGCCGTGCAACTGCACGGCGGTATGGGTGTGACCGATGAACTACCAGCCGCGCATTACTTCAAACGTCTTTCTATGATCGAGCTCACTCTTGGTGATACCGATCATCATCTGGCGCGCTTTGCCGCGCAGCCGGGTTTCCGCGACGCGGCTTAAGACTTTGAAAGGAAGTATGATGCGACAATTTGCGTCGGTTGAAGAATTGCAGGCGGAAGTAGGCAAGGAAGTCGCTGTATCGGACTGGCTGACGATTACGCAAGAGCGCGTCAACCAATTCGCTGTAGCGACCGATGATTCGCAATGGATACATATCGATGTCGAGCGCGCCAAACGCGAATCACCGTTCGGCGGCACCATCGCGCATGGCTTTCTGACCTTGTCTTTGCTACCGAAATTTATCGAAGAAGTCATCGAGCTGCCACCCGGCAGCATGAGCATCAACTACGGGCTCAACAAGGTACGCTTTCCGGCACCGATGATGGTGGGTGGTCGATTGCGTGGACGTTTTACTTTATTGTCACTGGAGAAAATCGATAAAGGCATACAGACCGTATGGCAAGTGACGATGGAGCGTGAAGGCAGCGACAAGCCTGCGTGTGTGGCGGAGTCGGTGCTGCGTCGCTATGACTAATTAGCAGATTCTCGTATCCGCATTTCGATGTGAAGGCCGGCCGCTGCGGCCATATTTACCAAAGCGTCCAGGCCAAACAGATTGATTTTGCCGCGTATCAGGTCTGAGATGCGAGGCTGCGTTACGCCAAAGAGTTCGGCAGCTTGTGATTGAGTCAGGCCTGAATGATTGAGGTGCTGTGTCAGTGCCATCATCAGGCGAGAGCGGAGTTTCATATTTTCCGCTTCTTCGGGCGTATCTGCGATCGCATCCCATACATGACTGAATTTTTGACGACTCATTTTTCCAGCTCCTTAATCAAGTCCCGATAACGACTTTTTGCCAGCGCCAAATCCATATTGCTTGTCTTTTGCGTCTTCTTCTGAAAGCAGTGCAAAACATAGACTGCATCAGAAAATTTCGCTAAATAGACAACCCGGAATGTGCCAGTGATATCCCGAATACGGATTTCCCTGACGCCTGGTCCAATTGTCGGCATAGGTTTCCAGTCACACGGCTCTAGCCCGCACTGCACCTGATCAATTTGGAAGCCAGCCTCCCGGCGTGCCGGCAAGGGGAAAGCTCTCAAGTCTTTCAATGCATTGCCGCAAAATTCTACAGATTTAGAATTCGAACTATTTTTAGTATATAAAATTTTGTATGTGTTGGCAAGGTCATGTTTTTCGCTCATTGAGATTCTTCGCAATGTGTTTTAGCGGGAAAATTTTCACAGCCATTAAAAAGTCGAGCCAAACCAGATCATGATTTTTTGTTGAGCATCTTCATCGCTATGAAGCATTTTTCCAAGCGTCATAGAGTCAGCAACGCATATTCACAACAAAGTAAATATGCGTTGCTCGATGAACGGTTTTTTTTGAGATGTTTACTGCAGGACGGCGAGTGGGCGAGCGGAGGAGTAGATTGATTTTGTAAGATCAAATAACTGCTGGCATCAAGGTCGAAATTTTCACTTCAACAGCATGGCTTTCGTCACGCATCCAGATCTCGCCATCTTGTATCGTCACTTGCAGCTGCATATTGCGTTGGCAGAGTTTTTCCAAGCCTTTGGCAGACTCGGGTGAAATCTGGCAGACCGTGAGGTTTTTTGCACGCTCCAGTTTGCTGCTGATTTGCTTCCACCAGACTGGTGCGCTTGAGCTGTACATATACACCAGCACCTGCTCTGCTTTGCCGCAGGCTTTCAGAATACGGCGTTCTTCCGGCTGGCCGACTTCTATCCATTTTTCAATAGAACCCGTCAGGTCTTTTTTCCAGATGTCCGGTTCTTCGGTGTCGGAAATGCCGCGGCCGAATTCCAGATATTCCTGGGCGTGCAAGGCAAAAACCATCAGCCGTACCATCAGGCGTTCTTGTGTTTCGGACGGATGGCAGGCGAGGTTCAGCTGATGGTCGACATAGTAGTGCCGGTCCATGTCAGCGATTTGCAGGTTGGTCTTATAGATGGTTGATTTCAGCGCCACGTTTGCCTGTCCGATGCGAAATAAAAACGCAATTTTACAGATGAATTTGGCAGGCCCGGCGAATCTTCACCACGGCCATTTTTTGCCGTCATAGCTATGGAAACTGCCGCTGTCCTTGAGCGTCAGTTGCGACGCGACCTTGAGCATGCCGGCAACGCTGGCTGTCACAGAGGTTGGCGCGCCCGGTCCACCCATATCGGTCTTGACCCAGCCCGGGTTCATTGCCACAAACGTCGCTTTCGGATAGTCAAAGCTGGCGCTGTGCACCGCCATATTGAGGGCTGCTTTCGAGGCGCGATAGACCCAGCCCATGCTGCTTTGCGCTTCAGCGATGCTACCCATGCCACTGGTAATGAATAGGAATTTGCCGGCAGCGGCTTCGACCCGTGGCGCCATCAGCGGAATGGTTTGCATCGCACCCAGCACATTGGTGTGCATGACCTGATCGAAAGTAGACGTAGCGGGCGCGCTGCTCGCGCCGCTTTCCATGCCAAATGTGCCTGCCACATAGACGACCAGATCAAGCGCGCTTGCTGCAAGATTGCTGCCCAGACTGTCGGCTGATCCGACTTCGGTCGCATCGAAACGCAACGGATGTGCGCCTGATTTTTTCAGTTCAGACAGGTCAGCATCAGTGCGGGCGGTTGCATGCACCGTCCACTTTGCTGCCAGTAGCTGCTTGACGAATTCACGACCTATGCCGCGTGATGCGCCAATAATCAAAGCGGTTTGCATACAAGCTCCTTCATCAATTCAGCTGCGGCACCCTGCCATCCTGTTTGGCCAGAAAAGTCTGGAAATTATCTGAACCATGATGTTTGCTCACTGAGCCAGATCAGAGTAACGGGCAGGGCGGATATGCAGGTTTTTAACGTTTTACGTATTGGGTCGCGCCAAACATCATCTCTCTGGCTTTCTCGTCTACCAGCGGCTTGCGCAAGTCTGCCAGCACTTCGACGCCGCGCTGCACGGCAGGACGCTCGCTGATGGCATCAAACCAGCGCTTGGCATGTGGATAATCAGCCCAGTCTATGCCCTGATTTTTCCACGAACGTATCCATGGATAAGAGGCGATATCGGCAATCGTGTATTCATCGCCGGCCAGATAGGTGTACTGCGACAGTTGCTTGTCCAGCACGCCGTACAAGCGTTTCGCTTCATTCGTGTAACGATTAATGGCGTAGTCGAATTTTTCCGGCGCGTAGATGCGGAAGTGATGCGCCTGCCCGAGCATAGGGCCGAGTCCGCCCATCTGGAACATCAGCCATTGCAGTACCGTATATTTATCGCGGTCTGTGTTGCCAAGAAATTTGCCGGCTTTGCTGGCAAGGTAAATCAGCATGGCGCCGGACTCGAACAATGCAATCGGCTTGCCGTCGGGACCGTCGCTATCGACCATGGCGGGAATTTTATTGTTTGGCGAGATTTTGAGGAATTCTGGTTTGAACTGGTCGCCCTTGCCGATATTGATGTGGTGAACGCGATAAGGCAGGCCGCATTCTTCCAGCATGATGTGGATTTTGTGGCCGTTCGGGGTGGCCATGGAGTAGAGGTCGATCATGCGCTTCCGTTATTTGTGAAAGACTCTGTATCCCGATTTTCATCGGGATACGGGTGATAAACAAGCGTCGTTCCAGCGCAGGCTGGAACCCAGTGTCTTTGATTAAGTAATTAAGACCGCGTAATAGGCAAATTCAAATCTTCACCCGGCAAGCTCATGTACTTGGACAGCTCCAGCTTCGCAATCGCATTACGATGCACTTCATCCGGGCCGTCTGCAATACGCAGCGTACGGTTATGCGCCCACAACATCGCCAGCGGAAAATCATCTGATACGCCGCCGCCGCCATGCGCCTGAATGGCCCAGTCAATGATTTGCTGCGCCATGTTTGGCGCCAGCACCTTGATCATCGCGATTTCAGATTTGGCGAACTTGTTGCCCACGGTATCCATCATGTACGCTGCCTTCAAGGTCAGCAGCCGTGCGCTGTCGATCATGATGCGTGACTCGGCAATGCGTTCGCGCCAGACACCTTGCTCGGAGATCTTGCGACCAAACGCAGTACGTGCGTTGAGTCGACGGCACATCAATTCCAGTGCCCGCTCTGCAGTGCCAATAGCACGCATGCAGTGGTGAATGCGGCCCGGTCCGAGACGACCTTGTGCGATTTCAAAACCACGCCCTTCACCGAGCAAAATATTCGACGCCGGCACGCGCACGTTTTCAAACAGGATTTCACAATGGCCGTGCGGCGCATCGTCATAACCAAATACCGGCAGCGGCCGCTTGATATTGACACCTTTGGTATCGGCCGGCACCAGAATCATGGACTGCTGCGCATGACGCGCTGCGTCCGGATCGGTCTTGCCCATCAAAATGAAAACCTTGCAGCGCGGGTCACCAGCTCCCGAGATCCACCATTTGTGGCCGTTGATCACGTAGTCATCACCATCGCGCTCAATGCGGGTGCCGATGTTGGTGGCGTCGGACGACGCGACATCAGGCTCGGTCATTGCAAAGGCAGAACGCATCTCGCCGCGCAACAGCGGCTCCAGCCATTCGCGTTTATTTTCTTCGCTACCGTAGCGCTCGATGGTTTCCATGTTGCCGGTATCGGGTGCCGAGCAGTTGAACACTTCGGGAGCCCAGGGCACGCGACCCATGATTTCACACAGCGGCGCATAGTCGAGGTTGGACAGCCCTTCGGGAGCGCGCACGGACTTCGGCAGGAACAGGTTCCACAAACCTTGTTCGCGTGCCAATGGCTTGAGCTCTTCAATTATCTTGGTCGGAATCCAGCGATTGCCTTTTTCCTTGCCGTTGCGGTCGATCTCTTGCTTGTACAAGTGCTCGTTTGGATAGATATGCTGTTCCATGAAGGCCAGCAGTTTTTCGCGCAAGGTGCTGCAACGTTCCGAGTATTCAAATTCCATGTTGTCTCCCTTTGTATTATTTTTAAGCAGTTCAGACTGCCTTTTGTCCCGATGCATACTCCCAACCCATTTCGGCCATAGGCCGTGCTGCTTTGCCATTTTTCAATGCCTGCTCGCTGGCAGCGGTGCCATCCTGATAGCGTTTCATGATGCCTTGCAAAATACCAGCCATACGGAACATGTTATAGGCCAGGTAGAAGCGGAAGTCTTCCTTGTTGATGGCGATCCCGGTGCGCGCGCTGTATTTTGCAATGTACTCGTCAATGGTCGGAATGCCGAGTGCCGGCAGATCCAACCCTGCGATGCCGCGGAACAGCCCCGGTGTAATAAACCAGCTCATGCAGTGATACGAAAAATCAGCCAGCGGATGGCCAAGTGTCGACAATTCCCAATCCAGTACGGCGACGATGCGCGGCTCAGTCGCATGGAACATCAGGTTATCGAGGCGGAAGTCACCATGCACGATCGAAGTCAGCTCGCCGTCCGGAATATTTTTGGGCAGCCACGCCATCAGCTGATCCATCGCCGGAATCGATTCCGTCTCGGACGCTTTGTATTGGCGCGTCCAGCGGTCTATCTGGCGCGAGAAATACGTGCCCGGTTTGCCATAGGTTTCCAAACCAATTGCTTTGTAGTCTATGGTGTGTAATTGCGCGATGACGCGGTTCATTTCGTCATAGTGCGCGGCGCGCTCGGCAGTACTCATGTCGGGCAGTGACTGATCCCACAGCACGCGGCCTTGCATGAATTCCATGATGTAGAAGGCGCGGCCAATGACGGATTCGTCTTCACACAATGCATATTGCCGTGCTGCCGGAAAGCCGGCCTTCGACAGTGCGTCCATGACGCGGTATTCACGATCGATTGCATGCGCGGACGGCAGCAGCTTGGCCGCCGGCGCCGGCTTGGTGCGCAATACATATTGCTGCTCGCCGGCGGTCAGTTTAAAGGTGGGGTTGGACTGTCCGCCCTTGAACTGCTCTATCGTCAGCTCGCCTTTGTAGTCGCCCACATGTTGGCGCAGGTAAGCGCCAAGGGCATCAAGGTCGACTTTCTGGCGTTCGGCAACGGGCTTGGTGCCCATGAATTCTTCATACATACAAACTTGTCTCCTGCGCTATTTATAATTTTAAAGACCGCGGCCTTGCTGGTACTGATGAAATAAGGCTTCCATCGTGGTGCTGCGCGATTCCGCCTGCAGTACCGACGGCGGCGAATAGTTAATGATACGTGCGACCCAGTCCTGCGGCTCGTTACCAACGTCCAGCGCATTGATGCAGCCTGCCGTCTGCGCCAGGTTGCCCAGAAACAGGCGCTGCCCGGTCAGTGCATACGACAGGATGGCGCGGTTGACGCCGCCATGCAATACCAGCAGTACGGTGTCCCATTCAGGGTCGGCGCGCAGACGGTCGATGGCGGGGTGGATACGGTCCATCAGTTCACCGATGCTCTCGCCACCAAGAAAGCGCTTGTGCTCCGGAGCGACGCCTTCGAAAGCACCAATGAAGGCCTCGCGCAGCTCGGCTTGTGGAATGTCTGCCAGTCTGCCGCCCTTGATCTCAACCAGTTCCGGCCAGTGCTCGGGCGCGATGTCCTGGCCGGTCTCGGCCAGTACGCGTGCAGCGGTTTCCACCGTGCGCGGCAGGCCGGAGATGATCACGCGGTCAAAGCGGATGCCGGCTTCGGCAAACACGCGTCCGGCGGCCGTGGTTTGCAGTCGGCCTTGCTCATTAAGCGGTACGGTTTCAGGCAAGACGGGTTTGCCGGCGGCGTCAAAATAAGTCACGCTGCCATGCCGCATCAGGAAAATGCGGCGTCGTTTAGTAAAACTCATCGGTAGACCGGCTTTCTTTTTTCAAGGAAGGCTGTGATGCCTTCAAGTCCGTCGCGGTGGTGCAGGCTGTCGACGAAACTTTGTTTTTCGGCTTCGAAGTGGGTGCGCAGGGAATTGCCCGGTGCATCGCGCAGCAGCGACTTGATGTTTTCAAGCGCATGCGGCGACAGTGTGGCCAGTTCATCGCTCCATGCCAGAGCGTTGTCGAGTGCCTGGCCGTCGGCCACGATACGGTTGACCAGCCCGGCCTGATGCAGGCGTGTGCCAGTGACGGGCTTGCCTTCCATGATGATTTCCGTGGCCAGCTGGCGCGGCAGTGCCTGCGACAAGAACCACGAAGCGCCACCGTCCGGCGTGAGGCCGACTTTGACGTAGGCCATCACGAATTTGGCATCAGCACCTGCTACGATCATGTCGCAGGCCAGTGCCAGTGAAAAGCCGGCACCGGCTGCAGCGCCATCAACGGCAGCTATCACAGGTTTCGGACAATCGCGGATGGCTTCAATCCAGCCGTGCAGCTGGTTGATGGAATCGGCTTGTACTGACCTGTCTTTGGCGCGGTTTTCCAACAGGCGATTCAGGTTGCCACCTGCGCAGAAAAAATGATCGGCACCCGTCAGCACGACGGCGCGCACTTCATTGTCACGCTCTGCCGTCGTGAGCGCTTCAATGCCGGCCGCGTACATATCCGGATGCAGCGCATTCTTCGCGCTCGGATTGGAAATAGTCAGAATCAGGGTTGCATCGCGGCGCGAGGCCAGCAGTTCGGCAGACATGTCGGATACTTGATTATTTTCAGGGATAATAGAATCTGTTTGAAACGCATTGTAACGCCTGCAAAGCGTGGCGGTACTTTGCAGGCCTGCCGATAATAAAAACCTATTAATCATGGAGATGAAATGATCACCTTATGCGGCTTCGCAGCCAGTAATTACTACAACAAAGTCAAGCTCGCGTTAATGGAAAAAGCTGTGGCGTTTGACGAGAAGCTGGTGTGGACCGACAGGTCAGCCGCGCTGTATGAAAAGTCACCGCTGGGCAAAATCCCTTATTTCGAGATTGGCGACCAGGTGCTGGTCGAGTCGCAGGCGCTGGTCGAATATCTGGAAGACGCGTATCCGCAAAAGCCCCTGCTGCCAGCAGACCCGCTGGCCGCTGCCAAGGTGCGTGAACTGACACAATTCATTGAACTGCATCTGGAACTGGTTGCGCGCGAATTGTTTCCGGAAGCTTTTTTTGGCGGCAAAGTCTCGGACGAGACCAAGCTGCGCGTGCAGAAAACCCTGAAGCGCAATGTGGCCGGGTTTGCCAAGCTGGCCAAATTTGCACCGTATGTCGCCGGTGAAGAATTCACGCTGGCCGATTGCGCGGCTTTGTACCATCTGCCTATGGTTGGCTCGGCAACCAAGGTCATTTATGGCGAAGACATGCTGGCTGACTTGCCGGTGCGCGATTATGTGAAGATGATGGGGCAGCGTGAGACGGTGCAGAAAATTGACGTTGACCGCAAGGCCAATCGTGAGCAGTTGATGCAATTTGCCACGCGTAAGTAATTAAGCATGGCAAAGACGCTGGGTTCCAGCGTTCTCTGGAACGACGGTAGTAGGTGAGACGACTTCTACATATCTACCGTCATCCCAGCGCACGCTGGGATCCAGCGTCTTTAACAGCGCTACAAAGTCGCCAACCTCTGCAGCGCACTACGCAAAGTCTGGTCCTTCTTCGCAAAGCAAAACCGCACAATACCCGACTCGCGCGCCTCTTGATAAAACGCCGAGATCGGTATTGCTGCGACGCCAATTTCCGTAGTCAGCCACGTACAGAAGTCTGCTTCGGATAAATCCGAAATCGCTGAATAGTCCACGCACTGAAAATAAGTGCCGCTCGACGGCAGCAGCTTGAAGCGCGTATGCGCCAGCCCTTCGCGAAACAAGTCGCGCTTGTGTTGGTAAAACGGCGCCAGATCCAGATACGGCGTGGGGTCGGTCATGTAAGTAGTGAGTCCGTGCTGCACCGGCGTATTGACGGTGAAGACATTGAACTGATGCACGCGCCGGAATTCTGCCGACAGCATTGCCGGTGCCGCGACGAAGCCGACTTTCCAGCCTGTGACGTGATAGGTTTTGCCGAAGCTGGAGACGACGAAGGCGCGCTCGGCCAACTCTGGATAGCGGCAGATGGATTCATGCCGGCAGTCGTCATAGACCATGTGTTCATAGACTTCGTCTGACAGAATCATAATTTGTGTGTCGCGCACAATCGAAGCCAGCTGCTGTATATCTGCTTCCAGCAGCACCGAACCAGTCGGGTTATGCGGCGAGTTAACCATGATCAGCCGGGTCTTGGGCGTGACTGATGCCGCGACTTTTTCCCAAGGCACGAAGTAGCCGTTGGCGCCAATTTCCATTTGCACTAAAACGGGTTTGCCGCCAGCGAGTTCAATGGCAGGCACATAGCAATCGTAGGCGGGTTCGATGACGATAACTTCATCGCCCGGATGCACGCAGCACAACACGGCCGTCAAGACACCCTGGGTGCCGCCGGCGGTGACCGTGATCTCGGTGACGGGATCGTAGTCGCATTGGTAGAGCGTGTGAATTTTTTGCGCGATCGCTAGGCGCAGTGGCAAAATGCCGGCCATAGGCGGGTACTGGTTGTGGCCGGCGCGCATGGCATTGTTGACTGCATCAAGCAGCGTCGGGTCGCAGTCGAAATCCGGAAAACCCTGACCGAGATTGACTGCGCCTTTTTCTGCCGCAAGTGCGGACATGATCGTAAAGATGGTGGTGCCTACGCGCGGCAACTTGGAGTTCAGAGGGGTCAGGCTTGTCTGCATGGAAGTGAAATGTTGGCTGTTCGGTAATTCTATTTTATCGGTAATGCCGGATTCAGTTGTAATTCAACCCATCGCTCCGGCGTCATGATGCGAAATAGTCCGGCGCGTTCGGTTTTGCGCGCGAGTTTTAACAGCGCCTTGTCTTTGCTGATCAATATAGCGGCATTAGCTGCATAGGCCAGTTCAAGGAACTTCTGATCGTCGCTATCGCGGCAGACCGGCAACTTGATCGCGCTCTCAGGCAATGGCGGGTCCAGCAGGGTGACTATCGCATCAAACTCGGCTTTGATTTGTTCCTGTGCCGTTGCATCGAGTTTTAATTTTGTGTAAGCCAGCACCAGCGTCCACTCCATGCGGCAGTCGGCACGCGTGATGGCCTGCACGCTGCCTTGCTGCATCGCTTGCAGTAAAGTTTGCCAGCGCGGATCGCGAAAGACGAACAGGTCGAGCAGGACGTTGGTGTCGAGGACGATGCGCTCCGCAATGCGATCGGCTTGTTTAGGTATCATGTGCAAAAATTTATCTGGAATACTTCATGCTGATTGTGCTTTCTCCTGCCAAGACTCTCGACTATGCATCACCGCTCAACAGCGAGACGCACAGCTTGCCGGATTTTATCCCGCGTTCGGCTGAACTGATCAGCTTGCTGCGCAAACTCTCGCCGGCGTCGATAGGCAGCTTGATGAAGATTTCCGATCCGCTGGCGGAATTGAATTGGCAGCGTTATGCAGACTGGTCAAAAAAATTCAGTTTTGATAATGCGCGTCAGGCGCTGCTGGCATTCAATGGCGATGTTTATGAAGGGCTTGATGCCCGTTCCCTCAAGCAGTCACAGCTTGAATGGGCGCAGGATCATCTGCGGATTTTGTCGGGGCTGTATGGCGTTTTGCGCCCGCTGGATTTGATGCAGCCCTACCGGTTAGAGATGGGCACGCAATTGCCAAATGCGCATGGCAACACCCTGTATGACTTTTGGGGCGAACGCGTGACCAAGGTCTTGAATAAGGTGCTGACAGAGCAGCAGGCATCGGCACTGGTGAACCTGGCATCGGAAGAGTACTTCAAGGTAGTCAAGCCGAAGGTCTTGGCTGTGCCGGTAATTACGCCGGTGTTCGAGGACTGGAAGGGCGGCAAGTACAAAATCATTTCTTTTTATGCCAAGCGTGCGCGTGGACTGATGGCGCGTTATGCAATTGACAAAAAGATTACCAAGCCGGCGCTACTGAAGAGGTTTGATACTGACGGCTATGCATTCGATGCCGCCAGTTCCACAGAATTCAAATGGGTGTTCCGGCGCCGGCTGGAAGTCTAGCCGGCACAGTTCCAGAGCAGGCGCTTACCAGACCTGCCACCAGGGTTTACCCTCTCTGGTGTCGAATGGTGCGGCCGAATCGACTTTGTAGTTCAGCTGATAGACGCGCTCGGCATCGTCGCGCAATTCCTTCAGGCCCAGCGCCTCGTAAGAGCGGATCTGGATCATTAAGGCTTCGCGCGCTGATGGTGAACCGGAATACTCGCTAATGACAGTCTGCGCGCGATTGGCCGCAGCTACATAGGCGTTGTGGCGCAGGTAGTAATTGGCAACGTGGACTTCATATTGCGCCATCGCGTTGACCAGATACTTCAGGCGGTCGCGAGCATCCTCAGCGTATTTGCTGTCAGGAAAACGCTCAATCAGCAGACGGAATGCATCGAACGCATCGCGTGCCGCTTTCGGGTCGCGCTCAGTCGGGTCTTGTCGGCTGATGAAGTCGAACAAGCCTTTTTTGTCATTGAAATTTGCCAGTCCACGCAGGTAGTACATGTAGTCTACGTTGACATGATTCGGGTGCAGGCGGATGAAGCGCTCGACAGCTGCCAGACATTGGGCCTGATCGTTCTGACGGTAATAGGCGTACGCAATTTCCATCTGCGCCTGCTGTGCATAGGCACCGAACGGATAGCGCGATTCGAGCTTTTCAAAGTATTTGATCGATTTTTCGTAATTGCCGCCATTTAGTTCATCCTTGGCCTCAGCGTATAATTTCGAAGCGGACCAGGTCTTGGTCTCGTCCGCTTTCTCCATGTTTAGCGAGCCGCATGCCGATAAGAAAATGGCAAATACGATGACGGCGAATTTCGAGACAGTTTTCAGCATAAGAATGGGCGCCATGGCGTCAAAATGATTTGCGATTATAGCCGATGGCCAGCGCTATGAAGCAACCCGGACAATCCACAATGAAAGATGGCGTGACTGAACCTGTAACAGACGAAGCATTTGAAGACGCTGATGAGTTCGTAGCCGGCGCGGCCGAACTCGCGCCCATTACCCTGCAACTCGAACCTGAAAGCTGTGGCGTGCGTCTCGACAAGGTGCTGGCAACGCATTTGCCCCAGTACTCGCGCGGGCGCCTTCAGCAGTGGATAGAAGAAGGACATGTCCGTGTCGACGGCAAACTCGCCACAGTGCTGCGTGCGACCGTGTATGGTGATGAAAAGATCGTCATCTTGCCGCAAATATCGCAGGCAGAGCAGGCTTATCTGCCTGAGCCTGTAGATTTTGATGTCGTGTTTGAAGATGATGACCTGATCATCATCAACAAGCCAGTTGGACTGGTTGTGCACCCGGGCGCCGGCAACTGGTCCGGCACGCTGCTCAATGGTTTGCTGCATCGCTGGCCGCAGCTGGCGGGCATACCGCGTGCCGGCATCGTGCACCGGCTGGACAAGGACACCAGCGGCCTGATGGTGGTTGCCAAAACCTTGCTGGCGCAGACAGATCTGGTGCGCCAGTTACAGGAACGTACTGTCAGTCGTGAATATGTGGCGATGGTGTGGGGCCAGCCAGTATCGAACGGCCGGGTTGAGGCTGCCATAGGACGTCATCTGCGCGAGCGCACGAAAATGGCGGTCAGCACATCGACTACGGCTCGCCCGGCAGTGACCCATTATCAAAAACTGGCCACTGGAAAATTTGAAGCTCGTCCGGTGGCTTTGTTGCTCTGCAAGCTGGAGACCGGGCGCACGCATCAGATTCGTGTGCATATGCAATCACTTGGTTTTCCCTTGATTGGTGACGGCGTCTATGGCAAGCAGCATCTGGTGCCCTTGTTCCCGCGCCAGGCACTACATGCGGTGCGTTTAGGTTTGCTGCATCCGGGCAGTGGCGAGGCGTGCAGGTGGGAAGCGCCGCTGCCGGCAGATATGGTCGATCTGATGACGCGTTCCGGCATCACGCTGTCGACAGAAGAATGTAAAGACGCAGGGATCTGGCAGATTCCTTGACCGGCATGACCACAATCGCCACGTTGAACCCGCACTGGCCAGACGCGCCCGACCCTGTCGGCGCGCTGTCCACGCTGCGCGCAGGCGGCGTCAGTGCCGCGCCTTACGACAGCCTCAATCTTGCGTTGCATGTCGGTGACGATCCTGCTGCGGTGATGCAGAACCGTTCTCTTCTCAGAAAACTGTTGCCTGCCGAGCCGGCATGGCTGACGCAAGTGCATGGCAATCTGGTGCTCAATGCAGCCGATGTGCATAACGCGCCGGCTGCGGACGCAAGCTTCGCTAATCAACCCGGCGTAGTCTGTGCCATCATGAGCGCAGATTGCATGGCCGTGCTGCTGCGCGATCGGCGCGGCAAAGTCGTTGGCGCCGCGCATGCGGGCTGGCGCGGCTTGGCGGGTGGCGTGCTGGAAAATACGGTCAGCGCAATGCGGCAGGCTGGTGCCGATGACATGTTTGCGTGGCTGGGTCCGGCCATCGGGCCGCAGCATTTTGAAGTGGGAGAGGAAGTGCGCAGCGCTTTTACCCATTTGGGAGTTCAGGCAGAGCAGGCCTTCAAACCGCTTCAAGCCAAGCCCGGTAAATATCTGGCTGATCTTGCGCAGCTAGCGCGACTGACATTGGACAAAGCGGGCGTCAAGCAAGTGAGCGGTGGCCATGACTGCACGGTCAGTGACCCAAAGCGATTTTATTCATTCCGTCGCGATCAGATTACCGGCCGCATGGCCTCGCTGATCTGGATCAAATAATTTGCAGGCAGCATGATGTCCTTGTGTCGTTTGATCTGAGCCAGCCAAGCATCGACCTCAGCGGCGCTTGTATGTGATGCGGCGTTACCTAATTTTTACTAATCTTGCGCGTCTCTTGAAGAAACGCCTCTCGTTTTTTCACAATCCATGTATGGAGTGATTTTTTGCGAACTTAATGACCCGCGGCACCGAACACTGCTTCAATCGAGTCGGACGACAGTACCGCTTCCGCCCATGCTCCAAGTTCGTCAACGTTCGCTTCGTCTAAGCGTTGCGTGACCCAGACGGGTACGTCGCCAAAGCGCTGCGCAAGCAGGCGCTCCAGCATGCGGGCCTGACCCTGCTGCATTCCTTTCTCAATCCCTTTCTCAATCCCCTGTTGAAGACCTTTTTCAAGGCCCTTCTCCATCCCGATGCGTTCGACTGAGCTGATGTAAGTCATGTGTGTTTCCTCCTCGAGTGTTTCTAAATTTTGCCAGAGCTGCGCGTCCAGATCCTTGGGCAGGCGCATCATCCAGTCCAGTACTTTGAACAGATCAATCACCTGTTGTTTGCCCCAGCCGCGCCGGTACAGTCCCTGCACCAGTGTCCACTTGGCCGCATAGCGGGCTGACGCATCATCACGGGTCGCGCGCGTGGCCAGATGCGCGAGCGTGACGACGGCAAACGGGTTCGCACTATCGGCCAGTCGGGTCTCGCTGCCGGCCCAGTCCAATAGTTTGGCTACCGGGAAGCGCAACCCAAGTTGACAGCCGAACACTTCATAGCCAAACGACTCGGGTTGCCAGTGCGCCTGGTCATCGGCCAGCACCGCCAGGCTCGCAATCGGCTTACGGTATCGGTCATACAGTCGGTAGTGGTAGACGAACATGCGCTCGGCAAATGCGGCCTGCTTATCGCCCTGGACTTCAAGGTGCACGTACACCCATTCGGCTTCGCCGCCCTGGCGCGTAACCCGCACCAGCTTGTCGACGAAGCGCTTGCCGAGTTCGGCGTCGTGCACGACGGCACGCAACTCCTGATCGAGAAAAACATACGGGTGCGACCAGTCGATTTGCGCATGCGCGAGCGGAAAATAGAAATGCAGGAAGTCGGCGAAATACCGTTCGATCGCTTCTTTCCAGGGGCTGTCGTAATCGTCTGCCATCGCGCGCTCCGTGCCGGCATGTGACCGGTTGAGCGAGCATGCGGGAAGTGGGGCTGCTTGAACGGATGAATGACTCAGACAGTGGCGTTCATGGCGTCATTGCCGGCCCGGAGCGCATGAAGGTGTTGTATGCATGCACTTCATCATCTAGATGAAAATTTTGGTTTTATATTTATCCCGCTTCATTATGCGAAAAGACCAGATGAAACTCACCGAGGCCAAACCCTGACTGTAAACTTCTACTCAACTTAGTTTAAAACTATGGCAATTCAGAATGGAATGACAAACTGAAAAAGATCATTCACCTGCTCTGAAAGGCGCTATCCCGTTTTGGCGCTGGAAGGAATCGCATCAGGGCGGTATGCTTTATTTTGTAGTGTGCGCGATCACTGAGAAGTGAACTCCGCTTATAAAGACTGCTACTGATCGCACTATCAATTCAAATCCGAATCAGATTGTTGCCGCTTTTGCATTTCCTGCAAGCGCTCTTGTTCGCGCCGTCGTCGTCTGCCGCCGCTTCCCGTTATGTACAAAATGATCGACACAGGTAACACGCCATAGAGGAAAAACGTCATAATGCCAGCGATCACCGAGTCTTCGGTGATCGCCATCATTAACACGACATAGCTCCAGCCGACCGCAGCAATATGCATGGCAGTTCGCAGTAAAAAGGACAAGTCGGCCGCAGCTTACGCGAAATACCGGGAACCCGCATGAGCAAACCTGAGAATACGTTCAACCCGAGTGCTACTCCCGCCGATTGGTTAGCGCAAATGACTGATCCGCAAGCATGGCAATCAATGCTGAAGATGGCACAGGGCAGTGCGCCAGCAATGCCAGCGATGCCTGCAATACCATTAGCACCGGCCACCGCAGCGCTGGTGCCCCCGGAAAAGCTGAGCGCCCTGCAAAAAGATTACATGAGTGAGATGTCAGCCCTATGGTCTGGCATGCTTGCCTCGCATAAGCCGGTTGTCAAAGACCGCCGCTTCAATGCCGAGCCATGGCAGTCGAATCCGCTGCATAGTTTTAACGCAGCTGCGTATCTGCTCAATGCGCGTTTCATGAATGCGCTGGCCGAGGCGGTGGAAGCTGATCCCAAGACTAAAAAGAAAATCCGCTTCGCGACCCAGCAGGCAATCGATGCAATGTCGCCGTCGAATTTTTTGTTCAGTAATCCCGCTGCCCAGCAAAAAATTATCGAGTCCAAAGGCGAGAGCCTGACCAAGGGCATCATGCATATGGTCGCCGACATGCGCAAAGGCCATATCTCGCAGACCGACGAAACTGCTTTTGAAGTTGGCCGCAATGTCGCCACCAGCGAAGGCGCGGTGGTATTTGAAAATGACGTGATTCAGCTCATTCAGTATCGGCCACTGACGAAGCAAGTGCATCAGCGCCCGTTGCTGATTGTCCCTCCTTGCATCAACAAGTTTTACATTCTGGACCTGCAGCCTGAAAATTCATTGATCCGCTATGCGGTCGAGCAGGGCCATACCGTGTTCGTGGTCTCCTGGATTAATGCCGATGAATCGCATGCTCATCTGACCTGGGATGACTATATCCGCAAGGGTGCAATTGAACCGATTGAAGTCGCGCAAGAAATCAGCGGCCAGAAGCAGGTCAATGCGCTCGGCTTTTGCGTCGGCGGGACGATACTGGCAAGCGCCGTGGCAGTGATGACGGCGCGCGGCAAGTCGCCGGTGTCGAGCCTGACGCTGCTGACGACCATGCTCGATTTCACGGACGTTGGGGTCATCGATGTCTATGTCGATGAAGCGCAGGTTGCGCAGCGCGAGCAGGCCATTGGTGCGGGTGGACTGATGCCGGGTCGCGATTTTGCGGCCACTTTTTCCAGTCTGCGTCCGAACGACCTGATATGGAATTACGTAGAATCAAATTACCTCAAAGGTGAAGATCCGCCACCGTTTGACCTCTTGTACTGGAATGCGGACAGCACCAATTTGCCGGGGCCGATGTTTTGCTATTACCTGCGCAACACTTACCTCGAAAACAATCTGCGCGAACCAGACAAGCTGTCGGTCGGTGACGAGAAGATCGATCTGGGCAAGATCAAGGCGCCCACATTTATCTATGCATCACGCGAAGATCATATCGTTCCCTGGAGCAGCGCTTATGCATCGACAGCGCTGCTCAATACCGGCAAGCGCAGCAATATGCAATTCGTGCTGGGCGCCTCCGGTCACATCGCTGGGGTGATCAATCCGCCAGCCAAGAAAAAGCGCAGCTATTGGACCAATTCCAAATTGCCGGCCACTGCCGACGGCTGGCTTGAGAGCGCAACCGAACATCCGGGCAGTTGGTGGACTGGCTGGTCCGCATTCTTGTCCAGGCATGCCGGAGAGCTGATCGATGCACCGCGTAAATATGGCAACACCCGTCACAAACCGATTGAACCTGCACCGGGTCGTTATGTGAAGATGAAAGCCGAGTAATCAAGTTGGCAAGCAGTCAGAGTGCTGCGGTTGCAATGCAATATGTTGTCAAAACCGCAGCCAAAAGCTTGCCAAGCTTTTGTTTTCCGGCACTATAATGGGCAGCAGAGACACGAACGCCAGTTCGACTTCCCATAAAATGATGCCGTTGCATTGCGACGCAAAAAATCGGAACCCAGATGACCAGTTCAAAGAAGAGCGGCGAGCGCCTGATTAAAAAATATCCGAATCGCCGCCTGTACGACACGCAAACCAGTTCCTACATCACGCTTGCAGACGTCAAGCAGCTGGTGCTGGGTAATGAAGTTTTCACCGTGGTGGATGCCAAGACCGACGAGGACCTGACCCGCAGCATCCTGTTGCAGATCATTCTCGAAGAAGAGGCCAACGGCGAACCCATGTTCTCCAGTGCGGCGCTGTCGCAGATCATTCGTTACTACGGTCATGCGATGCAGGGCATGATGGGCTCTTACCTCGAAAAGAATATTCAGGTGTTCATCGACATCCAGAACAAGCTGGCTGAAAATTCCCGCGGCGTGATGGACGACAAGCCATTCAGCCCCGAGATGTGGAATCAGTTCATGAATGTGCAGGGCCCGATGATGCAGGGCATGATGAGCAACTACATAGAGCAGAGCAAAGGCTTGTTCATGCAGATGCAGGAACAGATGCAGAGCCAGGCCAAGAATGTGTTTAATGTGTTTCCATTTCCGGGGACACCGGGATTCAAGGCGCCGGGCGAAAAATAAACCTTAGCTGTAATCGGCGACATCCGAACTTCGCTGCGAACTATGGCGGCGAATTTTCATTTGCGAGATATCACTCATTAGTGACTATCACTCACTGATATTGCGTTGTTGTTACAGGTGTCGAGCTGCTTCCATTCTATCGTGCAGAATTCGAATGATTGCTATGCCATAAGTCGTCTCACGAAAATAGATCATGTGCCGTTCAACATGTCGACGACGATAGCCAAGTCGGATTTGATCGCATGTGGGCGCTGTTTTTGGCGACTCTGCTAATTCGCCAAATGCAAGCGTCAAAATATCGATATAACGGTTCGCTTGCTTACTGCCCCAGTGCTGCAAGGTATGTGTCCAGATAACTTCAAGGTCATGTTCGGCGGCTGGTGTAAGTCGATATTCAGCCATGCGCTATGAGCATTCTCTTTTTGAAGGCTGCAATATCGAGACGTTTTGGCTCCCCGCTTGCCTCACCCTCTATCAGCGCGGAACGGATGGCCTCCGTTTCGGTATTTCGTTCCTGTTCGCGCCGGATGAGGTCGCGAATATATTCGCTGTCATTGGTGTAGTGCCCAGCATCAATCTGTGCTTTTATCCAGCTGTCCTGCTTGATAGTTAACGTAATTGTTTTGCGCACGGTCCCCATAATGTCTGCTCCTTAATAGATGCTAATAGCGAGATTTATCATACTATTGGTGCAGTATCGCGCAAATTTGTGCGGATTGCCAGTGTAGAAGTGCGCGCCAGCGAATCGCAAAGATAGGCTGCTGCAGGGTAAAGGGTACAATGGCGGCTTCGCTGTTGTGCCCTTTTTCTTGTCTATTCAACCATGTCCAGCAATCCTCCGTTAGCTCCCAAAGTTGGTTTCGTCTCCCTCGGCTGTCCGAAGGCCCTGGTCGACTCCGAACAGATTCTCACGCAATTGCGTGCCGAAGGTTACGAGACCGCCAAGTCTTATGATGGCGCCGACCTCGTCATCGTCAATACCTGCGGCTTCATTGACGCCGCTGTGCAGGAATCGCTTGACGCCATTGGCGAGGCGCTGCATGAAAACGGCAAAGTGATCGTCACGGGCTGCCTCGGCAAAAAGAAGGACGCTGCCGGCGACGACATGATCATGAAAATTCATCCGAAAGTGCTGGCCGTGACCGGCCCGCACGCATTGGCCGAGGTCATGGATGCAGTGCACGTACACCTGCCAAAGCCGCATGAGCCTTTCATTGATCTGGTGCCGGCGCAAGGCATCAAGCTCACACCAAAGCACTACGCGTACCTGAAAATATCCGAAGGCTGCAATCATCGCTGCAGCTTTTGCATTATCCCGTCCATGCGCGGCGACCTGGTGTCGCGCCCGATTGCCGACGTCATGCTGGAAGCCGAAAACCTGTTCAAGGCTGGCGTCAAAGAATTGCTGGTCATTTCGCAAGACACCAGCGCCTATGGCGTGGACGTTAAATTCCGCACCGGCTTCTGGAACGGCAAGCCGGTGCGCACGCATATGACTGAACTGGTCGCGTCGCTGGGCGAGCTGGCGAAACAATACGGCGCTTGGGTACGGCTGCATTATGTGTACCCGTATCCGCATGTTGACGCCATCATCCCGATGATGAACGGCGGGCACGTGCTGCCGTATCTGGACGTGCCGCTGCAGCACTCGCATCCGGATGTGTTGAAGCGCATGAAGCGGCCGGCGAATGGCGAAAAAAATATCGAGCGCATACGCGCGTGGCGCGAACTGTGTCCTGACATTACGATACGTTCGACCTTCATCGCCGGCTTCCCCGGCGAGACCGAAGAAGAATTCCAGCACCTGCTCGACTTCCTGCAGGAAGCGCAAATTGACCGCCTTGGTTGCTTTGCCTATTCGCCAGTCGATGGCGCAACCGCCAATGAACTGGCCAATCCGGTGCCGGAAGAAGTGCGCGAAGAGCGTCGTGGCCGCGTGATGGAATTGCAGGAAAAAATTTCCAAGGCACGTCTGCAAGCAAAAGTCGGCAAGACATTGCGCGTGTTGATTGATGCCGTAGATCGCAGTGGCGAAGGTACCGGCCGCTCGGCAGCCGATGCCCCCGAGATTGACGGCGTTGTCTATGTGAAGCCACCGTTCGAGCCGAACCGCAAGCTCAAAGTTGGTGAATTCGTTGATGTGGTCGTCACCGCTGCCGACGCGCATGATTTGTGGGCCAAGGCTGACTGAGCAGGCTGAGCGCATGAAAATCAGGAAATCATTGCAGACGCTGCTGACGGCCACGGACTACCGGCCGCCGGAAGGCTTTGCCGCCTTTCCTGCTGCCATTCATCATGCGTCCACCGTGCTGTTCAAGGATGTCGCCGCGCTGCGTGCGCGCAACTGGCAAGACAAAAACGCCTATACCTATGGTCTGCACGGCACACCGACTACCTTCACGCTCGAGGCGCGGCTGGCCGAAATCGAAGGCGGGCAACACTGTCTGCTGGCGCCGAGCGGACTCGCCGCGATCGCGATGGTTGATCTCGCGCTATTGAAAACCGGCGATGACGTGCTCTTGCCCGACAACGTCTATAACCCGAACCGCGAACTGGGTAACTGGCTGGCCCAGGACTTCGGCATCAGCGCGCGTTATTACGACCCGATGATAGGTGGGAGCATTGCCGAGCTCATACAGGACAACACCAGGCTGATCTGGACGGAAGCGCCGGGTTCCGTGTCGATGGAAGTGCCGGACCTGCCAGCCATCTGCGCTGCCGCGCATGCGCGCGGTGTGTTGGTCGCACTCGACAATACCTGGTCGGCTGGCATTGCACTGCACGCGTTCGACCTTGGCGTAGATATCGTGATGCAGGCGCTCACCAAATACCAGTCCGGCGGCTCGGATGTGCTGATGGGTGCCGTCATTACGCGTGACAAAGCGCTCAACGCGACAATAGAGCTCGCGCATATGCGGCTCGGCATGGGGGTATCGGCTGACGATGTGTATCTGGTCTTGCGCGGACTGGCCACGATGAAACTCCGCTTCGATGCGCATGATGCCGGTACGCGCCAGGTCGCCACATGGCTCAAGGCGAGGCAGGAAATTGCCAGCGTCTTGCATCCGGCCTTTGCCGATTGTCCGGGGCATGCGAACTGGTTGCGCGACTTCAGCGGGGCAGGGGGCTTGTTCTCGGTACTGTTTGATCCACGCTATGACGAAAAGCAAACCGACCGTTTTGTCGATAGCCTGCAATTATTCAAGATTGGTTACAGCTGGGGCGGTGCCAACAGTTTATGCGTGCCGTATCGCATCAAGAGCATGCGCAAGAACTGGCAGCACGCGGGCCAGTTGGTGCGCTTCAATATCGGCCTCGAAGAACCGGCCGACTTGATTGCCGATCTGGAGCAGGCGCTCGTCAGTCTGGCATAGGTCTGTTGTCACGCAGGTCGGTGAAGCCGCGTATCAGGCGGTAGGCTTTCCAGACCCAGGCGGCAAACCAGATCAGTGCGGCCACCGGAATGCCGATGATGGTCACAAACAGCAACCCACCAATTGCCATCCATAACAGATACCACCAGAACGAACGGATTTGCCAGCTATGATGGCTGCACAGGAATGTGCCGCTGGTTTCGTCGCGCTTGATGTAGTTCAGGATGAGCGGGATGAAAGAAAACGCGCCGAGCGAAAACACCAGAGACGCGCCGTGCAGCAAATACAGCCACCACAGCAGTTTTTTTTTGGATTCGAAATCGATGTCGAAGTAGGTGTCTTGGGTCATGGTGTTTTTGCTCAAAATCACCGGGCCCCGGCCAGTGCCGGAACGGCGGCTAAAAAAATCACTAGCGTCATCTGACGAAGCTCAGGTGCAGCTCAGATGCAGCAGCGTGCTCGTCGACATTTATTTGAATAAATTCAGTACCCCATCAAGTCCCACAAAATTCAGCGCCACATCAGCCTGCGCGCGTACCACCGGTTTGGCGCGAAACGCCACCGACAAGCCTGCCACCGACATCATCTGCAAATCATTGGCGCCGTCACCCATTACGATGGCAGCTGACGGCGGCACACCCAGTGCCGCACTTTCACGTTCGACAGTGCGGCGTTTTTCTTCAGCATCGACAATTGGACCACTGACCTTGCCGGTTAGTTTGCCATCCATAATTTCCAGCACGTTAGCGAAACTCATATCAAGCCCCAGCTGCTCGCGCAACCGATCGGTGAAAAAGGTGAAACCGCCCGAGATCAGTACCGTTTTCATTCCTGCTGCCTTCACGCCGGCAAGGAGTGCAACCGCACCCGGCGAGAGCTGCAATCTTTCATCAAAGACGCGTTGCAAGGCGGACGCATCCAAACCTTTGAGTAAGGCCACGCGACGCGTGAGGCTTTCGCGGAATTCAATTTCACCCCGCATCGCCGCCTCGGTAATGGCAGCGACTTGCGGCTTCAGGCCTTGCATGTCGGCGATTTCGTCTATGCATTCAATCGTGATCAGCGTTGAATCCATGTCGGTGACCAGGAGCTTGAAGTCGCTGAGTTTCTTGTCTGCTTCGATGAAGGTGGCGTCGAGCTGTGCATGCTGGCAGGCAGCGTCTATCAGGCCGTGGACTGGTGCCGAATCAGCCACGCCTTTGCAGCGGTAGGCATGAACGCCAATTTCAAGCACGCCCTGCGCATCTGCCAGAGCAGCAATGCGCTCAATGATGGCGCGCTCGCTGTGCAAACCTTGCAATATCAAATCCATTTATTCTTCCTGTGTTTTTCCCTGTGATTAAGCCGCCAGCGCGCGTATCGTTGTCTTGATTTGCAGTACCCGTGCTGCCAGATCCGGCATGCTGGCCGTGATGCGTAATTTGTCCTGTCCCGACAGTTTGATGTGGCGGCTTTTCTGGACAAGGTCAATGATGCGGATAGGATCAATTGGCGGTTTCGGTTCGAATTGCAATACCACCGCCTCGCTATGCGCATCGATCTTGATGATACCAACCGTTTTCGCCGAGACGCGCAGCCGGTGTGTTTCTATCAGGGCCTTGACAGGGTCGGGCAATTTGCCGAAACGGTCGATCAGCTCTTCCTGCATGTCGTCGACTTTTTCCTGCTTCATGCAATTGGCCAGCCGCTTGTAGATCGACAGCCGCTCGTGCACGTCACCGCAGAAGTCGGCAGGCAACAGCGCCGGTACATGCAGATTAATTTCGGTGGTCGTCGCCAACGGCGCGGCCAGATCCGGTTCCTTGCCATTCTTCAGCGAGCGCACCGCTTCGTTGAGCATGTCGGAATACAGCTGGAAGCCGATCTCGGTCATCTCGCCGGACTGGCTGTCGCCGAGCACTTCGCCGGCGCCACGAATTTCCAGATCATGCATGGCCAGATAAAAACCGCTGCCGAGTTCTTCCATTTGCTGGATCGCATCCAGCCGTCGCTGTGCCTGCTTGGTCAGCACCTGTACATCATGCACCAGCAGATACGCATACGCCTGGTGATGCGAACGGCCTACACGACCGCGCAACTGATGCAGCTGTGCCAGACCGAAGCGGTCGGCGCGATGCATGACGATGGTGTTCGCCGTCGGCACGTCAATGCCGGTCTCGATGATGGTAGTGCAGAGCAGGATATTGAAGCGCTGCGCGACGAAGTCACGCATGACTTTTTCCAGATCGCGCTCATGCATCTGGCCGTGCGCAATCGCGACGCGCGCTTCGGGCAGCAAGGCTTCCAGCATTGCGCGCCGGTTTTCAATGGTCTCGACTTCATTGTGCAGGAAATACACCTGACCACCGCGTTTGAGTTCACGCAGGCAGGCTTCGCGGATCACGGATTCGGATTCGCCGCGCACGAAAGTTTTGATTGCCAGCCGTTTTTGAGGCGCTGTCGCAATGATGGAAAAGTCGCGCAAGCCTTCGAGTGCCATTCCCAGCGTGCGCGGAATCGGCGTTGCGGTCAGCGTCAGAATGTCTACCTCGGCGCGCAGTGCTTTTAGCGCCTCTTTCTGGCGCACACCAAAGCGATGTTCTTCGTCGATGATGACGAGTCCCAATCGCTGGAACTTTACATCCGGCGATAGCAGCTTGTGGGTACCGATGACGATATCAACCGTACCTTCGCCCATGCCCTTCAGGGCGAGCGAGACTTCTTTGCCGGTACGGAAGCGCGACAGCTCGGCGATGCGCACCGGCCAGTCGGCGAAGCGGTCGGCAAAAGTTTGCGCATGCTGCTCGGCCAAAAGCGTCGTCGGCGCAAGGATGGCGACTTGTTTGCCACCCATCACGGCTACGAAAGCGGCACGCAATGCGACTTCAGTTTTGCCGAAACCGACATCGCCGCAGATGAGCCTGTCCATGGGCTTGCCGGAAGTCATGTCGCCAATCACGGCATTGATGGCGGCGCTCTGGTCGGCCGTTTCTTCAAAGCCGAAGCTCTCTGCAAAAGCTTCATAGTCATGCGACGAGTACTGGAACGCGTGACCCTGGCGCAGCGCGCGTCGCGCATACAGGTTCAGCAGTTCGGCTGCGGTATCGCGCACTTGCTCGGCAGCGCGCCGCTTGGCTTTTTCCCAATGGCCGGAGCCGAGCGCATGCAGCGGCGCATCATCGGGCGACGCGCCCGAGTAGCGCGAGATCACATGCAACTGCGAGACCGGTACGTAGAGTTTGGTTTCTTTTGCGTATTCCAGATGCAGGAACTCGGTCTCGCCTTCGCCGAGGTCCATGCTGATCAAGCCATGATAGCGGCCGATGCCATGGTTGATGTGCACGACCGGGTCACCGATTTTGAGCTCCGACAAGTCGCGCACCATCGCCTCGACTTGTGTAGCACCTTCCTGCTTGCGCCGGCCGGCACGACGGCCACTGCCTGCATACAGTTCGGTCTCGGTCACGAAGGCGATCCGGCCTTGCGCAGTAGCCAGCACGCAGCCTGCATGCAGCGGTGCCACGCACAGCATGAGCTTGTCGCTGCTGGTATTAAAGTCTGTCAGGCTCTCGCAGACAGTCAGCGGCAATGCGTATTCGCTGAAGTACTGCTGCAGGGTTTCGCGTCGGCCGCTGGATTCGGCGCAGATCATCACGCGGCTGTCGGTCTGCAGCAGGAAAGAGCGCAGGTTTGCCAGCGGGTCGTCGGTACGGCGGTTGACGGCAACGTCCGGTAGCGGCGCCGACAGCGTCGATGGTGCGGGATCTTCCTGAATGATCCAGCGGCCATAGGGTTTGACGCGCGTGAAAAATTCTTCGTCGGTTAAAAAGATTTGCTCGGGTGGCAGTATCGGCCGCTCGCGATCCGATTTTAAAAAGCTGTAGCGCGAACGCGTGTCGGCCCAGAAGCGCTGAATCGCGCCATCGATATCGCCAATCAGCGTAAAGCATGCGCCTTCCGGCAGGTAGTCGAATAGCGTTGCGGTCTGTTCGAAGAATAGCGGCAAATAATATTCAATGCCGGCTGCCGGTATGCCGTTACCGATGTCGCGGTAAATGGTCGCGCGTGACGGATCACCTTCGAAGACTTCGCGCCAGCGGCTGCGAAATGCCGAGCGCGCCGCTTCATCCATCGGAAATTCGCGCCCCGGCAGCAGCCGCACTTCCTTGACCGGATACAGCGAGCGCTGGCTGTCGGCGTCGAATGTGCGGATGGTGTCGATAGTGTCGCCGAACAGGTCAATGCGATAAGGCAGCACCGAACCCATGGGGAAAAGGTCAATCAGGCCGCCGCGCACCGAGTATTCACCCGGCGACATCACTTGCGCGACATGCGAATAGCCGGCCAGCGTAAGCTGCGATTTCAGCTTTGCTTCGTCGAGCTTTTCGTCCTTTTTGAAAAAGAAGGTGTAGGCAGCAAGGAAGGACGGCGGGCCCATACGCAAGAGCGCGGTAGTAGCCGGTACGATCAATACATCGCATTGGCCGTTATGGATTTCATGCAGCGTGGCGAGCCGCTCCGAGACCAGGTCCTGATGCGGCGAGAACGCATCAAAGGGCAGGGTTTCCCAATCTGGCAGCAGGTGGCAGCGCAGCGTGTCGTCGTCGTCCTTGCCGAACCACGGTATTTCAGCCAGCAGGCGTTGCGCGTCAGGCGCGTTGGCGACCACCACGGTGAGCATGCTGCCCTGCGCTTTGAGTTCCTTGGCCGCTTGCGCGAGCACGCAAGCATCAGCCGCGCCATGCAGCGCAGGCAGCACGAAGCGGGTGCCGGGTTTGGGTGGGGCGAGTTTTGGGGCCAGTGACATGGTGCGCAGCAGGACACTGTCTTCGCGGATGGCGCCAGGATGGAAGCAGGCGCGAAGCTGAATTGACAGTGAAAAATTAAGATGCGATTATAAATTAGTTCTCACTCATCAGCCGCCTCCTGCTTCATAGCGTGGCGTCTTACCCTTTCCCCCATGAATGTGCCGCGTTATTTCGCCCTGATCCCTGCTGCCGGCATAGGTGCACGCATGGCAGCCGGCTGCCCGAAGCAATATGCATCGCTGGCCGGCAAACCCATGTTGCAGCATGTGCTCGAGACTTTCACTGCGGCGTCGCAGATTGCCCATAGCTTTGTGGTGGTCAGCGAAGGGGATGCTTATATTGACGACTTGATGGCCAGTGCAGATTTACCTTCTGTAACAGTGCTCAAATGCGGCGGCGCGACGCGCCAGTTGTCGGTGACGAACGGTCTGGCTGCGATGACTTCCGTGGTGGAGCCTGACGACTGGGTACTGGTACATGACGCAGCCCGCCCCGGACTGACCGTCAGCCTGATAGACAAACTGATTGCATCCGTGAAGGATGACACCGTTGGTGGCCTGTTGGCTGTGCCGGTGGTTGATACGATCAAGCGCAGCAATGGTCATGGCCGTGCCGAATTGACCGTATCGCGCGATGCACTGTGGGCGGCGCAGACGCCGCAGATGTTCCGGCATCAGGCTCTAGCCAAAGCCTTGCAGCAGGCAGCGGCGTTCACTGACGAAGCCAGTGCAATCGAGGCGATGGGCCAGCAACCAAAGCTGGTCGAAGGCAGTTCACGTAATTTCAAGGTCACCATGCCGCAGGATATGCTGCTGGCAGAATGGTATTTAAAAGGACAGGCATGAAGAATCAGCGACCACCGTTTCGTGTAGGTCAGGGCTACGACTGTCATGCGCTGGTGCCGGGGCGAGCGCTCATTCTCGGTGGCGTGAAGATTCCACACAAGGCCGGGCTGCTCGGGCATTCGGATGCGGACGTGCTGCTGCATGCCATTACAGACGCCTTGCTCGGCGCTGCCGGACTCGGTGACATTGGGCGGCATTTTCCGGATACGGATACGCGTTTTGCCGGTGCCGATTCGCGGGTACTGTTGCGCACGGCGGCAGAGCGCGTGCAGGAAGCGGGCTATTCGATTGGCAATATTGATGCGACCATCATTGCGCAGGCGCCGAAAATGGCGCCGCATATTCCGCAAATGATTACGCATATAGCTGCTGACCTTGGCGTTGAGGTTTCTCAGGTCAATCTGAAGGCCAAAACCAATGAAAAACTGGGTTGGGAAGGGCGTGAAGAAGGGATGGCAGCGCAGGCTATCGCGTTATTGTTCGCTCAATAGTTAACTATTTAATTAACTATTGAGTATCGCTATGAACGTTCAAAAAGCGGCGGACAAATGAAAAGGGGTCACGTCTTTTGAACGTGACCCCTCGGTATTACTGGTGCGGCTGGCAGGAATCGAACCCACGACCCCTTGGTTCGTAGCCAAGTACTCTATCCAGCTGAGCTACAGCCGCGAAGCAAAAGATTATATCACCAGAAAAACAAAATTGGAACATGCCGCAAGATTAACTTTATCGTTTAGGCTGATAAAGGTCGTGTCCGGCCTCGTTGATTTGCTGACGCAGGGCGCGGCGCTCTTCCGGTGACAACCGCGACACCCTGCGCTCACGCTCGCCGTCTTCACGACCGGACCTGCCTTCATCGTGGCGCTCGCCACGATCCTGATTCGATCGATCCGGCGCCATCCTGTCCCCACCCGGACGATCAAAATGACCGCGTCCTTCGCCTCTGCCAGTCGGTTCGGCCGTGACCTGGCCAACCATGCAAGCTAGTAGCGCAGATATACTCAGTCGGAGGAGCAATGCTTTCATACAATTTAATTAAATAAGGACAGACAGCTTCTTTGACTACAGTGTAGGGGCGATATGTTCACGAAGTAGTGCGCAAGATTGTAAAGCTTTGTAATGCCAGCACTTGCATTAGCTCATAAAAACAAGTTCGAAGTTACCATATGGCCATGAACTCGACAAACACTCCCGCGCCCGTAGCATCACGCCGCAGCCCCGGCAATCAGGCCAGAATCATGGTGGTTGATGATGATGTACGTCTGCGCGATCTCTTGAAACGTTTTTTGTCCGAGCAGGGCTATGCGGTTACGACGGCTGGCAGTGCGATTGAGATGAACCGGCTGTGGCTGCGCGAGCGCTATGACTTGCTGGTGCTTGACCTGATGCTGCCCGGCGAAGATGGCATGTCGATCTGCCAGCGGCTGCGAGGTGGCGGTGACAATACGCCCATCATTATGCTGACGGCAAAAGGCGGAGATGCCGACCGTATCGCAGGGCTAGAAATCGGGGCTGATGATTACTTGCCTAAGCCGTTCAACCCGCGCGAACTGCTCGCACGAATCGCTGCGGTCATGCGACGTGTCGCTCCTGATGAAATTCCCGGTGCGCCTTCAGACCATGAAGAGTCATATCATTTTGGCGAGTTCGAATTTGATCTCGGCAAGCGAACCCTGACCAAAAGTGGCCAGCCAGTGGCGCTCACCACGGGCGAATTTTCTGTTCTTAAAGTATTGGCGCGCCATGCACGTCAGCCGCTATCGCGGGAAAAACTGATGGAGCTCGCGCGCGGTCGCGAATATGAAGTCTATGACCGCAGCCTGGACGTGCAAGTATCGCGCTTGCGCAAGTTAATAGAACCCGATCCTTCCAGCCCGCGCTTCATCCAGACTGTATGGGGTCTTGGCTATGTCTTCATTCCCGATGGCCAATCCAGCTAAGGTCGTCGCAAGCCGGTTGTCGTGGTTAAAGAGCGGGCTGCTATGGCGCACGTTCTTTCTGCTCGCGTTTCTGATCGCCGCCAGTATGGCTGCGTGGGTCACGAGCTTTAGGATGGTCGAGCGCGCGCCGCGCGGCCAGCAAATTGCCGCGCAAGTCGTCTCTATCGTCACCATCACGCGCACGGCCTTGATGCACTCCGCACCGGCGCTGCGGCGTGAACTGCTGTTTGAGCTGGCCGTCACGCAAGGCATACGTGTTTACCCGCGTGAAGCGGATGATGAGACACGGCCTTTGCCCGACAACGATGTGACAGCCCTGATTGAAGAAAACGTACGCGCGCGCCTTGGCCAAGACACGCAATTTGCCGGAAAAGTAAACGAGTTGCGCGGCTTCTGGGTCAGTTTCCACATTGATGATGACGACTACTGGCTCATGCTGGATCGTGAACGGGTTGATCGTCCGTCCGGCATCCAATGGTTGAGCTGGGTCACGGTCAGCCTGTTCCTGTCGTTGCTGGGCGCCGTCTTCATCAGCCGTCTGATCAATCAGCCACTGGCCAATCTTGCGGCTGCAGCACGTTCGATTGCGGGTGGCAGTAACCCGGCACCATTGCGCGAAAAAGGACCGGCAGAAATCCGTGCAGCGAATCAGAGTTTTAACCAGATGGTGAAAGATCTGCAGCAAGTCGAAACCGACCGCGCAGTGATTTTGGCGGGCATCTCGCATGATTTGCGCACACCGATCACGCGCATGCAGCTGGAACTGGAAATGTCGGGCTTGCCGGACGATGCACGCCGTGGCATGCAGTCCGATCTGACGCAAATGGAAGCGATCATTGCGCAGTTTCTTGACTACGCGCGGCCGACGGACAGCAAGAGCTTTCTGCCCTTCGACCTGTCTGAGTTGCTGGCAAAAACTGCAGAAGATGCAGCACGCCAGGCGGATACAAAAATCATGACTGCTATCCCAGCGGGATTGTCAGTGAAGGGCAATCCCACCGAGATGGCGCGCGTGATGAGCAACCTGATTGAAAACGCGCGTCGCTATGGCAAGACTGAAGGTAGTGGCGTAACAGAGCTGAGCCTGACGGCTGCTATTGAATCCGGTCAGGCCGTGATTGAACTGGCAGACCGTGGCAGTGGCCTGCCGCCTGAGCAGATCGCCTATTTGCTCAGGCCGTTTACGCGTTTGGACAGCGCGCGCGGGCAGGCCAATGGTGCGGGTCTGGGGCTGGCGATCGTGGATCGCGTTGTGCAACGGCACCAGGGGAGGCTGCATATTTTGAATCGGGACACGGGTGGATTAATAGTGAGGGTGACGCTGCCTCTGGCATAACACGCTAGTAAATCGGTCATGAACTTCGGGGAGGACATGACAATGCTCATGATCAAGCCATCTTTTAAGAATTTAATATTCTATTGACTTATGTATTATAAGTAAATAATATATGTGAATAGTATTATGAGAAAGATTTCCCATGAACACAGTCGCCATCGAACTATCTGAAATGCAAAGCGCTGCAGCCAAGGCCTGCAGGCTGATGAAGATACTTTCCAACCCGGACCGTTTGCTGATCCTGTGCCAGTTGGCGCAAGGTGAAAAACGCGTTGGGGAGTTGGAAGAGCTGCTAAGTATCGTGCAGCCCACGTTGTCGCAGCAGTTGACTGTCTTGCGCGAAGAAGAACTAGTGAGCACGCGTCGTGATGGTAAAAATATTTATTACGAACTCAGCAGCCAACAGGTGCTGGCAATAATGGAAGTTCTGTATACCCAGTTTTGTAACCCTCCAACCAAGGACTGAATATGACGATTGACTGGATTCACTTCACGCCGTGGATCTCACTGGCTGGCGGCCTTTTGCTCGGGCTTGCGTCTGCGCTTTTTATTCTGCTGAATGGACGCATCCTTGGCATTAGCGGCATACTCGGCGGCCTTCTGAACCCCCTTAAAGGCGATATCGGATGGCGGCTTGCTTTCTTGCTGGGTCTGGCCGCAGCCCCAATGCTGTTCGCGGCACTCGCTCCAGCTGGCTTTGTACAAGCACCACGCATTGATGCCGGGTTTGCTGTACTTGCAGTTGCAGGTTTACTGGTCGGTTTTGGTACCCGCTACGGCTCTGGCTGCACAAGCGGCCATGGCGTTTGCGGCTTGTCGCGATTGTCGCCAAGGTCGCTGGTGGCCACGGGTACTTTCATGGCGGCGGGCTTCCTTGTGGTCTACGCAGTTCGTCACGTTTTTCAAGGGAGTCTGTAATGAAACATCGCCTGAGTGAATTTTTTGTTGGCCTGCTGTTTGGTTTGGGACTTCTGCTCTCTGGCATGACAGATCCCGGCAAGGTGATTGGTTTCCTCGACCTCTTCGGCGCATGGGATCCTTCGCTCGCACTGGTCATGGGTGGGGCCATTTTTGTCGGAATATTTGCTTTTGCTATCGCTAAAAAACGGACTGTCAATTTTTTTGGAGGCGCACTGCGTTTACCAAAGACGGACCAAATCGACAAGCGACTGTTGATTGGTGCTGTGCTCTTTGGCGCAGGCTGGGGCTTGGCGGGGTTCTGTCCCGGCCCTGCTTTGGTTTCCCTTTTTGCAGGGCAAGGCAAGGCAGCAATATTCGTGGGCTTCATGATCGTCGGGATGTTCATTTTTGAAATTGTTGACCGCCGTCGTCAACAGTCGCCGCTTTCAAACACATGACGTGCAAACCCTAACTGCCTTCTATTTCTGCTCTGACATGGGTGCGCAAAGGACTCAAGCCACTACTGATGGAAGTTAAGGGCCCGGTGATGGACCGCTTGAAGAAAACCCATTTTCTTCAAGCGATCAGTGGCAAGGTTTTCCGGACGCATTTTCAAGCTGTGCAAGAACTCATGCCTGGGTTGGCGCCTGCGCACTAATCTGTAGCAACTGGCATTTTAAAAGCTGAGGCTGGCGACATACGAGTAAAGTGGTATTCCCAGAATGATGTTGAACGGGAAGGTAATCCCGAGCGACATACCCATATACAAACCAGGATTCACTTCCGGTAGTGCGTGGCGCAGTACGGCAGGCACAGCAATATAAGAAGCACTCGCAGCGAGCACCATCAACAGTATGGTCTCGCCCAGCGGCAAGCCCACCAGCCTGCAAAGCCCCAACGCCAATGATGCATGAACTAAAGGTGCGCCAATTGCATAGATCAGCGTGATGGCCGGTTTACCTTTGAGGCCACTAAAATTCTTTGCTGCCATCAAGCCCATATCGAGCAAGAAGAAGGCGAGCATTCCTTTGAACAGGTCAATGGAAAAAGGCGCCATGATTTTTTGTCCGTCATTGCCGCTGATTAAGCCGACAATCATTGAACCCATCAAGAGCAATTGAGCACCATCGGTAAATGACTCATGCAGAATTTTTGATATGCCGACAGGGTTGGCCTTCTTGGTGGACTGCGCCCGCGCCTTGTTGGCCAGCAGGATAGCGAGAATGATTGCGGGCGATTCCATCAGCGCCATCGCGGCCGCCATATGACCGCCATAGCTGATGCCAGACTGGTCAAGCGCCTGTGTGGCAGTGATAAATGTCACGGCACTGACAGACCCATAAGTAGCTGCGATAGCAGCGGAATCATAATTATTTAATTTGGTTCTCAAGACGAGATAACCAATTAAAGGAATGATGGTTGCCATCAGAATTGCCAAGCCAAGCGCTAGCCCGATTTCAAGCGTAAAACCGGATTTTTGCAGCGCAAAACCACCCTTCAAGCCCAGCGCCATTAGCAGGTACAAGGACAGGAAGCGAGCAATAGGTTGCGGTATTTCGAGATTGGATTTGACAGCACCTGCAAATGCGCCGAAGACAAAAAAGAGAATAGCGGGGTCAAGAAAATTATTCATTCCAACATGATAATTGAACTTGGCGACCCTCGCATTGCCCCTAAAAACTTGCGTGTATTGTTTGAAGATGTCTATTCAATCGAGAATCTGGCAAACTCTGAAACTAGTCAACAGCAAGTCTTTGAAAAATAATCAGGGAAATGAAATGAAAATCAAACAAATCCTCACCGGCATCGAACTCGTGATCGCTGATCTTGAAGTTGATCTCAACGGCGCGCTGCGCACTAGCCCAAGCTTATGTGCGCTGCTCAGGGACGATCATGGCAAGGAAATTGTGGTGCCCCTCAATACGCCAGACGGTCGGCCTATTTTCATGAATATGGATAATGCGATCGTATCCGGGTCTTGAATGTGCTCTAAGTTTCAGGAGAGAAAAACTCATCCTGGCTTGGCAGCATGTACCCTGATGGTGACATCGCCAATGCTCACCACCTGACCTGCACGTACCTTGCAGGTTTTGCGCAGTTCTGTTTTGCCGTCAAGCTTCACGTCGCCGCTGGCGACGATCATTTTTCCTGCGCCTCCGCTGTCGCATAGACCGCTCAGCTTAAGAAGCTGGTTCAATTCCACATAGTCGCCTTCGAGGCTGAAGTCATATTTTTTCATCGGCAGATTATATGCCAGGGTGTTTGGTCTCTGGTCTGTCAATGTCACAACGCTATCGTTTGCAATGAACTATTTGCAGTTTTGCATCTCTATGAAGAGCAAGGATAGAGGCAGGCAGAACATTTAAGCGCTTTCTGCCATTTTTATTTCAATTCGCTTCGATGGATTGATGTATGCGAATCGCGCAGGTTTCCCCCTTATTCGAGAGCGTGCCACCAAAGGGCTATGGCGGAACGGAACGTGTTATTTCCTACCTGACTGAAGAGCTGGTTCGGCAGGGGCATGAGGTGACGCTCTTTGCCACCGCCGATTCCATTACCAGTGCCAGGCTGGTGCCGAGCGTCGAACGTTCCCTGCGTGCTCAAATGTTGAGCCGCTCCTGGCTCGCCTATGACGCTATTCAAATGGACAAGGTCGCCAGGCAGGCAAGACACTTCGACATCATTCATTTCCATACAGACTATCTGCACTTCCCGCTGACAGAAAATCTGGCTACGCCGCATGTGACGACCTTGCATGGACGCCTTGATCTGCCGGAGTTGGTGCCGCTGTTTGAGCATTTCAGTACTTGCCCTATGGTCTCCATTTCCAACAGCCAGCGCGAACCGCTGGCGTGGGCTAATTGGTGCGGCACGGTGTACCACGGCTTGCCACCTGAGTTGTACTCTTTTCATCCTGAAGCAGGAAAATATTTTGTTTTTCTGGGGCGCATCTCGCCGGAGAAGCGCGTTGACCGCGCCGTCGAGATTGCGCTTGCCAGCAATACACCACTCTATGTTGCCGCAAAAGTGGACAAGGCCGACGAAGCTTATTTCAAGGAAGAGATCTGTCGATTGTTTGAGCATCCGCTGATTCATTACATCGGTGAAGTGGACGAGCTGCAGAAGCATGCGCTGCTGGCGCAGGCAAAAGCTTTGCTCTTTCCTATCGATTGGCCCGAACCGTTCGGATTAGTGATGATCGAAGCTTTTTCGTGTGGCGTGCCCGTCATTGCCTATAGCAACGGATCAGTTCCCGAGATCATCGAGGAAGGCGTGAACGGTTTCATCGTTCACAACCAGCAAGAGGCTATACAGGCAGCTAGCCACGTAGGAAAAATTGAGCGTGCGAAATGTCGGGCTTCATTTGAGCGCCGCTTCACAGCTTCGCATATGGCAGAAAATTATTTGCAGATCTATCAGCGCTTGATATCGCGAGCTTAGCGTAGACAGGAAAAAATCATGGTGGAAAAAATCCAGCTCGGCGAGCAGTGGTACATCCTTGCTACGTCATCGCCAGCCGACGAACGGCGGCGGGTTCTCAAGCATGACAAACTGTTTGCGATGTTTGATCGATTTGGCGACGTGCAGTCTATAGGACTGGGCGAAGAAGGCCTCTACCATGGCGACACCTGTTTTTTATCGCATCTGGAATTGCGCATAGAGGGTGTGCGCCCTATGTATCTGAATTCAACCGTCAAGGATGATAACGGGCTGTTCATTATCGAGCTGATGAATCCCGACCTGCATCCGGAAGGCAAGAACCGGATTTTAAAAGGGGAGTTGCATGTCTTTCGCGCCAAGCTCCTGTTTGAAAATACCTGTCATGAACATGTGCGTCTGATGAATTTCGGACTCGAGCCAATTGAGGCGAATATCTCCATGGAATTCGCTGCTGACTATAAAGACATCTTTGAAGTGCGCGGTACAGAGCGCAAACGACGCGGTGAACATCTGCCGCCCAAGGTAGGCAAAAGTGAAGTGATGCTCGGCTATCGCGGGCTAGACGGCGTGGTACGCCAGACGCATGTTGGCTTCGAGCCGCAACCAGAGTCATTGGTGGGTGACCGGGCAGATTTTAAAGTTATGCTGCCGCCGAAAGCCGAAGCGCACTTCTATATCAAGATCGCTTGCGTGCAGGACGGTTTGACTTCCAGTGCTCACGACTATTACAGCGCCTTTACACGTGTCAGCGATTTTTCCCGATCGCGAATTGAAGAGCGTTGTCGTATCGTGACTTCGGATCCTTTTTTCAATCGTTGGGTCGATCGCTCCACCGCGGATCTCATCATGTTGACTTCCCGTTTGCCAGAGGGAGATTATCCATTCGCCGGCTTGCCGTGGTACTCAACCACCTTCGGCCGCGACGGCATCCTGACGGCACATGAATATTTGTGGATAGATCCGGGAATGGCAAAAGGCGTACTGACCTTTTTGGCTGCTACACAGGCGAGTGAGTTCGATGCCGTGCGCGACGCGGAGCCGGGAAAAATCCTGCACGAAGCACGCGATGGCGAGCTGGCGGCGCTTAAGGAAATTCCGTTTGGGCGCTATTACGGCACGGTTGATGCGACCCCCTTGTTCATCGGTCTGGCAGGCGCGTATTACGAGCGTACCGGCGACCTTGAATTCATTCGTTCTATCTGGTCCAACATATTAGCGGCGCTGCATTGGATTGATAAGTATGGCGACAGGGATGGCGATGGCTTTGTCGAGTACGCACGCCGCGCTGAATCCGGTCTGGCACAACAAGGCTGGAAAGATTCGCACGACTCGATCTTTCATCGCGATGGCCAGTTGGCTGAAGCGCCTATCGCCTTGTGCGAAGTGCAGGGCTATGTGTATGACGCGAAACTACGTGCATCCCGACTCGCCGTATTGTTTGGTGAACATGAACTCGCTGCAGATCTGGAGCGTGACGCCATCATTCTGAAAAAACGCTTTGACGAAGCATTCTGGTGTGAAGAAATCGGCACCTATGCGCTGGCGCTGGATGGTCACAAGCGTCAATGCAAAGTTGCATCATCAAATGCCGGTCATACGCTATGGTCCGGCATTGCCTCACCGCGTCATGCAGCGCAGATATCAGACCAGTTATTGTCGCGTGATTTTTATTGTGGCTGGGGCATACGCACTATACCGAGCTCGGCATCGCGCTATAACCCTATGGCGTATCACAATGGTTCGGTCTGGCCACATGACAATGCCATCATCGCAGAAGGCATGGCGCGTTATGGTTTCACGGCCAAGGCCATGACTGTGTTTAGCGGCTTGCGCGATGTCAGTCTTTACATGGACCAGCACCGTATGCCTGAACTCTTTTGTGGTTTTGAAAAACGTCCGGATGAAGGGCCGACCTTATACCCGGTGGCCTGCTCACCGCAGGCATGGGCTGCAGCCTGCGTGTTTTCGCTGATGCAAGCGTGCCTGGGTTTGTCATTCGACCCGGAAAAACCGGAAATCCGCTTTCGGCATCCGCAACTGCCGCCATTTCTGGACCATGTTGAAATACGCGACTTGACTATACGCGGCACGACCGTTGATCTCTGGCTGCAGCGCTATCCAAATAATGTCGGTGTCAATGTCATCCGCAAACGAGGCGATGCCGAAGTGGTCGCTGTTGCCTGATTCGACTGATATTTTTTATTTTTTCAATTCACCGTTGTCGAGCAGTCGTTTGAGATCGGTATAGCCGCCGATCAGGCTGCCCTCTGCAAAGACCATCGGAAAGGTCGGCCAGCCGGTCCACATTTTCAAAGCGCCACGCTCACGCCATTTACCAAAATAACTTCCGTACTCAAGATAGTGAAAACTGAGGCCCGCCGCCGTCAGTGCCTGCCGGGCTTTTTTGCAGGAAGGATTTTGCGCCATGCCGACTACGGTGATGCGGTGGGCAGCCACTGCAGACTCTACTTCAGCAACGATTTGATGCTGATAATTGCTGACTTGATTACGGATTGCAGGATGAACCTGGCTTGCGTCGAGTATTTTTCTTGTCACGAGTTGTTTTCGTAGTTATTTTTTTAAAGGGATTTTTAAGGATTCAAGCTCTGCCGGCCACCAATGCTGGTTTGTGATGACGCTTCACCACAGCCGCACCGAAAAGGATGGCGCCTAAGGTGACGATATAAAACAGCATCTGCATGCCGCTTGGACTGGCTTCATAACCAACCAGCACATGCAATACCGATCCCATTGCGGATTTGGTTGGCAAGATGTGCGACATATCCCAGATCGGCGAAGCAAGGCTGGGCAGCCAGTCAGCCTGTATCAGGAAGCGCGCCATTTGTCCGGCAAGACCGGCCGCCAACAGTAGCAGTAGCGTGCTGGTAACAGAAAAAAACCACCGCACGGGTATGCGCATCAAGCCAAAAAACATGATCAGTCCCACCACTACGCCACCAGCCAGGCCGAGCGCGCCACCGGCAATGATGCTGGACGCACTCATGTCCGCACTTGAAGCGAGGCCATGCAGGAAGAGCACGCTTTCAGCGCCTTCGCGCAGCACAGTCAAAGCAACCAGTATGGCCAAGGCAGAGATCGCCCGCGTTCCATCTTTGACGTCAGTGCCAACTTTTTTCGCGTCACGAGCGAGTTCTGCGCCGTGAGAAGACATCCAGATGTTGTGCCATGCGAGCATCAACACGGCAATGCCCAGCACAGCAGCATTGAATAATTCCTGGCCGCTGCCATCGGCGAGTTGTCCTATTGTTTCGGTCAGGCCGGCGATGATGCCCGAACCAAGCAAGCCGGCAACAACGCCGGCTGCCAGCCACAGACCGCGACCTTTTACGCCACGGGTTGCCGCGGCAATGATGCCTAGAACGAGTGCCGCTTCCAGCGTTTCACGAAAAATAATCAGGGCTGAGCCGAACATGATGGTTTACTCCGCAATGACTACGCCACGCGCAGTCGCTTGATTGAACTCGCCAAAAAACGGATAACTGCCCGGTTTCAGAGGGCCGATATAGACCGTGGCTTTGGAGCGTGGCGCGATTATTTTTTCCCGGTTCAGTTCATGGCTTTCAAATTCTTCCGCTGTCGAATCCTGATTTTCGATAATGAGCTTGATCTTTTTGCCGGCAGGTACCCGCACCTCGGCAGGTATGAATTTATGATCTTTGATCGTGATGGCAATGTCTGCATCCGCTGCGAGAGCAAACAAGGGCGAGAATGCAAGCGCCAGGGCGAGGGTACGCAATGTCATGATGGTTTGCCTGTAGATGAAAAACTAAAGAGTTTAAATGCTAATCATTCTCATCTGTGATGTCAATCGATTTCACTCACTTGCGCCTAATGGTGAAATTTACTGATCTTCCGCAAGGCTGAAGCAGAAATGACGGATTCTTGCGCTCGTTGATCCGGTCTCTCCCATTGAAAAGTAGTAGCGGCTACCTATACTTATAAGCACTCTGCTTAACATTTCCGGGAGAACGCAATGCGTCACAGACTTTACTATCTGCACCCTGATACCGACAGCGCACGCCGTTCACTCGACGAATTACTACTCGCACGTATCGAAGAGCGTCATATCCGTTTCATGACCGATGGAAGACCTCTGCCCACAGACTTGCCTGAGGCCAGCTTGCTGCACAAAACCGACGTGCTGCACGGCGCGGCGTTTGGCATGCTGTGCGGTGCGGGCTTGGGAATAGGCTTGGCGTTTTTAATCGTCAATTACTTGAATCTGAATGAAGCGCGCGCATTGATTTTTTTGGCCAGTACCCTCGTCGGCATCCTGTTTGGAGGCTGGGCAGCGAGCCTGGTAGGTGCGGCAATCCCGAATTCGCAGCTGCAAAAATTCCAGTCCGAACTTGAAAAAGGCAAATTGCTTTTGATTGTGGATGTGCCTGCCCGTCGCATCAGGGAAATCGAAGATATTTTGCAGCAAAGGCATCCGGAGATGCAGTTCTGCGGCGAGGACACACATCGTCCGGTATTCCCCTGAAAAAAGTCGATCCCCGGGAGCTTGTCATGCAGCGCTATCTACATTTTCCCCATTTGAGAATGCAGCAGCCGGACTGGATCGCTGCGCTGGTAGCGGGTATTGTCGCCGGTGCTGTGCTGATGGTGCTGTCGTTACTATGGTCAGCGACAGATATGACTTCCCATCCATGGATACTCGCACGCCGGATCGCCGCCATCACGATGGGTCAGCAAGTTTTGGGCGAGGCGGATTTTTCTGCTGCTGTCGTAGCCGTGATGGCATTCACCCACTACGGCCTGGGCGTAATTTTCGCGCTGATCCTGTCCGTGATCGTCGCGGCCTTGCGTCTTGATGGCAGTCCGAGCAAAGTTGTCACGGTTGGTGCCTTGTTTGGTCTGGCGCTCTATCTGGTCAACTTTTATTTGCTGGCCGATTCTTTCCCGTGGTTCGTTGATATGCGAGGCGGTGTGACTTTGCTTGCACATTTGATCTTCGGGATGCTTGCTGCAGGTGTTTACTGGAAGCTGGAGAAAAATAGCATGACGGCTTGATTGTTGTTTGGAATATCAAGCATAAGGTTCGCTGCAAATTCACCATTCTTGCAATAGCTTGCCGGCGACCTGCTCCGACAAAACGAGTATCAGCTTCAAACGCGCCCGCGTCATGCCGACAAACAGCTTGCGGAAATTTTTTTCATCCAGCGTTTCAAAATCAATCTCGGTAAAAATGACGGCCGGTGCGGATTGCCCCTTGAAACGATAAACAGATTCAGTCAGCAATTCGCCATCCCGAAAGACCGGATTACCGAATAAATCATAGCTGCCATCGAAAGATTTCAGGCTATGGTTACCTAGCGCATCCAGATTCAGCAAGCTGGAATTTTCCCTGCCACGAAAACTGATCAAGGCAATATCGTTGCGCGCAAAGCCAGCGCCGAGGCACCGCGTAATAGCCTGCTTGGTCTGTAAAAAAAGCTGGGCACTGTCACCTGCCGGAAAAGACAACACATCAATATCGGCACCTGCGAACGGACTGGCAGCGTCAACCTGATGGCCGGCCGGTGCCAGCGACGCCAGCAATTCCACAATTTGCCGCGGGCTGCGATAGTTGGCAGCCGAGCGCAATGTCACCCAGCCCGGCAGCGCGACAGGTTCGCGGCCATACAGATTCTGCATCGGATCTTCGAGCCAGATTGCGCGACCCTGCGGCTTCAACAGGCGCAGCAAAGTATCACGCCATGCCTCTGAAAAGTCCTGCCCCTCGTCGACGATGAGCACATCGAATAGCCATTCAGTCGGTAAGGCACTTTCAGCCAGATTGAGTTCGAGTTTTTTCCAGATGCCGGCATCGCGATAGTCGGGGCTCTCGCCACGTTCGCGCGCGAAGCTGTCGCACAGTTGATTAAAACTGGCGACCCTGCCGCCACCAGGCACCAGCCTGTTTACATGATCGGCGAGGGGGCGGTTATACGACACATATAAGGGCTTTTTTCCGGCAGCCAGTGCTGCAGCATATTCAGCCAGTGCGAGCTGCGTCTTGCCGCTACCGGCCGTACCGATGACGCGCAGACGGAATGGCGAAAATTCCAGTTGCCTGGCCCAGCTCGCCAGGCCACCCGAGAGCCGCGTAACCAAAGCTGTTGCCTGCCCGATCATCGCGCTCGGGTCTGGTAGCAACTGCAGGACATCACCAAAAAATTTCAGTACCCGCTCGCGCTGCGCGCTGGCCTGTGTAACCGGCAGTATCTGCTGTATCAGCGCCGGCAGTTTGTCCTTGGTGCGGGCATCGACAATACGCGCGGCATCAATGCCGGCAATTTCTACACGCTTGATCTGATAGTCGGGACAGTAGAGCAAATAATCAATCGACAAGGCCTCGCCATCCTTGCCGAAACGCTGCAACAGCGCCGCGATCGTGCGCATGATCTGATTACGTACCAGCTTGGGTTTGTCCATGCCCGGATATTTCTTGGCCAGTCCTTCATCGGTTTCGGTCAGGAAGCCGGACTTTTGCTCGATTAATAAAATGCGACCGCTGGGCGCGACGATGATGAAATCGACCTCGCCGTAGGCAGAAAAACCTCTTTCGACATTGGTCCAGTGGACACCATGAAATACCGTATAGGCATCCGGCAGGGCAGAGGCCAGTAGCGCCAGGGTTTCAATTTCGCGTTGTGCCGCGCCAGTAACGGCCAGCTCGCGCCAGCCTGCAGGATCAACTTGCGCCATAGTCTGGGGAGTGAGTAAAAGTTACCTCTATTGTAGCTAAGCTGATGCGGGTGCCAAAAATGAAAGAGATGCGCACATCGTGCTGAGCGCTGCGTCATAGCTGCTAAACTTCTCTGCGTCAAAAACCGGAGAACAACATGAACGGCATTTTTCTTGCAATCGTCGCGCTGGTTATCGGCGCCGGACTGGGCGCAGCGATTGCATGGCTGCTTGCCAAAAGCCGGCATGGCGTTGAACTGGCCACCTCGCATGAACGTTTGCGTTCGCTGGAACAAGCCAACCAGACATTGCGCGCCGATCACGCGGCAGGCAGCCATGATGCGCACGCATTGCAAAACCAGCTGACCATTCTTGACCGTGAACTTGCCACCGTCAGTACCCGGCTCGAAGAGGAGCGCAAGCAGTCGGCGGAAAAACTCGTATTGCTGCGCGAGATGAGCGAGACCAGTAAAAAGGCACTGACTGAAGAATTCCAGAATCTCGCCAACAGCATCCTTGAAGACAAGACGCGCCGCTTTACCGAACAAAATCAGGAAAACCTCGGGCAGTTGCTCAATCCGTTCAAGGAAAGGCTGAACGAATTCAAGTCCAAGGTTGAAGAGATCCATTATCACGACACGCAGCAGCAGGCTGCGATGAAAGTGGAGCTCACGCAGTTGAAAGAACTGAACCGCCAGATGACGGAAGAGGCGCATGACCTCGCGACCGCCCTCAAAGGCCAGGCGAAGAAGCAGGGTAACTGGGGGGAACTGGTGCTCGACAACGTGCTGGCGCGTTCGGGTCTGCAGCTTGGTAAAGATTACAGGCGCGAAGTCAGCTTCAATACCGAAGAAGGCAAGCAGCGGCCCGATGTGATCGTTTATCTGCCGCAGAACAAGCACCTGATCGTTGACGCCAAAGTCTCGCTCAATGCCTACACGCGCTATGTCAATGCGGAAGATGACTTAGCGCGCACGCTGGCCATCAAGGAGCATGTGGCAGCGATAGGTGCACGTATTACCGAGCTGGCAGACCGCCGTTATTTTGAACTCGGCGAAATCAATTCGCCGGAGATGGTCTTCATGTTCATCCCTATCGAATCCGCTTTTGTGGAAGCCTTGCGCGCCGATGAAAATCTGTTCCAGCAAGCGCTAGAGCAAAACGTACTGGTCGCTACGCCGACCACACTACTGACGAGCCTCAATATCGTGCGCCAGTTGTGGCGTTTCGAAAACCAGAACGCGCACAGTGCCGAGCTGGCTGAAAGCGCCAGTCAGCTGTATCAGAAACTGGCCGGATTTATAAGCTCGATGGAAGAACTGGGCCGCAAGCTCGACTCCGCCAAAACCAGTTTCAATACCGCCTTCGGTCAGCTCTACAGTGGCCGCGGCAACCTGATCAAACGCGCCAAAGACTTCGAGCGGCTGGGCGTGTCGGTGCAAAAAGCACTGCCGCAGAGCCTGGTCGAAAAGGCCGATCTGGAGCTCGACTTCATTTCGTTATCTTCCGATGAAGAAACGAGTCCGCCTGACCACACTGCATGATGCATTCGTAGTACATCAAGGCCGAATTATATTTTCAGACTGATAATAGAATTAAATCGTTATCAGTCTGAAGGAGGTTCGGATGCGTTTGTCTTCTTCACGGGCTGTGCGCCTGAAGTCACACCTCTGTCAACTGCTCCTCCTGTTGGTATTCCCCCTGATGGCAAATGCCCATTCGCTGAGCCTTGAAGAATGCAGCGAAGGCTCGGACTACATACGCAACGCGGCTTTATCACGCGATGGCGGCATGTCCGAAGCGAAATTCTTTGAAGTGTTTGATCACGACCTCGTGCTGTTGATGGCCATCCCGCCTTCATTGCGCTGGTTTGTGCAGGACGACGACGACGCCGAATTCCTGCGCGCTGCTTTATTGGATGTCTATCAAAACCCCAAGCTGCCGCAACAGCATGCAGAAAATTTTGCTGTGGCTTGTTCAGCGCGGACGGATGAGCGCGAATTGAACGGCACGGTCCGGATTTAAAACGCTATTTCGGGATCTTGGCATTGGTGAAGCAAGGTTCGTCAGCGTCTTCGACAAGGACGTGCAGGCGTCACAAGCGACACCGCCAGAGCAGCGCTGGTTCATGCAGGATGAGGAGGACAGGGCGTTTCTGCGCGCTGCCGTAGTCAATGTGTTTCAGCAGCCACGGGCGGCGGATGAACATGCGTCGGCGTTTTATCTGGCTTGCGATGTTCGTGGTTAATCCGAAGTGTCCAGCAGGCTTAAAGCAGTGCCGGAATCTGTTTGAATCCCCGAAATCGTACGCGTCCGCTACGTACCGGATTTCCCTTCAGTTTGAAATCCGGAAAGCGGGCAATAAAGCGGCCGATAGCAATTTGTCCTTCAAGCCTTGCCAGGCTCATCCCTGCGCAAACATGCGTGCCACTGCCAAAGGCAAGATGCCGGTTGGGTGAGCGGCAGATATCGAATCGCTCCGGATCATCAAAGTGCGCAGGATCGCGATTGGCGGCGCCGATGCAAAGCGTGATCTGGGTTTGCGATGGCAAGCTGATGCCGCCAATGGTCACGTTTTCAGTCGTGATCCGGTTACCCAGTTGATTCGAACTTTCATAGCGCAGGATTTCTTCTACAGCAGTCTTGATCAGTTCAGGCTGACTGGCTAGAAGAGCCTTTTGATCCGGATGATCGTGCAAGGCCACCAGACCATTGCCGATCAGGTTTGTCGTAGTCTCATGTCCTGCATTAAGCAGGAAAATACAATTGTGCAGCAGTTCTTTGGGTGACAGGCGCTCGCCATCTGCTTCCCCCTGTATCAGGCGCGTTAATACATCCAGATCGGGATTGCCGGGTGCGGCGCGTCGGTGTGCAATCAAGGTTTCCAGATACTTGATGAAGTCGGCAACGGCTTGATTGCCACGTTCAAACACGGCAGGGCTGACCACCGGTTCCAATGCACCCAGAATAGCCAGTGACCAGTCGCGCAGCGGTGCACGCTCATTAACTGGCACATCAAGCAAATTGCCAATGACTTCGATCGGGATGGCAGAAGCAAAGTCGTCGATCAGATCAACGGAGCCAGTCGCTGCCATGCGGTCAAGCAGCGTATCAACCAGCGATATCAATCCGTCTTCCATGCCGGCGATTGCACGTGGCGTCAATGCGCCGGAAATCAGTTTGCGCACACGCGTATGCAGCGGCGGATCGGAGAACACCAGACTGGTGGTGTGATGTTCAAAGAGCAGTGAATCGCCAAACTTGGGCTTGAATTCCAGTTTTTTGTCCGAGCTGAAGCTTTTTGGATTTTTGTAGACAGCAATCAGGTCGTCGTAACGGGTCAGGAAGACGCTGCCGTTTGGCATGCGCTTGACGGGTTCATGTTCGCGCAAGGCGAGGTAAGTGGAGAAGGGGTCGGCGTAGAAATCGCTGGGCAGATTCAGTAAGTCGAAATTGGCGGCGAGCAAGCGAGAGATTGGGCGGGGCATGTCGGATTGTTTTTGTGGTTTTGCGGAGTATAGCCTTGAGAGGGGGTATAAGTTGATATTTTAAAAATACGTTAGCTAATTTGCTTATTCGCCTTTAACTAGTAAGTCGAGATTGAATCTTTACAGCCATTTTCATTAAAAAAAAAGCCCGCATTCAAAATGCGGGCTTTTCGTTGTTAGTAATGATCAGAATATGTATTTAGCTTTTACGCCAGCGATCCAATTACGACCTGCTGCTGGTTCATAAAAACGACTATTTGTATCGTTGACACGTACTGAACCAATGTATTTTTCATCGAGAATATTCTCAATCCGCGCGTACTCCGTTATCTCCCAGTTTTTTACATATTGCTTAAGACTTGCACGAATATTTACAACGGTGTACGAGTTAACTGAGGCTGCGTTGGTATCGTTCGTGAAGACTTTGCTGTTGTAACGACCCTCAAGAGCTGTCTGGAAGTTCAAAGGTTGATACTTCCAAGCCGCCTCTGCATACAGCTGTGAGCGGTAAGTGCCCGGGATTTGATTGCCAGCCGCAACGCTGTTTGTACCGCTTGTAAATGGTGTATCGAAGCTTGCATTCAACAATGTATAGGCACCGTAAACAGAGAAATTGTTGGTCAACTTCGACTCTGCAGAAATTTCTGCGCCGTTACGCTTAGTTTTTCCTGCGTTTTTGTAGGTTGTGTACGTGTCACTCGAATTAATGACAATCTCATTTTCCGTAGTGATATTGAATACTGCTAAGTTGACTCTGGTGCTGTCAGATACCATCCACTTAGTTCCAACTTCGATATTAGTACTTGTGCTTGGCTTAAGAGCTAGGTTTGGTGCGGTCGGGTTTGTCGCGTCGTTAAAAGAAATCTCCACCATTGTCGGAGTTTCAAATCCTTTACCAATATTGGCGTAGAAATTTAGTGCGGGAGAAGCTTTAAATACGATACCTGCGACAGGAATGGTTTTGCTGAATTCCAGGTTTCCGCTTCCGGAGCCAAGATTATCGGCAATTTTCATACTGAGGTTTGTATGGCGAATACCGCCGTGTAGATCCCAACGCTCTGCGAATGACCACATTCCCTGCGCAAACTGATCCAGATTGGTGGTATTTTGTGTTTGGTCAGCACGCACTGTCCCTGCTTGAATGACGCCATTAATCGCAGACTGATCTCGCCGAGCGTCTTCCATCGTTCCGAAGTTGAGACCATACGTTAATGTATAAGGTTTTGAAATCAACATACCTTTGTTGGTAACTCTCGCCTCTGCGCCATAGAAGTCTCGTTCAATACTGCTTGCCCGACCGTTGTATCCGCCATAAGTACCGGAAAACAAATATTGCAAATTGCTGCGCTGACCAGCATAGGTAATCAGATTCAGCATGTTGTTGGCATTTAAAACTTTTTCGAGATTGAAACCAACTTGTGTGTTACTGCGCAGTACACGTGCATTAGCCGTTACATTGTTTGGCGATGCCATGGCTGGGTTTGACGAAACGTTTGCGCTTGTAAGGCCACCCGGATCCTGCGCAAATTGATCAAACCAGTTTATCAAGGTGGTTAACTTGGTGTCTTCCGAAATATTCACACCTAGTTTAACGGTTGCTTGTTGCTTGTCGTTTTTGCTTTGTGCTCTGTAGCCGTCTGATGAGTAATCAGAATAGTTGAGCATGTATTCAACGCCCCCTTTGCTACCAGCTGCCTGAACCGATTCACGACGAGTGTTGAAACTGCCAGACATTACATCGGCGCTCAATTCGGGTGATTTCGGTGCCTTGCCGGTAAACATCTGGATCACACCGCCAGAAGAGTTACCGTACATTGCAGAGAATGGTCCGCGCATTACTTCTATGCTTTCAATGCTGCCAACATCGACGCTGCCTGGATTGCCAATACCATCGGGCATAGAAAGTGGAATACCATCGACATAAATGCGGATGCCACGAACACCAAAGGCAGACCGTGCGCCAAAGCCGCGCGAGGAGATTTGCGGGTCTTGCGACATCTGGTTGCGGTACTGTGCCGTGATACCCGGCACACGAGCCAAACTCTCAGACAGCGTCATACGCAGCTGCCCGTCCTGAATATTTTCTTTCTCCACCTTGTCAATCGACATAGGCAAATCAAAGCTGTCTTGCTCAACGCGTGTTGCCGTCACCACCACCGGAGCCAGCAATTTGCCTTCTTCCGCCATGGCACCTGTCGATACGAAGCAGGCTGCCACCATTACGGAAAGGGTTGTTTTCTTCATTATCATTTTTATATCTCCACCCAATTACTGGGCTAACCTTGTTCAAAAGGGGTGGATGCTACCTGAGCAACTAAAGTAAGCCCATCAGGAAAATCATTAATTGACTTGCTTTAGGGAACTAAAATGACAAATAAGTATCTGTTTTGCTCGATTCAAAGCAAACCGAAAAGAAAATTAGTTAATTAGAAATAAACGGGCGAAAAAAAACGACCAATCAAGGTCGCATTAAAAAATACCAAACGGAGAGGGGAAAAGAGGCAGCCAGTCTTGTGACCAGGCTGCCGGGCCAATAATTAACGATTGGCGATGTACATTGTGATTTCGAAGCCAAAACGCAGGTCGATTGCTGCAGGGGTTTGCCAGGTCATAGTTATCTCCAGAATTAGAAAGTAAATTTTTTAATATCGGCCTGAAAGGTTTTGGCCTTTCAGTGAGTTGAATCATGCGCCACCTCACATCTTCATGCATCTGGGTTTCGCGTAATCAAGCCTAATGATTTTCATGAACTTGTCCGGCGGCATTTGCCGGCGATTCTGGTTAGGATCGCAGCGCACGTGCCTGCTGCTATCATGCGCAGGAGCAGGACTGACACAAACGCCACCCTGTAAGTGCGTGCGACTGCCAAGCAATCATAAATGAAAACGATAAAAACATCCGAGACCGGAGCAGCGGTACATCCTGCGAAATCCCTTGCCGGCGCTGCCGCGATGAGCCTGCGCCTGAAAATAAACCTGATCTTCACTTCACTGACGTTGCTGGTTTTCAGTCTTCTCATCGTGGTTGAGGTGACGGCAACGCGCAATAGTGTGCGCGAAGAAATGGAAGCCTCGGGCCGCATTGCTTCACAACTGCTCGGCCGTATCAGCGGCTTTTACGCCGCCGAAAAGTTACCGGAGCTGGTCGCTTTTTTGCGCGCGACTGGTCGCGTGCGGGCCAATGATATTCAGCTCTATGACAACAACGGTAAGTTGCTCTACGATTCGCCTCCATCGACTTACAAGCTTGGGCGCGATGCGCCGCAATGGTATGCGGCGCTGGTGTCGCCGACCATGAAAACCCACATCATTCCGCTCAACGGTTCTAGTTTGGCGGTAACTACCAATCCAACGCGTGCCGTGCTCGACGGCTGGGACAACTTGCGCGATATTTTGATTGCGCAATCGATTTTGTTTCTGCTGGCCGACTTACTTATATTTTGGCTGGTAGGCCGCTGGCTGGCGCCGCTGGAAAAAATTGAGCAAGGCTTGCTCGAAATAGAGCAGGGCGACCATCATGTCCGTCTGCCTGCTTTGCCCGGCAAGGAAGCAGGCGAAATGGGGCGCGCGTTCAATCGCATGGCACAAGCGGTGGAAGAGAATATTCAGGTCCGGCAGGCTAGCGCAGAAGCGCAGGCGAGGCTGGCGACGCAGCGCGAATTTACCCAGGAGCTGCATGCGCGCATCGAGGAAGAACGCGCATCGCTGGCGCGTGAGCTGCACGACGAACTTGGGCAGTCGCTCACGGCAATTCGTACTATTTCAAAGTCAATTACACAGCACCCGGAAGTCAAGGGCGGCGCCATCGAGCGCTCGGCGCAGATGCTGTTTGATACCGCCGGCATGATGTCGGATGCCATGCATCGCATGATTCCGCGTTTGCGGCCCATACAACTCGAAGGTATGGGTCTGATCGATGCGGTGCGCGATCTGCTTACGGGCACGCAAGTCGCCCACGCCGAACTCAAAATTGAGCTACAAGTAGATGGCGACATCCCGCCGCTGGATGCCGGTCTCGAACTGACTGCCTATCGTATTGTTCAGGAAGCTCTGACCAATGTGCTGCGCCACGCACAAGCTTCGCGTGCACATATTGAAATTGCCATGCAAGACAACCAGCTTACGCTCTCCATTACGGACAATGGTACTGGTGCTGTAACCCTCAAACGTGACGGCCACTATGGTGTGCGCGGCATGCAGGAGCGGGCTGAGTCGCTTGGTGGCAGCATCGCATTCTTGTCTTCTGCCGAGGGTGGGCTAGATGTACGTGTTTCTCTACCAGTTAAAGAAAGTGCAGTATGAACAAACGAATTAATGTGATGCTGGTAGATGATCATGCGGTAGTGCGGTTTGGTTTTCGTATGCTGCTTGATGCCACGGACGACATCAAGGTCGTCGCCGAAGCGGAATCAGCCGAGGCCGCGTATCTGCAGATCGCGGCCTCAAAACCCGACGTGATCGTCATGGATATTTCGCTTGGTGGCACCATGGGTGTGGAGGCGACCAAGCGCATTATTTCGCGTGACAAGCTGGCGAAAGTGCTGGGCTTGTCTTCGCACGAAGACCCCAGCTACGTGCGCTACATGCTCAAGGCAGGCGCGCTAGGCTACCTGTCCAAACGCAGCGCGCCAGATGAATTGATCCATGCAATCCGGCAGGTCAATGAGGGGCGCATGTACATCGACACGCATGTGTCGCAGCGGATGGCTTTGGAAGAGTTCAATGGTGAAAAAAGTCCGATCGAAATTTTGTCGGAACGCGAATTCGGCGTTTTTATTCAGCTGGCCAAAGGCTTGTCGGTTAACCAGATTGCCGAGATGCTTAACATTTCCCCGCGTACCGTTGGCACTCATCTCTACAACATCAAGCAAAAACTAGCGGTGGCGAATCAGGCGGAATTGACACTGATTGCGGTGCGACATGGCTTGATTGAACTCTAGTGCCAAGGCGTAAATTCTAGGCGGCGTGATCAGGCGAAGTAGCCTGAGCGCTGGCAGGTTTCATGATGCACCATGATTTGTCCAGCATATCTTGCAACGACATCGGCCGACCCAGAAAATACCCTTGCGCGCCGGTTACGCCAAGGTCTTGCAGCATCGCCAATTCGGCGGCTGATTCAACGCCTTCGGCGATCAGTTGGCTGCCTGTGTTGGAAGAAAAATGAACGAATGCAACAGCAAGAGCTCTACGTGCCGGATCGGTATCAATATGGCGCGTCAGGCTCATGTCTAGCTTGATCCTGTCCGGTGCCAGATTCAGAATGTGTCGAAAACTGGCATACCCGGCACCCGCATCGTCGACTGCAATTTTCAAGCCTTGTTTGCGAAAAGGAGCGAGTCGCGCCGCGATCTCTTTGTATTTCTGAACGATTGCATGCTCGGTGATTTCGAGTACCACCCGATCCAGTTCAGTTACCTGCTCTAGCAATTTGTCGAGTGCGCCGGCCATGATTAATTCAGGTGAAGAATTGATAGTCAGGTAGGTCGGATTTTTCAGGTTCGGAAAAATATCGAGCGCGAGTTTGATGGCACATGATTCCAGTTTTACACCCAGTCCGATAGCATGCGCTTCGTTAAACCATCGGTCAGGCGTTCTGTTTTCCGCATCGGGAAATCGTGCCAGCGATTCAAAGCCGACGACCCGCTTCGTACGGATATCGAAAATCGGCTGATAGACCATGCGTATGTCGTAGTTATGAATAGTCTTCAGGATGCGTTCGCGGTTCGCGTTTTCCTGAATACTGTTGGTACGTTCTCTGCTTATCGTTTTCGCAGCCAGTTCGGCAAATGCGCGCATCAGGTTCAGGTCGCGCTCATTGAGGCTGTAATCCGGAGTCCTGCTGAAGCAACAAAAAGTACCGTACAAGCTGCCATCTGTGAGCACCAGAGGAACGCTCAGATGGGCACCAACTGGTAAGGCAGCTGTCACATCCATTGCAGCGGCAACCGGGTTTTTTTGCGCATCCTGAATCAATTCCGGCAGACGCTTGTCCACCACGCGCTGGCAGTAAGAGCTTTCCAGCGGATGTCCTTCCCCGATATGTACAGGGCTGTTATCCCAAGTCGAATCCACATAGCGAAAAACGCGAAGGCCATCTTTGAATTCTGAGACAAACGCGATTTCCATTCCCAAATGTTCGCGCACTGCATGCAAAATATCAGGCACTGCATTGCTTTCGGAAGGGATATCCGAAAGCGAACCTTTCAAGATCATATGCTCCAGTCCGGAGTCGGCGCTTGATTTTTTCTTTGGCATCAATTCGTCTTGAAAAAATTGTGCGAAACTTATTTAAGATGATATAAAAAAATTGGTTAGATTGCCAAGTTCCTGAAATGTTCTTTGAGAATGGTGGCAGAATTTGTGGCAAATAATTCATTGAAATCAAAGAATCATTTGCATTGCCTGCTATCCAATTAGTTAGTGCGACCGGCACTGCCAACTTTCTTTCAGAAGGAGCAACGATGCCAAACTATCCTTCGGCACTTCCACAAAATCAAGCTGAACACGGCCAGCACGGTCCCCGTGAAACCTTGCCTCATGTTGGCAAGCCGCTCGATGGCAGTCAATATCTCAATATCATCGAAGAGCAAATTTATTCGGAACTGCCCCCCACGCCCGAAGAGCAGCAGCCAATTCATGCGCGGCATATTTCGCAAAAAAATACACCGGAGCAAAGGCCGCCAGTTCACGACAGCTCACTGTCAGTAGGGAACAGCTGAATCATCGATCGTACGGCTTCTTGGTTATGATATCGAAGTTGCTTACTTATAGCTGCAGGCACGCTGCACTAGTAAAAAAATAATAAAAGGAATGACCAATGAAGTTAAGACAAGCGCTGACCGTGGCGGATCTGCGCGCGATTGCCTGCGCCAAATTGCCGCGCTCTGTATTTGGCTATGTCGACGGTGGCGCACATGACGAACGTAGCCTGCGCGCCAACCTGGAAGCCTTTGCGCAAGTACGTTTTGCACCGCGCGTGCTGGTCGATGTCAGTCAGCGCAGCCAGGCATGTAAGGTACTGGGCCAGCAATTTGCATCCCCGATGATCCTGGGCCCAACGGGGCTGGCTGGTGTAATTTGGCCTGATGGCGATCTGGCAATGGCGCGCGCGGCGGCTGCAGCGGGTGTTGGCTTTTGCCAGTCCACCACTTCAAGTAGCAGCATAGAGCAAGTTGCGGCAGCTGGACGCAGCGATCACTGGTTTCAGCTGTATGTGCAAAAAGATCGCGGAGTTACCGCTTCGCTGTTGGAACGTGCTCGTCTGGCCGGCTGTCCGGTGCTGGTGCTGACTGTGGATATGCCTGTACAGGGAACCCGCGAGCGCGATGTGCGCAACGGGTTTACAGTGCCGCCGCGTTTGGGTCTCGATAAGCTGTTCGATTACGCTCGCAGGCTTGGCTGGCTATGGCGCATCGCCAATGGCCCGCGCCTGAGTTTTGGCAATCTGGAAGAGGCGAAGAATCCGAGGCGCAATCTGACCAGTCTCGCTGCACATATAGGCGCGCAGTTTGATGCTTCTGTCAGTTGGAAAGATCTGGACTGGCTGCGCGCGCAGTGGCCGGGCAAGCTGGCAATCAAGGGCATCCTGCACCCGGAAGATGCGCGGCTTGCAGTCAGTCATGGCGCTGATGCCGTTATCGTGTCGAACCACGGAGGGCGGCAACTTGATGGGACGCCTTCGGCGCTGGCAGCACTGCCGGGTGTTGTTGAGGCTGTCGACGGACAATGCGAAGTCTTGATGGACGGTGGTGTGCGGCGCGGCAGCGATATTGTCAAAGCCATGGCACTGGGCGCGAGCGCCTGTCTGATTGGAAGAGCCGGTCTCTATGGGCTGGCGGCGGGCGGCGAGGCTGGCGTGGCGCGGGCAATCAGCATTCTGCAAAAGGAGATCGATATTGCCCAGGCTTTGCTGGGCATTGCCGAACTTGGCCTGATTGATCAAGCAGTGATATGGCAATCAACAGCCTGAGTTTGACATTGCTCAACTGACAATATTTTGTGAGGGCTAGCCTGTTGGTATTAGCTGTCAGCGGATATCGATTAATGAGTCAATTTCAAACGCATTACGACAACCTGAAGGTCGCGCGCAATGCGCCGCCCGAAGTGATCAGAGCTGCCTACAAAAGCTTGAGCCAGAAATTCCATCCCGACCATCATCAGGGTACAGACGACAGCACACGGGCTTTCCAGTTGATTGGAGCGGCGTATGCCGTCCTGTCTGATCCTGAGCTGCGCGAGCAACATGACTTGTGGATAGCCCGGACAGAAACACAACTGCGGCAAGCAGCCGCGGCATCGCGTTCACGTCGCGCTGAAGACCGTTCTGGTCGGCCAGAACATAGTCGTCAGATCAATCAGTTACCGCTCCCGGCAACTTATGTGGCGGAGCTGTCAAGCTTACTAAGGCCGAGCCGTGCTCTGGCATTCCTGACCTCGGCGGCACTTATTGTCGTCATGCTGGTCATGCTGCTGCACGCTTGACGGCTAGCTTGCAGGCTAGCATCGAGGGCTAGCATAGAGGGCTTGATAGCTTTCTTTGGAGTAAGTATGAATGATATAATTTACATATCATTCATCACTGTGCTCCTACATGAAAACATCAACGCGTCGCATCGTCATTGCCGCCGTCGGCATCACTTTATTATTGGCTAGTTGGGCCGCTGCCAGTTTCTACAGCGTCAAACGCACCGAGTCCGCTTTGCAGCAGCTCGTCCAGCACCCGGTGGAGAATTCAACGTACCAGCTAAAAAACCTCGAACACAAAACCAGTCTGTTTTCTGCCTCCGGCCAGTTTGACTTGAGCCTTGTCGATTCCTGTGATGCGTCCGGCCAGATGCCGGAACTGCTCGCTGTTCGTGTCAGCTATCAAACGTCGCATTTGATTTTGCCGGGCTCCGTGCTGCGCATGCAATGGACGATGGAGCCGCTGGGACAGACGCGCGCCGACTTCGAACGGCTTTTCAACGGTCAGGCCAAGCTCAGCGGGTCAGGCAAGGTCGACTTCTTTGACGCGCTTCATTCAGACATGAATCTGCCCGAATTAAAAGTGGCGAAGCAAGATACGATCGTGACGATTTCACCTTCGACCGGCACCCTCGCCATCGGCCGCGATACGCTGGCATTTAACTGGCAGACGGGAAAAATCATTCAGCGCGGTGCAGGCAATGCCGTCGAGCTCGATAATCTCGGCATGCAAATTGACATGGCCAACCGTCATCGTGGCATCGGCAGCGCGGCTTTGACAATTGGCAAGTTCAGCACATCGCTGGGTACCGCAGATGAATTCAAACTCGTCAGTGAAGTCAGCCAGCAGGGTGACCGCATCGACATGGCTGTCACGCCCAGCCTGAAAAGCGCCAACTTTGGCGGCAAGCTTGTCACTGACCTGATGCTGCAATTGGCCTTCAAGGGCATGCATGCAGCGAGCATGGAAACACTGATCGACCTGTCGGGCAAATCCTGTGGCTTTCGTAATCTGACGCAGGAAGAAAATCAATTGATGCGAAACGCCACCCGCAATCTGCTCACTAGCGGCTTTTCTGCCGGCATCACAAAACTGACCGGTAACGTCGACGGTGGCAGCATTACAGGCAATCTGATGGTCGAGCTGATGAAGTCAGCCGGTCCTGAAGTCAAGCTCGCATCTGCACTCAAATCCAGCGGTGAACTGGTCGTAACCGGCAAGGCCATCACCACAGACGAGAAAAAAACCTTAGTCACATTTGGTCTTGCCGCAGAAACGCCGTTGGGCGTAAAAGCCAGCTTTGACTTCGCGAACGGATTGTTGAAAGTGAACGGACGCGCTTTTGATGCGACGCTGGCAGAAAAGTCACTCTCGGAAATCGACAAAAACCTGAATGACTTCCTGAGTGGACATGCCAGAACCAATATCCCGGCGGTTGATGCGCCAGAAGAGGCGCCAGCTGATGCAGGTGAAGAGGAGGCAGGCAGTGGTGAAGAGAAAAACAATACTTGATTGAGTAGTTGAACTTATTGGATAGATCTATCTGATGATTGGCGAATGACGCTGGATCCCCGCGTCATTCACCAATCAACAAATAAAATAATTTCAAGCTATCCGCGCAACTGCCGCTTCAACAACTTTCCATTCGCATTGCGCGGCAATGGCTTATCGACGAAGATCACTTGCTCAGGCACCTTGTAGTCGGCCAGTCGCGCGGCGCAATGCGCCTGCACCATTGCCGCATCGAGTTGCTTGTGCGGCGCATAAACATAAGCATGCACGCGCTCGCCCAGCACCGGACAGGGTTGGCCTACGACGGCAGCTTCCAGCACACCGTCCAGACTCATCAGCGAGTTTTCGACTTCAACCGAATAAATCTTGAAGCCGCCCCGATTGATCATGTCCTTGATGCGATCATGGATAGACACCAATCCGTTTGCATCAACCGAGCCTATGTCACCCGAACGCCAGCAGCCGTTGGCGAATCCGCTGGCGGTGGCCTGCGGGTTATCCCAGTAGCCGGGCACGACCATTGCCCCGCCTATCCACAATTCACCGGACTGTCCTGTCGGCACTGGCTGGCCGTTTTCATCCATCACCGTGATTGTTGCGCACGGCACGCTAATGCCGACGCTATCGGGATGCAGCGCTGACAAACCCAGCGGCATGATGGTGGCAGGCGACGTGGTCTCGGTCGAGCCGTAGCAATTCACCAGCGTGAGCTGTGGCAGCGCTGATGCCAGCGTCGCGATGGTTGCTGCCGGCATTGGGGCGCCGCCGAAAGCACCGATCCGCCAGTCAGATAAATCCAGCTCGAAAAAGGCAGGCTGCAGCAGACACAGCTGATACATCGCCGGCACCATTAAAGAATAAGTGATGCGCTCTTGCGCGGCCAACTGTACGAAACTGGCCGCCTTGAATTCCGGAACGATCACCAGCGTACCGCTGACATGGGCGATGGCGGCAATCAGTGCAATAAGGCCTGTCACATGGCTGGCCGGCACGGCCAGTGCTGCGCGGTCATGCTGCGTCAGCTTCAGGCACGTCTGGTAATGGAGGACGGAATGCGCAATATTCAAATGCGTGAGCATTGCGCCTTTCGGATTGCCGGTGGTGCCCGACGTATACAGAATCGCTGCGCAGTCTTCTTCATTCACTGTCGCTGCAGTTGCTGGCGTACCGTTCAGGGCAGATAGCGACACAGCGTGCGCGACCGGCGCGCCGATATGAACGCGAAGCTTCAGCACATCGCTGGCAGGCAGGCGGTCTGCGAGTTCACTGTCGAACACAATGCCGGCTGCGCCGCATTGGTTCACGATATAAGCGAGCCCCGGTGCTTGTTCGCGCGTGCCAACCGGGACCGCAATGGCGCCAATTTTTTGCAACGCAAACAAAACGAAAACAAACTCCGGCTTGTTGGCAATGAAAAGTACTACGCGCTGTCCGCGTTCTATGCCATGGGCAACAAGACCCGCTGCTATCCGGTCTACTTCCTGCCCGGCTGCGCGATATGTCCAACGCTGGCTGTCGCAACAGATTGCTTCTGTCGCCGGATGGTTTGCCGCGGCCTGCGCAAACAGTACATAAAAAGAGGCAGGGCGCTCGCTAAAACAGCGCATCTGCCGTCCATCAAAATGCGTTTCAGTGCGCAATGCCGGCAACACAACATGCTCGTTCCAGTTGATCATGATGTCAGGCAGCCTGCAAATTCTCGCCACGCTCGATCACGACTTCGGCATTGAGCAAGTTCTTGGAGTGATTCAAATCCGATTGCGCAATCAACACGGAAATTGCACTGCCCGACAAACCGGCGATGACTTCCGACAGCCGTTCGGATAATGCCGGAGCAACGCCTTCAAACGGTTCGTCGAGCAGCAGCAGGCGACTGCCGATGGCCAGTGCGCGTGCCAGCGCCACCAGTTTTTGCTGACCGCCGGAGAGCAGCAGCGCACGCCGCTCACGCATGTCTTTTAATTCCGGCAGCACACCATATACAAAATCCAGCCGCTCCGTGGCCTGCAAATTTTTCGAGGCCCAGACAGGCACCAGAATGTTTTCTTCCACTGTCAACTCCGGCACCAGCCCGCGGTCTTCCGGCATGTAACCAATGCCGAGCGCGGCACGGGCATGACGTGGTAGTGCTGCCAGATCCTGGCCATCAAAACGGATACTGCCAGCCTTGAGCGGCAAATGGCCCATGATGGCGCGCAGAGTCGTACTCTTGCCGGCGCCATTGCGGCCGATCAGGCCGACCATGCTGCCGCCGGCCACCGTCATCGAAAACCCGCGCAGTACCTGCACCGATTGAATGTCTACTTTGATTTCGTCTAGTGTCAGCATTGTTTTTTCTCTCAGCGCAGCGTGCCGGTCACATATCGACGCACATCGGGTGCCGCCAGTGCTGCAGCGGGCGTGTCATCGGCAATGATGCGGCCACTGTAAAAGGCCACCACGCGGTCTGCATAGCGTTCAACGATATCCATGTCGTGCTCGACAAAGAGCACTGTTACGGCTTCGACAGCGAGCGCGCGCATGATAGTGTCCATCATCGGGAATTTTTCATTGGCCGACACGCCTGACGTCGGCTCATCCAGCAACAGCAGCTTTGGTTGCTTGGTCAGTGCCATTGCAATATCGAGCAATTTGCGCACCCCGCCAGGCAGTTCGCTCACGACACGACTTGCATGTTGGCTCAAATCAAAACGTTCCAGTAGCTGCTGCGCTCGCGCAATGGCTGCTGCATTTTTAGCCGGCCGCCAGAACGACAGATTGTCGTGCTGGCTGGCCACTGCCACCAGCATGTTGTCGAGCACCGTCAAATCTTTATACAGCTGCGGAATCTGGAAGGAGCGTGCCACGCCCTTGCGGGTGATGACACGGGGCTCCAGCCCGGTGATATTGTCGCCATGCAGGAGAATGGTGCCAGCATCAGGCTTGATGAAGCCGGTGATCATGTTGACGAAGGTTGTCTTGCCGGCGCCATTGCTGCCGATCAGGCTGAGCTTCTGGCCATGCGGAATATCGAGATTAATATCGGCCGCAGCGACGACTGCGCCAAATTTTTTCTGAACGCCGCGCGCCGAGATTGCGAGGTCGTTTGATTGTGGGATAGTCATGCGCGCTCTCCCGTTTGACGGCGCGCTTCCCAGATCGACCCAATACCACGTGGCAGGAAGCGGATCACGGCAAGCAGAAACAAACCCAGTACCAGTTGCCAGGTGTTCGGAAAGTACAGGCTCGAGAACGAGCGCACGACCTCGAGCAGGGTAGAGGCCACGAAGACGGCCAACACGCTGTGGTGGCCAGCCAGAATCGCGACAAACACGAATTCGCCGGACGTGGTCCAGTAACTGAAGTTGGGTTCGATATGGCCGAGCGCCATGACTGCCAGCGCGCCGCCCATGCCGCCGCAAAAGGCGGCTAGCAGGTAGTTGATGGTGATGAGTTCGCGCACCGAGCTGCCCAGATACTCGACCCGAATTTCATTATCGCGCGCTGCCAGTGCCACCAGACCGCGAGTGGAATCAAAGTACACGCGCGCAGCAATTGCGATGAGCCCGGACAGCATAATCGTGACCGCATAATTGACGTAGCCGCTCCACGCATCTGCCGGCTTGATACCAAAGACAGTAATCCGTCCCATGTTGAAACCGTCCGAGCCACCCAGCACTTCCGATTTGACCAGCACGCCGTAGAGCACCATGGATAGCGCCAGCGACAGCATTGCAAAGAAAATATTCCGGTAGCGCGCTATCAGATGGGCAAACGGCAGCGCCACCAGCGTGGCCACCAAGCCACCGCCGATGGCGAGCAGCACCGCATCCGTAATCCCCAGCTTGCCAAATGCCAGCGCGGCCGCATAGCCGCCGGCTGCAAACACCATGCCCTGTCCGAACGACACCACGCCACTGCGCATCAGCAGCACAATGCCAAGTGACACCAGCCCGTTGGCAGCGGCGATGGTGAGCAAGAACGTCAACCATTTCGGCATCATGGTGCCGGCTGCCAGCAGCAGCGCAATGCACAGCAGTCCTGAACTTAAAATTCGCATTGGTTTCATTCAGATCTTCCTTGCCTGTATGCGCTGGAACAAGCCTTCAGGACGGAACATCAGTACCACCGCCATGACCAGATAAATCGAAAACAATTCGGCAGCCGGCATCATATGCACGGCACTCGAGCGGGCCAAACCGACAATCAACGCGCCTATCGCGGCACCCGGAATGCTGCCAAGTCCACCAATAATGACGACCGCAAACGAGACAATGATCACGCCGACCGATACGCCAGGTTGCACCGAAATCATCGGTGCCGTCAGCGCACCTCCCAATGCCGCGAGAAAAATGCCGGTGCCGAAAGCCAGCGTATAAATTCGCGAAACGTTCACCCCCATGCTGGAGGCGACTTCTTCGCTGTGAATCACAGCCAATACCAGCTTGCCGGTGCGCGTGCGGTTCAGGCCCCACCAAACGACCAGGCCGACCGCGATGGCCACAGCCACGAGCACGAAGTCATAACCGACATACGACATGCTGCCAATGTCGACATTGCCGAAGAGTGCATACGGCTCGGAGACATAGAAAGGATTAACGCCCCAGATCAGCTTGGTGACGTCTTCCAGTATCAGGAACAGTGCATAGGTGACGAGCACCAGCAGCACTTCATCGCGGCCGTAAAAGTAACGCAGCAGGCCGCGCTCGCAAAGAGGCGCAACAACCGCCGCGACGATCACAGCGGCCAGCAGCAGCGCAACGATAGACAGCGCCGGAGCGAACTGCATGCTGGCAAACCAGCCGACGAGGCTGGCAGCGGCATACGCGCCGAGCGCGTAAAAACTGCCGTGCGCGATATTGAGGATTTTAAGGACGCCGAAGACCAGCGTCAGGCCCAGCGCGACAATGAACAGCCACGAGGCATAAGTGAGACCATCAATAAAGATGGTGAGGGCGAGATTCATGGGGATGATATTGTGATTACTACAGATTAGGACTAGCAGATCAAAGTCACCGGATCCCGGCGTACGTCGGGATCCGGTGACTTTAACGAACGCTCAATGCAGCAAAATCAATTGCACTTCGCTCCCGGAAAGCCCGCCTTCAGCCACTCTTCCGATTTCATATTCACAGGCGGGTTGACGCACTCGGCAGGGAAGCGCTGTATGTCTTCGAGCACCACCATTTTCTTGCTTGCGTCATAGCGGGTGCGGCCGATGGCAGTCGGCTGGATTGCCTGATGCCCATCACCCAGTGCCATCTTGATGCGGCCACCCGGTGAATCCCATTCCGAGCCCTTCAGCGCTGCGGCCAGTTGCTCCGGTGTCGGTTTCTTGCCGCCATTGGCTGCCATCGCTTTTTCTGCGGCCAGCTTCAAACCCAGCAGCGCTTGTGCCATGCGGTACGGTGCCTGTACCGGATAGACTTTATAGGCATCTTGGTAAAGCGACCACCACCAGTCATTCAGTGCAGACTTCGGCGCCATCAGGCCATAAGCGCCGCGCGCACCGAGTATGACGCCGTCCGGCATTTTTTCGCCCAGCGGCGTCAGCACATGGTCGGCCGCCGTCAGTACAAATTGCGTTTTCTTGAACAGACCACGTGGTGAGGCTTGCAGGATCATCGCCTGCAAATCGCCGCCCCACAGACTGGAATGAGTGACGTCAGCCGACTGCGACATCAGCTGCGAAATTTCGGTGCCGTACTGGCCGGCGCCAAATTTCGGCCGCTGATCTGCCAGCACTTTGGCTTGCGGATAAAGCGCCGACATCGACAGCGTGAAGTCTTTCAATGAGTCCTGACCCCATGCATAGTCCTGGTTGATCATGTTGAAGGAATTGACCTTGATGTTGCGTGCTTTCAGATAGCGCGCAGCGGCAACGTTGTCCGACGCGCCGTGCGAGGCGGTGCGGAACACATATTTGTAATTGGCTTCTTCAAAAATGCGCGGCGTGCCGCAGTCATACAAAATCAGGAAGCGCTTCATTTCCTCTGCAGCCGGCGCAACTGCCAGACAGTCACCGGAACTGACATAGCCGACGACGATATCGACATTTTCCCTTTCATACAGATTGCGCAGTTCCTGTACTTGACGCGTAGCGCCGCCATTTTCATCGACATACACCGGCACGATCGTGATGCCGCCAAAGCCAGTCTTGTTGTAAGGTGCGGGCGCCTTGCCTTTGTTGAAAGCGTCAATCAGGACTTTGGCGGCGTTCACAGCCGGCACACCGAAACTGTCTGCTGCCTGTCCCGACAAGAAGCTGACAATTCCAACCCTGAATTCTTCAGCAGCAGCGCTGCCAGCCAGACCCAATGCGAGTAAACCTGCCGCAGCAATCGTTGAGAGTCGCCGGACCCGGCCCGTAGTCGGGTAACTATTCATAGTCTCTTCCTTGTTTAATTGTTATTTTCTGGTCGCGCAGTTGGATGTAAAACTGGATTCGCAAACACATACAGTGAACGGATATTCCAATTGACAGCAGACGCCGTCAATCCTTATCGATGTTGCATTGCCGTAAAAACCTGCTGGCGCATGCAGCCAGCACTTGCAGTCAAGGGCAGCAGAGAAGGAGATCGAAAGCAGCGAGCTGGTGTTGCGCTGCAAAACCTTGGAATGCGTGCTCAGGCGTTCGACGCAGTGGCTGGAGCTGGCTCTGCCGGTTGGGGCAGGGTGTTTCGAGCCGGTATGAGGCGTAGCGCATGTGCATCGGTAGGGACTTTCACGCGCAGTCCTTGCAGGTAGATTTCAACTTGCATTAAATTCTCGGAGCGCACCGTGTATGGCGGCTTGCCAGCAATCGACTGGCCGACCATGGGTTTCAAGATGATGCGTTTCGAATTGCCGCTGACATCTGCAACGCACAACGATCCGCCGTGCTGGCTGATGAGGAAAAGTCTTGTGTCAGGTTTGCGCTGGTAAGCAGGCGACCAGGTTTTGAGTTCGACGCCGGCCTGTTCTTGCGGGCAGTTGCCTTCACTGAGGCCCGTCTCTGCCACTGCCGCCACCGTCACTGCAGGTGCTGGCTGCCCTGGCACAGTTGGTGCGCGCTCGCCCGATGGTTTTGCGTCAACTACGAACGGTACAGGATGAACGACAGTATTTTTGTCTGCATCATCTGCCATCTCATTTGTGAGTGCACTTTGCTCTTGATGAGTCTCGATATCATCGCCGTTGCCACGCACTTTGGCATACAGCGCCAGCAAGACGCAGAGAATGCCGCCGGCAACCAGGGTTCGGCGGCGAATCGCGGCATTGCGTGCAACTGCTGCCATTCTCAACTCGGAGGCAGTGGCTGGCTGGGCGACATGCACATGCATCGCCGGCGGCGCATCTTCCGGAGCAGCGATTGCGAGGTCTGCGACTTCGCCGGTGACAATGTCGTCGTAGGGAATGCCAAGCGCGTTGGCGTATTTACGAACGGCCAGCAGTTTATGGGCTGAAGTATAGAAAGGTTTGTCGCCGCCTTCCTCAATGGACTTGACCTGATCGCGTGACAAAGTAAGCAACGCTGCCATCTCTACAATGGTTTGGTCTTTCGCTTCTCGCGCTGCTTTCAGTTTTTGGCCGTCGATTTCGATCGAGGCAAGCATATTGTTAGTTTTCATTCGCTGTCTGACTACTGTCTATTCGGCCTAAATTGACATCATCTGATCTAAATAATGAATGATGTTTTAAGCTGCACTAAAAACATTATTCGAAGAAGCGTTCAAGATTTGCAAGCGGTATTCCATAGCCACGCGCCAGCCGTATCATTGTGCGAAAACCGGGCTCCCCATAAGTGCCGCTTTCTATTTTTGAAACGGTTGGCAAAGATACGCCAGATGTCGGTTCGCCATTAATCTGGCTGGCGCGACACACATCAATTTTACTCATATGGCGCGCGAGCCTCACCGCTGCCAGATATTCATGGCAGGCAGTGAAGTTCTCGGGTTCGATATCAGCAAGCCATTTGCGGGAAATTTCCGCAAGCGATTCACTCGCTGCGCGCAGTATAAAAGGCGTGTGCTTGTCTGACAGATGGTTACCGCTCAGGTCCGAGCTTTCAGGCATTCTGGCATCTCCGGATGAATTACTAATTGTAGATTTTTATTAAAAATAACTTACGAATGCCTGTCTGCATATAGACCCGAAGGGCAATCAGGAAAATTATTCGTCGAGCCGGTCCAGCAAGCGAGCCATTTCAATAACGTTGGCAGCGCCCAGTTTGCGCATCATGTGCATGCGATGCAATTTGACGGTACGGATTGCTATGCCGAGTTCTGCGGCAATATCGCGATTGAGCATGCCGTTCGATACCATTTTGGCAATCTGCATTTCGCGTTCTGACAAGCTGTCATGGCGCGCCGTGATGGCGTGAATTTGATCCTTGTCCTGCTGTTCATGACGGCTTGTCTTGAGCGCGTGCCTGATCGCCTCAAGCAGCATGCTTTCATCGAAAGGCTTGATCAGGAAGTCTGAGGCACCGGCACGAAATGCTTGCACCGCATCGGATGCGCCGCTGCCTCCGCTCATGAACACGATAGGTGTCGTCTGCGCCAGTTCGCTCAGGCGACGCTGTAATTCAATGCCGGTCAAGTTCGGCATTTTTACGTCAAGCAGGATGCAGTGTGGCCCCGGGAAGACGGGTTCAGGCTGTTCAAGGCTTGCCAGATAGGCCAGCGCCGAGGTGTGCAATTCGGTTGCATACCCTTCGAGTAGAAGCAAGGCTGAAACGGCTTGGCGGATTGCATCGTCGTCGTCAATGATGATGACTCGACCACGTGCATGCCGCACGGCATCCCGTTCGTCATGGATGGTGACGATGCGGCGAGAAAGGTTTTGTCTCAACACGAACCTTTATATTAGTAGTTATTTTATTTGTAATTGCACTCGTGTTTACGATTATAGAGGGGTTGTGGCGTGTCAATTACTACCCCCAAGGGCAAGTTCGGTTTCAGGCGGATAAATTTTGCTGATGAATTAATTTTTCAAATGTCGAAAGACAAACTGGCGCACTAAAAAGATTGCCCTGCATCTGGTCACAGCTGTTTCTTCGTAAAAAATCCAGCTGGTCTCGCGTTTCGACGCCTTCGGCAATGACACTTAAATTCATGTTGTGGCCGATGTTGATCATGGTTTTTGCAATGAGACCGGTTTTGCCGGCATTGCTGATTTCCTCAATAAATAAGCGCGATATTTTCAGGTTCGTCACTGGAAGTTTCGGAAGGTCCGATAAGGAACTTGGCCCTATGCCGAACTCCTCAACGGTCAGTTTTACACCTAGCTCGCGCATATTTTTCAACATTTCATACGCCAGTTTAGGATTGCGCATCAGGTGAGATTCTTTAATTTCAATCCCAAATACATCAGAATTCAGGCCAGCTTCTTTCAGGTTCCTTTTCACCATGGAGACATAATTCTTTTGACTGAACTCGCGAAATGAGACATTCATCGATACGGATAAATCAGCGAATCCAAGTTCATGCAAGCGTTGCAGTGCCGAACACAGATGCTGGATAACCCATTCTCCGAGAGCGACGATGAGCCCGTTTTCTTCGGCATCCGGCAGAAAGGAATCCGGCAGCAAAATCCCGTGCTCCGGATGCTGCCAGCGCAGCAGTGCCTCGGCCCCGATAATTTTTTCAGTCCGTAAATTGATCTTGGGTTGATAAAGCAAAAAAATTTCATCGCGCTCTATTGCCGTACGCATGCTTTTTTCAAGCTTGTTTTTTTCCTCGGCGCGGGATTTCATTTCAGTTGAAAAGAAATTCACCTCATTACGCCCGCTCGCTTTGGCGTGATACATCGCTACATCAGCCGCCTTGATCAGTTCATGGGCTGATGCGCCATCATGCGGATACATACTCACACCCATGCTGGAGCCGACAAAAATTTCCTTATCGTTGATTAAGATGGACTTGGCTAATTCTTCCCGCAAGCGGTCAATCATGCGCAAGGTATAGCGCAATGAGGGCTGGTTATAAAGAATCAAGACAAATTCATCACCGGAAAGGCGCGCGACAGTATCACTGTCGCGCACGGATGAGAGCAACCGGCGCGCAACCACCCTCAAGACTTCATCGCCGGCATCATGTCCCATGGTGTCGTTGATGGCTTTGAAATTATCCAGGTCAAGCAGCATCACGGCGACCAGCGCCTTGTTTCTTTGCGACGCATTGATAGCCTGTTCGAGTCTGTCCCATAGCAAGTTCCGGTTTGCCAGTCCCGTCAGTGAATCATGGTTGATTTCATATTCGAGATGCGAAGTGCGATGCTTGGATTCAGTCACATCATTAACAACGCCTATAAAATGTGTAACGACTTTGTGTTCGTCCTGTACAGGGGTAACGTTCAGATCATTCCAGAAAATGTCGCCGCTTTTACGTAAATTCCGAAAAATTACGTGGCATTCCCTGCGTTCATTGATGGCTTTGCGAAGCTGGCTACGTTCCCACTCATCGAGGCCGGGCGCTGCCAGAAAACGCATATCGCGCCCTATGATTTCATTCATTCCATATCCCGTAATGCGCTCGAATGCCGGGTTCACATAATCGATAGGATTTTTATTTCCTATACAGCGGGTAATCACAATTCCATTGCCGCTGGCATGCAAGGCGCGTTCGCGCACGCGCAATTGTTCTTCCTGTTTGCGGCGCTCTGAAATATCAAGCCCCATGCCAACGAGATAGAAGTAATCATTGATTTTGCAGCGCGCACCGGTAAACAGGAATGGCGTAGGTGGCCGGGTTTTTGCTAGTAGGCTTGCTTCAACCAGAACTTCATTGTCCTGCTCGAAAACTTTACGGATTTTTTCTGCGATGAGGATTTGCTCTTCTTTTGCAAACAAGTCCAGTACATTGACGGCGCGTATTTCCGCAGTGCTTAATTGCGTTGCCGCTTCCACTCTTTTATTCCAGAGTACAAAACGACCGGCTTCACTGATGACATAGAACGTGCCGGCCAAATAATTCACCATCGACTTCAAGGAAACACGAGCAATTTCTTCTTGTTCTGAATCTTTGATACTGCGATCCGCGAGCGGGCTGACAATGATGCTGTAGCCACTGAACTTGCCGTATTTGCGAAATTGCGGCACGAAAGTCAGCGTGGCCGGCAAGGCCCCCCTATCAGGATGCAAGACTTTGGTATCCAGAATGCCGGCATCCATGCGCGCCTGCCGCAAGCGCTCCATACATTGTTTCCTTGTTTCCGGTACGAGCAGGCTAGTGAGGGAACGCAACAATACCGCGCTTTCGTGGTAACCGAGCACACGCTGGCAGGGCTCGTTCCAGCTCGTTATTTTTCCTGTTGGCCCGACCAGAAAGGCAACGTGTTTGAGCTTGTTCTGCTCGAGCATACTTTGAATCAATCGTAGCGTTGAATCTCAGTGAATCAATGCTCCTGCGTGTTGCTTGCAGGAGGTGGTGACAGCAAATTATTTCTATCAATTTAAGCAGACCACTTGCGAAGCCGGTTAGTTCTTTTTTTCTTTTGATGGAAATTAAATAGTCTGTGAACCAACATGCCTGCGTTTATGTCGAAGCGTAGATTTTACGAACAGAATTTTATTATTCAAAAATATTGGGATCAGGAGATTAAAATGTTTCAAGAATTCAAGCGGACTGGACCTTTAATGGATATTCGCAGCTACCCGTCGTGGGCGGCCGACGTTCTTTCTGGCACACAGGCTGCAAAGGAAAAGGTCGTCAAGCATCCTTTGTTTTTAAAAATGCGCGATGGTAATCTGCCCCCGCAGCAAACGCGCCAATTCTTACTCGCAGGCTGGCCCGTGATTGAGCAATTTCCGCAATATATGGCAGTCAATCTATGCAAAATTCAGTATGGGCGCTCAATCGGTGAAAACATGGCGCGGAAATACTTGATGAGCAATATTCGCGTTGAACAAAATCATGCAGATCAATGGGTTGAATGGGCGGCGGCCTGTGGTTTGTCAAAACAGGAATTGTGGGGAGCCAGCTTGCCGGCAGAAAGTCAGGCACTTAATCACTGGTGCTGGCATAGCTGCAAGCGCGATTCGCTGGCTACCAGCATGGCTGCTACCAATCTGGCTATTGAAGGCGCTACCGGCGAATGGTCGCAGCTGATCTGTTCGACAGATACATATGAAAATTCATTTGAACCCGGCAAACGAAAAAAGGCGATGCGCTGGCTTAAGCTGCATTCTCATTATGATGATAGCCATCCATGGGAAGCGCTGGAAATTATCTGTACGCTGATCGGGGAGATCGTGGCGCCTAAGTATGTGAAGCTATTGTCGCACTGCGTTAGCAATAGTTATGACTATATGACCTTGTCGCTCGACCGCTGCTTGCTGGTGCCGGATTCTTCCGATGATTGCGATGCTTCAGGCAGAGATGTGCCGGCCTGCGCTTCCGATGTTGTGCTGTGCTGATCTTTTGGTGAAGACTTGCAAAGTTGCTGATTTTTTTGCGCTGGAATCTGCCCGATCATTTTTTCAGTCTCAGTCTGACCGGGTGTTTTTTCGCCGCTGCCGATATCAGCTTCTTCAGGCAAGTGTACTGGAGGGTTCATCAGTATGGCAGGAGTCTGAATGAATGAATTTGTCATTGATTTGATCAGACTTACAGTAACGAGTTCAGTGATCCGGCAAGGGACGCCCGACGAAGTACGCTGGATGCGCATTGTTACGCACATAACTGGTGGACAAACTTGTGGATAACTCTGCTGGACGGCAACTAAGTCCATGATTGTCATCAATAAACTGAAACTGATTTAAAACAAGGCAATTGCAAGCACCAATCTCAGCAACGTACTTGCAATTGCAATATCCGCTTCAGCGTAGGGACGGGGACATGCGGCCCTCTGATTACTCGAGACGGCCAAAGGCAAGATTTTTCTGGCCCGATGCGGGCATGGCCATTGTGCGTTTTCCTCTGCCACGACGAACGTGCATCGGACGTAAGGAGTAAGGGATCAGCCTTGCGACGTTTTGCCTGATTTCAAGCAACTGCTCTGAGCGGATCAGTCGCGTCAGGCTGTATAGCGTTTCGCGTAACAGATACTGTTCGCGCAGGCTCATAGGATGCTGACCTGTTGTGGCCAGTAACTCATCGATCAACTCTTCTGCAGTAAATTCAGGATTCATGGCGGCGCTCTTCGTATCAGCTTGCAAGTTAATAGCTAGAAACGTGAGTCTAGCGGGAATATGGTTGAAGTCCAGCACCCGACACTTGAGCCAAATCAAGCCCGATGCAAGCACTGATCTTAATCAGAATTTGCATCCATTTTTATGAACGATTGGTGAACAAAGCTTTCATATTTTGAAAACTAAATATTGATTTCGCAAGTCGTTGCCACGCACGTTAGGTTTAAATTATCAAACAGAAAATTGAAATGAGCTTGCCTCCGCGGTAAAGAAATCTCTCAGTTCTTCCTTGTCAAAGATCAAACCAAGGCCTTGCTTCTGCCAACAGAATGAATCAAATGCTCAAAGTTCGGCAGAGTTGTTCCGAAAACGGCATTCACGTCCTTGCAGTTGTTGTGTCAGTCCTTATTGCAGTCCTTACTTGATCGCACGGAAATTCCTATGGATACCTTAAACGAGCAGCAAAAAAACCATTTGCGTACCGTGCTTGAAGCGCGCGAGCAGTCCTTGCGCGATGAAATACGACGCGAAGTCAATCTGCAAGATGATTATGTACAACTAGCCAGCGAAGTGCCGGATCCGGGTGATTTGTCTTTTGCCAATCTCTCTATCGACCTCGGGAACGCCGCCGTCACGCGCGATATGACAGAGTTGCGGGCGATTGAGCTGGCGCGTAAAAAAATCGCTGTTGACAACTATGGTGAATGCATAAGCTGCGGCTATCCCATTCCGTATGAACGTCTGCTGGCAATGCCGGCAGCGGAGCGCTGCGCTCCTTGTCAGGAGGCGTATGAGCATACGCATCTGGACGGCATGAAAGGAGCATCAATGTAATTCACAGGCATTGGCCAGCATCATCGCGGGGGACTCAGTACAATTGATGCCCAGAACGGCAATGTATGCCGGTCATGCTTGTGGAGAATCCTGAATGAATGAAGCCTTGCACGCGCTCGCCGGCGCCATGCCGAAAGCCGAGTTGCACATGCATATCGAAGGCTCGCTCGAACCCGAGCTGATTTTTGCCCTTGCCAACCGCAATGCGGTCGCGCTGCCGTTTGCGTCAGTTGATGCCTTGCGCGCTGCCTGTGATTTCAAAGATCTGCAATCCTTCCTCGACATTTACTATGCAGGCGCCAGCGTACTGCTGCATGAACAGGATTTTTATGACATGACGCGTGCCTACCTGCAGCGCGCGGCGGCCGACCGGGTACGGCATACCGAAATTTTCTTTGATCCGCAAACCCATACCGACCGCGGCGTGTCGATTGCCACAGTCATCAACGGCATTAGTCGCGCCTTGCGGGATGGCGAGCAGGAATTCGGTATCAGCAGCGGGCTGATCTTGTGCTTCCTGCGTCATCTGTCGGAAGATGCCGCGTTTGAGACCCTTGAGCAGGCGCTGCCGCACCGTGACAAGTTCATCGGTGTCGGACTCGATTCGTCGGAGCGCGGTCATCCGCCGGAAAAGTTTGCCCGCGTCTTTGCCCGTTGCCGCGAACTTGGCTTGCGGCTCGTTGCCCATGCGGGCGAAGAGGGCCCACCGGACTATATTCGCGACGCACTTGACCTGCTGCATGCCGAGCGCATCGACCATGGTGTGCGCTGCGTCGAAGATCCGGTGCTGGTCGAGCGACTGGTACGCGACAAAGTTGCCTTGACCGTTTGTCCGTTGTCAAACATCAAGCTGCGCGTCTTCGGCCGCATGGAAGACCACAATCTGGTGCAACTGCTCGACGCCGGCGTGGTGGCAACCGTCAACTCCGATGATCCGGCTTATTTTGGCGGCTACCTGAACCAGAATTTCTCTGCCTGCATAGAAGCCTTGCCGCTGACCCGTGAGCATCTGCATGCGCTTGCGCGCAATAGCTTTAACGCAGCTTTTCTGGATGACGCGCGCCGCGTCAGCTACCTCGATGAAGTGGACCGCTTCTTCGCCGCGCACTAATGTTTCCCCAATGATGGTTCCTCAATAATGATTGCGCTATTAAGAGTGCCCTTGCTGCGGCTGCAGTCATTCTGGCTGAGCCTTCCACTGCGCCAGGCAGCAAGAATGACTGCGCGCGACTGGCGCGCCGGCGAATTGCGCTTTCTGTTGATCGCACTGGTATTGGCGGTCGCCGCCTTGTCGGCTGTCGGCTTCTTTGTCGACCGCATGAACGGCGCACTGACGCGTGACGCGAGCCAGCTGCTGGGCGCGGATCTGGTGGTGCGTAGCAGCCAAGCGCTCAAAACGCACTGGTATGCCGAAGCCGCCAGACGCGGGCTCGCCACTGCCGACACCATCAGTTTCCCCAGCATGGCCGGCACCGTTAAAGGTGAGGCCGAAGATTCGCGGCTGGTGGCAGTGAAGGCGGTATCGGCTGGCTACCCGTTGCGCGGCGCAGTCACACTGTCTGTCAACGGCAAGGAGCAGCTTGCGCAGGGTACGCCTGCGCGCGGCACGGTCTGGGTTGACCCGGGGTTTCTGGCTTCGCGTGATGTGCGGCAGGGCGACAGTGTGCAGCTTGGCCAGCAGCGCTTCGCGATTGCCGCCAGCATAGTGCGCGAGCAAGACCGTGGCGCAGGTTTCATGAATTTCGCCCCGCGCGTGATGATTGCCGCTGAAGACTTGCCTGCCACCGGTCTGGTGCAAAATGGCTCGCGGCTCAGTTACCGGCTGCTGCTTGCCGGCGAGAAGGATCAGCTTGCCCAATATCAAAAGTGGATAGAAGCGCAGATCAAGGATGGTCATCTGCGCGGCATACAGATCGAAACGCTTGATACCGGCAACCCTGAAATGCGCGCGACGCTGGACCGTGCGCGGCAGTTTCTCGCCCTCGTAGCCATGCTCTCGGCCATGCTTGCCGCGCTGGCGATTGCGCTGGCGGCGCGCCGGTTCATGCAACGGCATCTGGATGCCTGCGCCATGCTGCGCTGCCTGGGCCTGACGCAAAACCAGCTGACGTGGTTATTTCTTATCGAATTTTTTCTGCTGGGCCTGGCCGCTAGCCTGAGTGGTGTAGCCATAGGATTTGGTGCGCACTTCGCGTTGCTGCACTGGTTGGGCCCGCTCATGAATGTGAGCTTGCCGGCAGCCAGCTGGCTGCCGCTGCTGCAAGGCATTGCTGCCGGCCTGCTGCTGTTGCTCGGTTTCGCACTTCCGCCGGTTATGCAACTGCGCAATGTCCCGCATAACCGCGTGCTGAGGCGTGAACCGCAAGCGCCGCAAGCGTTCACGCTCGCAGGTTATCTGCTCGCATTGGGCAGCTTCATCGGGCTGCTGGTCTGGCAGGCAGGCGAGGTCCGGCTCGGGCTGATTACTGCGGCCGGCTTTGGTGCTGCGCTGCTGGTCTTTGCATTGATCGCAAGTGCGCTGTTGAAGTCGCTGCATCTGTTGCGAGCGCCGCTGAATTATCCGGCCTGGCGCTTCGCCCTGACCTCGCTCAAGCGTCGTCCCGCAGCCAGCGTGGTGCAAATGGTGGCGCTGGCGCTCGGACTGATGGCCTTGCTCTTGCTGACGGTAACACGGCAAGACATGCTGGCTGCATGGCGGCAGTCGTCGCCGGCAGATGCACCTAACCATTTCATGATCAACATCCAGCCGGAACAGAAAGATACCATCGCCAGTCTGCTCGACAAGGGCGGCATCACTGACGCCAAACTCTATCCGATGATACGCGGGCGGCTGCTGCAAATCGACGGCCGTGACATCAGCACCGACAGTTTTGAAGATGAACGTGCGCGGCGACTGGTAGAACGCGAATTCAATCTTTCGACGATGGCTGCGCTGCCGTCGCAAAACAAAATCATCGCCGGTCGCTGGTTCGTAGCCGGCAGTGCGCCGGAAGCATCTGTCGAGCAAGGACTGGCCAAGACACTTGGTTTGAAGCTCGGAGACACGCTGCGCTTTGATGTTGCCGGACAGATGGTCGAGGCGCGCATTACCAGCCTGCGCAAACTTGACTGGGGCTCGATGCGCGTGAATTTTTTCGTGATCCTCAATCCTTCGGCAGTCCAGACCCTGCCGCGCACGTGGATCACTGCGTTTCGTCTGCCACCGCAACAGCAGCCGCTGGTGAATCAATTAATGCATGCGTATCCGAACCTGACCATAGTCGACGTTGGCAGCATGCTCGCTCAAGTTCAGCAAGTCGTTAACCAAGTCGTGGCCGCGGTCGAGTTCCTGTTTGTCTTCACCCTTGCAGCCGGTGTGCTGGTGCTGGTAGCGGCCATGCTCGGTTCGCAGCAGGAGCGTCTGCGCGAAGCCGGCATCCTGCGCGCGCTTGGCGCAACGCGTCGGCAATTGTCGCGCGCACAATGGATCGAATGCGCATTGATAGGCACCGTCGCCGGTGCCATGGCAGCGAGCGGCGCAGCGCTGACGGGTTGGGTGCTGGCGCGCTTCGTCTTTGATTTTGCCTGGACCTTCAGTCCAATGCTCTGGTTCATTGGCATTCTCGCCGGTGCAGCTTGCGCGCTGGGCGGCGGCTGGGCAGGCTTGCGATCTGTACTGACGCAAGCACCGTTGCAAACGCTGCGTGAAGCCTGAGCGATCTCAATAGCATCCTGCGCCGATCACCGTAAAGTCTTTTACATGACTTGGCGGGTTTCAGCGGAGATAGCAAATGTGGCAGCGAATGTGGCAACTGAAGTGGCAGCGAAATGCAGGCAGTAGAATTGGCAGCACTGGTCGCACAGCTCACACAGCTCTTACAGATACCACATACCGATTTATCCTTTTGGCAGGATGCGCACTGCTGGTAGCTTGCACGTCGTTATCGCCCGGCATACAGTTCGGCCAATCCAATCCGTTCTCCAGTCAAGTCGCTGCCGAAGACCAGATCAAGAGCGAGATCCGTCCCATCACACCGAAACTGGTGCGAGAGGAGCGCGCAGCACGCGAACAGCAAGTAACAGAAAATATCAGCACGCTGATGTCGCGCGCGACCGCTTATACAATTTCACCGGGCGACGTCTTGCAGATTATCGTCTGGGACCATCCCGAGTTGTCAGCTTCGATGCTGCCTGCGGCACCGCTGGGTGCCGTTGGCGCCGCCGGCGTGGCCGCCAGCCCATTAGCGCAGCAGCAATCCGGCTTCGAAATTGATCAGGACGGCATATTGGAGTTTCCATATGCAGGCAAGCTCGATGTCGCAGGCCTCACGCCTGAGCAGGCTCATACAAAATTGACCAAAAAGCTTGCGTTTTACCTGAAAAACCCGAAGGTCTCGCTGCGCGTGCTGTCGTATCGCAGCAAGCGCGTCTATCTTGATGGTGAAGTCAAGTTGCCCGGCGTTCAGCCAATCAACGATATTCCGATGACGCTGCTCGAAGCGATCAACCGTGCCGGTGGCATGCTGCCCACCGCCGACCAGAGCCGTATCGCGATCACCCGCGCGGGCAAGACTTACCAGATCAATATGCCGCTGCTGGTGCAGCGAGGCGTCAATCCCGGCACCATCATGCTGGCCAGCGGCGACGTAGTGCGTGTGCTGTCGCGCGAAGAAAGCAAGATTTTTGTCTCCGGCGAAGTCACCTCGCCGCGCGCTCTGCCCATGCGCAACGGACGGCTGACGCTCAATGAAGCACTCGGCGAATCGGGTGGCATCAACCCGGTCAGTGGCGATGCGCGGCAAGTCTATGTGGTACGAAGGAGCAGCAGCGAATCGGTGGTCTACCAGCTCGATGCCAATGCGCCCGGCGCGCTGGCAATGGCCGAAGGCTTCGAGCTCAACCCGAAAGACGTGGTCTATGTCGCCGCCACGCCGCTGACCAACTGGAACCGCACCATCAGCGCGCTGATTCCGGGTGCCTTACCCACTGCGGTGATTGCCACCACACCGGGGAAGTGACGTGATCCGCAATATTCTGCTGCTTTGCACTGGCAACATCTGCCGCAGCCCGATGGCGGAAGGGCTCATGCGCGAACTCTTGCCACACCATGAAATCTATTCTGCCGGCCTGTGCGCGCTTGATGGCGCGGCTGCCGATCCGATCGCCGTTGAAATCATGTGGCAGGCCGGCATCGACATCAGCGCCCATCGTGCGCGCAACCTTAGCAGCTGGATGATGCGCGAGGCTGATCTGGTCTTCACCATGGATCACGCACAGCTGGAATTTGTCACACAACGTTTTCCGGCTGCATCAACCAAGCTGGCTCGGCTAGGAGACAGCTGTGCGGCCGATATTCCCGATCCCTACCGGCAGGGTCTGCCTGCTTTTCAGCATGCCTATTGTCTGATCGAGCGTGCAGTGCAGCGCCGCTTGCCGCAACTGGCACGCAACAGACGGCTGGTCTGTGCTTTGAATTGAATCCTATTGCGAGAGCCGCTCCATGAACAATTCCCTGATGCCGCAATTGGGCGCGCCACCTGAGCCGCCGTTGATCCTGTCGGACGACAGCGAAGCGGATTTGTCGTCATACCTCAACACGATCATTGATCAACGCTGGCTTATCATCAGTATTGCATTAGTCGTCAGCTTGCTGGGTATGGTCTACGCATTTCTGGCGCGCCCGCAGTACGAGGCCAGCCTGCTGGTACATGTAGAAGAAAAGGGCCAGCGCGAACCGAAAAATATTCTTGGCGAAGCCGGCTCGATGATTGATTTCAAGACGCCGGCTGCAGCAGAAATCGAACTTTTGCGATCGCGTCTTGTAGTCGCCCATGCCATCGACAACCTGCGCCTGTATATCGATGCGCGCCCGGACCGGTTTCCCCTCATCGGCAACATGGTGGCCGGCACCGGCCTGGCCGCCTCCATGCCGTGGCTGCGTAGTCTCGGTGGTTATGCGTGGGGTGCGGCAAAAATCGATGTGACGGATTTTTCTGTGCCGGAGGTTCTGGAAAACCGGCCGTTCGAACTCAAAATGCTCTCTGGCGGACGCTATGAAGTTATTGAAACCGACAGTGGGCTTCGCCTCAACGGACGCGTCGGTGAAACTGTCAATCAGGCCACAGCGTATGGCCCGGTTGTGTTGACGGTTGCGCAATTGTGGGGCTGGCCCGGTACCCGATTTCTTCTCACGCGCAGTTCTCGGCTCGCCGCGATTGAATCAGTTCAGCGGGCGCTGAGCGTGAATGAAATGGGCAAGCAGTCCGGCGTTCTCAATGCAACGCTTAAAGGCGATAGCGCACAAGGTGTCTACCAGCTGCTCACTGAAATCAGCAAGGAATACATGCAACAGAACGGTTCGCGCCGCACCGAGGAAGCCGATAAATCACTTGCTTACCTGAACCGCAGGTTACCTGAATTAAAAGGGGAATTAGAGCAGGCCGAAGTTCGCTATAACCAGTTCAGGAATGCCCATGGCACGATTGATCTTGGTGAGGAAGCGAAAATCAATTTGCAGCGTTCGGCATCGGCACGTACGCGCCGCATTGAGCTGGAACAAAAGCGCACCGAGCTCATGTCGCGTTATACCGCCAACCATCCGGCTGTCAAAAGCGTTGACGAACAGCTTGAGGACATCAACAATGAAATTCGCGATGCTGCCAGCCAGATCAAAACTCTGCCGATATTGGAGCAGGAAATAGTCAAGCTTGCGCGCGATGTCAAAGTCAACAGCGAACTTTATACCGCGCTCTTGTCGAGCGCACAGCAGCTGCAGTTGATCGCGATCGGGAAAGCCAGCAATGTCAGGCTGGTTGATGCACCGCTCAAGCCGGATCAGCCAGTCACACCTAACCGGCCGCGTATCATCGCCATTGCCATCTTCATGGGATTTTTTCTTGGCGTATTGGTCGCCTTTATCCGGCGTTCGCTGCAAACCGCGCTCGACGATCCTGAGCAGATCGAAAAAATGTTTGGACTGCCCGTTTACGCCAGTATCCCGCGCAGCAAAATGCAGCAGTCCTTGTCAGGCGAAAGTAATACGTCGAACAGCTTGCCCTTGCTCGCGCGCATTGCCAGTATGGATGTCGCCATTGAGAGCCTGCGTAATTTTCGCGCTGCCTTGCAATTCACGATGACGCATGCGCGCAATAATATTATCGTCATCACTGGACCGACTGCTGGCATGGGCAAATCATTTGTCTCGGCCAATCTGGCCGCCGTGCTCGGTGCCAGCGGGCGCAAAGTTTTACTCATTGACGGCGACTTGCGTGATGGTCATCTGCATCGCTATTTCAATTTTCCGCGTGCCGGTGGCATGTCCGATCTGCTCATAGGCTTCCATGACATTGACCAGCTAGTTCACAAAAACGCGCTTGAACATGTCGACTTTATCAGTACCGGCAGCTTGCCGCCCAATCCTTCAGAACTCTTGTTGCGTCCGACATTGCCCGGGCTGCTGCACATTCTCGCCCCACACTACGATATGGTATTGATTGATGCGCCGCCCATCCTTGCTGTATCTGACAGCCTCATCATATGTAGTCACTCCGGTGCCATTTTCATCGCCACCCGCGCCGGTGTAACGACCCCGGGAGATATTGCCGAATCGCTCAAGCGGCTCGCACGCGCCGGCCTGTCGGCCAAAGGCGTGCTATTCAATGATATGGAATTGCGTGCCGGACGTTATGGCTATGGCGCCGGCAGCCGATATGGAAAATACCGTCAACTGTCCTACGTCGGTGACGTACAGCGAGTAGGCAAGTCCGTGGCGGACGCCGGATGAACAAGCCGGTAGTTTATCTGCCCGACAGGATCGTGACGTCGGAGTTCTATCAGGGCACGCTGCCAGCATTCATCTGGCCGGCACTGGAGCAGCTAACGCAAAGCATTTTTTGCAGTCAGCCGCATCTGCAGGTTTATGGCTCCCTGAACTCACAGACGCAAGTCTGGGTCGGGCGCAGCCAGAACGGCGACATCATTGCACTGGTGGTCTTTGAAGTGAGGAAGCGCACGGCAACAGTCATCAATCAAGTCTGCCGCATCGAAGCCGCAGATTTGTGTGCATTTGCACAAGACCTGTTTCAGCACCAACCGCAGATCTCTGCCATTGTGCTGCATGCCGTCGACTGGAATGACTCGACATTGTCGTATCCAGTGCAACGCTTGGTTTTTTCGGAGGACTTCGTACTCAGCTTGCCGTTATCAGACACAGCCTATCTGGCCAGCCTGTCACGTCATACGCGTGAAAAAATTCGTTATCACCTGGCACGCAGCCGGCGTAAGCAGCCGAGCTTGCAATTTCGGGTTGTGCGCGGGCAAGCGGTCGTTGATGCCGATATCGCTGCCGTGTTTCAGCTTAATCGAGCGCGCATGTTCAGTAAAGGGCGCCGCTATGGAATGGACAATATGGAAGAGGGTAGATTGCAGGCGATTCTGCATGAGCGTGGCCTGATTGGCATCATTGAAATTGAAGGCGTGGTGCGCGCCGGCTTGTTGTGCACCGTGTCAGGCACTGACGTATTCATGCACGTGATTGCACATGATCCACAGTACGACGATTTGCGGCTGGGGTTTTTATGCTGCTACCTGACGATACAGGCTGCCATTTCTGCACGTATGACACGCTTTCATTTTTTGTGGGGACAGTATGACTACAAGACCAGGCTCGGCGGCAAGGAGCAGCCACTGTCCAGGCTGGTGCTCTACAAGACACGCCTGAATATGCTGCGTCATCCGGTCTTGCAGGTACAGCATTGGGTGGCAAGCCTGCGTCGCGCAGTGCACATATGGCGGCACTGACTGCAACTGATAATAAAGAGAGCCAGACAATGTTCATCGATACAAGGCAGATGACAGAGGGCAAAGTAGTCATTGCCAGCGTATGCATCATCGGCGCCGGCGTAGCCGGCATTACTCTCGCACGTGAAATGGAAAAATACGGTATCGACACCTGCGTGCTGGAGAGCGGTGGCTTTGAACCGGACGATGAAAGTCGCGACTTGTATCGTGGTGCGGCCACTGGCTTGCCCTATCATTTTGCCGATGGCTGTCGCGCACGCTTTTTTGGCGGCAGCAGTAATTGCTGGGGTGGATGGAGCCGGCCGCTGGATAAGTGGGACTTTGAAGCCAGGGAATGGGTGCCGCATAGCGGTTGGCCCTTCGGCCTCGATACCTTGATGCCATACTACCAGCGCACGCATTCATTGCTCAAACTGGGGCCGCTGAATTTTGATGCAGCCTTTTGGGAAGAGTCAATCAACCGCGCCGACGTGCGGCGTGTGCCACTGACGACTGGTCGCATTCGTGACTCGATTTCACAATTCAGTCCACCTCTGCGGTTTGGCAAAGCTTACCGACGCGAATTGAAGGCAGCGCGTTATGTGCGGGTATTCTTGCATGCGAATGTCACGCAAATCGTGCCAGACAGTGGTGGCGACCGGATCACGCAAGTACATGTGCAAACTTTGTCGGGTCGTCGAATTACGGTGACTGCTCGCCTGTTTGTACTGGCTACCGGCGGCATTGAAAATGCGCGTCTGTTGCTGGCTTCTTCACAGACAGTTTCTGCCGGTATAGGCAACCGGCATGATCTTGTCGGACGCTTTTTCATGGATCATCCGCGCATGCTGACAGGCCGCGTGCAGTTTACGCCGGCCTGGTCGCGCAACAAACTCTACGATATCAAATACAACTACATGAATGCGGCCGTCGCCGCCCATGGCGTACACATCGCTGCGCAGTTTGCGTTAACCGAAGCCACGCTCAAGCAGGAACAGCTGCTCAATGCCCGTATCTGTTTCTGCTCGGAGTTTCCCGGCGAAGGCAGCGCGGGCGCCAAAGCCCTGTTCCGTTGCAAGCAGGCGCTGCTGAAAAAAGAGCAGCCAGGCTGGTCGCTGGCTGCCGACATGCGTACCATGCTGCAAGAGCCAGTCAATACATTTGCCTACGGCTTCACGCGGTTTTTTCATCCTCGCAAGCTGATAAAGAGCACTGGCTTTCAAGTCATCATTGAACCTGCCCCCGATCCTGACAGTCGCGTTACATTATCGCTGCATCAGCGCGATGCCCTCAACATGCCGCGTGTTGAGGTTAACTGGCGACTGAATGACCTGGTCCGTCGAACTGCAGACCGCACGCTCAATTTGCTTGCGCAAGAGTTGCGCATGGCAGGCGTAGCTGAAGTTGAACTCGACGCGCCATTTGAAGGGGGCGAGTGGCCGGCGACGATGGAAAAGGAAGGTACCTGGCATCACATGGGTACGACCCGCATGCACGACTCGCCATTGCACGGCGTAGTCGACCGTGAATGTCGTGTGCATGACATCGCCAATCTATACATAGCCGGCAGCTCGGTCTTTCCAACTGCCGGTGCAAATTTTCCCACCATCACAATTGCGGCACTCAGTTTGAGGTTGGCTGAACATTTGAGACAAAAATTGAAAGCCGTGGGTAGTCGGATGATTGATGACTTGCCGGATGCCGTCAATACTGAAAGGGAGAAAGAAGCGATTGCTGCTTCTATAGATTCATCCGGGTTGCCGGCAGTTTAAAAACGCTTTAGTTTTTGCACTGATCCTTATTGACACTGAATTACGGCAGCAGCAAGGATTCAGTTTCATTCATTAACTATCTGCTGATTTACCAGAACACATTGAGCTGATGACTCCATGTGTTTTTTTTTCGCTTGCTGCATTTCATTCATGATTTGCAAATACATAACGTATAAATAAAAGAACTTTCAGAGAATAAATTTTTTCATTTCCAGTTGGAACTTAGTTCTCATAGTAAAGCTCTGAATCAGGGTAAGTACAAGAGATCTGTGTTTTATCAGATCGGATAAACCTGATGAGGAAACTAACTAATGTTGAACGTATCACGTAATTGCACCACCCTCCGTAGCTTGACCTTGTCTGCAGTGGCCAGCGCATCCGTTCTGCTCGTCGCCTGTGGTGGCGGAGCCGGTACAGCGCAATATGCACTTGATGCAGCGGGTAATTTGACCAGTGCAAACTCAACGACAACCAAGACCGATGGCTCGGTCTTGACAACGTCTGTCAGTACGTCGGGCAGCACCACTAGTGGCACCAGCACGACGACAACGCCGACGACAACAACGCCAACGACAACAACGCCAACGACAACAACGACGACAACGCCGACGACGACAACGCCAACGACTGCTCCTACAACTGCAGTAGCCCCAGTCGGACAAGACGCATCGTTGTATACGCTCAGCTTCCAGGACGAGTTTAATTCCTTCAATACGAACGTCTGGAATGACAGAATCTGGTACGAAACCAGTAACGCTACCAAGAACTATGACGTCAGCAATGGTTCGCTCAGGATCTGGCCGCAGCGTGATGCTACCGGCAAGTTCTTCAACCGTACCATCGACACCGACGGCAAGTATTACCAGACCTATGGCTACTTTGAAATCGATGCCAAGCTGCCGATCGGTAAAGGTACATGGCCCGCATTTTGGTTGTTCAATCATATTGGCACACGCCGTCCCGAGATCGACATCATGGAAGCGTATGCAGGCGGTGGACCGGCAAGCGGTTGGTCGGATTCGAACTTCCATCCGACAGCCTATGCGCCAACGGTCTGGCTTGACGCAAGCCGACTGGCCGGCACCAAGACTATTCAGACGGGTGACTTGTCGACTGGATTCCACAAATACGGTTTGAAGTGGGAGCCGAACAAGCAGACGTTCTATTTTGATGGCCGTGAAGTCTTCACCTTGAACGTGACGATGGCTGATCCGATGTACATCATGCTCGACCTCTGGTATGGCAGTGCAAGTGGCCAGCCTGACAGCACGACACCTACCGGTAGCGGTAACTCGTATTCAGTGAACTATGTGCGTGCCTGGAAATTCAAATAAGTCTAGTAAGAGTCAGTCACTAAATAAATCCGATTCAATCAAGCCGGCCAACGCGGCTTGATTGTTAAGCCAGCTTTGTGCTGGCTTTTTTTTTGTCTGCGCTTCTTTGAGAGCAGGCAAAGAGCTGTTCTGCACTTGCTGGATGATGGATGCTTCAGACTTGGAGCTTCCATGCAAAAGATACTGCTGTTGATTTTTTTGTTATTCAAGGTGCTGACTGCAACTGCCACTTCTACAGCAGTAGTGCTGCCAATACCTGACAACATTCAAAATGGCGATACTGTTTTATTAAGCTGTGGCCGCATCTATAGCGGTGAACTGGATCTGTCGAATAAATATAATGTCAGGGTTCTGACTGACGGCGACTGCGGCGCCGCGACGATCACGCCGGCTCGGCCGGTACAGGGTTGGTTAAAAACAAAGCAAAACAGTAGCATCTGGTGGGCAGCGATTGATTTCATTCCCGCACAGATGGAGATCAACGGCGAATTCATCGCGCTGGCGCATTACCCGAACCTGCCGCAAGAATGGGCGGCTGGACGTTCACGCCAGGCGGGACAGCTGCTTTTCCGAATGCCATTCGAAGATTTGTCAGGCGCGACTCTGGTATGGCGTGCAGCTGACTGGCTGATAGAGACGCGACAGATTGTTCGCTACGAAGATGGCGTTACGCATTTGCTGCCCTCCGGCGATGACACGTTTCCGCTACTGCCCGAGACGGCATTTTATGTAGAGGGAAAGCGCTGGATGCTCGACAGCCCCGGGGAATGGGCATACGCAGATGGCAAGCTTTACGTATGGCCGCCGGACGGCAAGTCACCGGAAGGACGCGCCTGGGCTGCGCCGCGCGCGCGCGGCATCAATGCCAGCGGTTCGCGTGATGTTCATATTCAGGGAGTGAAGATTTTCGCTGCCATGCTGGGCATCGATGGTAGCGATGCGCTTAATTTGCACATCACCGACACGGACATACGGAATAGCGGCGAAGACGCCATTCTTGCCGGTGGCAGTGGCCTGCGAATCAAGCGCGTCAGTATTATAAATACGGTACAAAATGGCTTGCGTGCCAGCGATGATGCGCGTGATGTACTGATCGCCGATTCGACCATCGAAGGGGCAGGCATGCTTGGCATGCCGCGCCGCTCGAAAGGCGCGCTGGTTTTTGAGCTCGCGAGTGGCCAGCGAATTTTGCGCAATCATATTCGGAATGCATCCTATATCGGCATTCGCGTTTATCGCGATGCGATCGTTGCCGACAATGTCATTGAGCGCGTCTGTCTTCGCTTGAGCGATTGCGGCGGCATCTATACCTTTGCACGTGACCATAAGCCACTGCATGTACGCATAGAGCGCAATCAGATACGGGGACTGTCGCAGCGCATGGGACACGCCATATATCTTGATGATTATGCCAACGGCGTTATCGTGAAAGGCAACCTGATGGAAAATAATCCTGGGGGCATGCAGCTGCACAATGCATTCGGCAATATTATTCGCGAAAACGTCTTTCGTCGTAGCCAGTTCGAACACATTCTCTTTAATGAAACCGGAGCGACTGCAGCGATCCAGAAAAACAAGATCATGCGCAACCGCTTTGAATCCGGGGACACGGCGCCGACCTATCGACTGTGGAGCGAGTATGGTGGCGAATACGTGCAACGCTTTGGCAAATTTGATGGGAATATCTATATCAATAGAAATCCCATGTTTGCCGAAGTTGCCGGCAGCGGCATGCTCAGTTTTAGTGAATGGAAGCGGCACGTCAGTGCCGAGCTCCGAGCTACCTACTCAATTACGCGGTCGCCGCCATAATTCGGAGGGTAATGACAACAAGAAAAGTGTATTGCTCACCAGGTAGCGTTTGAGCAGTCGTGACGGTTCCATCGCGAGCCGGTACAGCCATTCCAGGCCATGTTGCTGCCAGAATGGCGGTGCGCGTTTGAGCGTGCCAGCGTGATAATCAAAGGCTGCGCCAACGCCGAGCATGACGGCGTGCAGCCGCCCGCGGTGACTGGCCATCCATATTTCCTGCTTTGGGCAGCCCAGCCCGACCATCAGCAGCTGTGCACCTGAATCATTAATGGTATTGATGATGCTGTCATTGTCGGCGGTAGTCAGTGCGTGGAATGGCGGCGCCAGCAAACCGGCCAGCGGTAGTTGCGGGTAAGCGTTTTGTACAGCGGTTTGGAGTTGTGCGAGTGTGGCTGTAGTGCTGCCAAGCATAAAGACCGGTAGCTGCAATCGCTCGGCTTCTTCCAAAACTCGCCACATCATGTCCGGCCCGCTGATACGCTGCTGCTCCGCATAGCCGCGCTTGCGCATGAGCCAGGCCAGCGGGGCGCCGTCCGGCGTGGCAAGGTCGGCGCTGTCGATTGCGGCACGCAAGGCAGGGTTACGCTGCGCGCTGATGACACTGTGTACATTGCACAAACAAACGATGCGCGCTTCCCTTGCTAATGCCCAGCGCACAATGCGGGCAACAGCCTGCTCCCATGAAACCGCATCAATGCGCGTACCTAATAGTGAAATGCAATTTGATGCCATGTCTGTTGCCTTATAGCTGTCTTATGTTTGTCTTATTTTTTTCTTATGGTTGGTCCCGTCTTTATTCGAATTCAGCAGCCAATACCGCCAGCTGGGAATTGTCCACTCTCTGTGAAGCAGCATATCTTTGTGTAGCAAAGCGCAGTAAGGCATCGAGCCTTTTCCACAGGCCGAGTTTGTCGATATCAAGCGAGTGACACCACAGGTGGCATACACGGCCGCTTCTGGCCGCATAGTCCACCAGCAGATACAAACGGTTCAGCCAGTCTGCTTCGTAGCCGATGACGTTCAGCGCTGTGCGTCGTTGATTCCAGTCTCCCTGTGAAATGAAATTGCGCATCATGATTGAGCGTGAATGTGGATAAAACTGCAGCGTTGTCGGCAATTCATATCGCTTTATTCCCGCTGATAGAAACAAGTTTTTCGTTGTGCGGGCATATGAAAAGCCGGCAGATTGCACCATTTTTATATGCAGCGGCCGGTATTTGCCGCCGGGGTAGCAAAAGCCTTCGACCTTTTTTCCAAGCAGCTCTTCCAGCGCGGTCTTGCCTTCCTGGATTTGTGCCAATGCTTCAAGCACATTGAGTCGCTTTAGGAAACGGTGATCCAGCGTATGCGAGCCGATCTCGAAATGGCGCGCCAGCTCGCGTATGGCTCCGGGCGTCAAGACCGGTGGCCCCTCGCCGTTGCGCATGGGGATGTAAAAAGTGGCGCGCATGCCGTGCCGCATGAGCAGATCGGCCATGCGCAGATCTGCAGGATGACCATCATCAATGGACAGGCTCAGTCTTGCTTGCTTCATTGTCTCTGTTTCGTGCTTGAGGCTTCAGGGTTGGCCCTGCGCATGCGGGTCGGCCGTGGTCGATGCAATCGTGCTGGCCGCAACGCTGGCATGTTCGCCGATTGCGGTTCGGCATGCGTCAACCAGACCTAGTGCTGCAGAATCAAAGTTATATTGCGCTACACGTTGCAAGCTGTCGGTGCTGAAATCACGGTACAAGGTATCGTTGCTTAGTAATTGATGCGCGCATTCTGCCCATTGCCCGATTTCGAGTTCGCGCACAAAACCGTTTTTGCCATCCCTGATCAACTCGCCTGCCACGCCCGCATGTGGCGATACCAGTACTGGCAAGCCTGCTGCACAGGCTTCATTGGCAACGATGCCCCAGACATCGGCATGCGTAGGAAAAAGGAATAGCCGGGCTGACCGGTACAGGCCCGGCAACGCTCGTTGGGTGGCGAATCCATGAAACTGCACATCGATCCAGTCTGCAAATTCCCTTGCGGTTGCTCGCAAGTCCTGCTCGTCACTGCCCGAGCCGACCATCAGGATGCGCAGCCTCTGTTGCATATTGATTGCAGTTTGGTAAGCGACAGACAAGGCAAACATGGGGTCTTTTGCTTTTTCCATGCGTCCGCAAAAAATGAAGTCAAAGCGTTTATTTTCGCCTTGCGCAGATGGCGCGAACTTTTCATTATCGACGCAAAGCCATGAATGGAAACAGCGCGCCGGCTTGATGCCATACGAGCGGTACAAGCGATCGCCGCCGACCGACGCAGAGATGAAAGCCTGGCTGCGTGAATAGACGACGCGCCTCACTAACCGGTGCGTGAGCGATAGCCCTTTTTCCGAGCTATCCGTCCCATCGGTCATCGCGATATGCGGTACGCCCTTGAATTGCGCCATCAGGAAAGCATACAGATGAGTAGGATTGAAGCCATCCGTGATCACGACATCGGGCGCCAGCTTCGATAGCAGCGGTACGATATCGGGATTGTGGTGGATGTAACGGCCCTTGAATGTAACGAAACGCTCGCGAAGGAATGAATGTGGAAATTCCAGCGGCGGCAGATCCCACAGACGATTCGGTTCGCGTCGTGCGCAGAAGATCACATGAAAATCAATGCCGGGCCAGCGAGACAGTCGTATGAAGATAGGCACTCGGTAAGGTGGTGGTGTGTTGGTGATCAAGACGATTTTGATCATAGTCTTCTCCGTTTTCTGCTCTGTTCATCATTTGCTGCCATGCAGGCGCGCATGCTGGCGCGACCACTGCAGCCAGCCATCAAGTCGCCCGCGCGTGACAGCCATACCGTGCGAGAGTTCAATGCCGAGCCGACCCTTGAATAAAGGGCGCAAGACAGGTGCGATCAGGCCGCGCAGGATGACCCAGCGCGGCAGTCTGTGTTTTGCATACAGCGCGCCGGTGCCGCGTGCCCGATGCCGTGCTGAGTTGCACGCTTGCTGACTGCCAGCGGTGAGTGGCGGCTCAAGCTGGTGATGGACGTGAGCGGCAGGTTCATGCGCGAGCAAAGCACCGGCGCGCAAGGCACGCAGCACGATATCGGTTTCTTCGGCTGCGCCAAACCACTGGCCCACACCCAGCCTGCCATCAAAACCGCCGATTTCGTCAAACACGCTGCGCTCGAAAAACAGCGTAATCGATGACACCGGAATATCGCGAAAACGCGACGAGCGTTGCCAGCTCAGGAGTCCGGGTGGCAGCGCGCTGTCCTGTTCGACCCAGCGCACGACTACACCGCGCGGCCTGTCACGACGCCGGCTGCGCACCATGATGCGCTCGAGCATGCGCGGCTCGTACCAGCAATCATCGTCGGGAAATCCCAGCCATCTGCCACCGGCTGCCGCTATGCCGGCATTGCGTGCCAGTGCAAGATTGGCCGGCCAATGGCGCAGATGCTTGAGAATGATGCCGAGGCTACGTGCGCGCTGCAGTACGGGTTCCAGCCGGTCGTCACGGTTCTGGTCGACGACAATCACTTCGAAGTTGCGATAGCTTTGCGCCACCAGCGAATCAAACAGACGATTGAGTTCGCTGGTGCGGCCGACGGTCGCCAGAATGAGGGAAAAATCACGCATCAAGTTCTCCTGGCCAATAAATGCAATGCCCGCTGTCGCCGCACGCCATACCGGAGCAAATGCAAGCACCGTTTCAGTGGATTGGGGCTCAAGTGTCGCAGCCGGACTTGCAGGTCTTCGCGCATGGCCGCAATCCGGTTGCTGCTTGACAGGCTACCTGCATGTTCGCGAAATGCAGCCAGCGGAATGCTGGTCTGCATGGGTTCTGCCAATGCGGATAGCTTTAGCCACAAGTCATAATCCATCGCATAGCGCAGCGATGTATCGAAGCCGCCTGCTTCGCACAGCAATCCACGCTCGACAAAGCACGCCGGATGCGGGATGAAATTGCCGCGCAGGAGCTGCTGCCGGCTATACAGCGGCGCCTGATAATTTTCCGGCAGCAGTTGCCCGTCAATGGCCCGCATGCTGCGCCCGAAAAGCCAGCGGCAGCCGCTAGCCGAAAATCCTTGTGCGACTGTGTTCAGTACATCGTCATGCAGGTAGAAATCATCAGAATGCAGGTACGCGACAATATCGCCGGTGGCCAGTTTGAGGCCGCAGTTCATGGCGTTGCTGATGCCGCCGCGCACGTGCTCTGCGAGCTTGATTGCGCGCGGTATCGCTTTGATCATATCGAGCGTGCCATCGGTCGAACCACCATCAACAAAAATATATTCCGCTTCTGGCCCCGTCTGCCGTAAAACCGAACGAATTGATTCTTCCAGCCATGGCTGACTATTCAAGGTGCAAGTGATGACGGAAATGCGCAGCTTCATTTTTATGTCCTTGTCAGATTGCGCTAAACGGGAATAGGACCGGGCGGGAGCCGGTACAAGGCCAGCAGTTTTTTTACTGCATGGCTTGCATCCGCAGCTCGCGCCCGCGGCGCAACGGCATAGTCAGGCTGTACGCTGAAGTTCAGCAGAGCATCGACTAATGCCGGCATCGTGTTGAATAAACGTAGTTGCTCCGGTGCGCTCGCATAGGCGGCCAGTTCGGGCGTGCCGCCGCGGCGCAAGGCGAAGGTGGTTTTGCCCATCATGAGTGCTTCCAGCACCGTGGTCGCGCACGGCTCTTCCCAGACAGATGGCACAACTACCACGTTCGCTTGCGCGGTCAGTTGCAAGGTTTCGCTAGCCTGTTTCCAGCCATGAAAAATGATCTGCTTGTCTGAAAATTGCGTATAGCGTGCTCGCAGCGCAGCTTCTTCTTCGCCGTCACCGACAATATCGATTTTTATGTTTTGCGGCAGGCGCGGCGCGATCAGTTCGAGGAACTGGCTCACACCCTTGGCCGGATACAGTTTGGCCGCGACCAGCAAGCGCAGCGTGCCATCCTTTGCAGACGCGCCGGCTGATTGCTGCGCTGCCTGCAGTGTTGCCTGCAGTGCAGTGTGATCAACAAAGTTATGCACGGTCACGCCCCATTTTCCGTGGCCGAAGCTGCGTTCGAGATTTCGCCTGAGCAGGTCAGACACAAAGATCGTCTTGTGGCGCATATAGCCAATGGCAACTTGCTCGCGAAAATGTATGACCGTCGCAGCCGACAATGTACGCTGCAGCCAGTTGGGCTTCCATGAACGACAGCCCGCGCACGCAGCCGGATTGATGTCGGAGCAAATGGCCCCGCGCCGAAATCGGGTATGGATCAGGCAATCGCTGCCCTGGTCGTGACGGGTCTGGATGAAATTGACCGTCGTCGGTATAAAGCGCGCCACGTTTGGCAAGTGGCCGTGATAGTGGATGACGTCATAATCCCGTGCACGGCGCAGGATGGCGCGGGCAAAACGTCGTGCCATCCAGCTGCGTTTTGGCGGCATGAAAAGGCCGAGCTGCATTTCTTTCCAACCGTCGAACTGTCCACGCAGCTCACCATAGAATTGGCCGCCGGATGCGCGCAATTCTTCGACTGTGTCCGGTGCAAAATCATCATTGCCCATCAGGTCAACCTGATGGCCGATTGCCTGTAGTGCACTACGGAGTGTCAGCACATGTCGCGCGAGGCCACCGATTGCTGGTGCCGGAATATCTTCACTGACTAATAAAATGCGCATCGGTCAGGTTCCCGGATAGAACTTGCGCGCAAGCGCCAGTAGTGCATGCCGCTCGTCGACGCTGACGATGAAAATGTATCCGGCCACCAAAAGAACCAGCAGCGCTGTCGTCACAAGCAGCAACGTGCCGGCTACGCCGGAAGGCAATAGCCATTTCAGCGGAACCAGCACGGCAAATCCTATGCTGCCAATAGCAATGCTGGGCAGCCATGAAACGCGCAAGGTTTCCAGCAGCGACACCGGCACCGTGCGGCCATGCACATAGAAGAGAAAGAGCACTGTCATCAGTAGCGATGCAAGCAAATGCGCGGCGGCGGCGCCAACGATCCCGCCGGCAAGTGTGCCGGCAAACACCAGTGCAATGCCGGTGACGCCGCGGGCCAGTGCAAAGCGGCCTGTCACGTGCGGATGACCGAGCCCGTCGTTGACCAGCGACGGAATATTTGTCAGGGAATCAACCAGCAGCGCCAGCGTCACTAGCAGCAGCACCGGATAACCCTGTTCGATAAATTCGGCGCCGACCCAGCGGCGCAGGAATTCTTCGCCCGCCAGCGCAATCATGCCCAGCACGATCAGGTTCAGATATGTCAGCAGCCGCGTTGTATCCAGATACAGCAGCCGCAAACTTGCGTGCTGGCCGGTGGCAGCCAGTGCGGAGACGCGTGGATAGATCACGCTGGCAAGCCGGAAGCACAAACCCAGTATGCGACCCGCCAGTTGTGCCGGAACCGTATAAAAAGTCAGCGCGACCGGACCGGCCAGGGTGCCGACGATGAGTTTGTCGCCATGCGCCTGCAGCAAGGCCGCCAGCCGCGACAGATAAGCATACGCACTAAATGAAGTAAGCGTATGCCGGATATCGCGACGCGGCCAGACCGGTTTGAGCGGCACGCCGAGCGTGTGCAGCAGCCACACCAGCCATAGGTTGTTGATGGTCGCAATGGCGACCCGTACCGCAATCACGCCGGCCATGCCGCCGCCATTGATGGCCACTACTGCCGAGACAATATTGACCAGCACGCCAAAAAAAGCTTCGGCCTGGGCCGAGCGATCATAGCGTTGCAAGGCTTGTGGAATAACAAGCAGATAGTTTTGTATCTGCGACATTGCGAAACCGATGGCAGCGATTTGAAATGCCAGAAGTGTTTCAGCGCGCAATGCAGGCGACACGGTAAAAAACTGCACGCTCAGGAAGCCCGCGCCAAAGTACAGCACCAGAGCACCGACTGTACCCAGCAGGCCGTAGAACAGGCAACCGAACCAGAAGGTTTCGGCGAACTGACTGCGCTCATTTTGCGCGTGAAACTGCGCCAGATACTTGATGGAGCCGGCAGACAAATTAATGTCGAGCACGCCGAAGTAGCCAATCACGGAGCCGATCAGGGTGACGATGCCAAAGCCCTCCAGCCCCAGCCCGTGTATCAGCAGCGGCACGGTCGCCAGCGCGACAATGGCTGGCAATGCCGAGCCCGCCAGATTCCACAACGAGTTACGCAGCAGCATAGCGAATCCTTGAGCTGGAGTGCGTCGCTGGTAGCTGGCTGCGCGATGCCAGGTAGGGTAGCACCAGCGCCAGTCCCAGCAGCAGCATGGTGCGAAACTCGATGACAGGCGTGCCCACTAATAGCGTGGGTAACCAGAACAGGAAACTGCCAAAGCCGGCGTCTGCCAGCAACGCAGCGTTGCCGCGCAGGTGAGGCCGGCTGCGCAGATAGTGCAGCGTAAAGGCCAGCAGCAAACCGCTAAACAGCGCCAGACCGACCAGGCCGGATTTCAATACCAGATGACCAAAGCCGCTATGGACGAAATCAAATTTGCCGAAGTGATAGTCGAGAATGTCTTCGTTGCCGTAAAACGAACCCCAGCTTCCCAGCCCGAAAAGCCAGTTGCCCTGCAAGCTATGGGCAGCAGCTTCGAGTTCGTAAAAGCGGCTCACTTCCGTGGCGCGCGCAGGACCGACGTCATATAGCAAAGACGACAAAAAGCTGTCGCTGCTGCTATTGAATTGCAAGCGCTGTCGCATGAAAGCCAGCGCCACCAGCATCATGGCGCCGCTACCGGCCAGTATGCCTTGCAGCCGGCGCTGCCACGGCAGGCGCCATAGCAGCACGAAGGACATCAGCACCAGCCCGATCAGCGAAGAACGACGGAAAGACAGTGCAACGGCAGCAATTTCAAGCGCCAATAGCGCCAGCAGCAGCAAGCGCTTTGGCAGTGCGATGCGCGACTGAGGCATCAACAGCAACCACGCGATGCAGAAGGCCGCAATGGCGGCTACATAGTTGTCGGCAATATCGAAATAAAAGAGTTTGATATCGAGGTTTTCAAAATTGCGGTACGGATTCGCACTATCGCCGCCCAGCCACAGGTAGCGCACCATGCCGAAGATGGCCCGCACAGCTGCCAAGCCCAGCATGAGCAACAACAACTGGCGACGCTGTTGTTCTGTTTCGATGGCCAGTAACAGCAGCAGGCAAAACAGCAGCATGTTGCCCACATTGAGAATGCCGTTGTAGCCGAGGATGACGGTGGCGTCCTTGCCGGCCATCAGCCCCAGCGTCAAATGTCCCGCCAGCAGGAACATGAACGCCAGAAAAGTTAACGGAAACGGCGACGGTGTGGTTGGCACCTGGCGGTTGCCCAGACTCCGCGCCAGACTGGCTGCGGCTGCAACCCACAGCAGCAAATTAAGTAATGAAAAATAAAACAGGCCGGTGCCGCGGGCATAGATGGTGTTGTCGGCTTCTATCTGCCCCCAAGTGGATGAAGTAAAACTGAACAGTATGCCTACCAGACCCAGTGCCACAAAAGACGGCAGCCGCAGGCACACGGCGAACGCCAGCGGTAGCAGTAACAGTGCAGCTGCAAGTAAACCTATGGACTCTGCCGCCGACGTTGCTTGCATCGCGTTCAGTTCCTGACGTGGTGAGGTTCTGCAAGCGATTGCGGGCTATACAAGCAGCTAGCAAGGTCGCCATCAGCCATCTGAACGGTGTTTTTCGCAGCCAGATAATCGCGCACGGTGCGTTGTATGCCTTCGCGCAAGTCCACACGCGGCTGCCATCCGGTACTTCTCAGTTTGCCGCTATCGAGCAGCTTGCGCGGTGTGCCATCGGGCTTGCTGGCATCGAATGCAAGTTTGCCCTCAAAGCCGACGATGCAGGCGATCAATCGCGCCAGCAAGGCAATACTGATTTCTTCGCCGCTACCGGCGTTCACATGCGAAGACTGCGGGCTGCCCAGCCGCGCATAATCGTCGGCAGGCAACTGCATCAGGTGCAGACAGGCAGCTGCCATGTCGTCGACGTAGAGAAATTCGCGCAGCGGTGTGCCACTGCCCCAGATCTGCACTTCGGGAGCAGCCGTTACGCGAGCCTGGTGCAGGCGCCGTATCAGCGCCGGCATCACATGGCTGTTTTGTGCGTGGTAGTTATCGCCCGGACCGTAGAGGTTAGTCGGCATGATGCTGCGGTAGTCTGTGCCGTACTGGCGGTTGTAGCTCTCGCACAGTTTGATGCCGGCGATCTTCGCTACCGCATACGGTTCATTGCTGGGCTCGAGCGGACCGCCGAGCAGGGCGTTTTCCTGCATCGGTTGCGCGGCCATGCGCGGGTAAATGCAGGATGAGCCGAGCAGCAGCAGCCGCTGCACGCCATGCCGCCAGGCCTGATGAATGACATTCAGTTCAATTTGCAGATTCTGCGTGATGAACTCCGCCGGATAGTGATGGTTCGCATGGATGCCGCCGACGCGTGCGGCTGCCAGATAAACCGTGTCGATGACATTGTCTGCAAAAAAACACTGCACCTGCTGCGTATCGGTCAGGTCGAGTTCCTGATGGCTGCGCAGTATCAGCTGGCAGCCGCCACGCGCATGCAGCGCGCGAACCAGAGCCGAGCCAACCATGCCGCGGTGGCCGGCGACGAATATACGTTCAGGCATGCGTTCAGACGACGTGGCCGGGGTCATCGCGTTATTCATGATGTGCATATGCCGTAAAACCGTTTTCCCTGACCAGGGCATATTTGCGCGCCGCATCCAGATCGGCGCTCACCATTTCCTGGACCAGTTCGGTAAAGCTGATGCGCGGCTGCCAGCCAAGTTGCTCGCGTGCCTTGCTGGCGTCACCGAGCAAAGTGGCGACTTCAGTCGGACGGAAATAGCGCGGATCGATCCGTACAACGACCTGACCGGCAACAAGTCCCGGTTGTTGCCCTGCTGATTCGACCCTGGCAATTTCATCAAGGCCAGATCCGCTCCACAGTAATTGCACCCCCATCGCCTTGGCTGCAGCGTTGATGAAATCCCGCACGCTGTGCTGGACGCCGGAGGCAATCACATAGTCTTCGGCGTTGGTTTGCTGCAGCATCAGCCATTGCATTTCCACGTAATCGCGTGCATGGCCCCAGTCGCGCAGCGCGTCGAGGTTGCCCAAGTACATGCAGGATTGCAGTCCTAGCGCGATGCGGGCAAGTGCGCGCGTAATTTTGCGGGTAACGAAGGTTTCGCCGCGCCTTTCCGATTCATGGTTGAACAGGATGCCGTTGCATGCATAAAGCCCATAGGCTTCGCGGTAATTGACCGTGATCCAGTACGCATACAGCTTGGCAGCCGCATACGGGCTGCGCGGGTAGAAAGGCGTGGTCTCGCGCTGCGGGATTTCCTGCACCTTGCCAAACAGCTCCGATGTCGAAGCCTGGTAAAAGCGGCTCTTTTTTTCCAGCCCGAGCACGCGGATTGCTTCGAGCATGCGCAAGGTACCTAGCGCATCCGAGTTGGCCGTGTATTCGGGTTCTTCAAACGACACGGCGACATGGCTCTGCGCGGCAAGATTGTAAATTTCATCGGGCTGCACCTGCTGAATCACGCGGATCAGTGACGCGGTGTCGGTCATGTCGCCATGATGCAGAATGAAACGGCGTGCCATATCGTGCGGGTCTTGATACAGATGATCAATGCGGCGGGTGTTGAGTTGCGAGGCGCGGCGCTTGAGCCCATGTACTTCATAATCTTTGGCCAGTAAAAATTCGGACAGGTAGGCGCCATCTTGTCCTGTTACGCCTGTAATGAGGGCGACTTTGGCAGGTGCGGTTTTGCGTGCGGCGTCATTCAGTGCGGCATCTTTGATTGCGGCGGGCAGGCTTGAGTTCATGAAGAGTTCAGGTGTGTTGGTCTTTCTGTATTTTGCTGAATGAGTCAGTGCGTGGCTTGCGCTGGCTCATTCAGTCATGTCAGTCGGGCTGAGCGAAGTAGCCGAACTGTCAAAGCCTTGCGGATTGGCAGATTGCCAGCGCCACTGGTCCTCACACATTTGCTGCAAATTTTTTTCGGCCTGCCAGTCGAGCAGCTGCAGCGCAGCTGCTGGCGATGCGTAGCAACTGGCAACGTCGCCGGGCCGGCGCGCGGCAAAGCGTACAGCAATGTGGCGGCCACTGGCCTGCTCGAAGGCGCGTACTGCCTGCAATACCGATACCCCATGGCCGGTGCCGAGGTTGACGGTAAAACAGCCGTTATGTGAAACGGTATTAGTGTTGGCATGTGCGCCATCATGCGCAAGCAGCCTTCGCAGCGCAGCCAGATGGCCGCGTGCCAGATCCATCACATGAATGTAGTCGCGCACGCCAGTGCCATCAGCCGTTGGATAGTCGTCGCCATAAATGGATAAATGCGTGCGGCGTCCGATGGCGACTTGCGCGATGTAGGGCATCAGGTTATTCGGTGTGCCACGCGGATCTTCGCCCAGCAAGCCGCTCTCATGCGCGCCGGCCGGGTTGAAGTAGCGCAACGTCGCAATCCGCCACTGCGGATCTGATTGCGCCAGATCAGTCAGCACCTGTTCAATCATCAGTTTCGAGCGGCCATACGGATTCGTGACAGACAGCGGTGCTGTTTCCGTGATCGGCACTGTTTGCGGCTCGCCATAGACAGTGGCTGAGGAACTGAAGATCAGGTTTTTTATGTTGCGACTTTGTAGCGCGCGCAATAAGGTGATGCTGCCGCCGACATTATTGTCAAAATAGTCGAGTGGCTGGCTGACCGATTCGCCGACTGCCTTCAAGCCTGCAAAGTGGATCACTGCCGTCACCGCATGCCGCTGCAACAGCGCACATAGCGCAGCATAATCGCGTACATCGCTCTGGTAAAAGGGAAGGCTGCTGCCGGTGATGTGCTCGATGCGGGCAATCACCTGCGGCGAACTATTGCACAAGTTGTCGATGCCAATCACCTGCCAGCCTGCTTCGAGAAGGCACACACAAGTATGCGAACCGATGTAGCCTGTCGCGCCTGTCACTAAAACGGTTCGCTTCATGGTTGCGCTACATGGTGATGACGTTGCCGGTGACGGGTAGCGCAGAGCTGTGTATCTGTTGATGTACCCTTGCTTGTCGCAATGGCAGATTTTCCAAAAAATGCAGGAATTCATCACGCAGTTCAGGGTGCTTGAGTCCGAATTGCACGGTCGCTTGCAGATATCCTTGCTTGGTGCCGCAGTCATAACGGGTGCCGTCGAATTCATATGACAGCAAAGCTTCTGCCTTTAACAGGCCGGCAATGGCGTCGGTCAGTTGCAACTCGCCGCCGCTGCCGGGTTGCAATCTGTGCAGATGACGAAAGATTGACGGTGTGAGAATGTAGCGGCCGACGACACCCATATTTGAAGGCGCCTGTTCCGGCGAAGGTTTTTCAACGATGGCAGTCAGTTTCAGCAAACGCTCGGCAAAGGCAGTGCCGGCGACGACGCCATAGGCACTGCTTTGCTCGGGTTGTATCGCCTCAACGCCAATGATGCTGCTGCCGTAATGCGCATGCAGCTCTGTCATCTGGCGCATCACCGGCACTGCCGCATCGAGAAGATCGTCAGCAAGGATCACGGCAAATGCTTCGTTCTGCACGAGGCGCTCCGCGCACAGTACGGCGTGGCCCAGGCCCAGCGCTTCGGCTTGCCTTACATAAAAGCATTGCACATTGTCAGGTTTGATTTGATGCAGCACATTGAGAAGTGACTGCTTGTGGCGCGCAGACAGTTCGGCTTCAAGTTCGTATGCTTTGTCAAAATGGTCTTCGATGGCGCGCTTGTTGCGGCCGGTGATGAAGATCATTTCAGTGATGCCGGCGGCGATGGCTTCTTCAACTGCATACTGGATCAGCGGCTTGTCGACCACTGGCAGCATTTCTTTCGGGCTGGCTTTTGTAGCGGGTAGAAAACGTGTGCCGAGACCGGCGACAGGAAAAACAGCTTTGGTGATTTTTTTTCGCATAATTTTTCCGGCGTGAAGGGTTAATCTGAATGAGCCATTGGCCGTATTTTTCCGGTCTGTCCAGCCCTGCCTGACAGCGATACCAGTAAAGTCACCACTATCAGGGCCGCAGCAATATCAAAGCACCAGTCAGCCAGCGAGGAATTGCGATAAGGCAGAAAGATTTGCACTGTCTCGTCGAGTGCACCAAGCAGAGCAATGCTTGTGATCGTGGCGATACTGCGTGCGAGTTTGCTGCCGCTGTAAGAAAAGAAATAAAGTGCGGCCATCACACTGTAGGCGAGCGTATGCAGCAGCTTGTCGCCAAAACGCTGTGACAAGGCGTCGGCCGTGCCGGGTAGTGAGCCGAGCGCGATGAGCACAATGAAAACCCCGCTGGCGGCGCAGAACCAGCGCAGTTCCAGCTTCAAGAGCGGTTTGAACATCAGCGTGTGCTAGGCTCGGCCATACTGATCTTGCAGCCGCACGATATCGTCTTCACCGAGATAACTGCCGGACTGCACTTCGATCAGTTCCAGTGGAATCTTGCCGGGGTTCTCCAGCGAATGAATATCGCCGATGTCTATATAGGCAGCCTGATTTTCAGTCAGCAGATAGATTTTTTCACCCTGCGTAACGCGTGCGGTGCCAGCCACCACGATCCAGTGCTCGGCGCGATGATGATGCAGTTGCAGCGACAATTTCGCACCGGGCTTGACGGTGATGCGCTTGACCTGGAAGCGTCGTCCATTACTGATGGCGTCATACGAACCCCAGGGGCGCATGACCCGCCGGTGCATATTCGCTTCCGGACGCTGCTCCTCCAATAGCGCGCCAACCAGTTTGCGCGCATCCTGCGCCTGGCGGCTGTCCATCACCAGCAGTGCATCGGGGGTGTCAATGATAGTGATGTCATGCAGGCCGACGGCTGCAACCAGCCTGTCGTTGCCGTGCACCAGACAATTGCTGCAGCTCTGTAGCAGGACATCGCCTTGCACCGCATTCTGGTCGCTGTCCTTTTTAGCTGACTGCCAGACGGATACCCACGAACCGATATCGCTCCAGCCCGCTTTCAGTTCCACCATCGCGGCATTGGTCGTGCGTTCCATGAGCGCGTAATCGATTGCGATCGAAGGACAGGTCGCGTAGGCGTCCGCATCAAGCCGCACGAAGTCGCTGTCCTGCCTGGCAGCGGTAACGGCATTGCGACAGATGTCGAGCAGGGTAGGGGCGTAGCGTTCGATTTCGTCAAGCAGCTGACTGGCACGAAACAGGTACATGCCGCTATTCCAGTAGTACTGGCCGCTGGCTATATAACGTTCTGCTGTCGGGCGGTCCGGCTTTTCGACGAACTCAGTCAGTGGCATGACAGACTGCCCGCTCAAGTCGTTGGCGCGCAAGTAGCCGTAGCCGGTTTCAGCTTGCTGCGGCCGCACGCCAAAAGTCATCAGGCTGCCGGCCTGTGCGGCTTCGCGCGCGATTTCGACGGCGACTGCAAACGCATGATGATCTTCGATGGCGTGGTCGGACGGCAGTATCAGCATCAGCGCGTCTTCATGTCGTTGCAGCAGTTGTAACGCTGCGCTGACAATGGCGGGTCCGGTATTGCGTTGCACTGGCTCGAGCAGGATGGTAGCTTTGTGTATGCCGATTTCGCGTAGTTGCTCGGCCACGATGAAGCGTGCGTCTTCATGCGCCAGCAGCAGCGGCGCTTCACCTTGCAGCGCCGCACTGCGCAGCAGGGTTTGCTGCAAAAGACTTTCCTTGCCGGTCAGACGCAGGAATTGTTTTGGATATTCAGCGCGAGACAGCGGCCACAGGCGGGTGCCGGAACCGCCGCAAAGAATTACAGGTACCAGGACAGGTGCTCGCATGATGGCTCAATTCGCAAAATAGGCGCGTGAATAGGCATGCACAAGCGGATCTTGCGCTATGGCGGGGGCATAGTCCCAGCGGTATCGGGCGTGCTGATTCTGCGGCAGTTGCAGCGGCAGATCGCCTGTCCACAGACGGTGCGCCAGCGCCAGATAATGCGTGCTCGCGCCATGTTCGCCGCGAAAATTGTCTGCATAAAAATGCTGGTACACGCCAACAAAAATACATTGATCCAGCCGGAATGACAGGCCCAGTTCTTCTTCGGTGATACGGCTGAATGCTGCGCTGAGCGTTTCATTTTTGCGAACTCGGCCGCCCGGCACAAACCAGTTGTCGCGTGCAGGCGGATTCTTGCGCCAGCCCAGCAGCATGCGGCGCTCGGCGTTTTCAACGAGTAGATCAATCGCAACCAGCGGTGCATTGGCGACGACTTGTTCAAATATATTTTCTGGTAATAGCCTGCTGCTTGTTGCTAGTTCGGGTGCTGGGATTTCAGTATGCATTGGTGTCAGTCCATCCTTTGAAGGCAGTCCAAATAATGATTTTCAGATCCATCCAGAATGACCAGTGCCGGATGTAATGCAAATCAAAGGCAACCCGCCGCGCCATTTTTTCATCGGTGTCGGTCTCGCCTCTGCAACCATGAATTTGCGCCCATCCGGTGATGCCCGGTTTGACGCGGTGCCGCAGCATGTAGTTGGCAAGTTTGTCCTTGTACAAATCATTGTGTTGTAGTGCATGCGGGCGCGGTCCGACCACCGACATGTCGCCTTTCAGGACGTTGATGAACTGCGGCAGCTCATCCAGACTGGTGCGCCGCATGAAGTTACCAATCGGTGTAATGCGCGGGTCGTTGCGAGTGGCTTGCGTGACTCTGCCGGCCGCTTCGGTATGCACCTTCATGCTGCGGAATTTGTAGACATCAAAGCGGCGTCCGTTCAAGCCTAAGCGTGGCTGGCGAAACAGTACTGGCCCGGCCGAGCTGAGCTTGATCAGCGCAGCCAGCGTCAGCATTAAGGGCAGCAGCATCACCAATACCGAGAGTGCAAAGAGTTTGTCGAACATGTCTTTGGCAAGACCATGCACGCCCCCGCTGGCCGGCGTATTCAATTCCACGACCGGCATGCCGAGGAATTCGACAGTCTTGTGACTGAGTATGCCCAATGCGCTGGTGTCGGGCACCCAGCGAATATCAACAAGTGTATTGCGCAGCAGGTATTGCACGTCCTGTAGTTTTGCGGATTCGGCCAGAGGCAATGTCAGCCAGACTTCGTGTATGGCATGGCGCATCACCGCAGCCGGAATTTGTTGCAAAAGTTCGAGTTGCTCTATGCCTTCAGTCAACGCAGATTTTGCCGTGCAAGCGTGAATGGCCTTGACTTGATAGCCTGTCCATAATTGCTGTCTTGCGCGCCTGTGCAATTCGTGGCCGGTCGCGCCGTAGCCAACGATGATGACGCGCTTGTGGTTGTAGCCGCGTGCACGCAGCGCCGACAGTGCAGAGTAAAGAAAAATGCGCGTGCATAGCACCGCTGTCAAGCTCAGCACATACCAGTACAGTACCCATAGTCGTGATAGTTGGTCACTTTGCCGGATCAGGAAACTGAACACGACACCAGCGGAAAGCAAAATGACAATCGCCAGCGCAGTTTGCGAAAACATGTTTTGCAGCGAACGGCCACGCCAGGAATTGTATAAATCGAACTGCGCCAGCAGCATGAATGCCAGCGCACAGCAAAAGTACACAAGCATCATATGGACCGGTGGTGCAGCTTCCAGTGCAGACGAAAAACGCAACATGCTGGCTGTTTGTGCTGTGACATAGAGCGCGAGTACATCAACGGCGCGCATCAGGTATTCCAGGCGAGAAGAATTCTTTTCTATTAAATCGTGCATACACGAACAAAGATAATTAATTGCAGGGGATGATGGTGTTGCGAACTGCGTTTCTTTCACCGCCCTTTGACGCCTTGATGGTAAAGATTTAATTAGTTGTGAAAGTCCTAATTCGGCTGCCGTTGCGGAGCGTCAAACGAACAATTTGCATCAGTAAATACATGTAAGAAAAATTTGGTTTGCATTGGCCTTTTCGATGAGCGCTTGCAATGGCAATATCAGACTTTTATTGCTGCGCTATCATTGCAGCATGAACACATCAGAAAATTCGCAGCAAACGCTGTATGGCTTGATAGGCGGCGACGCACGCGTCCGTGAACTGGTCGACCGTTTTTATGATTTGATGGATTTAGAGGCGGACTTCGCTACCTTGCGCGCGATGCATCCGCCTTCGCTCGAAGGCTCGCGTGACAAGCTGTATCATTTTTTGTCCGGCTGGAGCGGCGGACCTGATCTGTATACGCCGCGCTATGGCAATGCCTTCTTGCGGGCACGGCATCTGCCGTTTTCTATAGGCACTTCAGCGCGCGATCAGTGGTTGCTATGTATGGTTCTGGCGATGCAGGGTCTGGGGATTGCGGAAGACGATCAGGATATTTTGCTGAACGCGTTTTTCAGGACGGCGGACTGGATGCGGAACAAGCCGGATTGAACAACAGAGATGGATGGTTCCCTGGTTCATCCATCAAATTTACGCGTCATCCGGGCCCGTCAATTCGGGCTTGTTTTGCACAATTCCCTGATCATGAAAACCATGCTGGTACTGCAGGTGAGGGTGCCGCCTAAAGCAATGGCGGCAGCAGCGCCAAATGCGACGCAAATTTCAGTTGTCGCTTTTTCCGGGAACCTTGTTATTAAATCGTACAGGAATGCTGTGGCAACAAAGCCTGCTACAGCGGCTGAAAATCCACACGACGTGCCCATGCCTGATAGACAAAATTTGGTGGGTTTCTGGCGTAACTGCGGTGTATTTGCTGCAACGTGGGGTTCCTTCGAGTGCGGGGTGTTCATCTTACTTGCTGCTCTGTTTGCCCATTCCTGCTCGCTTTGATCGCCCGTGCTGGAATTTTCGAAAGAATTCGCTGATTCACTTTCATCTTGATCGCAGCTATTTACAACGATTGATTCTGATTCATTGTCATCGGCTTGTGTTATGCCGCTATTCCAGTTTGCGGCTGCCGTAACAACAGCCCCTGTTTTTTCGTGTGCCGGCTGCGCTTGGCCTTGACCTGGATTGTGACTTCTTTCTGATCCGCTGGATGCTGAAATTCTGTTAGCCATTGCTATTCCTCTAAGTTGCTAAAACATTAGTGCTGCAGACTATGGATTCTGGCTTGTGCCAGTTCAAATAATTCACGACAGTGAAATTTTCCACGTGAGATTTCGACGAGCTTCTCGAAAATGGCTTTTGCTTCGGTAAATTTGTCAATCGCAAGCAGGCATTCAGCCAGTCGATATGCCGCTACTGTTTCATCTGGCTTCAGGTCGAGCGTGCGTGCAAACAAGATGGCTGCATATTTGTATTCCCCAAGACGTTGCAGACATGACCCGGTTTGAAACACATAACGCTTATCGGTGGGATCGTGCAGCATGAGTTGCAAACAGATCGGTAACGCATGCTCGAAAGCGCCGTCATTGCAGAGCTTGGTGGCGATGTTATACAAGGCATCAAATTCGGTTTTGGTGATGCCGCGCAGTTCACCAAGCGTGACGCCTTTTTCACTTGCCAGATCAAATTGTTCGAGTACTTGCGGCAATTTCTCAAGGCTTTTGGTGAGCTGTTCGACTATCGTGGCAATTTCAGGGTCAGTAGGCGGATAAGAATAAGTGGAAGTCACAAGCACTCCTGTTGAATTGGAAAATTCACGGACGTCAGCACGGATTGAATACGCAGTGCAGCGCTTGAGTGCAGGGAACGCAGGTTGGGTTCCCTCGATGGAGAGGCGTTTTTTTCCGGGGCGATGCCCGGATTTTTACAAACGTTTTACATCAAACCTTCAAACAAAATCACATCAACTTCATCGCCCGTTTGTACATCATCCTGCGCATGAGCAAGCATGATGATGCAATTGGCTGCTGACATCGAACTCAACATGCCTGATCCTTGCGACCCGGTGATGCACACGCTTGCTTGGCCATTGCTATCGCGGGTGAGTATGCCGCGTTGAAATTCGGTGCGGCCCGGTTTTTTGCGGATCGGCTGGGCAGATAGTGCCCGCATCACGGGCAATGGTTGTGGTGCTGCTCCCATCATCTGCAGCAATGCTTCGCGCGCAAAAAAATAAAACGTCACCATGACGGCGACCGGATTGCCCGGCAAACCGAACAGTATTGCGTTATGACCATTTGAGCTTACTTTTCCGAATGCCATGGGCCGTCCGGGGCGCATGTCGATTTTCCAGAAATGCACGTCACCTAACTTGGCGAGCAGTTGCTTCATGTAGTCGGCGTCACCGGCCGATACACCGCCGGATGTAATGATTGCGTCGGCCTGTTCACACGCAGTTTTTAAAGCAGCTTCGAGGGCAAGCGGATTATCGTTGACGACGCCCATGTCGACAGGTTCGCAACCGAGCCGCGTGAGCATGCCATGTAAGGTGTAGCGGTTGCTGTCGTAAATGCAGCCTGCAGCGAGGGGTTCGCCGATGGAGCGCAATTCGTCGCCGGTAGAAAAATACGCGACACGCAATTTGCGCCGGACGCTGGCTTCGGCAATGCCGAGCGAGGCCAACAGCCCGAGGTCGGCGGGTGTCAGCACTTTGCCTTTTTTTAAAGCGGGCTTGCCCAGCGCCAGATCTTCGCCGGCCATGCGCCGGTTTGCACCGGGCTTCACGACAGCAGCGTCAAAGCTGATGGTCTGTTCACTGGTTTGTTGCGTTAATTGTTGCGTTAATTCTTGCGGGACTACCGTGTCGCAACCGGCCGGCACGACGGCGCCGGTCATGATGCGCACGCAGTCGCCGCGCTGCACACTGCCGGTATACGGTTTGCCCGCCAGCGCAATGCCGACGACGCGCAAATGCCTGGTGGCGAGGTCCTCGTGATGCAGGGCATAGCCATCCATCGCCGAGTTATCGTGTGCCGGCACATTGATCGTCGAGATAAGGTCTGCCGCCAGTACGCGCTGCAGCAACTGTTTGAGTGGCAGTATCTCCGTCTCGCTGACGTGCGGCACCGATTCTGCAATCAAGGCTTGCGCTTGCGTGACAGTCAGCGCATTGACGTCATTGCCAGTCGGGCTTGGTGTTTTCATGAAAAGTGATAAGGGCCTTAGCCGCCGATATACGACATCTCGACTTTGCGCACCGGCCGGTTCAAGCCTTCGGTGTTGATGCTGCGCAGTTCGGAGTAGCGGTCTTCACGCTGTTTCCACAGATGCGCAATGGCAGCCGTGATTTGCGCATCGCTGTAGTCACCACGCATCAGCGCACGCAAGTCGTGGCCGCTGGTGGCAAACAGGCAGGTAAAGAGTTTGCCTTCCGTGGACAAGCGCGCGCGGTTGCAGTCGCCGCAAAATGCCTGCGTGACGCTGGAGATGACGCCAATTTCGCCACCGCCATCAACATAGCGCCAGCGCGTAGCGGTTTCACCGGTGTAGTTGGGTTCGAGCGTGGTCAGCGGCATGTGTTCGTTTATACGGCGCACGACTTCAGCGGAGGGAATCACGTCGTCCATTTTCCAGCCGTTGGACGCGCCGACATCCATGTATTCAATGAAGCGAAGGATTGCCGGCGTACCTTTGAAGTGGCGCGCCATCGGCACGATTTCCTGGTCGTTGACGCCGCCCTTGACAACCATGTTGACCTTGATCGAGCTTAAGCCAACCTGATGCGCGACATCGATGCCGTGCAAGACGTCGGCGACTGGGAAGTCCACATCATTCATTTTTTGAAAGGTCGCTTCATCGAGGGAATCCAGCGAGACCGTCACGCGCTTCAAGCCCGCGTCTTTCAGTGATTGCGCTTTTTTCGCCAGCAGCGAACCATTGGTGGTCATCGTCAAGTCGAGCGGCTTGCCGTCGAGCGTGGTTAACGAGGCCAGCATTTCAATGAGCTTTTCGATGTTCTTGCGCAGCAGGGGTTCACCACCGGTGAGGCGAATTTTTTCAACGCCGTGTGCTATGAAAATTTTGGTGATGCGGGTGATTTCTTCAAACGACAGCAAGGAGCTGTGCGGCAGGAACTGGTAGTCCTTGTCGAAGACTTCTTTCGGCATGCAGTAAACACAACGGAAATTGCAGCGGTCAGTTACCGAAATGCGCAAGTCGCGCAGCGGGCGCGCCAGTTTGTCTGCCATTAAACCGGTCGCCGGTTCAAGTGTGGCAGGGATGGTCGGTATCGAATGCAGGTAGCGCAGGTCGGCGACGGGGATGATGCGTTCAGTCATATTTACCAAGCTTGAGTCACTGGGTTCCGGCGTGTACTGGAACGAAAAATTATTCGGTTGCAGGCTGATTTTCCTCTGTCATTCCGGCGCAGGCCGGAATCCAGTGATTTATGTCGCCTGCATCAGGGCAAATAAGATACCACGAGCCCCGCTAATGCACAGACAAGGATCAGCTTGATGGTACCGACTTTGTAGCGCATCAGCGCAACTGCCGCCGCAATGCAGATTCCCAACGCAATCCAGTCCCAATCGCGCAGCGGCAGCATCAGGTGAAATACCTGCTCGGAGAAGAACACTGCCAGACTGACAATGACACCGACCACGGCCGCTGAAATAGCCGTTAGCGGTGCTGTCAGGCGGATGTTGTTGCGGGTTGATTCGACCAGCGGGCCACCTGCCAGAATGAAAATAAACGAGGGCAGGAACGTGAAAAAAGTCGCCACGGCCGCACCGGCAGCGCCGGCGAGGAACAGGTTGGCTGCGCCGAAAAGCTCTTTGCTCCAGCCGCCGACAAAGCCGACGAAGGCAACGATCATGATCAGCGGGCCCGGTGTGGTTTCACCGAGCGCCAGTCCGTCTATCATTTGCGCAGGCGTCAACCATTGGTAGCTTGCGACGGCGCCCTGATAGACATAGGGCAGCACGGCATAGGCGCCTCCGAAAGTCAGCATCGCTGCCTTGGTAAAGAACCAGCTCATTTGCACCAGCGGATTTTGCAGGCCAGTCGCCATGACCAGCAGGCTCCAGCAGAGCGCAAAGATAGCGATACCGCTTGCCGTGACCAGAATCAGGCCTGACCAGCTGAAATAGGCATGCGAAGGCGCCGGCGTGTGGTCATCAATCAAGGCCGGGCCATAGGATGAGGTATGGCTGGCATGGCCGCCACCGATTTGAAATCGTGCTGGTAGCCAGCGCCCTCCGGCAAGGCCGATGACGCCGGCCGCCAGCACGACAAGCGGAAAAGGCAGATGGAAAATGGCAATCGCGATAAAAGCCAACACGGCAATGCCGATCAGCCAGCGGTTTTTAAGGCTGCGACTGCCGATGCGCCAGGCCGCTGCCAGCACAATGGCCACCACGGCCGGTTTGATACCGTACAAAATGCCAGCGACGACGGGCACGTCGCCGAAGGCCAGATAGATCCACGACAGCAGCGTCAGGATCAGCAGCGACGGCAGCACGAACAGCAATCCGGCCAGGATACCGCCACGGGTACGGTGCATCAGCCAGCCTATGTAGACCGCCAGCTGCATCGCTTCCGGACCGGGCAGCAGCATGCAGTAGTTGAGCGCATGCAGGAAGCGCTGCTCGGAAATCCAGCGCCGCCGCTCGACAAGTTCGGTATGCATCAGTGCGATCTGGCCGCCCGGGCCACCGAAGCTGATGAAGCCGAGTTTTAGCCAATACCAGAAGGCTTCGGCGAGAGTAGGGTGGGCGGGGGTTTGCATAGTTTTCAACAAAAGCAAATAAGCTTCGTCTTTTATTTTTACTTATAAATTCTAGTCAGGATTCGGGTTTTTGATCATAGTATTTCACCTCTCTTGCGTTTGCCCTGCGCAGACTGATGAAGTGTAAAGCATTACCGCGCGGCGTAAAAACGCGTGCATGCAGACGATCCGCTATCCTTCCTGAGTTTCTGTAACGCCGTTCGCCTTAGTCTTTGCGAATATCTTCTTCGATCAGAGCCAAAGACCAGTCCAGATGCACCGCGAGTGTGAAAGGCAGGCCACGGTCTGACTTGCAAGCCAGACCGCTTCGGCAGGCGTAACGCAAGCGTTACGCAATTCCTGCCTCACCCTGCACCGGGAAGACGACTACAGGGCAGTTATCTCAACATCGTCATTCCGGCGCAGGCCGGAATCCAGTGACTTGAGGATTTTTGTTGGCTACAGAAATATGCCAGCTTAACTGAGGGCGGTTGGCTACGGTCGACTTCATTATGTCAAAGCTTTTGTGAGTACAAAAAATACGTGGTTTATTCCTGCCATGAAATAGCGCAGATATAGAATTCCTGTGCTCACAGAGCGGGCGCGCAATTACATATTCGGATAATTCGGCCCGCCGCCACCCTCCGGTGTGACCCACACAATGTTTTGTGTCGGGTCTTTAATGTCGCAGGTTTTGCAATGTACGCAGTTCTGCGCATTGATCTGCAAGCGCTCGCCGCCGCTTTCAGCCGCAACAAATTCATACACGCCAGCCGGGCAATAGCGGGATTCCGGCCCCGCATATCTGGCAAGATTGATTGCCACCGGCACGTCCGGATTTTTCAGCGTCAGGTGCGCGGGCTGGTGTTCATTGTGATTGGTGTTGGAGATGAACACCGATGACAGCCTGTCAAAGGTCAACTTGCCATCCGGCTTGGGATACACAATCGGCGTGCATTCGGCCGCCGGTTTCAGGCACTCATGGTCGGCATGGGTATGATGCAGCGTCCACGGTGCTTTGCCGCGCAATAGCACCTGATCGATACCGACCATCAGGGTGCCGGTGTAAAGACCCTTACTCATCCACGGCTTGAAGTTGCGGGCCACGTGCAATTCTTCATGTAGCCAGGATTTTTCAAAGGCGGCGGCGTAGTCACTTAATTCATCCTGCGCACGACCTGCTCCAAGGGCAGCAAATGCGGCCTCGGCTGCGAGCATGCCGGTCTTCATGGCAGCATGACTGCCCTTGATGCGGCTGGCATTGAGGAAGCCTGCGTCACAGCCTATCAATGCACCGCCGGGGAAAGTCAGTTTCGGTAGTGACTGCAGGCCGCCGGCGGTAATCGCGCGTGCGCCGTATGAGAGCCGCTTGCCACCTTCAAAAAAGCCGCGGATGGCGGGATGCGTTTTATAGCGCTGGAATTCTTCAAAAGGTGACAGATAGGGGTTTTCATACGCGAGGCCGACCACATAGCCGACGGCGACCTGATTGTTTTCCAGGTGATAAAGAAACGAGCCGCCATAAGTAGCCGCATCCAGCGGCCAGCCGGCAGTGTGCACGACCAGTCCGGGCTGGTGCTTGGCCGGATCGATTTCCCACAACTCTTTGATGCCGATGCCATAGGTCTGCGGATCTTTGCCGGCATCGAGCTGGTAGCCGGCGATCAGTTGCTTGCCCAGATTGCCGCGTGCACCTTCGGCAAACAGCGTGTACTTGGCATGCAGTTCCATACCGAGCTGGAATGCATCAGTGGGTTTGCCATCGCGGTCTACACCCATATTGCCGGTGGCGACGCCTTTGACCGCACCCTGTTCGTCATAAATGATTTCAGCAGCAGGGAAGCCGGGGAAAATTTCCACCCCCAGGGCTTCGGCCTGCTGGCCGAGCCAGCGCACGACATTGGCCAATGAGATAACGTAGTTGCTATGGTTCTGGAAGCAGCCCGGCAGCATCCAGTTCGGTGTCTTGATGGCTTTGGATTCGGTCAGGAACAGGAAGCGGTCTTCACTAACCGCCGTGTTGAGCGGCGCGCCGCGTTCTTTCCAGTCCGGGAAGAGCTCGTTCATCGCCTGCGGATCCATCACGGCGCCAGACAGGATATGGGCGCCGAGCTCACCGCCTTTTTCCAGCACGCAGACATTGATGTCGGCTGACAGCTGTTTCAGGCGAATAGCTGCCGACAGGCCGGCCGGGCCACCACCGACAATGACGACGTCATAATCCATCGCTTCGCGCGGACCGAATTGTTCGAGTAATGCAGGGTTCTGGCTGGGGCTCATTGTCTTCACCGAAAGTTTGTTTTTATTGACGTGCAGCGATTGTCAGGGATTTTAGCGGACAGCGCCAGCTTCGTCAGGTTGATTGGGGCAGATTCATGTAATGATAAGCGCTGGCACGTTCGGACTTTAAAAAATACTAAGGGAGACATCGTGGGACTTGAAGTCAATTTGAATGGCAAGGTCGCATTCGTAACGGGTGCATCCAGCGGGCTGGGTAGTCGTTTCGCCAAAGTTCTGGCAGAGGCAGGTGCGCAAGTGGTGCTGGCGGCACGCCGTACCGAGCGGCTCAAGGAATTGCGCGCCGAGATAGAAGCCAATGGCGGCGCCGCGCATGTGGTGCAGCTTGATGTCACTGACTATGCCAGTATCAAGTCGGCACTGGCGCATGCAGAGACGGAAGCAGGCCCGATCGATATTCTGGTCAATAATTCGGGCGTATCCAGCACCCAGCGACTGATTGATGTGACGCCGGATGATTATGCGTATGTGATGGACACCAATCTGCGCGGCGCTTTTTTTGTCGCGCAAGAAGCGGCCAAACGCATGATCGTGCGTGCCAAGTCCGATCCCAACAAACAGCAACGCATCATCAATATCGCTTCGGTTGCGGGCTTGCGCGTTTTGTCGCAGATCGGCGTCTATTGCATGAGCAAGGCCGGGGCGGTGCAGATGACCAAGGCGATGGCGCTTGAGTGGGGCCGCTATGGCATCAATGTCAATGCGATTTGTCCCGGCTATATCGAGACTGAAATCAACAAAGACTATTTTCATAGCGAAGCCGGCCAGAAGCTGGTGGATATGCTGCCGCGCAAACGCCTCGGTCAGCCGGAAGATCTGGATGGCTTGCTGCTGCTGCTGGCAGCCGATGAGTCACGCTTCATCAATGGCGCGATCATGACTGCTGACGATGGGATGGCGGCTTTCTGATGAAAGCAGGTTATACACTGGTGCATAGCCTGCAGATGCCGCTGCGCTGGGGAGATATGGATGCGATGGGACATGTCAATAACACCATCTATTTCCGTTATCTGGAGCAGGCGCGCATCAGCTGGTTCGAAGCGCTTGGATGTCCACCGGAACCGGCCGGTGTGGGGCCGGTGATCATCAATGCGCACTGCACGTTTCTCAAGCAATTGCGTTATCCCGGCGAGATAATCGTGACTACTTTTGTCGGTGAATTCGGCCGTTCCAGTTTCGAGACCTTGCATCAGATACGGCGTGTGGATGATGCAGATACGCTGGCTGCGGAAGGCGGTGCAAAAGTGGTGTGGGTAGATCAGCGGCTGGAAAAATCATTGGCCTTGCCGGAAGAAATGCGCAAGCGTTTGCAACAGTCTTTTGTGTAAAGCGCATGGGCTTGAAGATCATGGCGAGGAGCAGCAGTAATCAGCAAGCTGACTTCATGATCACCCTGTTGCTGTTCAGGTAGCGCCACATGCTGACGCCACACTTCTCGCCAAATTTTCAATTCATTATTTGCGGATATCATTTATTCACATCCAATATCAAACAACAGCCGCCAGTTATGAGTGAAAAGACGCCTGCTGTTAATCCCAATCCGTAAAGTGCTTGCCGTCCTGAATTTTCACTAAGCGCTTTGGGATTGTTTACGAAGTCGTTAATAAGAAATGCCAGACATGCTATTTGCATTCCGGCACCGCCTACCGTTAAACACAAAGACATTCCAAATGTAGATGACAGCTTTGTGCTCACTGTCAGATTTTGTGTCCCGTTTTGCACATGCACTGCACGTGCCGCGTCCATCTTGATTGCTCCAATGCTGGCTGTCTTAGTTGTTGATCGTGGAGCAGCGGCTTGGGTAGAGTTGGTGTCGGACGTACTGGAGAAATTTGATTCTTCAGATTCAGTGGCGGGTCTTTTGCATGATTCGAGCTCATCGTAGGTATCTATTGCCATCGAATCGCAGCCAGTCTCCCAACTTTCAGCAGGCATATTGGTATCCGTTTCCGAACCCGCCGGCAGGCCTGCGCTTAAAGTTGCAGGGTAAGCTGCCCTGATATTTTTATCTGCAGCGTTTGTGCTTTGTGCCATGATATTTTCCTTAGTTTTAGCGGTCGCTTTAGTGGTTCAGGCTGCTGAGTTTGGCCTCGGCCATATCTTGTAATTCTCGGCAATGAAATTTGCCGCGCGCGTTTTCTATCGCCATGTCGAACATGGCTTTGGCCTCGACGGGGTGATTAATCGCCAGCAGGCATTCGCCCAGCCGATACGCAGCAGCGGCATCGTCCTGCTTCAGATCCAGCGCGCGTGCAAAAAGGATGGCGGCATAGTTGTATTCGGCTAGCCGTTGCAGGCAGGAGCCGGCCTGGAACGCATAGCGGCTATCACGCGGATCGTGCAGCATCAGCTGCAGGGCGATTGGCAGCGCATGCTTGAACTCACCGCTATTACAAAGCTTGCAGGCGATGCGATAAAGTGAATCGAACTCTTCTCTCGTGATGCCGCGCAACTCACCAAGCGTCGCGCCTTGCTTCAATGATTCTTCAAACTGCTCCAGCACGGCTGGCAAGTCTTCAAGGCTCGCGCTCAATTGCCCGACGATGGCTGCGACTTCGGGATCAGCGGGTGGGTAGTCGTAAGTGGATGGCACAGGACTTCCTTTTGAAATAAAAAAATCGGGACGCAAGAAATGAGAAAAAATTTAAACGCAGCGCATAGGTGCATGGAACGCGGGATGAGTTCCCGCTGAAAGACTGGTGAATTTTCTCTAATGCTATGTTCGAACGCTGGAGATGTTTTGAGTTCAGGATCGTCACATATTGGATAATCCTGCCTGATTCAGGCAAATGAAGTCAGATATTTAGTCTTAACTATCAAGGCATGTACGATAGGACCAGACTGTCTAACGTATAGGCCAGAATCAATTTGATGGGACCGACTTTATAGCGCAGCACTGCATACGCACCGCCAAAGCTGATGCCGCCCAGCTTTAGCCAGTACCAGAATGCTTCTTTGACGTGAAGTGAGCAGGAGCTTGCATAAGAACATAAATATCAGACTGGCTCTATTTTGCTTACGGTATTGTGTCAGCCTGTCGCTGCGGCTATCCTGATTGCCGTGGCAAAAATTGCAGTCCATATTTATCTGAGGAGAACCATGAAAAAAGTATATCCGGATGCCGCCTCCGCTCTCGCAGACGTGGTCAAGGACGGTCAGACCATCGCCGTTGGCGGCTTTGGTTTGTGCGGCATCCCTGAGGTCCTGATTGCCGCCTTGCGCGACTCGGGCGTGCAGAATCTGACAGCTATTTCGAACAATGCCGGTGTGGACGGCTTTGGTCTCGGCCAGTTGCTGACGACCCGCCAGATCAAGAAAATGATCGCCTCCTATGTGGGCGAGAACAAAGAGTTCGAGCGCCAGTATCTGGCTGGCGAACTCGCACTCGAATTTACGCCTCAGGGTACGCTGGCTGAAAAGCTGCGTGCCGGTGGTTCAGGTATTCCGGCTTTTTTTACTAAGACCGGTGTCGGCACTATCGTTGCCGATGGCAAGGAAATCCGAGAGTTCGATGGCGAGCAGTATGTGATGGAACGCTCGCTGGTGGCTGACGTGTCGCTAGTCAAGGCCTGGAAGGCTGACCCGTCAGGCAACCTGATTTATCACAAGACTGCACGCAACTTCAATCCTAACGTCGCGATGGCCGGCAAGATCACCATCGTTGAAGTGGAAGAGCTGGTGGGCTTGGGCGAGCTGGAGCCGGACTCGATTCATACGCCGGGCATTTTCGTGCATCGCATCGTCGTTAATGCGAATCCGGAAAAGCGCATAGAGCAACGCACAATTCGTGCAAAGTAAAGCGGAGAACAACGATGGCATGGACACGTGAAGAAATGGCTGCGCGCGCAGCACTGGAATTGCAGGACGGCTTTTATGTGAACCTCGGCATAGGTTTGCCAACGATGGTGGCTAACTATGTGCCGAAAGATATTGAAGTCTGGCTGCAGTCGGAAAACGGTTTACTCGGCATCGGTCCGTTTCCGACCGAAGACGAGATCGATCCGGACCTGATCAATGCGGGCAAGCAGACGGTGACGGCGCTGGCGGGGTCCTCAATTTTCAGCTCGGCGGATTCGTTTGCAATGATCCGCGGTGGCAAGGTCAATATTGCGATCCTCGGCGCGATGCAGGTCTCCGAGCATGGCGACCTTGCCAACTGGATGATTCCCGGCAAAATGGTCAAGGGCATGGGCGGCGCGATGGATCTGGTGGCGGGCGTCAAGCGCGTGGTTGTCCTGATGGAGCATGTCGCCAAGGCCAAGGACGGTACGACTTCGCACAAGATCCTGCCGCATTGCACGCTGCCGCTAACGGGCGTGGGTGTGGTCGATCGCATCATCACCGATCTGGGCGTGCTTGATGTGACTGGTGCTGGCTTGAAAATTGTCGAGCTTGCTCCGGGTGTGACGAAAGAAGAGCTGGTGGAAGCGACGAGCGGTGAAGTAAGGTTCCTGTAAGCTTTTTGTTCAGCAAAAAGGACGACAGACGGTGCTGTCGTCCTTTTTATTTTTGCGCGCGTTCTTCCTCCAGCAGCCGCAGCACGCGCCGTTGTACCTTGCCGGTCGTTGTCATCGGCAACGCGTCGATGAACTCGATTTCTTTCGGATATTCATACGGCGCGAGCATGCCGCGTACGTGCTGCTGCAATTCGCTAACGAGCCTCGTATCCGACTCTGCGCTGCGCGTCACGCCTTCTGTCAGCACCACAAAGGCTTTGACCAAATTGCCACGCTCGGCATCCGGCTTTGGCACCACGGCGGCGTTTGCGACAGCCGCATGCTTGACCAGACAATTTTCAATTTCGGACGGCCCGATGCGGTAACCCGCTGCCTTGAACATGTCGTCGGCACGGCCCTGATACCAGAGATAACCATCGCTATCGAGTGACGCGAGGTCACCGGTGCGGCACCAGTCGCCGCTGTATTTTTGCGCGGTCGCGTCCGGCATATTCCAGTAGCGGATAAAAAAGACCGGGTCGGGATGGCCGTGCCTGTCATACCGGTTTAACGCGACTTCGCCGGTGCTGCCAGCGAGGAGTTCGTTACCTGCGTCGTCAATGATGGCGACGCGGTGGCCGGGGTAAGGGCGGCCCATGCTGCCGGGTCTGGCCGGCCATTTCTCTGCGCTATTGCCGACGATGTAATTCACTTCTGTCTGGCCGAACATTTCATTGACGGTGACGCCTAATGCCGTCTGCGTCCAGTTGAACACAGCGTCGCCGACGGCTTCGCCGGCGCTCATGATGGCGCGCAGCTTGAGCTGGTATTGTTCGCGTGGCTTTGGTACGGCCTTCATGATGATTTTGAGCGCAGTCGGAAACAGGAAGCTGTTGGTGACGCGATATTTTTCCATCAAATGCAGGGCTGACTCGGCAGAAAAGCGCGCGCGGCTGGCCACGATGGGACGACCGAAGTAGAGAGTGGGTAGCAATGCATCCATCAAGCCGCCGGTCCATGCCCAGTCGGCGGGCGACCAGAACACGTCATCCTCATGCGGGAACCAGTTTTGCGAAGCGACGAAGCCGCTCAGGTTGCCGAGCAATGCGGACTGCGGAATCAGTGCACCCTTGGGTGCGCCGGTAGTGCCACTGGTATAAATCAGCACAGCCGGATCGCTTGACCGTGTGCCGACCGGCTTGAATTGATCCGATGCCTGCGCCATTTTCTGTGACCAGTCCAGGCTGTCTGCGCTATCGCAATCAAGCGTGATCAGGTGCTGCAACTGCGGACAGGCGGCGCGCACCGGCGCCAGATTTGCCAGCCCTGCGCCGTCGACGATAGCAACAATGGCGCCGCTGTCCTGCAGCCGGTATTCCAGCGCATCGGGGCCGAACAAGACTGACATCGGCATGGCGATCGCACCGAGCTGATGACAGGCGAAGTGCGCGACGGCGACTTCGTATCGTTGCGGCAGCACGATCGCCACCCTTGTGCCGCGTTCTACACCCAGCCCCTGCAGGATATTCGACAGGCGGTTTGCCTCACGCTGAAGCTGCGCATAGGTGACGACCATTTGGCCACCATCGGCATGGTCATCATAGATGGCGATACGATCTGGTTCACTGGCCCAGCGCGTGCAGCACAGCGAGGCGATATTGAAATCCACCGGCACCTGCCAGTGAAATTCTTCATACAGCGCGGCGTATTGATCAGCCAGCGCGAGCTTGTTGGGGGACATGCGTGCTCCGTTATAATTGTGGCACGATCGTACTATTCACTTCAGCTTCAAGCAAGTTTCCTTCAATGAAAATATCCCGCTCCGAATTCATTACCTTGCGCGGCCTGCGCACCCACGTGCGCCACTGGGGCAATCCCGGCGCGCCGACCATTTTCATGCTGCATGGCTGGATGGATGTGGCGGCGTCGTTTCAGTTTGTCGTCGATTGTCTCAAGCAGGACTGGCATGTGATCGCACCTGACTGGCGCGGCTTCGGCCTGACCGAACGTGTGCATAGTGATAGCTACTGGTTCGCCGATTATCTGGGTGACCTTGATGCTTTGCTTAACCACTACGCTCCGGAGCAGACCGTTAATCTGCTCGGCCACAGCATGGGCGCCAATGTCGCCGGCATCTATGCGGGTGTGCGGCCGCAGCGAATTGCGCGCTTCATTAATCTGGAAGGCTTTGGCATGCCTGCGAGCGATCCCAAGCAAGCGCCAGGCCGTTATGCGAAATGGCTGGACGAATTGCGCGCGCCGCCAAGCATGCGCGCCTATGCCGACCGTGCTGCGGTGGCGGGGCGGCTGATGAAAACCAACCCGCGCCTGCCGCGTGAGCGCGCCGAATTTCTGGCTGGTGAATGGGCAGCGCCCAATGCGCAAGGTGAATGGGAAATCCTGGCCGATCCTGCGCACAAAATAACGGGTGCGGCCTTGTACCGCGTGGATGAAGTGCTGGCTTGCTGGTCTGCGATTAGCGCGCCGGTGCTGTGGGTAGAGGCGAACGACACCGACATCTGGCGCTGGATGGGCCCGAAAGAAACCGCAAGGCTGGAAATTGATCGCCGCCTCGCGTGCATTCCGAATCTGCAGAAATCGATGGTAATGGATGCCGGCCACATGCTGCATCATGACCAGCCGGAAGCGCTGGCGGTGCTGATTGAGGAATTTCTGCGTTGAAGCGCATTCTGACCGAGAGCCTGTCTCGTTAGACGGCCGTGTGTTTCGCTGAGCTCTACTCATCCTGCAAATGCTATGGACAGTGGGGTAGCGTAGAGCGCAGCGAAACTCACCATCACAACGTCTATGTACTTGTGAAACGGTGTCTTCAGGCCATTAATTGAAATCCTCGTTTTTTTATATACATTGGCGTTAATATGTAAAGAAATCTCAAAATTTTATACACGTTCTCTGCTTTCGATGCCCAAAATATTCCCAATTGAGCAACTTGACCCTCGACGTTTTGATACGCCTGACATTCTCAAGCGGCTTGCCAGCAGCAGTCGCCAATTGGCAGAGCTAAAAGGTATAGCGGGCTCTATACCCAATCAAGGGATTCTGATCAATACCCTTGGAATGAAGGAAGCGAAGGATAGCTCTGAAATCGAAAACATCGTGACGACCCATGATGAGCTTTTCAAAGACGATGTATTACCGGACGCATTTAGCAGTCCCGCCGCAAAGGAAGTGAATCGCTATCGCCAAGCGTTGCGACTCGGCTTTGATCAAGTAAAGAAATCCGGCTTAATCACTGCAAATAACATCATTCAAGTTCAAGCGGAGCTAGAGCGTAACAACGCAGGTTTTCGTAAGTTGCCTGGCACAGCGCTCAAAAATAATTTCGGCGAGACCATTTATACGCCGCCACAAGATCCAAATGAAATCATTGGCTTGATGCGTAATCTGGAGCACTTCATCAATGAGGCTGATTTGTTTAATGCCGATCCGCTTATCAAGATGGCGCTCATTCACCATCAGTTTGAGAGCATTCATCCATTCTATGATGGCAACGGTCGTACGGGACGTATTCTGAACGTGCTCTACCTTGTTAAGGAAGGTTTGCTGAACGTACCTGTCCTCTATCTGTCAAGTCATATTGTTCGAACAAAATCGGACTATTACCGATTGCTACAGACTGTACGTGACAAGGACGCTTGGGAAGAATGGGTGATTTATATGCTCGAGGTAGTTGAGCAAACTGCGCGCCAAACAATTTCGACTATTGATGCAATCAAACATGCATTGTTAGATTACAAGCACCGAATTCGGTCGGAATTCAAATTCTACAGTCAGGATTTGATTAACAATCTGTTCAATCATCCCTATACGAAAATCGAATTCGTGCAACAAGATCTGAATGTTTCCCGATTGACTGCGACGAAATATATGGAAGCTTTGGCAGAGGCGGGATTACTTAAGAAACACAAAATCGGGCGAAGCAATTACTACGTCAATGTCCGCTTGAATGAAATCCTTGTTGGAACTTCGTTGTGATTTTTTAAATTGGCGCTCTTAAAACTCGAAAACAGCGCAACGCGTACAATGACTCAACTGATTTCTATACCCATAGCTGAATGCCGATTCCGATGCTGAACGTTGATTTGCACTGTCATTCCCATGTCTCCGACGGCACGCTGGCGCCTGCGGAACTGGCAGCGCGTGCGCATGCCAACGGAGTCGATGTCTGGGCGTTAACGGATCATGATGAAATTGGCGGCATTGCCGAGGCGCGCAGCGTTGCGCAGGCAATCGGGCTGCGCTTTATTGCCGGTGTCGAAATCTCGATTACCTGGACCGGACAGACGGTGCATATCGTCGGTCTCAACATTGATGAACACAGCACAGTGCTGCAGCAAGGACTGGCATCGGTGCGCAGTGGCCGCATTAATCGGGGACATGAAATTGCGGCGCAACTCGACAAGGCCGGTATTCCGGATGCATTTGAAGGCGCATTGAAATATGCGGGCAATCCCGAGATGATAGGGCGCACGCATTTTGCGCGCTACATCATCGAGCGCGGCATACATGACGAGGTACGGGACGTGTTCAAGAATTTCCTCATTGAAGGGAAACCCGGTTTCGTGCCGCATCGATGGGCTACGCTTGAGCAGGCGGTGACCTGGATACGCGCCGCCGGCGGTCGCGCCGTGATTGCCCATCCCGGACGTTATCCGTTACCGCAACTGGCGTTTGATGCGCTGCTCGATACCTTCCGCGATTTGGGGGGCGAGGGCATCGAAGTCGTGACGGGCAGCCATACGCCGGACCAGTACGGCGAATATGCCAAAGTCGCGCTGCAGGCCGGCATGCTCGCTTCGCGTGGTTCGGATTTCCACGGTCCGAAAGAATCGCGCGTCGATCTGGGCAGTTTGCCGCCGCTGCCTGCGGGACTGACGCCAGTCTGGCATGATTGGGTGTTGTAAGTTTTAGCCTATAAGTCATTAAAAGGCGCTAACAAAAAAGAACAAACCACTTAGACGTCATCCCAGCGAAAGCTGGGATCCAGCGGCGTCTGGTGGCGCACAGCGAAAGACACTGGGTCCCAGCCTGCGCTGGGACGACGGTAGTGGTTATTTTGTTAGAGTTTCTAAGTTTTCAGCGCACACTCGGATCTTGTGTCGTTACCATTACTTGAAAATTGACTTGCCGCCTCTACTTACGGTATGAACGTCACTTGTCTGGAGAGTTAAGAATATGAAAAGAATCATGCTGTTCGTGTTGACCAATATTGCCGTTGTGGCCGTGTTGTCGATTGTGCTGTCGGTGCTCGGCGTTGATCGCTTCCTCTCGGCGCAGGGACTTAACGTCGGCATGCTGCTGGTGTTTTCGCTGGTTGTTGGTTTTACCGGCGCGATTATTTCGCTGTTGATCAGCAAGCCGATGGCCAAATGGAGCACGGGCGCGCATGTGATCGAGCAGCCAGAAAACTCAACCGAGCAGTGGCTGGTCGAGACCGTGCGCCGTTTGTCTGAACGCGCCGGCATCGGCATGCCGGAAGTGGCTGTGTATGAAGGCGAACCGAATGCCTTTGCGACGGGTGCCTTCCGCAATGAAGCGCTGGTAGCTGTGTCGACCGGTTTGCTGCTCAACATGACGCGTGAAGAAGTCGAGGCGGTACTCGGTCACGAAATTGCGCACGTTGCGAATGGCGACATGGTGACCATGACCCTGCTGCAAGGCGTCGTCAATACCTTTGTCGTATTCCTGTCGCGTGTGGTCGGCTATGCCGTTGACCGTGCGCTGGCTCGTAACGGCGATCAAGGCCCCGGCATTGGTTATACGGTAGCCGTACTTGTTTCGCAGATTGTATTCGGCATACTCGCGTCGATGATCGTGGCGTGGTTTTCGCGGCAACGTGAATTTCGCGCCGATGCCGGTTCGGCCAAACTGCTCGGCAGCCCGCAGCCTATGATGCATGCGTTGTCGCGTCTGGGTGGCATGCAGGCCAGTCATTTGCCGCAGTCGGTTGCTGCATTAGGTATCAATCAGTCAGCGGGTTTCATGGAATTGTTTTCCAGCCATCCGCCTATCGAAGAACGGATTGAGGCGTTGCAAGCACAACGTTGATTGGCTTGTCGTTGAACCGTAGTTTGACTTGAAGGCGGCACCTGACCAGGTGCCGCTCTTTTTATTTTATTGTCGTATTTATTTTGTTTTTGATTTTTTAATGAGCCAATTTTTTCAGATACATCCAGACAATCCGCAGCAACGTCTGATCAAGCAGGCTGCGCAGATCTTGCATGGCGGCGGCATTGTCGCGCTGCCGACGGATTCGAGCTATGCGCTAGTCTGTCATCTGGATGATAAAAATGCGGTCGAGCGGCTACGCCGGATTCGCGGTGTCGATGACAAACATCATCTGACCTTGCTGTGCCGTGACCTGTCGGAAATCGCTGTTTATGCGAAGGTCGACAATCGTCAGTACCGTTTGCTCAAGGCTGTCACGCCGGGCCCGTATACCTTCATTCTGGAGGCGACCAAGGAAGTGCCGCGTCGCCTGTCGCATCCGTCGCGCAAGACCATAGGTCTGCGGGTGCCGGAACATGCGATTGCCCGCGCATTGCTGGAAGAACTGGGCCAACCCTTGCTGGGTACGACCTTGATTCCTGCCGGCGAGGATTTGCCGATGAATGATCCGGAAGAAATTCGTTCGCTATTGGAAAAACAGCTTGATCTGGTCATCGATGGCGGCAGCTGCAGTCTGGAGCCGACTTCCGTAATCGACCTTAGTGGAGACGGGATGACGGTCTTGCGCGAGGGCAGGGGCGACGTGTCGCTGTTTACCTGAATGCGCAGCCACTGTCTGGCCCTCTGCTAAAATCCTGCTGATGAACGACATTATCCAAACCATCGCTGTCTATGCCATACCCGTGTTGTTCGCCATTACCCTGCATGAAGCCGCGCATGCTTATGCGGCCAAGTATTTCGGTGACCTGACTGCGTATTCGCAAGGCCGCATGAGCCTGAATCCGGCACGGCATATCGACTTGTTCGGCACAATTCTGATACCGCTGGCGCTGGCATTGATGAGCAGTCCGTTTTTGTTCGGCTATGCAAAGCCGGTGCCGGTCGATTTTTCGCGCTTGCGAAATCCAAAGAAACAGATGGCCTGGGTTGCGCTGGCCGGACCGGCTGCCAATTTTTTCATGGCTTTGTTGTGGATGATTATTTTTATTTCGCTTGATGCAGCTGCAATGCGGGAAGAGTTTTTTTTCGAAGTTGCAAAGGCTGGCTTTAAAATCAATCTGATGTTATTTGCGTTCAACCTGTTTCCGCTGCCGCCGCTGGATGGCGGCCGCATTATGACGAGCATCTTGCCGAATCGTTATGCGTACAAATTCATGCGTCTCGAACCGTATGGTTTTTTCATCGTACTAGGCTTGTTGATGCTCAATCTGCTGCAATACTGGATGATGCCGGTGATTGCCGGTGCCAACCTGTTACTGTCCTTGCTGATTTCCCCGCTCAATTTTTTACTGAACTAAACCCACTATGTATCCCGATCGCGTTGTCTCCGGCATGCGCCCCACTGGCGCTTTGCATCTTGGTCATTATCATGGCGCTCTGAAAAACTGGGTCAAACTGCAGTCCGAGCATCCGTGCCTGTTTTTTGTCGCTGACTGGCATGCGCTGACGACCCATTACGATGATCCTTCCCAAATCGAGACCAATACCTGGGAAATGGTTATCGACTGGCTTGCTGCCGGTGTTGACCCGTCGCAGTCGACCATTTTCATTCAGTCCAAAGTGCCCGAACATGCGGAGCTGCATTTGCTGCTGTCGATGTCTACGCCGCTGGGCTGGCTCGAACGCGTGCCAACCTACAAAGACCAGCAAGAGAAGCTGGCCGACCGTGATCTGGCGACTTACGGCTTTCTTGGTTATCCCTTGCTGCAGGCCGCCGATGTGCTGATCTACCGCGCCAGCATGGTGCCGGTTGGCGAAGATCAGGTGCCGCATGTGGAAATGATGCGCGAGATTGCGCGTCGCTTCAATCACTTGTATGGCCGCGAAAAAGGCTTTGAAGAGAAAGCGAAGGAAGCTGTCAAGAAGCTCGGCACCAAGCGCGCGAAGCTCTACCACGAACTGCGCACAGAATATCAGGAGCAGGGCAGCGACGAGGCTATCGAGCAGGCCAGAGCGATGCTTGATGATACGCAAAATTTGTCCATGAGTGACCGTGAGCGCTTGTTCGGTTACCTCGAAGGTAGCCGCAAACTGATTCTGGTCGAGCCGCAGGCTTTGCTGACGGAAGCGTCGCGCCTGCCGGGTCTCGATGGCCAGAAAATGTCCAAGAGTTACGGCAACGCCATTGCGCTGCGTGACGACAGTGAGACTGTGACCAAGAAAGTCCGCACGATGCCAACTGATCCGGCGCGCGTGCGCAGGACCGACCCCGGCGATCCGGCAAAATGCCCGGTCTGGCAATTCCATCAGGTGTATTCCGATACGACGACCAAAGAATGGGTCGTCAAGGGCTGCAAGTCGGCCGGCATTGGCTGCATAGAATGCAAGCAGCCTGTCATTGACGCCATCTTGAAAGAGCAGGAACCGATGCGCGAGCGTGCGCAAGAATATCTGGACGACCCTTCATTGGTGCGCGCCATTGTGGCCGACGGCTGCGATCAGGCACGCAAGCTGGCGCAGGAAACCATGCGTGACGTGCGCGAGGAAATGGGGCTGTCCTATAACTGATCCCGTGCATCTTACGCAAGACCAGCCTTCAGTCTGGGTTAGCCGCTTTGCCGCGCTGGTGCCAGCGGGCTTGGTGCTTGATCTGGCCTGCGGCGGCGGACGGCATGCACGTCTGTTTGCCTCGCTCGGACATCCGGTGCTGGCAGTCGACCGCTCGGCTTCGGCGCTGGAGCAAACGCAGGCGGCAAATATCGGCGGCTTGTGTTTTGATCTCGAACAGGAAAACCCGGAATCCGACCCTGACTGGCCACTTAAGCCCGAGCGCTTCGCCGGCATCGTCGTGACCAATTATCTGCACCGTCCTTTGTTGTCGCCTTTATTGCGCAGCCTGCAGCCGGGCGGCGTGCTGATTTATGAAACCTTCGCGCAAGAAAACGGACGGTTTGGCAAGCCATCCAATCCCGCATTCTTGCTTGCTCCCGGCGAATTGCTTGAATGCGTCAGTACCGAGGCCGGGTTGCGCGTGATTGCCTATGAAGATGGTTACCTTGCCACACCGCGGCCGGCCATGGTGCAGCGCCTATGTGTGATCAAAACCGGCGCCGCCGCAGTGCCGGACCCCTTGCAACTAGCTTTGTGATTTCTTCGCCTTTCAGTGCCAGCTTGCACGCTAAGGCTACCCGCCGGGCAAGCCTATCCGCTACAATCACGGTTTTGATTTTTGCGATGGCACAACCATGATCAAAGGCAGCATCGTTGCGATAGTGACCCCCATGCAGGAAGACGGCAGTCTGGACATCCCGACCCTGCGCAAACTGATTGACTGGCATATCGCCGAAGGCACGGATGCGATCGTGATCGTCGGCACCACCGGCGAATCGCCGACTGTCAGTGTCGACGAGCATTGCGAATTGATCAGCGTGGCCGTCGAGCATGCTGCCGGACGCATTCCCGTCATCGCCGGCACTGGCGGTAATTCAACAGCGGAAGCAATTGAACTGACGCAGTTTGCCAAGACCGTCGGCGCTGATGCGTCGCTACAGGTCGTTCCGTATTACAACCGACCCACGCAAGAGGGCATGGTGCGCCATTTCAGCAAAATTGCCGAAGCGGTTGATTTGCCGGTGATTCTTTATAACGTACCGGGCCGCACAGTGGCCGACATGAGCAACGACACCATCGTGCGCTTGTCTGCTGTGCCCGGCATCATTGGTGTCAAAGACGCGACCGGCAACATTGGTCGCGGCATTGAGCTGCTCCATGCCGTGCCGGCTTCTTTTGCCGTCTATTCCGGCGACGACGCGACTGCTATGGCCCTGATGTTTTGCGGCGCGCAAGGCAATATCTCCGTCACCGCCAACGTCGCGCCACGTGCCATGCATGAGCTCTGTGCAGCTGCCATGGCCGGTGATGTCGCCAGAGCGATTGCCATCAACAACCCGCTCCTGGGCCTGCACAGCAAACTGTTTGTCGAGCCAAATCCGGTGCCTGTCAAATGGGCGCTGGCGGAAATGGGCATGATGTCCGGCGGTATAAGGCTGCCGCTGGTGGCGCTCGATGCGAGTTGCCATGAGACGGTTCGCGCGGCTTTGCGCCAGGCTGCTGTATTACAATGATCCATTGGATTCCATTCACCCGTTTTCGTTTTGATATGACCACTCCATTTCAGCCAGTTACTTCCCATGTGCATGTGCTTTCACGTCTCATCGCCGGGGCGCTTCTCCTAGCAGGTGTGGCTGGCTGCAGCTCCATCAGCAGTATGATGGAGCCAGACAAGATCGATTACAAAAGTGCGGGCAAGGCAGCGCCTAAATCGAGGCTTGATGTGCCGCCCGACCTGACCCAGCTGAAAACGGATAATCGATACGCAATTCCAGAAAACGGTCGCGGCACCGCAACTGCGTCCAGCTTCGATGCGCAACGTGCAGCTTCGGCACCGAATGCCAGTTCGAATGTGAAGCTGAATGCAAGCGGCGAAACCGCAGCAGTCGCACCTAGTCAGACTGCTGATATTCGCGTCGAGCGCGCCGGCAGCCAGCGCTGGCTGGTCGTCAATCAGCCGGCTGATGTGCTGTGGCCGCGCGTGAAAGATTTTTGGCAAGAAAATGGTTTTCTGTTGGCGACCGAATTGCCGGAAGCCGGCGTGATGGAAACCGATTGGGCAGAAGACCGTGCCAAGATTCCACAAGACTTCATCCGCAACTCGATTGGCAAAGTATTCGATTCCCTCTATTCAACCGGTGAGCGCGATAAATTCCGCACCCGCCTTGAGCGCAATGCCGACGGTAGCACTGAAATTTTCATCAGTCATCGCGGTGCAACGGAAGTGCTGACCGGCCAGATGAAAGACCGCAGTATGTGGACTAGCCGTCCTTCCAATCCGGATCTGGAAGCGGAATTCCTGAGTCGACTGATGGTACGTCTGGGTACGGAAGAGAAACTGGCCAAGGCCAAAGTTGCCACCGCCAAGCCGGCTGCGCAACAGGCGCGCTTGGGCAAGGACAGCACTGGCGGCTTTGTTTCGGTGGACGAGCCTTTCGATCGTGCATGGCGTCGCGTAGGCCTGGCACTGGATCGTGGCGGCTTTACAGTTGAAGATCGTGACCGTACCCGTGGCCTGTATTTTGTGCGTTATGTCGATCAGGGCAATGACGCGCAGAACAAGGCCAGCGAGCCGGGCTTCTTCTCGCGACTGTTCGGCTCCAAGGACGAAAAGAAGGCAGCCTTGCGTTACCGCGTGATGGTCAAGTCAACCGGTGAAACCAGCCGCGTGATGGTGCAGGATGAGCAGGGCGCTCCTGCAAGCAACGCGAATGCAGACCGCATTCTGAGTCTGCTTAACGACCAGCTCAAGTAAAGTACAACTCACATGCTGCTCTGTTCCTGCAGGAGCTGCACGTGAAGTTTGCCAGTCTTGGCAGCGGCAGTGAAGGTAATGCGCTGTTGATCTCGGCTGCGTCCGGTAGTCAACTAGGTAGTGAACCCGGCTGCAGCCCAACGACTGTCATGCTGGATTGCGGCTTTGGCTTGCGCGAAACCGAGCGCAGGCTGCAAAGGCTGGGACAGGATCCCGCGTCTCTTGCCGGCATTCTGGTCACGCATGAGCATTCGGATCATGTCGGTGGCGTATTCAAACTCGCACGACGCTATCAGCTGCCGGTCTGGCTCAGTTTTGGTACCTGGCAGGCGGTACGTGATGCTGCTGCCGGTGTCGATGTCCGTTTCTGCCGCGACAATGTGCCATTCACTATCGGTGCGCTTGAGCTGCTCCCTTACACCGTTCCACATGATGCCCGTGAACCACTGCAATACGTGGCTCGTGATGGCCGCCTGCAGCTTGGGGTGCTGACCGACGCCGGTCATCCGACGCCGCATTTGGTCGGTGCCTTGGGGGCCTGTGATGCCTTGCTACTGGAATGCAATCACGATGCGCAGTTGCTGGCGGAATCGCGCTATCCCCCTTCTTTGAAAGCCCGAATCGGTGGCCCCTTTGGTCATCTTTCGAATGCACATGCTGCCGAAATTCTTGCCGCACTGGACCGTAGTCGTCTCAATAAGATTGTAGGTGCCCATTTGTCGCAGCAAAATAATACGCCGGCATTGGCGCGTAAGGCGATGGATGGGGTTGTGCAGGCTGAACCGATTGAGCTTCTGATTGCAGGCCAGGAAGATGGGTTTGACTGGCTGGATTGTGAACGTTCTGAACCTGGCTACTAACAGGACAGCGCGCAAAAAATAATACAGGTAACAAAATGACAGGCAACAAAAAAGCGCTCCGAAGAGCGCTTTTTTGGCTAGCGACCGAGAATTACTTCTTCTCTTCAGCAGCTGGAGCAGCAGCTGGAGCTTCAGCAGCAGGTGCAGGTGCAGCAGCAGGTGCTTCAGCAGCAGGTGCGGCAGCAGCAGGAGCTTCAGCAGCTGCAGGAGCAGCAGCTTCTTCTTTTTTACCGCAAGCAGCCAGAGCCAGAGCCAGCAGGGAAGCGATCAGCAGCGATTTTTTCATGATTTTCCTTCAGTTAATTTAAAAAGTATTACCTAAATTTTTTTGATTAATAACTACCGGTAGTTATCGCACTTTCAGGTCGTTTTTCAGGTGTAACAATACGTTTTGACGCACTGCCGCATCCTCTAGACTTCCTAGCCGGAAATTATACTGGTTTACTTGAAAAGCTTGCAAGCCGTTTCTTTTGGCAAGCAAGCCTCTCACTCAAAAGCAGGCAAGGGTTTTGAAAAAACCAATGCGCACTCTAACGCGTAACCGCTTCCTTTCGCAATTGATTTCTCTTGTGAAATCATAGGCTTAGGCTAGTGTCAGCCAGCCATCCGCGTACCATTGAAACCAGCTCTCGATCAAATCAGGTGAAGCAGCTTTAATCAAATCTGCGTTAATTAATCGCTCATCGGCAAGCGTACTCAAAATTCGTTTATCGCTTGATCCCGGCTGGAATGATTCCCCATTTATGAATATATGCTTCCCGCGATATAGCATCCGGGTTTTGCGGTGCAATTTAAGTCCGCGTTTGACGGCGGCTGCTGTAAACCGCAAGGTGCTTAATGGGCGCTGCGGTGGGTCAAAATAAACCGTTGCCTTCGGCTCGCTCAGGTATTCGCCTAAAAACAGCGCGATATCATCCGCGGTACTGGCGAGCTTGGCCATTTCGTGCGCCACCGCCTTGAGCATGTCATCACTGATTTTGGCAGGCGTGTTAACGGCCTTCAGGTCGGGGTCGGTATAGGATCCTGGCAGATCTATGGTGTCGGCCATGAATTGCAAAAAGGATTCACCCAGTTCTTGCCAGGCAGGTGCGCGAAACCCTATCGAATACGTCATGCATTCACCAATGGCAATGCCTTCATGCGCATAATGCGGTGGAAGGTATAGCATATCGCCGGGCTCGAGTATGAACTCTTGCTCTGGTGTGAAGTTTTTCAAAATTTTCAGTGGCATGCCTTCCTGCAGCGTCAAGTCTTTCTGCGCCCCGATGCGCCAGCGCCGCTTGCCATGTGCCTGCAGCAGGAACACATCATAGGAGTCAAAATGGGCGCCAACGCCACCATTATCAGTCGCATAGCTGATCATCAAATCATCGAGCCTGCTATCTGGAATAAAGCGGAACTGATGTAGCAGTCGGTCTGCCTCATCCTCATGCAGGTTGACTCCCTGAAGCAGCAAGGTCCAGTTCTTTTTTGAGATGGCAGGCAGTTGTTGCTGCGGCCCATGCTGCATTTTCCATTGCTGGCGAAAATTGGTGATCAGGCGCGATTCAACATCGTCGCGTGCAGCAAGTTCGAACAAGGCTTCGCGAGAAAGCAAGGCTTGCATGTCCGGGATAGCCTGGCGAATCAGCAGCGGTTTTTTTTGCCAATAATTTTTCAGGAATTGGCTAGCCGTCAAAGAGCCCAGTACAGATGTATTTTTCATCGCGCCATTATAGCTGCGCGTTTTCTGGTTTTAGACGCGGGTATAATCCGCGGTGATAAAAATGAAAGGAATCCATGATGAAGATTACCAAAAATACTGTCGTTACCCTGAACTACCAGCTGTCAGATGCGCAGGGCAGCCTGATAGAAGAAAGCACCCAGCCTATGGTTTATCTGCATGGTGGTTACCAGAACACTTTGCCAAAAATTGAAGAAGCGCTGGCTGGTCAGGAAGCCGGCTACAAAGTCACGATTCAGGTAGAGCCGGAAGATGCGTTCGGCGAATATGATGCCGCACTCGTCAAGATTGAGCCGCGTGAAGTATTGCCTGCCGAGCTAGAAGTGGGCATGCAGTTTGAAGGCGCACCGGAAGAAACGCAGGATGATGATGAAGCTGAAGTACGCATCTTTACTGTGACCGATATTGCGGACGGCAAAGTGGTCCTTGATGGTAATCATCCGCTGGCCGGCATTTCGCTGCGCTTTGCGCTCGATGTTGTTGACGTGCGTTCTGCCAGCGAAGAAGAAATTTCGCACCGGCATGTGCATGGTCCGCACGGTCATCACCATCATGGCGATGAAGATGACGGCGACCAGTTCCGGACTATCCCTTTGCAGTAATCAATGCGCGTCTTCGCTCGCCAGTGCAAACAGCGCTGGCAGCGATGCGTCTGCCGTAACTCAGACCAGACCCGCAGGCACACCGGAAGGCAGGCTCAAATAACCGAGATTGTCATTCCAGTGTATTTCTCGGCTTTCCTCTGCCGCTACGCGTTGTCCCTGTAGTCCTTGTCCACCACTGAATGGTGTAATTTCCGCCGATAAGGCCGGTAACAGCATCCACCCTATCAGCAGCGCCAGCAAGCGAATGAAAATAGTGTGGCTCAACTTGCTGCGTCGTTCGCCAGCTGCTTGAGCCGGTAAAGCGTATCCAGCGCTTCGCGTGGCGTGAGCTGGTCCGGGTCTATCGCATCGAGTGCCTGCAACGCCGCCGACGGTGTTGCCGCTATTTGTGCCGCATCACTGTTGCCATCATCGCTGGCGACGAACAAATCGAATTGACCATTTTGCTGAATTGCCTGCGTTTCGAGCGCGGCAAGATGCTTGCGTGCTGCGCGTATGACAGGCTGCGGTACGCCGGCCAGCTGTGCGACTTGGAGACCGTAACTTTGCGAAGCCGGCCCATCTTGGACAGCATGCAGGAACACGATACTGTCTTTATGCTCGACCGCTGAAAGATGCACGTTGGCGCAGCCGGCATGCGTTTGCGGCAATTGCGTCAACTCGAAATAATGCGTCGCAAACAGCGTATAACTTTTGCTTTGCTGAAGAAGGTACAGTGCAATCGCCCAAGCCAGCGCAAGTCCGTCGAAGGTTGAGGTGCCGCGCCCGACTTCATCCATCAGTACCAGCGACTGTTCTGTTGCGCCATGCAGGATGGCGGCAGATTCGGTCATCTCGACCATGAAAGTTGACAGGCCGGCAGCCAAGTCGTCTGCCGCGCCGATGCGGGTAAAGATGCGGTCAATAGGGCCTATTCTTGCTGAAGTGGCTGGCACATAGCTGCCGACGTAGGCAAGTAGCGTGATCAGCGCGAGCTGGCGCATGAAGGTGGATTTGCCACCCATATTGGGGCCCGTGATCAGCAATAGCCGCCGTTCCGGCGCGAGCTGGCAATCATTGGCAATAAAACGCTCGATGCTGTTTTCTACTACCGGATGGCGGCCTTGCCCGATCGCGATGCCGGCCTCGGCAGACAGTTGCGGCTGGCACCAGTTGTGGCGTGCCGCATGCGCAGCCAGCGCGACCAGTACATCGATCCTCGCTACGGCAGACGCAATGGTTTGCAGCGGCGTGATGAAGATGGCCAGCTCAAGCAGCAGCTGTTCGTAGAGCATTTTTTCACGCGACAGCGCGCGGTCTTGCGCCGAGAGTGCCTTGTCCTCAAAAGCCTTCAATTCCGGCGTGATGTAGCGCTCGGCATTTTTTAAGGTCTGCCGACGCCGGTAGTCATCCGGTACCTTCGCGGTCTGGCCGTTAGTGACTTCAATGTAAAAGCCATGAACCTTGTTGTACTCGACTCGCAGGTTGCTGATGCCTGTGCGCTCACGCTCGCGCGTCTCCAGGTCCAGCAGGTACTGACCGGCGTTTTCCGACAGTCCGCGCAGCTCGTCGAGTTCGGCATCAAAGCCGGCGGCAATCACGCCGCCGTCACGCACCATAGCCGCCGGTTCGGGCGCTATCGCCCGTACCAGCAATTGCAGGCAGTCGTCCGGTGTAGCAAGTTCGTCCTGAGTCTGCAGCAGCAGTGCGCAGCTGCTCATGTCGTGGCAGGCGGCCGTTGCCGCACGCAGCGTGGGCAGTTGCGACAGTCCGGCACGCAAGCCTGCCAGATCGCGCGGACGGGCTGATAGCAGGGCGATGCGGGTAGCGATGCGCTCAATATCAGGAACGGCAGCCAGTGTGCCCGATAAATTGTCGCACGCGTCAGTGGCAAGCAGTGAGGCAATGGCATCATGCCGTGCTTGTGCAACGCGTTGGTCGCGGCTGGCGTGATGCAGCCAGTTGCGCAAGAGCCGCGAGCCCATCGCTGTGCGGCAGTGGTCGAGCAAACTGAACAATGTTGGGGCGGTGCCATTCTCGCTGCCACGCAAGGATTCGGTCAGTTCCAGATTGCGGCGGGTTGCCGCGTCCAGCGCAATGAATTCGTTTTCTGATTCGACTGCCAGTGTGCGCACATGCTGCAAGTTTTTACCTTGCGTGCTGCGCGCATACAGCAGCAGCGCACCGGCCGCACCCAGCGCTGCGCTGTGGCCGCTGACGCCGAAGCCGGCAAGGGTGCTGGCACCCAGCTGCTCTTGCAGCGCTTTTTCGCCGGCGGCGATATCAAAGTGCCAGTCCGGAACCTGCGTTGGTTTGGCACCGGCCAGATTGTGCAGCAGTGACTGCGTAGCACTATCGACCAGGAGTTCAGCCGGTGCGATACGCTCAAGCTCTTGACGTAGCCGTGCACTCAAGCTGGCTTCATCCGTACGCAATTCCGTGATGCGCAGGCGGCCACTGGAAAGCGATAGCCAGGCCAGACCGAGCGTGATGTTTTTACGTTGATGTAAAACGCAAAGCGCCAGCAGTGGACGTTCGGATTTTTCGGGTAGCAGTTCGGCGTCAGTCAGCGTGCCGGGTGTAATGATCCTTTGCACCTTGCGCTCGACCGGACCCTTGCTGGTTGCAGGATCGCCGATCTGCTCGCAGATGGCGACTGACTCGCCGAGCTTGACGAGCTTGGCCAGATATTGATCGACCGAATGAAACGGCACGCCTGCCATCTTGATCGGATTACCATTTGAAGTGCCGCGCTGCGTCAAGGTGATGCCAAGCAGGCGCGAAGCTTTCTCGGCGTCGTCAAAGAAGAGTTCATAGAAATCGCCCATCCGGTAAAACAGCAGCGTATGCGGATGGTCCGCCTTGATGCCCAGATACTGGACCATCATCGGCGTGTTTTTCTCGCTTCCGTTGCTGGCTGATCCCGATTTTGACGTTTCAGTTTTCATTCACTACTTCGTTTCGTCATGGTTAACAAGTCAAGCTGCAAATTATACGGAAGATGGGCGAAAAAAAGCCGGGCGCTAGCACCCGGCTTGTGACTGTTCTCCAGTCTGGCTTAACCCTGCGCAGTTCGACGCGGGCGCGAAGCTGCAGAGCCGGCTGACTGCGGGCGACGTCCCTGACCGGCCGGGCTGCCCGGTTTGGCTGGGCCACCCGCAGCGCGCGGTGCGCTGCGAGGTTTGTTTTGCTGCGAACGATTGCCGCCACCACCACCTGCGCGACCGCCTGAGCGACCACCGGGCGCATGGCCTGTGCTGCGTAGTTGAATCGGTTGCGCCTTGGCGTTCGGGTCCGGCACAAAGCCGGGGATCACTTCAACCGTGATTTCGCGTTTGATGAAGCGCTCGATATCATGCAGCAGGCTTTTTTCATCAACGCAGACCAGCGATACCGCTTCACCGGTGGAACCTGCGCGGCCGGTACGGCCTATGCGATGCACGTAGTCTTCCGGCACATTCGGCAAGTCATAGTTGACTACATGCGGCAACTGGTCGATGTCGATACCGCGCGCGGCGATGTCGGTGGCTACCAGTACTTGCAAGGAGCCGTCCTTGAATTCGGACAAGGCTCGGGTACGCGCCGCTTGTGACTTGTTACCGTGAATGGCCAATGCGCTGATATCAGCCTTGCCGAGCTTCTCGACCAGATTGTTGGCGCCATGTTTGGTGCGCGTAAAAACCAGTACTTGATACCAATTGCGTTCCTTAATCAGATGCGACAACAGTTCAGCCTTGCGGTCACGGTCGACCGGATGGATTTTCTGGCCAATGACTTCAACCGTCGAATTGCGGCGCGCCACTTCGATCATGGCTGGATTGTTCAAGAGGCCATCGGCCAGTGCCTTGATTTCATCCGAGAAGGTCGCTGAGAACAGCAGGTTCTGGCGCTTTGGCGGCAATACCGCCAGCACGCGCTTGATATCGCGAATGAAGCCCATATCCAGCATGCGGTCGGCTTCGTCCAGAATCAGAATTTCAACATGCTTGAGGTTGACAGCGCCTTGTTGCATCAGATCGAGCAGGCGGCCTGGCGTCGCCACCAGAATATCAACGCCCTGACGCAGACGCGCCATTTGCGGATTGATGTTGACGCCGCCGAAGACGACAGCCGACGACAGTTTCACGTATTTGTTATAAGTGCGCACGCTTTCTTCCACTTGCGCTGCGAGTTCGCGTGTTGGCGTCAGGATCAGTGCGCGCACAGCACGCAGTTCCGGTGCTTTGGCGCGACGGGATGAGAGCAATTGCAGCAGTGGCAGTGTAAAGCCGGCAGTCTTGCCGGTGCCAGTCTGGGCGCCGGCCAGCAGATCGCCGCCTTTTAAAACGGCCGGGATGGCTTGTGCCTGAATGGGGGTAGGGGTGGTGTAACCGTGTTCGGTTACGGCGCGCACGATGGCGTCGGACAAGCCGAGTTCAGCAAAGGACATTGAGTAGTTTTTTAGTTCAGCCCGCCGCCGCATTGAAGGCGCCAGTCACAGGCTAAGGATGTTTAAGTGGGCTGCAGGAGACTGCAGAAGTGACAAGAAGACTGGAGCGCTTGTCAGGGATGCGGCGCAGTATAACAGCGTCCTGCACGAATTGTGCAGGTGCTGCTTTTTGGCTAACTATTGCTTAGGTCACGTCTTGGGCATCTTCAGGCAAACTCGCTCAGGGTATTGAGCATCTGGCTGAAAATTTTCGGTGAACCTGCAATGACGTCACCTTTGTACAAGTAGTCGGACTCGCCGGCAAAATTGCCGACAATGCCGCCTGCTTCGGTAATCAACAAGGTACCGGCTGCCATGTCCCACGGTTTGAGGTTCTTCTCGAAAAAACCATCAAGGCGACCCGCAGCGACATAAGCCAGGTCGAGAGCTGCCGAGCCAGGGCGACGCAGGCCAGCGCAACGTTCTGTCATCAGCTTGAACATTTTGACGTATTGATCAAGACCGGACAGGTCGCTATAGGGAAAGCCGGTGCCGATGAGGCCGTCAGCGAGTCGGTCGCGCTTGCCTACGCGTATGCGTTTGTCGTTAAGGAAAGCACCGGCACCCTTGGATGCAGTGAACAGTTCATTGCGGGTCGGGTCGTAAATGACAGCTTGCGTAATCTGGCCGCGCTGTTGCAGCGCGATGGATACGCAGTATTGCGGGAAGCCGTGGATAAAATTGGTTGTGCCGTCGAGTGGATCAATGATCCAGACATTTTCGTTGTCGTCATGCAGATTCGCTGACGCACCGGATTCTTCCGCCAGGATCGCATGATCGGGATAGGCTTGTTTCAAGACGTCGATAATGGCGCGCTCGGCGGCCTGATCGACTTCGGTGACGAAGTCGTTCTGGTTTTTTGCCGTCACCTTCAGCTGGTCGACGTCAAATGACGCACGGTTAATGATGGCGGCGGCACGACGCGCGGCCTTGACCGCGGTATTGATCATGGGATGCATGGTGGTTCCGTTAAAATTGCGGTTTCGTCGCATGTTGCGAACGTCACCACAATGAAATGAATTAATGAGCGATGCGGCATCTGTTGCCGCGCAAGTTCGCTATTTTAAATGAACACTCTCCATTCCCCTACCCCCTTGTTTGAGCGCCTGCGTTTTGTTCTGGTCGAAACCAGCCGACCCGGCAATATTGGTGCTGCGGCACGTGCAATGAAAACCATGGGTTTTACGGAGCTGGTGCTGGTCAATCCGCGGGTTGACGGCGCGCAGGAACATGAAGAAGCGGTGGCCTTTGCCAGTGGTGCGCTTGACGTTTTGCAAAATGCACGTCTCGTTGGTTCACTTGACGAAGGACTGGCTGGTTGCAATTTTGCTGCCGCGATGTCGGCAAGGTTGCGGGAATTTTCGCCGCCGCTGCGTGCGCCGCGCGAGTTGGCCGTGCAACTGGCTGCTGATGCATCCCTAAATGCGGCGCTGGTGTTTGGCAATGAGCGCTTTGGCTTGTCGAATGAATCAGTCGAGAAATGCAATGTCTTGCTGAATATTCCAGCTAACCCTGACTATTCGTCCTTGAATCTGGCACAGGCAGTGCAGGTGCTGGCTTATGAATGTCGCGTTGCCTCTATAGGCGATGGCAGACCGGCGACGAATATCGGTTTTCAAGGAGAGCTGGCCGGCAGCGAGCAGATAGAAGGCATGTTTGCGCATTTGGAGAGCGCACTGGTCAAGATTGATTTTCTTGACCCGGACAATCCCAAGAAATTAATGCCGCGACTACGGCGACTTTTTTCGCGAGCCAGTCTGGAGACGGAGGAGGTCAATATCCTGCGCGGTATTGCCAACCAGATTTTGCGGGGCAAAGCAAAGTGAAGTAATCAATCGCGCTAACTATGTACCCGTCGCCCAGAGAGCTCTCCACGCATTGGCAAGTATGCCAATGCGCTTCTACTGGCACGGCGCGTGCGCCGCGAAACCCCAGTCTCACCCCCACGCCCGCAGCAAACCAACTGCCAGCCCTTCCAGCGCAAATTCATGCTGACCCGGTTCAACCCGTATCGTCTTGAACTCCGGATTTTCAGGTAGCAGCTCAATGACCGAGCCGACTTTACGGAAGCGTTTGACAGTGACTTCGTCATCGAGTCGTGCGACCACGATCTGACCATCGCGGGCTGTATCGGTTTTTTTCACGGCAAGCAAATCGCCGTCCATAATGCCGGCGTCGCGCATCGACATGCCGCGCACTTTCAACAGGTAATCGGGCTTGGCGGTGAAAAGCGAGGGGTCGACCTGATAAGTCGCTGAGATGTGTTCCTGCGCCAAAATAGGAGAGCCGGCAGCAACGCGACCAATCAGCGGTAACGAGAATTGCATCAGGTCAGGGTGGGGCAGCATCATTTGCTGCGCGCCGAATCGACGCAGATTAATGCCATCAGCCGGTCTGTCCAGAAGCCGGATGCCGCGCGAGGTGCCCGGTGAGATTTCAATAGCCCCCTTGCGTGCCAGCGCCTGCAGGTGTTCTTCAGCCGCATTGGCGGACCGGAAGCCGAGCTCGGTGGCTATTTCGGCGCGCGTAGGCGGGAAGCCCGTATTCTCAATGGCATCGCGTATCAATCCGAGTATTTGTTCCTGGCGTGCGGTCAGTTTAATCATGCAGGGCTCCTTGGCCTTGACGCTGTGTAAATAAACAGCCTGTATTTTTGTACAGTTATTCGGCAATTGCAAGCTTTTTTGACAGTTGGCATAGCTGAGCTAAGCCAAAGGGCCCTAAAACTCAGAAGCGACCGCTGTTTTTGCGCTGTCATCTCAATTTACTCCCGACATTGCAGTGCATGCTGGTATTCAGTAACTTTGCTTGATAGCCGATAAGCATTGAGTTTTCAGCTATTTCCACGTATAGTCCCGGGTTTTCCTCTTCCCACACTCGTCTTGACGCCGGGGTGGGCAATTTTTCAATACGACCACAAGGAGAAGTAATGCGTCATTACGAAATAGTTTTTATCGTCCATCCGGATCAGAGCGAGCAAGTGCCCGCCATGATCGAGCGCTACAAAGGCATCGTCGCTAACCATGGCGGCAAAGTGCATCGCGTAGAAGACTGGGGCCGTCGTCAGATGGCTTATATGATCCAGAAGCTCGCCAAGGCTCATTATGTCTGCCTCAATATCGAGTGCGATAGCGAGACTCTGCTTGAAATCGAAACTGGCTTCAAGTTCAACGATGCCGTGTTGCGCCACCTGACCGTGAAAATGAAGAAAGCGGAAACCGCTCCTTCACCGATCATGAAGAGCGTGCACAAGGAAGACGCAGCGAAGAGCCAGCGTTCCGAGGCACCAGCGGCCTGATCGCAGGCCCATCGTTGACAGAACAAGGAGAAAACCGGTTTCAGTGTGTTGCAACGCTGGCCGAGAGAGATGTAATGCGGTACAGCCCCGGCGGGGTTCCGATAGTGGCAGCAAGATTGCTGCACCAGTCAGAACTGCAGGAAGCGGGGATCAAAAGGGTCGTCGAGTTTGACATGGCAACCTTGGCCGCAGGAAGCGTCGCAGCAAAGCTCGAGCAGGCAGAACTGGGAGCAGTATTCCGTTTCAACGGATTTATCGCTCGCAAGAACCGCAATAGCAAGAGCCTGGTATTTCACCTTACCGATTTCGAACCAATTACTTAATATATTCAGGAGCCACAAATGGCATTCGGAAAAAAATTCGACAAGAGCAAGCTCAAAGAGAAGCGCAAACAGCAAAACCCACTGTTCAAGCGTAAAAAATTCTGCCGTTTCACCGTCGCTAAAGTTGACCAGGTTGACTACAAAGACGTCGATACGCTGAAGGACTTCGTCCAGGAAAATGGCAAAATCATGCCAGCACGTCTGACCGGCACCCGCGCTCACTATCAGCGTCAGGTAGATACCGCAATCAAGCGCGCACGTTTCCTCGCGCTGCTGCCGTACACCGATCTGCATAACGCCTGATTGACCACGGTCTCTTCGCTAAAAAATTCTGGAGAAAAAAATGCAAGTCATTCTGATGGAAAAAGTCGGCAATCTGGGCAACCTCGGTGAGGTCGTTCGTGTGAAGGACGGCTATGCCCGTAACTTCCTGATTCCACAACGTATGGCACGCCGCGCAACTGCGGCAGCGATTGCCGAGTTCGAAGCCAAGCGCGCCGAACTGGAAAAAGCTGCTGCCGTCAAGCTGGCTGCTGCACAAGCACAAGGCGAAAAACTGACCGGCATGTCCGTGCCAGTGTCGCAAAAAGCGGGTGTGGACGGTCGTCTGTTCGGCTCCGTTACCAACCACGATATCGCTGATGCTTTGGGCAAGCTGGGCTTCCCGGTCGATAAGGCAAATATCCGTATGCCTACCGGCCCGTTGAAGACGACTGGCGAACATCCTCTGTCGGTTGCTTTGCATACCGATGTTGTGGTGGAAGTTAATGTGGTTGTTACAGGCGAGCACGCTTAAATTTAAGCGGCTTGTTGTAGAAAAAACCGGGTTTTTGCCCGGTTTTTTTTCGTTCAGAATTTCTTCGCTTTGGTTAGCCACACCACACCGGTCAGCAGGTAGAAAGCAATCGCACAGTAGAGAAAAAAATCATTCGTAGCAAGCATCAGACTTTGCGCGGTAATAGTTTTGTCCAGTGCCGCATAGGCTTGTTCGCTTGACAGGCCGGCCTTGTGCAAGCTGTCGATAAATTGCAGGCTGGGGGCGGAAAATGGCGTGATGTTTTCAACCAGATGGGCGCGGTGGGTTGATGCTAAATGCTCCCAGCCCGTCACGCTGATGGCCGTGCCCATTGCAGCACCGGCGGTACGCAAGAAATTAGATAGTCCCGCTGCGGCCGCCATTCGGTCCGGGGTGATGTTGGCCAGCATCAGTGTTTGTACGGGCATAAAGAAAAATGCCAGTCCTATGCCTTGCACCAGTCGCGGGTTGACGATGTCCCAGAAGCTTACGTCCAGGGTCATCTGCGTATTCCATAAGCAAACAGTTCCCAGAATTGTGAATGATAAGGTCGCCAGTGCGCGCAGATTCAGTCGGGCTATATTTTTACCGATAAATGGCGACAGGATCACCATGAAGATGCCGATAGGTGCCATAGCCATGCCGGCTTCTGTGGCGTTATAGTTCATTACGCTTTGCAGCCACAAGGGCACCACGATCACGGTGCAGAAGTAGGTCATGAAACCAATCGACAGCAAGATCACGCCAAAGCGAAAATTCTTTTCCTTCAGCAGCTTCAAGTCGACAACAGGCTTGTCCGAGGTCCACGTCCATGCAACAAAAAAAGTCAGGCCAACTGCAGCCATCGTGGCTAGCGTTACGATGAATGAAGACTCAAACCAGTCGTAGTCCCGACCAATTTCCAACATTAATTGCAGGCTACCGACGCCAACCACCAATAGCAGCAGGCCAATGATGTCTAGTGGTGCCTTGACGATCGTTGAGTCACGATTTTTCATCAAGCTCCAGATCGTGATGCTGCAAAACAGGCCAATCGGAATATTGATGAGAAAAATCCATGACCAATGAAAATTGTCGCTGATGTAGCCGCCCAGCAGTGGACCGCATATGGGCGCGATGATGATGGTCATGGCCCACAGGCCAAGCGCAGCGCCGCGCTTTTCAGGCGGGAAGTTGCGTACCAGCAGAGTTTGTGACAGCGGCACCATCGGACCCGATACCAGACCTTGCAGCAGCCGCAGGCCGACTAGCATAGGCAGATTGACCGCGAATGCAGCCAGTGCCGACATCAGGGTGAAAGCGATCACAGACATGACAAACAACTTCACTTCGCCCACCCGCCGAGCCAGCCAACCGGTCAGGGGGACGGCAATCGCTGCAGCCACCGAGTAGGCACTGATGATCCACGTGCCCTGGCTGGTGGAGACACCGAAGTTGCCGGCGATGGTGGGGATCGACACATTGGCAATGGTGATGTCGAGAATCTCCATAAAGGTGGAGAGGGCAGCTGCGACGGTGAGCAGCAGCAGTGCACGGCCTTGCAGCGGCACGGGCTGCACAGGTATGGCTTGCATAGCTCGCCTAGCGCAGGTTGGCAGCGACGATAGCGGCCACTTTTGCTTTGGCCGCTGACTCAATCGGGTTCACAAGAGGGCCAGTCAGCGTAGCGGCGGGGGACGTGCGGCTGACTGTTCCCGGTGCCGTTTTTATTTCATGCAAGTCAACCGATGCATTGACCGAGAGGCCGATACGCAGCGGGTTGGCTGCCAGTTCTTTGCTGTCGAGCGCAATGCGAACAGGAAGACGCTGCACAACCTTGATCCAGTTGCCGGTAGCATTTTGCGCTGGGAGCAGTGCAAAGGCCGAGCCGGTTCCAGCACCAAGGCCCAGCACCTTCCCGTGAAAGACAACTTTGCTGCCATACAGATCGGTGGTTAGCAGAACTGGTTGGCCGACGCGTACTTGACGTAATTGCGCTTCCTTGAAATTGGCATCGACCCAAAGCTGGTCAAGTGGCACGATGGCCATTAGCGGAGTACCCGGGCTCATGCGCTGGCCGATCTGTACATTGCGCTTTGCAATCTGGCCACTGACAGGCGCATAGACAGTCATGCGTGATTGGGCCAGCATCGCTTCCTGCAAATGCGCGGCTGCCTTTTGTACATTAGGATGGCGTTCAACATTGGTGCCGGCTATCAGTGCGCGGCCGGATGCGAGCTGTTCTTTGGCGGCATTGACGGCGGCCTGTGCAACGCCGACAGCCAGCTCGGCATGGCGCAGTTCTTCGTTCGACACAGCGCCTGAATTCTTGATCTGCTGGCGGCGCGTGTAGTCATCTTGCGCGCGCGCCAGTTCGGCGACACGCAAAGCTACATTGGCTTCTGACTGCGCATGCATGCTGTAGAGGGTTCTGACTTCCCGTACAGTTTGCGCCAGCTGCGCTGCAGCCTGATTGACTGCCAGTTCTGCATCGCTATTGTCGAAGGTCAGCAGGGGCTGGCCAGCTTCAACCGTATCGGTGTCTTGCACCAAAATCTGGCTGACTGTGCCTTGCACCTGAGGCGTTACCTGTACCACGTTGCCTTGTACATAGGCGTCTTCTGTTTCTTCGTGATAGCTTGAGACCAGCATCCAGTAGCTGGTGGTCGCAATAGCAGCAACAATGAATAGCGCGGCAATGATTGCCATGATGCGCGCCCGCCCCCCCGATTTGCGTGGCGACTCAATCGCGGGTGTGGGCTGGCTCGTTGTCATGAATTGACTTTCTTGTAAGCAAAAACTGAATTCGCAATTTTAATGCTAATCCCGTAAATAATCCGATAAGGGTTTTTGTCATTTTGCGCAAATATACGCGTATATATTGGTCGTATTGATAAGTTCAAACCGGGCTTATGCCGATAGGTAACAGGTATAATTCCGCCCATGAACAATCGTGCTGATCCGCAAGTTGACTCCCTACGTGTACCGCCTCATTCCATCGAGGCTGAGCAATCGGTACTGGGTGGTCTGCTGCTTGATAATGCGGCGTGGGACAGGATCGCTGACTTCGTCAATCAAGATGACTTTTATCGATATGACCATAGGCTGATTTTCCAGCACATAGTCAAACTCATCAGCGCCTCTCGCCCCGCTGACGTGATTACTGTTTTCGAATCACTCTCTTCCGGTGGCAAAGCCGAAGAAGTGGGCGGCCTGTCTTATTTGAATGCCCTGGCCCAGAACACCCCGTCAGCTGCCAATATTCGCCGCTATGCTGAAATTGTTCGTGACCGCGGTGTTTTACGCAAACTGATCACGGTTTCGGATGAAATTTCCGGCAATGCGTTTAATCCGCAGGGCAAAGAAGTCAAGCAAATGCTGGACGAGGCTGAGTCTAAAATTTTCGCCATCGCTGAAGAAGGTTCACGCGGTACGCAAGGTTTCCAAGAGATCCAGCCGCTACTGACTCAAGTTGTCGAGCGCATCGATGAACTCTACAATCGCGAAAACCAGAACGACATTACAGGTGTGCCAACTGGTTTTGCCGATCTAGACCGCATGACTTCCGGTTTGCAGCCGGGTGACCTGATTATTGTCGCGGGTCGTCCTTCTATGGGTAAAACCGCTTTTTCGGTCAACATTGGTGAAAACGTGGCAGTCGACAGCGGCTTGCCGGTCGCGATTTTTTCGATGGAAATGGGCGGCACCCAACTCGCCATGCGTATGCTGGGTTCGGTCGGCCGGCTCGACCAGCACCGCTTGCGTACTGGACGCTTGAACGATGAGGATTGGCCGCGGCTGACACATGCCATTCAAAAAATGAATGACGCACAAATTTATATCGACGAGACGCCTGCGCTGAGCTCGATTGAATTGCGTGCACGTTCAAGGCGACTTGCGCGTCAGTGCGGCAAGCTGGGTCTGATAATTGTCGACTATTTACAGCTGATGTCTGCCAATTCCGCCGGTGAAAATCGTGCCACCGAGATCTCTGAAATTTCGCGTAACCTGAAAGGTCTCGCAAAAGAATTGCATTGTCCCGTCATTGCGCTGTCACAGCTGAATCGTTCGCTGGAGCAGCGCCCCAACAAACGTCCGGTGATGTCCGACCTGCGTGAATCAGGCGCTATCGAGCAGGATGCCGACGTCATTCTGTTTATTTATCGCGATGAAGTTTACAACCCGGACTCGCCTGACAAAGGTACCGCTGAAATTATTATTGGCAAGCAGCGTAACGGCCCAATCGGCAGCATACGCCTGACCTTCATGGGGCAATTCACCAAGTTCGAGAACTATACCGGTAGCATGCCCGCCTTTAGTGGTGACTAAGCTGCCAAGCGACTAAAAATTTTATTTAGACCAGATACCCGTGCGCGGGAAGGAGATGCAAATGTTCGGAAGATTAATGCCCACAGAAGGAAAGTTTTTTGAGCTGTTCATTCAGCATGCAGACCTCTGTGTTAAAGGCGGCAAAGAGATGGTGTCGCTGATGACGACCTTTGATGATCTTGAAAATCGTGTGCATGCAATTGAGAGCCTGGAAAAGCAAGCAGATAAAGTGACGCATGCAGCTCTGGAAATGTTGCACAAGACGTTTATTACGCCACTGGACCGAGATGATATTCATCAGCTGATCACACGCATGGATGACATTCTCGATTTGATGGAAGACGCTGCGCAGACCGTGTCGCTATACGACATCAAGCAGATCACTGCGGAAGCCAAGCGACTGGCCGAGCTCTGCCTGGCTTGCTGCGAAAAAGTGCGCGCCTGTGTCGGACTCTTGCACAACATGGACAATGCACGCGAGATCCTTGGTATATGCGCCGAAATTGATCGTCTCGAATCCGATGCTGACCATGTGATGCGTGCCGCCATGTCGAAGTTGTTTCGTGAAGAGCCGGATGTGCGCAATCTGATTAAATTAAAAGCGATTTATGAAATTCTGGAGTCCGTTACCGACCGTTGCGAAGATGTCGCCAATATCATCGAAGGGATCATTGTCGAGAATGCCTGATCGCGTGCGTCTGTTCGCGGGAACTGACTGACAGATCTGACTGAAGATAACCAGAATTTTATGCATACCCTAACCATAAGTATTTACTCGTTGGCCTTCTTGATCGCGCTGGCACTGCTGTTCGATTTCATGAATGGCTTTCACGATGCGGCCAATGCAATTGCGACTGTTGTCTCGACCGGCGTACTTAAACCGCAGACAGCAGTGGCGATGGCTGCTTTCTTTAATTTTGTTGCGATTCTGGTGTTTCAGTTGAAAGTCGCCACGACGGTTGGCAAAGGTACGATTGATCCTGCCATTGTTGACCACTACGTGATTTTTGGCGCTCTGGTTGGCGCGATCATCTGGAATCTGGTGACTTGGTATTACGGTATTCCATCGTCGTCATCGCATGCACTCATTGGTGGATTGGTGGGCGCGGCAGTGGCAAAGTCAGGCACAGATTCATTGATTGCGTCTGGCCTGATCAAGACCATCAGCTTTATTGTTCTGTCGCCTATGCTGGGATTGTTGTTTGGATCTTTGATAATGTTGCTGGTGTCTTGGCTTTTCGTGCGCACGACACCGCAGCGCGTTGATAAATGGTTCCGTCGCATGCAACTTGTCTCGGCATCCATGTATAGCCTTGGTCACGGTGGCAATGATGCACAAAAAACGATGGGCATCATCTGGATGCTGTTGATTGCCTCCGGTTCACTCGCAGCCGGCGATTCGCTGCCTTGGTGGGTGATTATCAGCTGCTACGTTGCCATCAGTCTGGGCACTTTGTTTGGTGGCTGGCGTATCGTCAAGACCATGGGGCAGAAAATCACCAAGTTGAAGCCTGTTGGCGGATTTTGTGCAGAGACGGGTGGGGCGGTTACGCTGTTCCTGGCTACCAGCCTGGGCATTCCTGTGTCGACCACGCACACTATTACCGGCGCCATCGTCGGAGTCGGCTCTTCTCACAAATTGTCGGCGGTGCGCTGGGGTGTGGCTGGCAATATCGTGTGGGCCTGGATTTTTACCATTCCTGCATCGGCCTTTATGGCAGCGATTGCGTGGTGGGTTGGTACGCAAATCTTGTAAATTTTGCTGTATGCATAAAAAAATCCTGCCATCACTGGCAGGATTTTTTGTCATGGCGCGAAGCTTTTATAGCACTTCACTCGCATGATCTGCCAGGCGTGAACGCTCGCCGCGCGCCAGAGTGACATGCCCGCTATGTGACCAGCCCTTGAAACGATCCACAACATAGGTCAGGCCGCTGGAACCCTCTGTCAGGTAGGGTGTATCGATTTGCGCGATATTGCCCAGGCAGACGATCTTGGTGCCGGGGCCGGCTCGCGTGACGAGCGTCTTGATTTGTTTCGGCGTCAAATTCTGCGCTTCATCGATGATCAGGTATTTGTTGACGAAGGTGCGGCCGCGCATGAAGTTGAGCGACTTGATTTTGATACGTGAACGGATCAGTTCCTGAGTCGCAGCACGGCCCCATTCGCCGGCATCCGAGTCGGACTTGTTGAGTACTTCAAGGTTGTCATCAAACGCGCCCATCCAAGGCGACATTTTTTCTTCTTCGGTACCGGGCAAGAAGCCGATGTCTTCACCAACGGGAACCGTCACGCGGGTGACGATGATTTCGTTATAGAGCTTGGTCTCCAATACTTGCGTGAGGCCCGTTGCCAGTGCCAGCAGCGTTTTACCCGTGCCAGCCTGACCGAGCAGGGTGACGAAGTCGCAGTCCGGATCCATCAGCAGGTTGAGTGCGAAGTTCTGCTCGCGGTTACGCGAAGTCACACCCCAGATATTATTTTTGTTGTGACCGTAGTCGCGCAGGGTGCGGATGACGGCAGTCTTGCCGTTGATTTGCGTGACCTGTCCATAGAACGGCGGCTCGCCATCTTTAGGTTCCATGTAGACAAATTGGTTGACCAGCATCGCAGCCACAGTCGGGCCGGATACACGATAAAAAGTGGTGCCGGTGCCATGGCGGTTTTCCTGCCACGACTCCATGCCCTTGGCGTGTTTGTTCCAGAAGTCATCCGGCAATTGCAGAATGCCGGAATACAGCAAGTCAGTGTCTTCCAGTACGTGGTCGTTGAAATATTCTTCAGCCGGTAAACCGAGCGCTCGCGCCTTGATGCGCATGTTGATATCTTTCGATACCAGCACCACAGGCCGGTCCGGCTGCTGCTCTTCGAGTGCGCGCACTACGCCCAGAATCTGGTTGTCAGCCTTACCTTCAGGCAGACCCTCCGGCAATTTCCAGTTAGCCAGACGGGTCTGGAAATATAATCTGCCGCCTGCGTCCTTGTTGCCGAGCTTGTTGAGCGGAATACCGTTATCGATCGCATCCTCGCTGATGTCGGCCACCAATGCGTCGAGCGAGCGCGATACCTGACGCGCGTTGCGTGCGACTTCAGACATACCCTTTTTGTGATTGTCGAGTTCTTCGAGCGTGATCATCGGCAGGTAGATGTCATGCTCGGCAAAGCGGAACAGCGAGCTCGGGTCGTGCATCAGTACATTGGTATCGAGGACAAACAATTTTTTCACGCCGCCACGCTTGTCAGCTGCGCGGCTCGCAGGCGATTTGGCATGCACGTCACCACCTTGACGCCGCGCTGCCGGTTTCGCTGCTGCAGGGGGCGTTTCGGTCTTGGCACGCGCAACCGGCAAGGCCTCGATTTTTTTCGGAGCGGATTCAACCAGCGTAATGGCGGGTTTTACCGCCTTGCCTTTTTCTGCCTTCGGGTAATCGGCTGGAGACAGCAATGCGGCTGGCTTGGTAGGCATTTTTGGCAGTGGCATCAGATCCTCGTACAAAAAAAGTGGAGAGGGGAACAGCAAAGCGAGGCAAAAAAACGTAAAGGCTGTTTAAGCAAAAGGACAAGCGCCTTTTCCCTAAACAGCCTTTGTTGATATTTTATTTTAGAAATCAATGGTTTGAGCAGGTTTAAGCGAGACCCTCTACAAACTCCAGTACTTCTGTTACGTGTCCGGGAACCTTCACTCCACGCCATTCTTTCACCAATACACCGGTAGCGTCAATCACAAATGTCGATCTTTCTACGCCGCGCACCTGCTTGCCATACATGGATTTCATGACTATGACATCAAACAGTGCGCAAACGGCTTCGTCGGCATCGGAAATCAGCTCGAAAGGTAACTCAAGCTTGGATTTGAAACCATCATGCGAACGCAGGCTGTCGCGGCTGATACCGAAGATCTCGCAATTGGCTGCGCTGAATTTATCGTGCAGTTCACGGAACTGCAGGCTTTCGGTGGTGCAGCCTGGCGTATTGTCTTTAGGGTAAAAATAAAAAACGATTTTTTTGCCAAGGTGTTCGGTAAGCTTGAAAGGCTTCGCGCCCGTCATTGCCGCAGAAAAGTCCGGTACGCTCATGTTCAGTATCGATGGGCGGTCTGCCATTCAGTCTCCTTTATTAGCATGTAGTTGTAGTTGTCAAAAAAGCGGAGCTTTCGGTGCCACATAGGCAAGCACAGGATTCGGTGAGAATGTACCCCAATCTGCAGTGCGGCAACAGCATAAACCCTAAGAATCCAAGGCTATTTGCCTGACGCAGGCTGGCTCGGCAAGATCAGCGCCAGAGCGACTTTTCTACCTTCCGCCATCAGGATGTTGTAGGTACGGCAGGCTGCCTGGTTGTCCATGCATTCAACACCGATACGCCGTGCTGTGAGGCTGGTCAGCAGCCTCGGATGCACAAAACGCTGGCGCGAACCGGTTCCAAGGATGACAACATCAGGCGTCTGTGCCTCAATCGGGTCAAAATCAGTCGCGCTAAGCGCCTCGAAAGACGCAACTGGCCAAGCTAGCGGAGCGACTTCCGGCAGCACCAGAAGGCTTTGCGTAAAGCGTACGGCATTGATGTCAACCGAATCGACTTCGTAGCCGGTGACGGTTTGATATTGCTGGGTGGGGGTGGCATGCAGCTTCATATTGACTAAATTGTAGCGCGATCCGCCCGAAAAGCCCGATCATGCATTGATAAAGCAGCCTGCTTTGGGGCAAAATGGTCGTCTTTTTTCGCGGTGCAACACTTTGCCGCCCTTGCATACCCAAAATGAGCGAGATGAATCTGTGAGAGCTATCCAGAAATCAAAAAAATTGGCGGACGTCTGCTACGACATTCGCGGCCCCGTTCTTGAAAAAGCCCGGCAGATGGAAGAGGACGGCCACAAGATTATCAAGCTCAACATTGGCAATCTGGCAGTCTTCGGTTTTGATGCGCCTGATGAAATCGTGCAGGACATGATCCGCAATATGTCGAATGCGTCGGGCTACACCGACTCCAAAGGCATGTTCGCGCCACGCAAGGCGATCATGCATTACGCGCAGCAAAAAAATATTCATGGCGTGACCATCGACGATATCTATCTCGGCAATGGCGCGTCCGAACTGATCGTCATGAGCATGAACGCCTTGCTCAACAATGGCGATGAAGTACTGGTGCCGGCGCCGGACTATCCGCTCTGGACCGCAGCAGTCAGCCTGTCGGGCGGCTCACCGGTGCATTATGTCTGCGATGAGCAGGCCGACTGGATGCCGGACATTGAAGACATCCGCAAAAAAATTAATTCAAATACGCGCGCCATCGTCGTCATCAACCCCAACAATCCGACCGGTGCCTTGTACCCGGTTGAGTTGTTGCAGCAAATCGTAGAGCTCGCACGCCAGCATCAGCTCATTGTTTTTGCAGACGAAATTTACGACAAAGTTTTATATGACGGCGAGACCCACACATCGCTTGCTTCACTGGCGGACGACGTCTTGTTCATCACCTTCAACGGTCTGTCGAAGAATTATCGTGCCTGCGGCTACCGCGCCGGCTGGATGATTGTCTCCGGTGAGAAAAAGCACGCGAAAGACTACATTGAAGGTCTCAATATGCTGGCCTCGATGCGCTTGTGCGCGAACGCGCCGGGTCAGTTTGCGATCCAGACGGCACTCGGCGGTTACCAGAGCATCAACGATCTGGTCGCACCTGGTGGCAGGCTGCTGCGCCAACGGGATCTGGCGCATCGGCTGTTGACCGCGATTCCCGGCGTGACCTGCGTCAAGCCCAAGTCGGCGCTGTACATGTTCCCAAGGCTGGACCCTGCCATGTATCCGATCGCAGATGACCAGCAGTTTGCCTATGAACTGCTGGCAGAGGAGCGGGTGTTGATCGTGCAGGGCACGGGCTTTAACTGCCCGACCACTGATCATTTTCGTGTCGTGTTCTTGCCGAATACTGACGACCTGACGGAAGCCATCGGTCGTATTGCGCACTTCCTTGAAGGGTACCGCCGGCAGCATGGTCGCGGTTGATCCAATATCTAATGCATTACTGATTAAGAAATTTATGAAATCGATCAAAGTAGGTCTGTTGGGCATCGGTACCGTAGGCGCTGGTACGTTTGCTGTTTTGCAGCGTAATCAGGAAGAGATCCGCCGTCGCGCAGGCCGTGATATTGAAATCGTCATGGTGGCCGATCTCGATACGGCACGCGCAACGCAAATTACGGGTGGAACCGTTGACGTGGTGAACGACGCCAATCTGGTGGTGAACCATCCGGATATTGATATCGTTATTGAACTCATCGGTGGCTACGGTATTGCGCGCGACCTGGTGATGAAAGCAATCGCGAACGGCAAGCATGTTGTCACCGCCAACAAGGCGCTGCTGGCAACGCATGGCACCGAGATTTTCCGCGCCGCGCAAGACAAAGGCGTGATGGTGGCGTTTGAAGCGGCAGTCGCTGGTGGCATTCCGATTATCAAAGCCCTGCGTGAAGGCCTGACTGCCAACCGTATTCAATGGATAGCCGGCATTATCAATGGCACGACCAATTTCATTTTGTCGGAGATGCGGGACAAGGGGCTGGACTTCGACGTGGTACTGAAAGAAGCGCAGCGCCTTGGTTATGCCGAGGCTGATCCTACGTTCGACATTGAAGGTGTCGATGCCGCGCACAAGGCCAGCATCATGTCGGCGATTGCATTTGGCACGCCAGTTCAGTTTGATAAAGCCTATGTCGAAGGCATTACCGGCCTACAGGCAACTGATATCCGCTATGCAGAGAAACTGGGCTATCGCATCAAGTTACTGGGCATTACACGCCGAACCGACAAGGGTATTGAATTGCGTGTGCATCCGACACTGATACCAGCCAATCGCTTGATAGCAAATGTGGAAGGCGCCATGAATGCGGTGCTGGTGCAGGGCGATGCAGTAGGTGCGACGCTCTATTATGGCAAAGGGGCCGGGGCGGAGCCGACAGCCTCGGCCGTGATCGCTGACCTGGTTGATATTGCACGACTGGCTGACGCAGACCACAGCCATCGCGTGCCGTATCTGGCATTCCAGTCCGATGCAATTGCAGACACGCCGATTTTGCCGATGGAAGAGATTACGACCAGCTATTACCTACGCATCTGCGTCGCAGACAAGCTGGGCGTGCTCGCCGACATAACGCGTATTCTTGCTGATGCGTCCATTTCTGTCGACGCTATGCTGCAAAAGGAACCGGCGGAAGAGGAGACCCAGACCGACATCATCATCCTGACTCATCAGACTAAGGAAAAAAATGTTAACGCAGCGATTGCGGCGATAGAGGCTCTCGCTACCGTTTCCGGCAAAGTGACTCGCATTCGTCTTGAACAGCTAAGCTGAGCCAGACACAATTTTTTTGCTCAGCCTATCTTGCTGGCCGTACCTTTGAGCGCGTCAGCAAATTCCTTGATGACGTTGCTGAAGACGGTAGAGGTGACTGTGTACCTGGCGATGCCGACTTGCAGCTGCAGCAGTTGGGCGGTGGTGATATCACCACCGCTAGGTATGTTGCCAAGCAAGGTTTTGAGTTCACTTTCGGATGTCGTCATCGCTGGCGCAATGGAACCATAGATTGCATTTAGGCTGGTACTGGTGAGATCGGGCATGATTTTATCCTTTTAGTCTCGTGATTTACTTCTTTGCGGTTTCAAACAGCTGCAAGCTAATCAGAGCAGCCTGTACGGCCTGATTGCCCGCCTCAATGGACTTGAATGACTCAAGGCGATGCAGCCTTTTCTTTTCGCCTTCAAGCCTTGCCTGTATCGCTTTCAAGCGGCTTACCAGTTCAGCCTGCACGCTGCCATCCCGGTTAGCTCGCAGGCGTTCTTCCAGACTCATCACTACTTTCTCAGTTTTCATCTGCCTATCTCCCTATCCGGATGCGCTCACCGCCTTCAAACACTACCTCGTTATCTTTAATGCTGACCAGGGTGTGACCATTGATATCGCCGCCGCGCGTGATTCGCTGGCCATTCTCTATCGTCACATACGGCGTTACGCCACCGACTATGGTCTGTACATTGACAGCCAGCTTGCGCTGACCGATTGTGATGTTGGCACGAATTGGCAGCACTTTGCCGTACTCATTCGAGAAGCTCATCAGCAGCATTTCCCAGCGTTTAGTTTCCTCTTCGGTTAGCGTGCCGCGCAATACCAGTTCAGGCTGCTTGCTAACGATTTGCATCTTTCTTGCCAAACCATTTTCAGTCAGCTTTTGCGTGAATAGGGTTGGTAATTCCTCCGCGACGAACACACTACCAGTGACTTCTTTCAAACCCGGTACTCCTGCATAGAGCATCTCGGTTGCAGCATCCCGCACACTCTGCGATGCCACTGCACCTTGGATCGTCAGCACACCACCGTGGATCTCTACTGCACGTAGTCGCGCACGGTTAGGGTCGAGACGGGTATCCAATATCTGCCTGCTGGACTCCAGCATTTCGTCCTCAATATAGAATTGGCTTATCGGTTGTGGTGACAGATTTTCGAGAGCCTGCATCAGCCGTAATTGCATCGCCCGGTCTTTCGCATATCCCATTACATTTAGCTTATTGCCGCCACTGACGGTCACGTCGATTGTTTGCCCGGCTGCGATGTCAGCTATTAGCGCGCGGAATTTTTCTACTTGATTTTCAACTGCTGGCCTGGAAGATTTCGATGCAACTTCTAAATTGGCTGGTGTTTGACCTTTTTGTATCAGCCATTCAGCAAAGGCGATGCCACTCAGGGCTATGAGTACGAGCACACCAACCGAAGCAGACAAGGCTAGTTTGGCGCGTGAACGCATCTTTGTTTCGCTGTTGGTTAATGGCGTGTCTTTTACGTCAAGTGCTTTAACCTGCGGGACTTCAACGGGTGACATGCCAGAAACGGGAGCAACCGCTGCCGGGTCGGGCCATGGGGAGTCAACTTCATCGACGGCGATCCATACACCGCCGAGTTCAACCGGCATGCCAAGGCTAAGCGCGATAGTGTCCGTAATCTCGTTACCTTGTGCATCACATACCTTGCCGTCCGTTGGGGAAATTGATGGACGGCTACCATCGAACGAAAGTCGTGCATGGCTGCCTTCCATGCGCGGACCGCTCAGTATTATCGTGCAGTCATCCGAGGATCCAAGTTCGTAATCACCTGGAGTTATGCTGAGACGACTACCGGCTTGCGGGCCGTACAGTACGCGCAGTTCTACCTGCGGAAGCAAGGTTTCGAATGCCGGTTCGATTTTCATTTTGTGCAATTGTGAATTTTCAACTCAGCCGGGCTACAATACTCAAAAAACAATTCCATATTTATAACCATGTCCATTCATACCGAAATTCGGGATCAAATATTGATCGTTCGCCCCAGCGGCAATGTCAGCAAGCCCGTCGCTGCAGAGCTTGAAGAGCTGTTGAGCTCCGCGATGGATGACGGTGTGACCTGTATGGTGTTCGAACTTTCTTTGCTCACCCAGATCTCGAGCGAAGGCTTGCGTACCATCCTCAATACAGTTAAGGACTTGCGCGATGCTCATGGTTTGGTCGCCGTGGTTGGGCTTGGTGATCAGGTTCGCGGCGTTTTCGAAGTGGGCGGATTTTTTGCGTTGCTTGATGAATTCGATAGTCTCGAAGAAGCACTTGATGCCATTCGCGAAGAGATCGACAACCGCTGAAGTATTTTTTCTCATAATTCGACTCTGGCCAGTGGCTGCACATTAATTTCCTGCGTCAGTTCCTGATAAGACAGTACCGGTAGTTCGTAAAGATCTTGCTCAATCATCTTGCGCAGGTAGCGCCGGATATCCATCGAAGTCAGCAGCACTGGTCTTTGCATAGACCTGCTTAAGTCGCCAACAGTAGCCTTGATGTTTTCGAGCAGCTTGCGAGATATGCCGGGATCAAGTGCTAAATAGGAGCCGCCCGAAGTCTGCCGTACAGCGCCTCGTACGGTATCTTCCACTGCTGGCGCCAGCAGATAGGCAGGTAAAATATTTTGACCGGACGAGTGCCTGAAGCTGATGTGCCGTTTCAGTGCGACCCGCACATATTCGGTCAGCATCACCGAATCTTTTTCCTTCTGGCCCCATTCAATCAGCGCTTCCATCACAGCGCGCAAATTGCGGATTGAAACTTCTTCGCCCACCAGCCGTTGCAAAATTTCGGCAATCTTATGTATGGGCATAACGCGCTGCACTTCTTTAGCCAGTTCTGGAAAACGAATCTCCATGTCTGTCAGTAGAGCGCGTGTTTCTTGTATGCCGATAAATTCACCTGCATATTTTTTTAACACCATTGCGATGTGATATGACAGTAACTGCGTTGGCTCCAGAAAGGCGATGCCGGCATTTGATAATGCAGGTTTCAGGTCGGCTGAAGTCCAGATCGTTGGAAGATTGGGTAGAAATTTTTTGTCAGTCTCAAAAGGAATCGACAGTGCAGTGAGATTTTCAGTGGCTTCACGAACCAGCAAATGATTCGGACGCAGTCGCCCCTGCGATACCGGTATCTCTGCCACCATGATCGAGTAATTTTCCGGCGGAAGCGTGTCATTGAATCGCAGACTAATACCCGGAAAAATAATTCCAAGATCTTCAAAAAGTGCACGCCTTATTTTCACCAGCTCCTCATTGAGAATCTGAGATGAAAATGCCTTCTCTAGTCCGGATTGCATATCTACCAGCAGTGGAACAGTCGGTGCAAAAGCATAGTCATCATCAGCTTTAGTAGCTCTTTCTTTGTCCGAACCGGCTGAAATAGCAGGAACAGTTGTCACTTTTCCTGTCTTAGGGTCAACGATCCTGCGCTCGCCCCGAAAGAAAATGTAGCCAACTGCACCAATTACTAACGACAAAATCAGGAAGGTTGTTGTTGGCATGCCAGGAATAATGGCGAAACCCAGCATCACGACTGCGCCGATCATGAGCGCCTTTGGTTGAGCCAGCAATTGCGCGCCGATGTCACTACCGACGTTTGATGCAGTGCCGTCAGCATTGGTCACGCGGGTAACGATCATGCCTGCGCAGATTGATACGAACAACGCCGGTATTTGTGAGATCAGGCCATCACCGATAGTCAGGATAGAATAAATCTTGACGGATTCTGCCGCTGTCATACCGCGCTGTAATACGCCAATCAGTACACCACCGAGCAAATTGACGGCGACGATAATCAAGCCTGCAATCGCATCACCCTTGACGAACTTCATCGCACCATCCATCGCTCCATACAGTTGACTTTCTTTTTCTACGATAGAGCGGCGGCGCCGTGCTTCGTCCATGTCAATGGTGCCTGCACGCAGGTCGCCGTCAATCGACATTTGCTTGCCAGGCATTGCATCGAGAGAGAAGCGCGCTGCCACTTCAGCGACACGCTCCGAACCCTTGGTGATGACGACGAACTGCACAATCGTCAGGATCAGGAACACCACCAAACCAACAACCAGATTGCCGCCGACGACAAAATTACCAAAGGTGTAAATGATATGACCCGCATCGCCATTCAGCAGAATCAAGCGTGTGGTCGCAATACCAATCGCCAGCCGAAATAAGGTTGTCACCAACAGTACGGACGGAAATGATGAAAATGCCAGAGGATTAGGCAGATACATGGCCACCATCAGCAACGTGGCTGACAGGCACATATTTGTAGCGATCAGCGCATCAATCAGCCAAGTCGGTAGCGGCAGGATCATCATGAAAATGATGCTGACGATCAGGGCGGCCAGTACCAGGTCGTTGCGTTTAACGACATACTGGATGATGACTTGCAATCGATGCGCGATCATTTCCATCAGTGCGCTCCTATGTTTCTTCTTTTGAACGACGATGAATAAACAGGCGCATTGCGCGTGCTGCCTCCGCCAACCGGCCATTCCTGGTTAAAGCTTGTCCGCGTAATAGCCAAGCTAATGCGCTGTCTTTTTGCGGACCAGGTATCGATTCCAGTACGAGCATCGCCTGATCGGGTTGTCCACTTCGCAGCAATGAACAGGCAAGAGACAGGCATATGCTTGCATCCTCCGGATGCAATGCTTGCAGCGCTTCGAAGATTTGTGCGGCTCGGATACTACTGCCATTTTGCAGATGGTGATATCCAAGCACGCGCAACAGATCAAGCTGCTGGAGTGGAAAATCATCAGGATGGATATTTCTTGCTTCCATCGCTATCCCTGCAGGAGAGCTGATCGATACATCTGCAGTAACTCAAGCAGTCCAGTCTCTTCATCAAGCAGTAACGCGAGCCTTCCGAAGCGACGTGCTGAGCGTGGATGCTTAATTGCATAACCGCGCAAACTAGCTCTTGTCTGGCTGAGTACCGTTCGAAAGTAAGCTGGCGATAAAACATCTGCATCAAGTACTTCAGGACGTAATCGCTGGGCGATGAAATCATCAATCGATGGCAGCGCAAACAGCTTCTCTAGTCGTGGCTGATCATGTACTTCCGACGGACGCAACGGCAAGTGTTCAGGTAAGGAAAGCGGTGAATGCGTATGGCGATGTATCCGGTCAATCCCGCTCGATGGGTTGAACGCCGTGGTTGTAAGACTCTTCATGGGCACTTTCAACATGTAATTCAAGGGACTGATTTCGGCAGGATATCTGGCTATTTTTAAAATAATATGGAGCGCAGAGCCGTTATTCCGAATGGAAACCTAATCTGAAAACTGAGTACCGTTACCTTGAGACTGGTTCCTTTGAAAAATCATCAAAAGAAGCAAGGGAACTGGCTTTTAAACGACGTTACCTACAGTAAAACTATCGCTAAATCCATTATTCAGTGTTTACCTTGACCGCTAATCGGTGATGTTTGCGCAGCAATAAGTAGGGGGGCTTCTTCATGGGAGTTGAACAAAGCAAAATTGAGGGTGGTCAGGAGACGCTTGCTGAGTTTCTGGCAAGTGACGACACTCTCGATCCACTACATAACCTGGCAGTTGTTGATGCGCAGCTCACTATTGCTCTGGCCAAATCGCTCAATTTACAAAAGCTTGTAGTGCAAGAAATTACCGATCACATTAATCGAGTTTCAGAACTGAATGTTCGTATCAATCGATTCAAATCCACAGATCCCGCAAAAAAAGATGCGTCCTTTGGCGAAACCAAAGAAGACGCCTTGGCTATTCTTAATTTGCTCAAGGCCGAAGGCGTGCAAGACCTTCAAAAATATTTTGACAAACTCAAGATTGGCACCGATGGCAAACCGACTGTAACAATAACGGCGAATTCGGATGATATTGGAGCGTGGGCACTAAAACTACAATCGGTCAGTGAAAGTCTTAGTAATCAGTCACAGCAGGAGTCCTTGCGGCTACAAACATTTACTAATCGCTACACGCAAGCGAGTGATCAGGCTTCTACGTTATTGCAAAAGAGTGCGCAATCGAAGAGCACTATTTCTCCGAATTTCAGAAATTAGTCTTATCAGGCACAACATGCAAATCAAACAGAAAAATCAGGAAAATCCGTTGGTGCCCACATTGCAAACGAGTAAAGAAGAGGAATTGACTGCGGAATCAATCATCGAGCACTTAAATAATGGAGCCACGTTAGCCGATGTGATCGGTATTACCTTTGAGCAGCGCGAGGCAATCTATACGATGGGATATTTCCAATACACACAAGCTAAATACAGCGAAGCAATGAAATTTTTTCGCTTTCTCCTCGTACATGATCAATTTGATTTGCGAGCGATATTCGGCTTAGGTTGTTGTCTTCAAATGCAAGGGCACTACACTCAAGCGCAGTTATATCTCGGGCTGGCAGTGATACTGGAGCCCTCTAATCCTGCATCAGGCGTGCAATTTGCAGAATGTCTTTTAATGGCGCGCAAAAAAAAAGAAGCAATTGATATTTTGCAAAAGACCAGAAATGAATTTAAAAAATTACCACAATATGAATTACTGATTCGAACAGTTGATGCCTTATTGAGTTTTGCATCATCGTCCGAATCACCAGAATTTAC
>JAOAUN010000031.1 GCA_030157545.1 Burkholderiaceae bacterium
TTTATTTCTTCCTTCAAAAAGAACGATTGTCTGTTTTGTTCAGGCACCCCTGTTTATAGGGGTGCCACTCGGTTTTTTACTTCGATTTGGTGCTGATGATTGCTTCAGTCACGTTCTTCGGTGCCTCAGCATAGTGCTTGAATTCCATCGAATAAGTCGCACGACCTTGGGTTGCTGAACGCAACGAGGTCGAGTAACCGAACATTTCCGACAGTGGGACTTCAGCACGAATGATTTTGCCGCCACCACCCGGGATTTCGTCCATGCCCTGCACCATGCCGCGACGGGACGACAAGTCGCCCATCACGGTACCGGCGTAGTCTTCTGGCGTCTCAACTTCAACGGCCATCATTGGCTCCAGCAGAACCGGGCTGGCCTTGCGGCAGCCGTCTTTGAACGCCATCGATGCAGCCATACGGAACGCGTTCTCGTTGGAGTCGACGTCATGGTATGAACCGAAGAACAGGGTGACTTTAACGTCAACAACCGGATAACCGGCCAACACACCTGCTGGCAGGGTTTCGAGCACGCCTTTTTCGACTGCAGGAATGTATTCGCGCGGAACCACGCCACCCTTGATCGCGTCGATGAATTCAAAACCTTTACCGGGTTCTTGCGGCTCAATCTTCAGGACAACGTGACCGTATTGACCACGACCACCTGATTGCTTGACGAATTTGCCTTCGATTTCTTCGCAGACTTTGCGGATGGTTTCGCGGTAGGCCACTTGTGGCTTGCCAACGGTTGCTTCCACATTGAATTCGCGACGCATACGATCAACGATAATTTCAAGGTGCAGCTCGCCCATGCCAGAGATGATGGTCTGGCCGGATTCTTCATCGGTCTTGACGCGGAACGATGGATCTTCCTGTGCCAGACGATTCAGCGCCAGGCCCATTTTTTCCTGGTCTGCCTTGGTTTTCGGCTCAACTGCCTGCGAAATCACTGGCTCAGGGAAAATCATTTTCTCGAGGGTGATGACGGCGGATGGATCGCACAGAGTGTCACCAGTCGTCGCTTCTTTCAAGCCAACTGCAGCAGCGATGTCGCCTGCATGCACTTCCTTGATTTCTTCGCGCTGATTTGCATGCATCTGCAAAATACGGCCGACGCGCTCTTTCTTGCCTTTGATCGAGTTGTAGATGGTGTCGCCTGATTTGACGATGCCTGAATACACACGGAAGAAAATCAGCTGGCCCACGAATGGGTCGGTCATGATCTTGAATGCCAGAGCGGAGAACTTTTCGTCGTCTTCTGCCTTGCGTGTGATTGGCTCTTCTTGCTCATCCATACCTGTGACTGGCGGAATATCCGTCGGTGCTGGCAGGTACTCAATGACGCCATCAAGCATGGCTTGCACGCCCTTGTTTTTGAACGCAGTGCCGCACATCATCGGCACGATTTCGCTGGCGATAGTGCGCTGGCGAATGGCTTTCTTGATTTCTTCTTCGGAGAGATCGCCCTCTTCGAGGTATTTGTTCATCAGCTCTTCGCTGGCCTCAGCCGCTGCCTCGACCATCTTTTCGCGCCACTCTTTCGAGGTTGCGACGAGATGCTCAGGGATGTCACGGTAGTCAAACTTCATACCTTGCGAAGCGTCGTCCCAGTAGATGGCTTTCATCTTGACCAGATCGACGACACCTTCGAAGTTTTCTTCGGCGCCGATAGGCACTTGCATAGGAATCGGATTTGCCTTCAGGCGAGCACGCATTTGCTCATAGACCTTGAAGAAGTTCGCGCCGGTACGGTCCATCTTGTTGACGAACGCCATGCGCGGCACTTTGTATTTGTTAGCCTGACGCCATACGGTCTCGGACTGTGGCTGAACGCCGCCGACTGCACAGTAAACCATGCAAGCGCCATCGAGCACGCGCATCGAACGCTCAACTTCAATTGTGAAGTCAACGTGACCCGGGGTGTCAATGATGTTGATGTGGTGTTCCTGGAAGTTGTTGGCCATTCCCTTCCAGAAGCAGGTGGTAGCAGCTGATGTAATCGTGATGCCACGCTCTTGCTCTTGCTCCATCCAGTCCATGGTCGCGGCGCCATCATGCACCTCACCAATTTTGTGGTTCACACCGGTGTAATACAGAATGCGTTCGGTGGTGGTCGTTTTGCCGGCGTCAATGTGAGCAGAAATGCCGATATTGCGATAACGCTCAATGGGGGTCTTGCGAGCCATAATAAATCCTAAGCCTTTTAATGGTCGAAACCGAGCGTCACTTTTTACAGTAGACCACCCGGCTTTTTGCGGTAGTTTCGGGGCACTGCCCGCTACTGCGGGACAATGTCCGGTCCATCAGAAGCGGAAATGCGAGAATGCTTTGTTAGCGTCAGCCATACGGTGAACTTCATCGCGTTTTTTCATCGCGCCGCCACGGCCTTCAGCTGCTTCCAGCAATTCGCCACCCAGACGCTGCGGCATGGATTTTTCGCTGCGCTTGTTCGCTGCTTCACGCAACCAGCGCATCGACAGCGCCATACGGCGAACTGGACGCACTTCAACTGGCACCTGGTAGTTGGCGCCGCCAACGCGACGTGACTTAACTTCAACCATAGGCTTGCAGTTGCTGATTGCCAGCGCAAATACTTCGAGCGGATCTTTGCCCGATTTGGTCTGGATGTGCTCGAACGCACCGTAGATGATGTTTTCAGCGACCGATTTTTTACCGGACAACATCAGGACGTTCACGAATTTGGCGACATCAACATTACCGAATTTTGGATCCGGCAGAATATCGCGCTTGGGTACTTCACGACGACGTGGCATGGTACTTCCTTTCAATCTTCAGTTGGCAGCGCAAGATTTTGCACTGCCGCGGACAGCCATCATAGCCATCCACTTACTCGACCAGAATCCGGTCGATACACTCTGCAGCACAAGGCCGCAGAAACTTTATTTCTTGGCTGCGCCCGGCTTGGCGCGCTTGGCACCGTACTTGGAACGCGATTGCTTACGATCCTTGACGCCCTGGGTATCCAGTGCACCGCGAACCATGTGGTAACGCACACCCGGCAAGTCTTTTACACGACCACCGCGCAGCAGAACGACGCTGTGCTCTTGCAGGTTGTGGCCTTCGCCGCCAATGTACGAAATGACTTCGAAACCATTGGTAAGACGAACTTTGGCGACCTTACGCAAAGCCGAGTTAGGCTTCTTTGGGGTCGTGGTGTAAACGCGCGTGCAAACGCCACGTTTTTGCGGGCTGTTTTCCAGCGCCGGTGATTTGCTCTTCACGCGCAATGAAACACGCGGATTGCGAATCAATTGATTGATGGTTGGCATCGCTCTAAATCCAACAAAAGTACTACATTGACAAAGTAATCCCGAACAATGCCGGGGACGAAATCGGTTTCAGTGCACACCACCTAAGTGGCCCACACGATTTAAACAGTCAGGGGATAAGCGTCAGAAGGACAGCGTACATATACCGTACAGACCAAAGAGCGCTTAAGCCCTGGCGAGCTTAAATTCGAGAACTCGCGAGTATAGACGTCTCACTGCAGAGCGTCAAGCCATCTGCTGCGCTAATCGAGCCGTCAGCATTCATAAAAACAGCTCCGGCTTTAACCGGAGCTGTTGTCTTGTTGGCAAATCTATCAGGATTCGCCAGCAGGTGTGCCGCTTGCCACTGTTGCGTCTTCAGCTTCTTGCAGAGCACGAGCCGCTTCTGCATGCAGCATGGCTGTACGTTCTTCTGCTTCCCACTTGTCTTTTTCCTTGCGTGCGCGGTGGTATGCGAGACCCGTACCAGCCGGGATCAGGCGACCAACGATCACGTTTTCTTTCAGGCCACGCAGTCCATCGCGCTTGCCCATGATTGCCGCTTCGGTCAGCACGCGGGTAGTTTCCTGGAACGATGCAGCCGAGATGAACGAATCGGTCGACAACGAAGCCTTGGTAATACCCAGCAGTACGTTTTCATAAGTTGCAGTGCGCTTGTCAGCCGCAATCATCTTGTCGTTCTCGTCCAGCAGCTCGGAGCGCTCGACTTGCTCGCCCGGGATGTAGTCGGTCTCGCCTGGATCAACCACTTGCACACGACGCAGCATCTGACGCACGATGACTTCAATGTGCTTGTCGTTGATCTTCACGCCTTGTAAGCGGTAAACGTCCTGCACTTCGTCGACGATGTAGCGTGCCAGCGCTTCGATACCCAACAAACGCAGAATGTCTTGCGGATCGGCCGGTCCGTCAACAATCATCTCGCCCTTATTCACCACCTGGCCGTCATGCACCAGCACTTGTTTGTCTTTGGTGATCAGGAACTCATGCTTGTTGCCGTCCATATCGGTGATCTCAAGGCGCTGTTTGCCCTTGGTCTCTTTACCGAATGCGACCGTGCCCGTGACTTCCGCCAGCATGCCGGCATCTTTCGGCGAACGCGCTTCAAACAGCTCGGCAACACGCGGCAGACCACCGGTGATGTCGCGTGTTTTTTGCGATTCGGTCGGAATACGTGCCAGCACTTCGCCGACGGTGACTTGCTGACCGTCTTTCACGGTAATCAGCGCGCCAACCTGGAAACCAATCGTTACAGCATGTTCTGTGCCGGCGATTTTGACTTCTTCGCCTTTTTCGTTCAACAGCTTGACCTGTGGACGTACCACCTTGGTGACCGAGCCGCGACGCTTGGCATCGATAACCACCAGCGTTGACAGACCGGTGACTTCGTCGATCTGTTTGGCAACCGTTGAGCCCTCTTCCACGTTCTCGAACTTCACCGTACCGGTGTATTCGGTAATGATAGGACGTGTCAGCGGATCCCAGGCTGCCAAAGCCGTACCGGCCTTGATGGTCTGGCCATCCTTGACAATCAGCGTTGCGCCGTACGGCACTTTGTGACGCTCGCGCTCGCGCTCGTGATCATCGGTAATCAGCACTTCACCGGAACGGGAAATGACGATCAGGTCGCCCTTGCCGTTGGTGACGTAACGCATCGTTGCCGTAAAGCGCACGATACCATTCGATTTGGCTTCGACCGACGAGGCCACTGCTGCACGCGATGCCGCACCACCAATGTGGAAGGTACGCATGGTCAGCTGGGTACCAGGCTCACCAATTGACTGCGCTGCGATCACGCCAACAGCTTCACCGGCATTGACCATAGAACCGCGACCGAGGTCACGGCCGTAGCACATTGCGCACAGACCGTAGCGTGTGTCGCAGGTCAGCGGTGTACGGACTTTAACTTCGTCGATACCGAGGCGCTCGATCTCTTCAACCATATCTTCATCCAGCAGCGTGCCGGCTTCATACAGGGTTGCCTGTGTTTCTGGATTGATGATGTCGTTGACTGACACGCGACCCAGGATACGATCACGCAGGGCTTCGATAACTTCACCACCCTCGACCAGCGCTTTCATTGCTGCGCCGTTCGATGTGCCGCAATCATCTTCAATCACCACCAGATCTTGCGTCACGTCGACCAGACGACGGGTCAGGTAACCGGAGTTCGCAGTCTTCAGTGCGGTGTCAGCCAGACCTTTACGTGCGCCGTGTGTCGAAATAAAGTACTGCAACACATTGAGGCCTTCGCGGAAATTCGCGGTAATCGGCGTCTCGATGATGGAGCCGTCTGGCTTAGCCATCAGGCCACGCATACCAGCGAGCTGACGAATCTGTGCTGCAGAACCGCGCGCGCCGGAATCGGCCATCATGTAAATGGCATTAAACGATTCTTGCGTCGACTTGGTGCCGTCACGCTTGATGACGTCTTCCACTTTGAGACGCTCCATCATGGCCTTGCCAACTTCGTCGCCAGCCTTGCCCCAGATGTCGACCACTTTGTTGTAACGCTCGCCGGAAGTCACCAAACCGGACGAGTATTGCTGTTCGATCTGTTTGACTTCTTGCTCTGCAGTGGCAATCAGCGTGGCTTTTTGCGGCGGCACGAGCATGTCATCGACGCAGATCGAGATGCCGGCACGAGTTGCCAAGCGGAAGCCGGATTGCATGAGCTGGTCGGCAAATACTGCCGTAGCGCGCAGGCCGCACTTACGGAAGGAGGTGTTGATCAGCTTTGAGATTTCTTTTTTCTTCAGCGCACGATTCAGCACCGAGAATGGCAAGCCTTTAGGCAGGATCTCCGACAGAATGGCGCGGCCGATGGTGGTCTCGTAGCGGGTGACAGTCTGCTCGAATTCGCCGGTTTCCAGATTTTTTGGATATTCGGTGATACGCACAGTACAACGGGTCGTCAGTTCGACTTCCTTGTTGTCGTAGGCACGGATGACTTCGGACACGTCCGGGAACATCATGCCTTCGCCCTTGGCGTTGACCGCTTCGCGCGTTGCGTAGTACAGACCCAGCACGATGTCCTGTGAAGGCACAATCGATGGCTCGCCATTCGATGGGAACAGGATGTTGTTCGACGCCAGCATCAGCGTGCGTGCTTCCATCTGCGCTTCGATCGACAGAGGTACGTGGACTGCCATCTGGTCACCGTCGAAGTCGGCGTTGAACGCCGCGCAAACCAGTGGATGCAGCTGGATTGCCTTACCTTCAATCAATACAGGCTCGAAAGCCTGAATGCCAAGTCGGTGCAGCGTAGGCGCACGGTTGAACATGACCGGATGTTCACGGATCACGTCTTCCAGAATGTCCCACACGACCGGCTCTTGAATTTCAACCAGTTTTTTAGCAGCCTTGATGGTGGTAGCCAGACCCATCAGTTCGAGCTTGTTGAAAATGAAGGGCTTGAACAATTCCAGCGCCATCAGTTTCGGCAAGCCGCACTGATGCAGTTTCAGCTGCGGACCCACCACGATGACGGAACGACCCGAGTAGTCAACGCGCTTACCCAGCAAGTTCTGACGGAAACGACCGCCTTTACCTTTAATCATTTCAGCCAGCGACTTCAGCGGACGCTTGTTCGCACCCGTCATCGCTTTGCCGCGACGGCCGTTGTCGAGCAGCGAGTCAACTGCTTCTTGCAGCATACGCTTTTCGTTACGCGTAATGATCTCTGGTGCGCGCAATTCCATCAGGCGCTTCAGACGATTGTTACGGTTGATGACGCGGCGATACAGGTCGTTCAGGTCGGAGGTCGCAAAACGGCCGCCGTCCAGTGGCACCAGTGGGCGCAGCTCAGGCGGCAGCACTGGCAAGACTTCCATGATCATCCAGTCCGGCTTGATGCCGGAACGCTGGAACGCTTCGAGCACTTTGAGGCGCTTTGCGTATTTCTTGATCTTGGCTTCGGACTTCGATTCTTTCAAATCAGCGCGCAGCTGCTCGGCGTCGCGGTCGATGTCGATCGCGCGCAGCAGTTCACGGATGCCTTCGGCGCCCATGAATGCGGTGAAGTCATCGCCAAACTCTTCGTACTTGGCTGCGTAGTCGTCTTCCGACATGATCTGGCAGCGCTTCAGTGGTGTCATGCCAGGATCGGTCACGACATAGGCTTCAAAGTACAGTACGCGTTCGATATCGCGCAGCGTCATGTCGAGGACCATGCCCAGACGCGACGGCAGCGATTTCAGGAACCAGATGTGTGCCGTTGGCGAAGCCAGTTCGATGTGGCCCATGCGCTCACGGCGCACTTTGGCCAGCGTGACTTCAACGCCGCACTTCTCGCAGATTACGCCGCGATGTTTCAAACGCTTGTACTTACCGCACAGGCATTCGTAGTCTTTTATAGGGCCAAAAATTTTGGCGCAGAACAGACCATCACGTTCAGGCTTGAACGTACGGTAGTTAATGGTCTCTGGCTTTTTAACTTCGCCATACGACCACGAACGGATTTTCTCAGGCGACGCGAGACCAATTTTGATCGCGTCGAATTGTTCATTTTGCTGAACTTGCTTGAATAGATCGAGCAGTGCTTTCATGTATCACTCCAGGTTGGCGTGAAAAAAATATTCTTGGCGGCTTCCTCTTAACTTCAAGAGGAAGCCCCTAGCTTGCTAAGTCGTGGCTTAATCGCGGTCCAGATCGATGTCGATACCGAGCGAGCGGATTTCCTTCACCAACACATTGAAGGATTCCGGCATGCCGGCGTCGATAACGTGATCGCCCTTGACCAGGTTTTCGTACACCTTGGTCCGGCCATTCACGTCGTCCGACTTCACAGTCAGCATCTCTTGCAAGACGTATGACGCACCGTATGCTTCCAGTGCCCACACTTCCATCTCACCGAAACGCTGGCCGCCGAACTGTGCCTTACCGCCCAGTGGTTGCTGGGTAACCAGCGAGTACGGACCAGTTGAGCGGGCGTGCATCTTGTCGTCAACCAGATGGTGCAGTTTCAGTACGTGCATGTAGCCGACTGTGACTGAACGCTCGAATGCTTCGCCGGTGCGGCCGTCATACATCGTCACTTGGTTCTTCGACGGTGTCATGCCGAGCTTGGTGGCAATGTCGTCCGGATAGGCCAGATCGAGCATGCGGCCGATCTCGCTTTCATGGGCGCCATCAAACACAGGAGTCGCGAACGGCACACCGTGTTTCAGGTTGTCTGCCAGACCAAGAATCTCGTCATCCGAGAAGCCATCAAGGTCTTCCGTTTTACCGGACTCGTTGTAAATCTTCTTCAGGAAAGTGCGCATCTCAGCAGCCTTGGCTTGCGCCTTCAGCATTTCGCCGATACGCAGACCCAGACCCTTGGCAGCCCAGCCCAAGTGAACTTCAAGCACCTGACCCACGTTCATCCGTGAAGGAACGCCCAGCGGGTTCAGCACGACGTCAGCCGGTGTACCATCAGCCATGTATGGCATGTCTTCGACAGGAACGATGCGGGAGACCACGCCTTTGTTACCGTGACGACCTGCCATCTTGTCGCCTGGCTGCAAGCGACGCTTGACTGCCAGATAGACCTTGACCATCTTCTGCACGCCCGGTGGCAGTTCATCGCCTTGGGTAAGTTTCTTGCGCTTTTCCTCGAAAGCCAGATCGAACTGATGGCGCTTCTCGGCGATCGATTCTTTGATTGCTTCGAGTGCGGCAGCAGCGTCGTCATCCGCAGGACGGATGTCGAACCAGTGGTATTTGTCCAGATCAGCCAGATATTCCTTGCTGAGCTTGGTACCTTTGACGAGCTTCTTCGGGCCGCCATTGGCGACTTTGCCGATCAGCATTTTTTCCAAACGCTGGAAGGCATCGCCTTCAACGATACGCAGCTGGTCGTTCAGGTCGAGGCGATAGCGCTTCAATTCATCATCGATGATCTGTTGCGCACGCTTGTCACGCACAATACCTTCGCGGGTGAAGACTTGAACGTCGATCACGGTACCGACCATGCCTGAAGGCACGCGCAGCGAGGTGTCTTTAACGTCCGAAGCTTTTTCACCAAAAATGGCGCGCAGCAGTTTTTCTTCTGGTGTCAACTGCGTCTCGCCTTTTGGCGTGACCTTACCTACCAGCGTATCGCCTGCTTCGACTTCAGCGCCGATGTAGGTGATGCCGGACTCATCCAGACGGGCCAACTGGTTTTCAGCCAGGTTGGAGATATCACGGGTGATCTCTTCAGGTCCGAGCTTGGTGTCACGCGCAACGACTGACAACTCTTCGATATGGATGGAAGTGTAGCGATCATCTGCCACCACTTTTTCCGAGATCAGAATCGAGTCTTCGAAGTTATAGCCATTCCATGGCATGAACGCGACCAGCATGTTCTGACCCAGTGCCAATTCACCGAGGTCAGTCGATGCGCCGTCGGCGATCACGTCGCGTTTGGCAACACGGTCGCCAACTTTGACGATAGGCCGCTGGTTGATGTTGGTGTTCTGGTTCGAACGCGTGTACTTGATCAGGTTGTAAATGTCGACACCGACTTCGCCGGCAGTCGCTTCTTCGTCATTGACACGAATCACGACACGACCAGCGTCGATGTAGTCAACGATACCGCCACGCAGAGCCTGCACGGTGGTGCCGGAGTCAATGGCAACAGTGCGCTCAATGCCGGTTCCGACAAATGCTTTTTCAGGGCGCAGGCAAGGCACGGCCTGACGTTGCATGTTCGCACCCATCAATGCGCGGTTTGCGTCATCGTGCTCAAGGAAAGGAATCAGCGAAGCAGCAACTGAAACGATCTGGCCTGGCGCAACGTCCATATACTGAACACGTTCTGGCGATACCAGAATGGTTTCACCAGCTTCACGCGCAGATACCAGTTCGTCCGACAGCTTACCGTTTTTATCGATGGTCGCATTCGCCTGCGCGATGATGTAGCGGCCTTCTTCGATCGCAGACAGGTAATCGATTTGATCGGAAACTTTACCGTCATTCACTTTGCGGTAAGGCGTTTCGAGGAAGCCGTACTCGTTCAGGCGGGCATACAGCGCCAGTGAGTTGATCAGACCAATGTTCGGACCTTCCGGTGTCTCAATCGGGCAGACACGTCCGTAGTGAGTCGGATGCACGTCACGCACTTCAAAGCCGGCGCGTTCGCGGGTCAGACCGCCAGGTCCGAGTGCGGAAACACGACGCTTGTGCGTGATTTCTGACAGCGGATTGGTCTGGTCCATAAACTGCGACAGTTGCGATGAGCCGAAGAACTCACGAATCGCAGCCGAAATCGGCTTGGAGTTGATCAGGTCATGCGGCATCAGATTGTCGGCTTCGGCTTGGCCGAGGCGTTCTTTGACGGCGCGCTCGACACGCACCAGGCCGGCACGGAACTGGTTCTCTGCCAGTTCGCCGACGCAACGCACACGACGATTGCCGAGGTGATCGATGTCATCAACTTCACCACGGCCATTACGCAGTTCAACCAGAATTTTGATCACTGCCAGCACGTCTTCGTTCGACAAAGTCATCGAACCGACCAATTCATCGCGGCCAATGCGGCGATTGAATTTCATACGGCCCACTGCGGACAGATCGTAGCGATCTTCGTTGTAGAACAGGCCGTTGAAGAGCGCTTCAACTGAATCTTCGGTTGGTGGCTCGCCAGGACGCATCATGCGATAGATCGCGATTTTTGCAGCCATCTGGTCGGCGGTGTCGTCCATACGCAGAGTCTGCGAAATGTACGAACCCTGATCGAGGTCGTTGGTATATAGCGTCTGGATTTTTTCGACGCTGGCATCCCGCAGACGGCCGAGCAATTCTTCAGTCAGCTCATCATTGGCAAGCGCTACCACTTCGCCGGTGTCAGCATCGACGATGTTGGTCGCCAAAACGCGACCCAACAAATAATCTTCAGGTACCGAAATTTGCTGGATGCCCGCCGATTCGATATCGCGCACGTGCTTTGCATTGATACGCTTGTCTTTGGCAACAATTACTTTGCCGGATTTGTCGCTGATATCAAAGCGCGCAACTTCTCCGCGCAGACGCTCTGCGACAAACTCCATTTCAGCGCCTTCAGAGCGCAGAGCAAAATTGTCGAACACAAAGAAGTTAGCCAGAATCTGCTCGGCAGTCATGCCGATAGCCTTGAGCAAAATCGTCACAGGCATCTTGCGGCGACGGTCAACACGGAAGAACAGAATGTCTTTCGGGTCGAACTCGTAGTCCAGCCAGGAGCCACGGTAAGGAATGATACGGGCCGAGAACAACAACTTGCCCGATGAGTGCGTCTTGCCGCGGTCGTGTTCGAAGAATACGCCCGGGGAACGATGCAGCTGGGAGACGATCACACGCTCAGTGCCGTTGATAACGAAAGAACCGTTGACAGTCATCAGAGGCAGTTCGCCCATGTAGACTTCTTGCTCTTTCATTTCTTTGACGACTGGCTTGGTCGGCGATTCTTTGTCCAGAATGACCAGACGCACCTTTGCACGCAAAGGCGACGCATAGGTCAGGCCGCGCTGCTGGCATTCCTTAACATCAAATGGCGGGTCGCCCAGCACATAGGACAGGAATTCGAGTCGCGCAAAACCATTGTGCGAAACGATCGGGAATATCGAGCTGAATGCGGATTGCAGACCCTCGTTTTTTCTCGCGTTAGGAATCTTGTCTGACTGCAGAAATCCAGTATAGGACTCTAGCTGAGTAGCAAGCAAGTAGGGAACATCGTGAACGTTAGCGCGTTTGGCAAAAGATTTGCGAATGCGCTTCTTCTCAGTAAATGAGTAGTGCATGAACACTCCGTGAGTGACAGGAAGGATAGAGAATTCAGGATTCGACGCCGGCCTTGGCCTTTGTCTGAGAAACCTCAAGTCTTTACCCTTCTAATACGACCGCTGCGTCAACCATACGTTGCAATCGTTGTCAGCCGACGCAACATCTGGACATATTGTCAAAACAATAGAGGAGCAAAAGCAGAGCCCGCCTCGCGGCTGAGCCCTGCATTTACTCCAGCGCGAACTAACGCGCTTGATACTAAACTTACTTGATGTCGGCTTTTGCGCCGGCTTCTTCCAGTTTCTTTTTAGCTGCTTCAGCATCAGCTTTAGGAATTGCTTCCTTGACGGCCTTAGGTGCGCCATCAACCAGATCTTTAGCTTCTTTCAAGCCCAGACCGGTGATTTCGCGAACTGCTTTAATGACGCTGACCTTGTTTGCGCCAACTTCTGACAGCATGACGGTGAACTCGGTCTGCTCTTCAGCTGCAGCGGCACCACCGCCTGCACCTGCAGGGCCAGCAACAGCCATTGCTGCAGCGGATACGCCAAATTTTTCTTCGAATGCTTTAACCAGGTCATTCAGGTCCATAACGGACATTTGACCAACGGCTTCCAGGATGTCGTCTTTTGAGATTGCCATTTAAAACTCCTAATTTTTTAAAAATACATCAGTTCGGTCTTGACGAAGCCAAGCTTGAATTGCGAGATACTCGCAGATTAAGCAGCGGCTTCTGGCTCTGCTACAGGCTCGGCAACTGCAGCAGGCGCACCTGATTCAGCTTCCTTTTTCGCTGCCACTGCTGCCAGCGCGCGTGCCATACCCGAAACCGGTGCCAGCATGATGCCCAACAACTGGGAAATCAGTACTTCACGGGTCGGGATATTTGCCAGCGCAGCTACTGCTGCCTTGTCCAGCGATTTGCCTGCGTAATTGCCTGCCTTAACGACCAGTTTGTCATTGGTTTTAGCAAAGTCATTGATGACTTTTGCAGCTGCAACGGCATCGTCCGAGATCGCATAGATCAACGGACCGGTCATTTCGGAAGCAAGGCCAGAGAAAGTCGTACCTTCAACAGCGCGACGAGCGAGCGTGTTTTTCAACACGCGCAAGTACACACCACCGGTACGCGCTTTGGCCCGCAGTTGCGTCAAGTGACCAACCCCAATGCCACGATATTCAGCCACCACGATGGTCTGTGCCGATGCTACCTTGGCAGAGATCTCGGCTACGACGGCCTTTTTGTCATTCAGATTGAGACTCACGGTTAACCTCCAAAGTGATGCTTGGCGATTGCACAGCCACTGGGCTGTCTGCCTTACATCGTTTCGAACACGGCGTCCGAAGTCAGCAGTTCATGTTTGCGCTAATACTTTGCGTTACGGTGAGACTACAAAACTTGTTCGGGCTCGCCATCTGCGTTGGGCACTTCAGGATTACTCCTTTAGCTTATTACCCCGATACCTGACTACTGCACCAGGCCCAACGGTCTTTGATTGCCTGCACCACTTCGTTTTATGAAAGTAGTACAGCCCAAAGATCCGCCCTATGCCACCGAAGCAGCACAGGGACTTAATTTTTTACTTAAGCAGCCAGCGAAGACTGATCCACGCGTACGCCACCACCCATGGTGGAAGACAGCGCCACTTTGCGCAGGTAAACACCTTTGCTCGTAGCTGGCTTGGCTTTGCTCAGTGCGTCAAGCAATGCAACCAGATTGCGCTTCAAGTCGGCGTCAGCGAATGACTTACGGCCAATGGTCGCGTGTACGATACCGGCCTTGTCAGTACGGTACTGCACTTGACCGGCTTTCGCGTTTTTCACAGCGGTAGCCACGTCTGGTGTCACGGTACCAACTTTCGGGTTTGGCATCAGGCCGCGCGGTCCGAGAATCTGGCCGAGCGTACCAACGATACGCATGG
>JAOAUN010000032.1 GCA_030157545.1 Burkholderiaceae bacterium
CCATTCGCAAATCAAGCCGAATTCAGCGTCTGCGCTTAACTGACTGGCATTGCCCCGATGCGGCATTTTTTTAATTGAATGTTTTAGCCTTCGCAGGCCATGCACTGCTCGAATAGCCGATCAGTAAACGTTCAATACTGTGGAAACTTTTCCACCACAAGCTCATCCGACAAAGACACGGTTTTTTTCGCCTCAGCAAAGAAAATTGACGGGGAGAATTGCGAATTATCAAAACTTTATGCTTAATGGCTAATACAATAAAGTTGTTTTTTAGAAATCAGATTGAGCAATAGGAATATTGAAATCTTTCAGCTGAAATGCTTAAAGCCGTTCAAATCACAGTAAATATGCTTATAAAGCTCAGAACTGATTCGAGAGCCCCATAGCAAACGCAAAATTTCATTGCATCTGTTTACAAAAAGAGATTTACTTTATTGCTAACCCTCAATAAAATTTATTAATAAGTTACTACTAACTTGGCATTGAATGCTTAATCCGAATCAAAAGCTCGTGCTCCACAAGAGGTTTCTGGTAAGCGAACTTCATTCTTAATTTGCCATATGGAATATTATTACTATGACTACTCAGTTTGATATCCAAGAAAGCAACCGGCTCGCAGATCAGTTAGCCTACGACCCGAATAATTTGCTGGATTCGTTAATTGAAAAGCTGCATCTGAAAAATGACGCAGCCCTCTCCAGAGCGCTGGAAGTTGCCCCACCCGTGATCAGCAAGATCCGGCACCGGCGCTTACCGGTTGGCGCATCCTTATTGATACGCATGCATGAAGTCAGCGACCTGAGCATTCGCGATCTGCGTATCCTGATGGGTGACAGGCGGGAGAAATTCCGTATCAGCGACAAGCAATTCAAACCCAAGCAGATAGGTTCGTCGTTGTAGAAGGAGATCAAATACTCTAGTGCAGGAAAGCAGCCGGCTCTCGTACTTCACGGCCGGCAGCTAGTGTCGCAGCTAACAACACAACCAACACCACATTTGTAAAAATCAAGCAGGGAAAACGCCAGTCGACAGATAGCGATCGCCACGATCGCAGACAATAAAGACAATAGTTGCGTTCTCGGTAGTCTGTGAAATACGAAGTGCAACTTCGCAAGCGCCGGCCGCTGATATGCCGCAGAAAATGCCTTCTTCGACTGCCAGCCTGCGCGCCATTTGCTCGGCGACAGCCTGGCTGACATTTTCAACCTGATCTACACGACTGCGGTCAAAAATCTTTGGCAAATAGGCTTCCGGCCATTTGCGTATGCCCGGAATTTGCGATCCTTCCTCCGGTTGCGCCCCTATGATGCGGATCTCCGGATTTTTTTCTTTCAGAAAATGCGATACGCCCATGATGGTGCCTGTCGTACCCATTGCGCTGACAAAATGCGTGACGCGCCCTTCGGTATCGCGCCAGATTTCAGGGCCTGTGCTTTCATAATGCGCACGCGGATTGTCGGGACTGCCGAACTGGTCGAGGATGATACCCTTGCCGTCTTTTTCCATCTGCGTGGCCAAGTCGCGTGCATATTCCATTCCGCCAGCCTTAGGCGTGAGCACGATTGATGCGCCATAGGCTGCCATGCTCTGCCGACGTTCGAGGCTCAAGTTTTCCGGCATCAGCAAAACCATTTTATAGCCGCGGATTGCCGCTGCCATTGCCAGCGCAATGCCGGTGTTGCCGCTGGTTGCTTCGATCAGCGTGTCGCCCGGCTTGATCTGGCCGCGCTCTTCCGCACCCTTGATCATTGCAAGCGCCGGTCTGTCCTTGACGGAACCGGCAGGGTTATTCCCTTCCATCTTGCCGAGGATGATGTTGTTGCGGCGCGCAGCGTCCTCACCGGGGAGGCGTTGCAGCTGTACCAGTGGCGTATTGCCGATCAGGTCCTCTATGGATTGGTAACGCATATGTGGCTAGCTCTTGGTCATAAAGCCACTATTTTAATCGCTGCAGCTGGAGTGCGTACGCCAATGCGGCCGGCACCAACGGTGCCGGCAAGAGCATTACTGGCTGCGGGTTTCGGCAGCCTTCACGGGAGTGGCATTTGTTTTTGCAGGCTTGGCTGGTTTGGCGCCTGCAGTTGCAGGCTGATGTGACTGGCCATTGATGACAAGTCCGCCGGTTGACAGCTTGACAGAATTTTTTTCACCGACACCTTTGACACGGGCTTCAAGGTCTGCCCAGTCCTTGAAATTTCCATTTTTTTTGCGCTCTTCCAGTATTGCCCTGGAAGTCGCCGGGCCTATCCCGACAACGCTGTCCAATGCTGCCTGATCGGCGGTGTTGATTTCCACCGCCGCCATTGCAGCGCCACATAGCAGACAAAAACTGGCCGCAGCCAGGAGGACTTTTTTCAGCATGGTGATTCTCCATTCAGGTTTAAGTGACAACGACAGCAAAGCATTTTCAGATGCGTTACTGAACTCACATTAAACGACAGGAAATCAACCAAGAAGACGCAATGCAAAATGATAAATCTGCATGGGCAAGAATAAGCATTTATCTACGCTCAGCGAACCACATTGAACAATATTTGCGTAAAAATTATTGAGCTTAAAGCGGATTATTCATGACAGACAGTTCTTCGGTACGCCGTGGTGCATAGCTCTCCCAACGACTGCAACCGGGGCATTGCCAGTAGAACTGCTTGGCCTTGAAACCGCAGTGGCTGCATTGGTAACGCGCCAGTTTTTGCGCGTAGTTGCCAACCAAATTTTTTACCAATGAAAGTTCGCTGCGCCCTTCTTGTGGTGCCACCATCAGTCTTGCTTCAAGGAGTTTATCGAGACCGAGCAAGGTAGGCGTACGACGCAGTTCGTCACTGACCATCAGGTTTGCTATATCAGCGCCGTCAAGTTCGAGCTCGGCCTTGAAGGCGACTTCCAGCAAGTCGATAGAGGGCGCTTGCTTCATGTAGTCCTTGAGCAGATTGGCACCTTCACGAGCGCGCCCTACGGCACGATAGCCATCCATCAAACGCTGGGCCACTAGTGCCACATGTGGCACGCTCTGCTGTTCGACACGGCGCCACGCAAGTAGCGCCACTTCAACATCACCCTTGGCAAGCAAGGCATCGCCAATCAAGATCGTTGCGCGTACGTTATTACGATCAAAGGTCAAAGCCTTTTCGAGTGTCGCGAGCGCGACATCAGGACTGATGTGTACAAGTTCATCTTGTGCCATTTCACAATGAAATTGCGCAATCTCTTTTTGGTAGCTACCAGCGCCTGACTCTTGCAGTGCGCTCGCGGCATGAATGGCACGCTCCCATTGTTTTTCGCGCTGATAGATCTCCAGTAGTGCGCGACGGGCAGGCGCGCCATATTGCGAAGCTGCGAGCTGATTGAAAGTTTCTTCGGCGCGGTCAAGCAAGCCGGCTTTCAGATAATCCTGGCCGAGTTCATATTTGGCCTGGCTGGCAATGTCAGGACGCAGATCCGGACGGGATAGCAGGTTCTGATGCACCCGCACTGCGCGCTCGATGTCGCCACGCTGACGGAACAGCTTACCCAACGCAAAATGCAGTTCGGCAGTTTCCGGATCAACGCGCGCTATGTCGACAAAGATTTCAATAGCCTTGTCGGGCTCGTCGTTAAGCAGTGCATTCAGGCCTTTGTAATAACTGCGTGGCAAGCTGCGCGACTCAGCGAGCAGATGACGAATGTCGACGCGTGCAGCTATCCAGCCGAGCGCAAAGAAGAATGGAATGCCGAGCAGCCACCAAGTTTCAAATTCCATCTGTATGCTCGCTTGCCTGGTAAAGAAAGAAAATCACAAACCTGCCTGCTCAATGACACTGTCCGGCAGCGGCGGCTGGGAACGGGCCTGCGCGACAGTTTCTGCTTCTTTTTGCTGTTGTACTAGGGTGATCTTCAAGCGCGACAGCTCACGCCGGTAGCGCAAAAGAGTGGCCGTCATGGACAGTACGCCGAGGACCGCGCCGACAACCAAAAACGCCAGCAGCATCAGGATCAACGGACTCTTGGTTTGGTAGTTGAAATACAGGTGTAGCACCACTTCGTCCGTATTCTTGAGCGCGAAGCCGAAGAAAATCACGAACACAAAAAACGCCAGCAACCTGAAAATAATCTTCATCATGGAACGCCTGTAGCAAGCTTGTAAACCTGCCAGAATTGTACGCGAAAAAAAACGGCATCCTAAGATGCCGTTTTTTATACTACCAGTCAGAACCAGTAATTCAGTCGTCCATGATCGGTTGCCCGACCATGGCATCGACACGCTCACGCAATTCCTTGCCAGGCTTGAAGTGCGGCACCCGTTTTTCGGGAACCATCACCGTATCGCCGGACTTGGGATTACGACCTATGCGTGGCGGCCTGCTGTTGAGCGCGAAGCTGCCAAAACCCCTGATCTCGATACGCTGACCAGTCGATAGTGCATCGGTCATTGCATCGAGCAGGGTCTTGACTGCGAAATCCGCATCCTTAGCTACCAGTTGCGGATAACGCTCAGCCAAGCGGGCGATCAGCTCCGACTTTGTCATGTTCCAGATCAGTTCTTGTTGTCGAGCTTGGCTTTCAACAGCGCGCCCAGGCTGGTCGTGCCGGAGGCGGCAGCTGAATCAGCTGTCATCTTCTGCATGGCTTCCTGAGTTTCGACGTTGTCTTTTGCTTTGATCGACAGCTGGATGCTGCGGGCTTTACGATCGATGTTCAAGACCAGTGCTTCAACGGTATCGCCTTCTTTCAGGTGAGTGCCGGCATCTTCCACGCGGTCACGCGAGATTTCGGAAGCGCGCAAATAGCCTTCAACTTCTTCGCTCAGGGTGATCACGGCGCCTTTTGGCTCCACGGATTTAACGACGCCGGTAACCAAGGCACCCTTGTCATTCATGGCGCAGTAGTTGTTGAACGGATCGCCTTCGAGTTGCTTGACGCCCAGCGAGACGCGCTCACGCTCGACATCGATAGCCAGGACGACTGCTTCGAGCTCATCGCCCTTTTTGAAGCGGCGCACAGCTTCTTCGCCAGTCTCGGTCCATGACAGGTCGGACAGATGCACCAGACCGTCGATGTTGCCAGCCAGACCAATGAACACGCCGAAATCGGTGATGGACTTGATGGCGCCGGAGACTTTGTCACCTTTCTTGTGGGTGATTGCGAAATCATCCCAAGGATTGGCTTTGCACTGCTTCATGCCCAGGCTGATACGACGACGCTCTTCGTCGATCTCGAGAACCATGACTTCGACTTCATCGCCCAATTGAACGACTTTGTTCGGTGCCACGTTCTTGTTGGTCCAGTCCATTTCGGAGACGTGAACCAGACCTTCGATGCCCTGCTCGACTTCAACGAATGCGCCGTAGTCGGTGAGGTTGGTGACTTTACCGAACAGACGGGTGCTTTGTGGGTAACGACGTGAGAGACCGGTCCATGGATCGTCGCCCAGCTGCTTGACGCCCAGCGAAACGCGATTCTTTTCCTGATCGTACTTCAAGACCTTGGCAGTGATTTCCTGGCCAACCGTCAGCACTTCCGACGGATGACGTACACGACGCCATGCCAGATCGGTGATGTGCAACAGACCATCGATACCACCCAGATCCACGAATGCGCCGTAGTCGGTGATGTTCTTGACGATACCGGTAACAACGGTACCTTCCTTCAGGGTTTCCATCAGCTTCTGACGCTCTTCGCCCATCGATGCTTCGATCACAGCGCGGCGTGACAGCACGACGTTGTTGCGCTTGCGATCGAGCTTGATGACGCGGAATTCCATCGTCTTGCCTTCGTACGGCGTGGTGTCCTTGACCGGACGGGTGTCGACCAGCGAACCCGGCAGGAAGGCACGGATGCCATTGGTCAGAACGGTCAGGCCGCCCTTGACTTTGCCATTGACGGTACCGGTCACCAGCTCGCCGGATTCCATGGCTTTTTCCAGCGACAGCCATGAGGCCAGACGCTTGGCTTTGTCGCGCGACAGGATGGTGTCGCCAAAGCCGTTTTCCAGCGATTCGATAGCAACGGAGATGAAATCTCCAACGTTGACTTCGAGTTCGCCGTTGTCGTTCTTGAATTCTTCAATGGGGATGAACGCTTCGGATTTGAGGCCGGCGTTCACGATCACGAAATTGTGATCGAGACGGACTACTTCGGCGGAGATGACTTCGCCGGAACGCATATCCTGACGCGACAAAGATTCTGCAAATAGCGCAGCAAAGCTTTCCGAATCAGACACAGGGGAGGTAGCAACAGTTGACATAGTTTTGACAGGTTATCCGGCCAGCAGCGGAATTGCTGAAGGTCGGGTTAGGGTTTTTCAACACCAGGCAAAGCATTGCGCTTCACCGGGCACCGGTACTGCTGGTACAGCTCTTACATACTGCTTACAACATCACGACAAATTAATTTTCAGGTGCGACCGCCTGATACCAGGCCAGCACCTGTGCGACTGCCGCTTCTATCGTCATAGACGATGTCTCCAGCACATACGCACCTTCAGCCGGCTTCAACGGTGCAACGGCGCGATTTGTATCGCGCGCATCGCGTTCCCGCAAATCCTGTAAAAGGGCAGCCATATTAGCAGGAAAACCCTTGCCAATCAATTGCTTATATCGCCTCTCGGCGCGCGCTTCCACGCTCGCTGTCAGGAACACTTTAAGCGTGGCTTGCGGAAAGATCACTGTACCCATGTCGCGGCCGTCAGCCACTAATCCCGGCGTTTTCAAAAAGCCATGTTGCAAGTCCACCAACGCTTGCCGCACGGCCGGCAGGGCTGCAATTCTGGAGGCGGCATTACCGATTTCTTCGGCCCGTATGGAGTCGCCGACGTCCTTGCCGGACAGCAGAATCTGCTCGCCATTGAAGCGCACATCCAGCCGTGCCGCCAGGTTAGCGATAGCCGCCTCATCTGACAAATCAACACCCGCCTGCTGTGCCGACAACGCCGTCAACCGGTATAGCGCACCCGAATCGAGAAACGCAAAACCGAGCGCCTGCGCCACACGGCTGGCGACCGTACCTTTGCCGGAGGCAGTCGGTCCGTCAATGGTGATAACAGGAGTGGCAGAAGTGGTCATGGAAAAATACTCGCCATTCAGGCGGGATGCGTGATGCCGGCAAAGGCTTCAAAGTAATCGGGGAAAGTTTTGGCGACGCATTTCGGATCATTGATACGCACCGTCGTGCCGGCGCAGGCTGCACCATTGAGTGAGGCCAGCGAAAAGCACATCGCCATACGGTGGTCGTCATACGTGTCAATGGTGGCGCTGTCGAGCGCCATCGGCGGCGTTACGCGCAGATAGTCGGCGCCTTCTTCGACCATCGCGCCGAGCTTGCGCAATTCAATGGCCATAGCCGCCAGGCGGTCGGTTTCTTTCACACGCCAGCTGCCTATATTGCGCAGCGTGCTGGTGCCGTCCGCATAGAGGGCAGCGACAGCAATTGTCATGGCCGCATCCGGTATATGGTTAAAGTCGGCGTCGATGGCTTTCAGCACGCCGGCAGAGCTGGCTTCAATCCAGTTCTCACCCATGGTGATGGTCGCGCCCATTTGTTGCAGCGCTTCGACGAAACGCACGTCGCCCTGAATACTTGACTGACCAACGCCGGTGACCCTGACAGGCCCGCCGGTAATGGCGCCAGCCGCCAGAAAATAGGAAGCAGACGACGCATCGCCTTCCACATGAATGGTGCCGGGGCTGATGTAGTGCTGGCCGGGCGCTATCCTGAACGAAGCCCAGCCGTCGCGCTCGACCGTCACGCCATATCGTTGCATCAGATTGAGCGTAATTTCAATATACGGCTTGGAGATCAGCTCGCCGATGACATCAATCGTCAAGGCCTGATCACGTGCCATCAATGGCGCCGCCATCAAGAGTGCGGTGAGGAACTGGCTCGATACATTACCTCGTACCTGCATGCGCTCAGTATGCACTTGCCCGCGCTGTATATGCAAAGGCGGAAAACCGGCATTGCCGGTGTAAGTGATGCGCGCGCCGACCGCATTCAAGGCGTCGACCAGATCACCGATAGGCCGCTCATGCATGCGCGCCACACCGTGAATGGTGTAGTCGCCGCCAATGACAGCAAGAGCAGCTGTCAGCGGGCGGATTGCGGTGCCGGCATTGCCCATGAACAGATCCGCGGCATGCACCGGCAACACGCCGGCAATGCCATCAACAGTAAAGTCCTGGCTCTCGCCTTTTTGCTGCCAATGTACGCCCAGCTTTTGCAACGCCATCAGCATCACGTGGGTGTCGTCCGATGCCAGCAGCTCCAGAATATTGGTCTGGCCTTGTGCCAGCGCCGACAGCAACAAGATGCGATTGGAAATGCTCTTCGAACCGGGCAGCCTGACCGTGCCGCGTGCAGTAGCAGCGGGTTTCAGATCTAGGTGATGCGGGTAATGCTTCATGAATTAATCTCCACCCTGCTCGAATGACGGGCGTTGTTCTGCTGCTTCAATCGCAGCAATCCAGTCAAGCCGCGCTTTTTGCGCGCGACTGAACACGGCCTCGATGGCAGGGCCGTCTTCGTTGACCAGTAAAGTGCGCAGTTGCGCCAATTGCGCGGTATAAGAATCAAGTTCAGCGACTACCGCATGCTTGTTGGCCAGGCTAATGTCGCGCCACATTTCCGGCGACGAGCCGGCGATGCGCGTGAAGTCGCGAAAACCACTGGCTGCATATTGAAACAGGCGCGCCGCATGCGGTTTCGTTGCGATGTCGTTGACCAATGCATACGCAAGCAAATGCGGCAGATGACTGACGGCCGCAAACACGGCGTCATGTTCTTCGGCGCTCAGGTGATGTACGACAGCGCCGCACTGTTGCCACGCTTTGGCTACACGCTCAACAGTGTCAACTGCATTTTCCGGCAACGCGGTCAGCACGACTTTTTTGCTGACATACAGGTCGGCCAATGCCGCGTCGGGCCCGTTTTGCTCGCGTCCCGCAATCGGATGGCCTGGCACGAACTGATGAATTTTGTTCCCGAGCGCCGCGCGCGCAGCGACCACGACATCCGTCTTGGTGCTGCCGGCGTCGGTGATAACCGTACCGGGCTGCAGATGCGGCTGTATCGCCGCCAGCAATGCCGCTGTTTGCGCTACAGGGGTGGCGATAAGGATCAGGTCTGCGTCTTTGACTGCTGACGCAATATCAGTGCTGGCTTCATCGATGATGCCAAGCTCGAGCGCACGTTGCACAGTCTGGGCGCGACGTCCGACGCCAGTGACTACGCTGACCGCAGCGGCTTGTTTCAAAGCGAGCGCAAAAGAACCGCCGATCAGGCCGACACCGAAGATGGTGACTTTTTTCAGCATCAGGCCAGCACAGCTTTGAGAGCCGTGATGAACGCTGCGTTTTCGGCGGGCAGGCCGATCGAGATACGCAGCCATTGCGGCAAGCCGTAGTTGCCAACCGGGCGCACGATGATGCCTTTTTTAAGCAAGGCCAGATTGACGCGCGCACCGGCAGCGTCATCTTGTCCAACGCGTATCAGCACGAAGTTACCGGACGAAGGCACGTACTCGATACCCATCGCATCAAAGGCCGTTGTGAACTGACGATAACCATCGGCGTTGAGTTGCGCGCTATTCGCCAGAAAATCATCGTCATGCAATGCTGCAACCGCCGCCGCCTGCGCCAGTGAATTGACATTGAACGGCTGGCGAATGCGGTTGAGCAAATCAGTCAGGCCAGGCTGCGCAATGCCGAAGCCGACACGCAAACCAGCGAGCCCATACGCTTTGGACAGTGTGCGAGAAACCAGCAGATTCGGGTATTGCCTGACCCATGCCATCGAGTCATAACGCTGCTGCGGCGTCAGGTATTCGGTATAAGCTTCATCGAGCACGACAACGACGTGCGACGGCACTTGTTTCAGGAACGCTTCAATGGCTGCGCCATCGATAAAAGTACCGGTCGGGTTGTTGGGGTTGGCAATGAAGACCAGTTTGGTGTCGGCCGAAATCGCCGCCGCCATCGCTGGCAAATCGTGACCGTGATTTACAGCCGGCACAACAATGGCACGAGCACCAACGGCTTGCGTAGCCAATGGATAGACGGCAAATGAATATTCCGAATACACGACGGCTTGGCCCGGCTGCACCAGCGCATGCGCAGCGAGTTCGAGAATGTCGTTGCTGCCGTTTCCGAGCGTGATGAAGTCGGCCGGCACATCGAATTTCTGGCTGATTGCTGCCTTCAGCGCAAAGCCGTTCGCGTCTGGATAGCGGGCGATATCAGTCATCGCCGCCAGCATGGCCTGCTTTGATGATTCAGGAATACCGAGCGGATTTTCGTTGGAAGCGAGCTTGATGATTGCGGCCTCGTCGAGACCGAATTCACGTGCTACTTCGGCGATCGGTTTGCCGCCCTGGTAAGGCGCAATCGCACGGACATAATCAGGACCGAATAGAGTCGACATGGCTGAAAATAAAATGGGAAATCAGGCTGCAAAAGGGTAAGAACCCAGCACTTTGAAAAACGCCGCTCTGGCTTCAAGCTCGGTCAGAGCCTGTGCGACTTTGACGTCGTTCACATGACCTTCAAGGTCAACGTAGAAATAATATTCCCAAGTGCCGGTGCGTGCAGGGCGCGATTCGAAGCGGGTCATGGACACACCGTTTTTAGCCAGCGGCGCGAGCAATTCGTACACAGCGCCAGGCTTGTTCGGCACCGACAATACCAGGGAAGTCTGGTCACGGCCGGACGGCGTCGGCGTCAGCCTGCCGATGACGACAAAGCGGGTGCGGTTATGCGGGTCGTCCTGAATATGCGCGTGTGCTATCGACAAGCCATAACGCGTCGCGGCCAGATCGCTGGCAATAGCCGCCACGGCAGAGTCTTCGCTCGCCAGTCGCGCCGCTTCGCCATTCGACGCCAGCGCCTGCCGTTGTATGGCTGGGTAATGCTGGTTCAGCCAGGACTGGCATTGTGCCAAGGCTTGCGAATGCGCGCAGATGCGGGTGACGCCTGCCATATTGCCGGATTGCGTCATCAAACTGTGATGCACAGGCAATGCAACTTCACCACTGATGGAGAGCGATGTCTGCAGTAGCAAATCAAGTGTGCGGTTAACTGTGCCTTCGGTAGAGTTCTCTACTGGTGCTACACCAAAGTCAGCCGTACCGGCTTCGACGGAACGGAATACTTCATCGATCGAACCGCAAGGCAGGCCGATGACGGCCTGTCCGAACTGCTGCCAGACTGCCTGCTCGCTATACGTGCCGGCCGGCCCCAGATAGGCAACGGTGACGCGTTTTTCCAGCGCACGGCAAGCCGACATGACTTCGCGAAAAATCGACTGCAAATCGGATGACGGCAAAGGTCCCGGATTATTTTGCGCGACCCGCGCCAGTACCTGTGCTTCGCGTTCGGGACGAAACACCGGCGCATTGGTCTCGGCTTTGACGTGTCCGACTTCTTGTGCCACGCGGGCACGCTGATTTAACAGCGCCAGCAGTTGGGCATCAATTGCGTCAATTTTTTCACGCAAGGGTTGGAGTTTGTCGTCGCTCATGGAATGTCGGGCTAATTTTTTTATTGGCGAAAGTATTAATGCTGAAGACACTGGGTCCCGGCTTGCGCCGGGATGACGGTAGTAGATTGATGCGCGCCCAAATATCTACCGTCATTCCAGCGCAGGCTGGAATCCAGTGTCTTTCCTTGCTTACTCTTCGGCGCCGTCCTGCACGTCGGCATCGTCTTCTTCTGCATCCGCCTCTGCAACACGCTGCAAACCAGACAGCTTGCCGCCATCTTCCACAGCGATCAGCGTCACGCCTTGCGTAGCACGACCCATTTCGCGAATTTCGGAAACACGCGTACGTATCAGCACGCCACCAGTGGTAATGAGCATGATTTCATCAGCAGGTTCCACCAGCGTGGCGGCAACGACTTTACCGTTACGTTCGCTGGTCTGAATTGCAATCATGCCCTTGGTGCCGCGACCATGACGGGTGTACTCAGTGATAGGCGTACGCTTGCCGTAACCATTTTCAGTCGCAGTCAACACCGACTGCTGCTCGTTTTCAGCGACCAGCAGGGCAATGACTTGCTGTCCTTCTTCCAGGTTCATGCCGCGCACACCGCGAGCGGTACGGCCCATAGGACGGACATCATTTTCATCAAAGCGCACTGCTTTGCCGGAATCCGAGAACAACATCACGTCATGCTTGCCATCGGTCAGTGCAGCGCCGATCAGGAAGTCGCCTTCATCAAGGTCAACGGCGATGATGCCGGCCTTGCGCGGATTGCTGAAATCCGACAGCGGCGTTTTCTTGACGGTGCCGAGACTGGTCGACATGAAGACGTAGCGGTCTTGCGGGAACGCGGTGTTTTCGCCAAACAGCGGCAGTACAACAGTGATTTTTTCGCCATCCTGCAGCGGGAACATGTTGACGATCGGCTTGCCGCGCGAATTGCGCGAACCTTGCGGCACTTCCCACACCTTGAGCCAGTACATGCGGCCGCGGTTGGAGAAGCACAAGATGTATTCATGCGTATTGGCGATGAAAAGCTGGTCGATCCAGTCGTCATCCTTGGTCGCCATCGCCTGCTTGCCACGACCGCCACGTTTTTGCGCACGGTATTCCGACACAGGCTGCGACTTCATATAGCCGGAGTGCGACAGGGTCACCACCATATCGAGCGGCGTGATCAGGTCTTCGGTACCGAGGTCAGTTGCGTTGTGCTCGATTTGCGAGCGGCGCACGTCCTTGTTGCCTTCGCCGTATTCGTTTTTGGCGGCGATCAATTCGTCGCTGATGATGGTGGTAACACGATCCGGCTTGGACAGAATGTCGAGCAGGTCGGCAATTTCCGACATCACTTCCTTGTACTCGTTGACGATCTTGTCCTGCTCCAGACCAGTCAGGCGCTGCAGGCGCATTTGCAAAATTTCCTGCGCCTGATCGTCTGACAATTTGTAGAGGCCATCTACCTGCAAACCATAGTGGCGCGGCAGGTTTTCCGGACGGAAGGCGTCAATGCCACCGACATTGTCGGCGCCGGTACGTGCCAGCATTTCGCGCACCATTGACGAATCCCACGCGCGCGCAATCAGTTCTGATTTGGCGATCGGTGGCGTCGGCGCAGCCTTGATGATGGCAATGAATTCATCGATATTGGCCAATGCAACGGCGAGGCCTTCGAGCACATGGCCACGCTCGCGCGCCTTGCGCAGTTCAAACACGGTGCGGCGTGTTACGACTTCACGGCGATGCGACAGGAAGCACTCCAGCATCTGCTTCAGGTTCAGCAGTTTAGGCTGGCCATTGACCAGCGCCACCATGTTCATGCCGAAGGTGTCCTGCAACTGTGTCTGCTTGTACAGATTATTGAGCACGACTTCAGGCACTTCGCCGCGCTTCAATTCGATCACGACGCGCATGCCGGATTTATCGGACTCGTCGCGGATATCGGAAATGCCATCGAGCTTTTTGTCGCGCACCAGCTCGGCGATACGCTCGAGCATGGATTTTTTATTGACCTGGTACGGCAGCTCGTCAACGATGATCGCCGTGCGGTGTTCTTTGCCGTACTCTTCAAAGTGCGTCTTGCCGCGCATGACCAGACGGCCGCGTCCGGTGCGGTAACCGTCGCGCACACCAGAAACGCCATAGATAATGCCGGCAGTCGGGAAGTCGGGCGCAGGAATGATTTCGATCAGGTCGTCAACCGTGCACTCAGGCGTTTTCAACACATGCAGCGCACCGTTAATCACTTCTGTGATGTTGTGCGGCGGAATATTGGTTGCCATACCGACGGCAATGCCGGACGAGCCATTGATCAGCAAGTTCGGAATGCGCGTTGGCAGCACCGACGGTTCTTTTTCCTTGCCGTCATAGTTCGGCACGAAATCAACGG
>JAOAUN010000033.1 GCA_030157545.1 Burkholderiaceae bacterium
CAATCGTGCCCACATTCACGTGCGGTTTGGTCCGCTCAAACTTGCCTTTTGCCATCTTCGACTCCTAAAATTTGATGAGAATGTTCAGGCACACGCCCGACCGTACTGACTAAAATTAAATAATTCTGGTGCCCTTTACGTGGATTGAACACGTGGCCTCTCCCTTACCAAGGGAGTGCTCTACCACTGAGCTACAAGGGCAAAACTGTTCGCCACCCGGAAACCGGACGGCGCTCAGCAACAAACTTTGGAGCGGGTGAAGGGAATCGAACCCTCGTCATAAGCTTGGAAGGCTTCAGCTCTACCATTGAGCTACACCCGCATGGGCGACCAACCTCGACTACTACCACTACCTTTTCCCTGCAAAATCAATCACTTCACCAGTATCTTGCTGCTGGTGGAGGGGGCTGGATTCGAACCAGCGTACTCGCAAGAGGGCAGATTTACAGTCTGCTGCCATTAACCACTCGGCCACCCCTCCGCAGGGAACCGCAAACTATAGTGGTGACGATTTGTTTTGTCAATCGAAATAATGCTGCCAATACTAATATCGATGCGGATGGCAGGCGGGAAAGTTATCAGGAATTTAATGCGCGAAGCTGAACTTCATCATCCGCATTCAGCTTACATGCACGAATCTGGCAATCAAAAATGCCAACACCGTCCACAGTAGCGTCGAGCCGAAAGGCAGGCACAAAATAACGCCGCGCAATTTGAACAACACATCACCCGGCAGCCGACCCACTCCAAGCCGCGCCATGAAAGGCAGTATCGGATAGAAAACCGTTAGCCCCAGAAAAATCACGACCACCCATCGAATCATGCGCGCCTCAAATAATCCGTGCCACCAGAAAAACGACTGTCGATAACAGTATGGTGGAAGCAAATGGAAGAAATACCTGCTTGCCAAATAACTTAAATCGCACATCGCCGGGTAACTGACCTACCCCCAATTTTTCCAGCCACGGCAAGGCGGAAGAAAATATGATTAAAGCAAGAAAAATGACAATTAACCACCGAAACATAAATTTCCACCCCGTTTAAACTTTGCCATCAAAGGCGATGGCTGCGATCATGCAGCGCAAATCGTTCAGGCACCATGTCTGCCGTTCCGACAATCAGCACCTTGAATAACTCACCCATTTCAGCCGGCGAAGTCAGTTTTTGTACGGCATTGGCCTGTGGCAGCCAGGCCCGCGCATCTTCCGGGGCGCCCTGCTGCAAAAGTTGCGGCAATCCGGCTTGAATCAGAAAGGCCGCCTGACTCATATATGCAAGTACCGACAAATCCGCCTCAAGCGCTGCCCGCGCCATCGCCGTGAAATCCACGTGAGCCGTTATATCTTGCAAGCCCGGATGAAAAAAAGCTTCGGAATGAGAGTGATGCCGATAATGACACATCAGCGTACCTGCACTGCGCTGCGGCAAATAGTATTCGGCAGCCGGAAATCCGTAATCGATCAACACTGCAGCACCACCGCTGCCATTGCGCAGCATGTCAGCAAGCGTCCGCATAAATCCGCCCTGCTGCGGATGCACTTCTGTCAGATACCCGTCCGGCAAGCTTTCGGCCTCGGGTATTTGGGCAATCAGCTCTGCTGCGCAAGCGCGATCTGCATAGCTGAAGCCTTCACCGTCAAGGCTGACGCCGCGCTCGAGCCAGCTCGCCCCGCGCTTGACTACCAGGGAGACCGGCATTGCGTCGAGCACTTCATTGGCCAGCACCAGCCCCGAAAACGCGGCAGGAGGTGCGTCCAGCCATTCCACTTGCGGGAAATCAGCCAGCAAGCTGCGCTGCCTTTCACGCAATTCGGCTGATAGTTCAACGATTGCGTATGCGGTCGCCGGGCGACCTGACGCAGCCAGCGCCAACAGGATGTCGCGCGCGAGCTTCCCGCTGCCAGCGCCAAACTCCAGCAGCCGCAGCGGGCCATCTGGCATCGCTTCCGACACAAAATTGGCCAGCGTCGCGCCAAATAAAGGCGTGATCTCGGGGGCGGTTGTAAAATCACCGTCTTTGCCGAGTTTGGCCGAGCCACCGGCATAATAGCCAAGCTTGTTTGCATACAGCGCGAGCTGCATGAAATGCGCAAAGGAAATCCAGCCACCGCTGGCGTTAATCTCTTGTTTGATCAGGGAAACCAGCGCGCGCGACGCGGCCAGTGCATCCGAAGAAGGTTCGGGTAAGGACATAAGCCGTATTGTAGTGAAGACTTTCCGCTAACGGCCAACAATCATCATTCATGAACCAGCCTGCAATCAAAACTGCACTCGTCACCGGCGCCGCCAAGCGGCTGGGAAAAGCTATCGCTCTGGAGCTCGCGCGCAACGGCTGGGATGTGCTGGTGCACTACGGACAGTCGCGCGAGGAAGCGGAGCTAACCGTTGCGTCGATACAGGCCCTCAGACAGCGCGCGCACGCATTGCCTTGCGACTTGTCGGATGAGGCGGCTGTGACTGCGTTGCTGCCGCAAGCTATCAAAGCGCTGGGGCCTGTCAGTTGCGTCGTCAATAGCGCGTCCCTGTTTGACTTTGACGATGCGGCCAGCTTCAGCAAGACAAAAAGCGATGCACATATGCATGTCAATTTGGTCGCACCCGTGCTGCTTGCGCAAGCGCTACATGCAGCAACCCCTGCAGGTCAGCAAGCTGTCGTCATTAATTTGCTGGACCAGAAGCTGTTCAATTTAAATCCTGATTTTTTGTCCTACACGCTCTCGAAAGCCGCGTTGCAAACCGCAACCACGTTGCTGGCGCAAGCACTGGCACCGACGGTGCGCGTAGTCGGTCTTGCCCCCGGTATCACCATGGTTTCGGGCGACCAGACCGAAGCTGCTTTTACGCAGGCACATACACGCACACCTTTAGGCAAAAGCAGCACTCCCGACGATATTGCGCAGGCTGTCTGCTACCTGGCCGCTGCACGCGGCATCACCGGCACTACATTGGTAGTCGATGGCGGGCAGCACTTGATTCCCCTTCAACGCGATGTGATGTTCGTCGCCAATTAGGCCATTGGCCTTCCCACTCTACGGTAAATACTATGGTCTCTTTTCTTTCCTATCCGGCGCTTGCGAACTGTCGTCGCCTGTTTTTGCGCAACTATGAAGTCATGATTAATATCGGCGTGCACGAGTTTGAAAAAAAGGGCGAGCAGCGCGTACTGTTCAATGTTGATCTGTTTATTCCGCTGGACGAATCAACGCCGCAACATGATCAGCTCGAAGAAGTGGTGGACTACGACTTCATGCGCGAAACTATTGCCCAGCGCATGGCAAAGGGACACATACAATTACAGGAAACATTGTGTGACGATATCGCGCGTGCCATGCTGCTGCATCCGAAAGTAAAAGCCGTGCGCGTCTCTACTGAAAAGCCGGATGTGTACCCGGACTGCGAATCAGTAGGCGTGGAAGTGTTCAGCATCAAGGAGGCTTGAATGGAACAGACGCTGGACGCGCCAACTACCTCCGGCCTGACTGCCAGACAGGCAGAGAAGCACACTTTCGAAAACAACAAATTGCATAAGCGTTTGTGCCGCCAGGTTGGTCAGGCGATTGGTGACTTCAACATGATTGAAGACGGCGACAAGGTCATGGTCTGCCTATCGGGCGGCAAAGACAGTTATGCGCTGCTCGATATCTTGCTGACGCTGCGCGAACGCGCGCCTATCAGCTTTGACATCATCGCCGTCAATCTCGATCAGAAGCAGCCGAATTTTCCTGCGCATGTCCTGCCTGCATACCTGACTAAGCTCGGCGTGCCTTTTCACATCGAGAATCAGGACACGTATAGCATCGTCAAGCGCGTCATCCCCGAAGGCAAAACCACGTGCTCGCTATGCTCGCGACTGCGGCGCGGCATTTTGTATCGGGTGGCCGACGAACTAGGCGCGACCAAGATCGCACTCGGCCATCATCGCGACGACATCATGGAAACTTTTTTCCTGAATATGTTTTTCGGCAGCAAACTCAAAAGCATGCCGCCGAAGCTGCAGTCAGATGACGGCAAACATATCGTTATCCGTCCCCTTGCCTATGTAGCGGAAGCCGACACCGAGCGCTACGCTGCATTGAAAGAATTTCCTATCATTCCATGCGACCTTTGCGGCAGTCAGGAAAACCTGCAACGCAAACAGATCAAGAACATGCTGCGCGACTGGGAGAAAAAACATCCGGGCCGGGTCGACAATATTTTTTCTTCGCTCTCCACCGTCGTGCCATCACATTTAATGGACCGCTCGCAATTTGATTTCGCAAACCTGCAGGCCGGCGGCGGCCCTGTTGCTGATGGCGATATCGCTTTCGATGAAGAACCCTGCGCGAGTACGCCTGCGCCATTGAACGTCATTACACTGCACCGGCAAGGCACAGAACAAGATTAGAAAGCCCAAGTCAGACCGATTCGACAAACAAGTTTTGCGTAAACATATAGCTCCCGCTGTTTAAGCTGGTGTTGGTGCATATGCTGCGTGCTAAAATTTTGTACCATTTAAGAGCCACTATGAACGTTGTCATACTCGCTGCCGGCATGGGAAAGCGCATGCAATCGGACCTGCCGAAGGTATTGCACCCTTTGGCCGGCAAGCCCTTGCTGTCGCATGTGATCGATACGGCCAGAAGCCTGTCTCCGGCAGGATGTTGCGTCGTCTACGGTCACGGCGGCGACGCCGTACCCGCCAGACTGGCTGCGCCCGACCTGAGCTTCGCGCTACAAGAACCGCAACTTGGCACCGGTCATGCCGTCATGCAGGCGCTGCCGGCATTACAGGATGACCAGCCAACGCTGATCCTGTACGGAGACGTTCCGCTGACCAGCTCCGCCACCCTGAAAAAACTGATCACCGCGGCAGGCAGCGACAAGCTGGCGGTACTGACCGTCGAACTGGATGATCCCACCGGCTACGGCCGCATCGTGCGCGAGCAGCAACGCATCGTACGCATCGTCGAACAAAAAGATGCCACTGAGGCAGAGCGCACCATCCGCGAAGTCAATACCGGCATCCTGATTGCGCCAACCAAAAAACTCAGGCAATGGCTGGCCAAACTGTCAAACAACAATGCGCAAGGCGAGTACTACCTGACCGACATCATTGCCCTCGCCGTCGCAGATGATATTGAAGTCGCCTCTGCCCAGCCGGCATTTGTGTGGGAGACGCTGGGCGTCAACAGCAAAGTGCAACTCGCAGAGCTTGAGCGTATCCATCAGCACAATATCGCCAATCGTTTGCTGGAACAGGGCGTAACGCTGGCGGATCCATTGCGGCTTGATGTGCGTGGCGAACTGCGCTGCGGTCGTGATGTGGAAATTGACATCGGCTGCATTTTCGAAGGCAGTGTCGAGCTGGCAGACAAAGTCCTTATCGGCGCACACTGCGTGATCAAGAATGCGCGCATTGCCAGCGGCGCCGTGATCAAACCGTTCTCGCATATCGAAGACGCAGTGGTCGGAGCAGGCAGCCAGATCGGCCCTTACGCGCGACTGCGACCTGGCACTGAACTCGCGCAAGACGTACACATCGGCAATTTCGTTGAAATTAAAAACAGCCAGATTGCCGCACACAGTAAAGCCAATCATCTCGCCTATATTGGTGATGCGACCGTCGGTTCACGCGTCAATATTGGCGCCGGCACCATCACTTGCAACTATGACGGCGTCAATAAATTCCGCACTACCATCGAAGATGACGCCTTCATCGGCAGTGATACACAACTGGTTGCACCCGTCACTGTCGGCAAAGGCGCCACGCTCGGTGCCGGCACGACACTGACCAAAGATGCGCCAGCCAATACCCTGACCGTGTCGCGCGCCAAACAGGTCAGCATCGCGAGCTGGCAGCGCCCCGTCAAACTGAAAAAATAGGAATTACCATGTGCGGCATCGTCGGCGCAGTAGCGCAACGTAATATCGTTCCCATCTTGCTCGAAGGCTTGAAACGCCTGGAATATCGCGGCTATGATTCCTGCGGCGTGGCTGTGCATCAGGACGGCTTGAAGCGATCGCGCAGCGTGGAACGGGTGGCCGAGTTGGAAATTCAGGTCGGCGATACCGGATTAGCCGGACACGTCGGCATCGCACACACGCGCTGGGCGACACATGGCGTACCCGCAACCAATAACGCGCACCCGCATTTTTCCTCAAAAGATGACGTAGACCGCATCGCCGTTGTGCACAACGGCATTATCGAAAACTACGAAGAGATACGCAGCGAACTGCAGGCGAAAGGCTATGTGTTTGTCTCGCAGACCGACACCGAAGCCATTGCCCACCTGATCAACCACCTGTATGACGGCGACTTGTTGCGTACTGTGAAAACGGCCGTCAAGCGCCTGCACGGCGCTTTTGCGATTGCCGTGTTTTGCCATGAAGAACCTGAGCATATCGTGGGCGCGCGCCTCGGTTGCCCGCTCGTCGTCGGTATCAGCACGCATGAAAATTTCCTTGCCTCCGACGCAATGGCGCTGGCAGGCACCACCGACCAAATCATCTATCTTGAAGAAGGCGATGTAGTTGATGTGCAGCTGCATGGCGTTGCCATCACCGACCTCAACGATAAAGCAGTTGAACGTACAGTACAGACTGTGCATGCTTATTCGGGCGCAATCGATCTCGGCCCTTATCGTCACTACATGCAGAAGGAAATCTTCGAGCAGCCTCGGGCTATTACCGACACACTGGAAGGCGTGCATGGTTTTACGCCCGATCTGTTCGGCAAAAACGCTGCTCAAGTATTCGGCCAGATCAACGCGATACAAATACTCGCCTGCGGCACCAGCCTGTATTCCGGCATGACAGCAAAGTACTGGCTAGAAGGCGTAGCCGGCATTCCGGTCAACGTAGAAATAGCCAGTGAATATCGCTATCGTCAGCCGGCAGTCAATCCGGATGCGCTGATTGTCGTCATTTCCCAATCCGGCGAAACGGCCGACACCATGGCCGCGCTCAAGTATGCAAAAGAGCTGGGCCATAAACACTCGCTCGCCATCTGCAATGTCGCGACCTCGGCGATGGTGCGTGAAACTGAACTCTCTTATCTGACCCGAGCTGGTGTGGAAATTGGCGTTGCCTCGACCAAGGCTTTCACCACCCAACTCGCTGCGCTATTTCTGCTGACGCTGACGCTGGCAAAAATGCGCGGCCGCCTCAGCAACGAAGAAGAAGCTGCCCATCTGAAAAACTTGCGCCATCTGCCGGTCGCGCTCGCTAGCGTGCTGGCGCTGGAACCACAAATCATCGCCTGGGCGGATGTGTTTGCGCGCAAAGAAAATGCGCTATTCCTCGGCCGTGGACTGCACTATCCGATTGCGCTCGAAGGCGCATTGAAACTCAAAGAGATTTCATACATCCACGCTGAAGCCTATCCGGCTGGCGAATTGAAGCATGGCCCGCTGGCACTCGTCACCGAAGAAATGCCTGTCGTTACCGTCGCGCCAAACGACACGCTAATCGAGAAACTTAAATCGAATATGCAGGAAGTGCGCGCACGCGGCGGCCAGCTCTATGTCTTTGCCGATGCAGACTCACGCATCGCGTCCAGCGACGGCGTACATGTGATCAAGCTGCCCGAGCACTACGGTTTGCTGTCGCCGATTCTGCATGTGGTGTCGCTGCAGCTGCTGGCATATCACACTGCACTGGCGCGCGGCACTGATGTGGACAAGCCGCGTAATCTGGCTAAGTCGGTGACGGTGGAATAACACCGACAAGCAGAAAATCTGGTTTGCATAAAAGACACCGGGGCTGGTGCCTTTTATGCAAACCAGCCACGCGCATCCACCGTAGTTTCAGCCCTCTGCCTTTTTCAGAATAAACCCTATGCGCGGGAAATGCACATGCACAATCCCGGCTCGTGCATCTTCGCGCCTTAGCGTATAGCGGGTACGGGTGGCCGCGATCAATTCGCCCGCTGTCGGCTCCAGCCCAAAACTTTCAGCAGTAATAATGACTTGCGAACCGAGCACGATGCCGTGTTCATCCTGAAAAGCTTCATTGACTAAAGCCTGCGGGGTGGATGCATGCGCGGTTTGTAGTGCCGCTTCTGCGCTGATCTTGACGGACGCTCCATGACCAATCGCTGCGATACGATCCATCCATGCCAGCACTTCCGGCGTCGCATCCAGAATGCCCGCCATGATCGGCATACGGGTGCGGCTAAACCACAGCGGGTGATACACGGCAAAGTCCGCAATGCATGGCGACGCGCCAAGCAAATACGGCTGCGCTTCGAGCATGTTGGCTATACGGCGCAAATAACTTTTATAGGCTGCCGTAGCATCTGGCGCAGGAAAACGTGGCGCATTATTCCGCATCGCCGCGCGGTCTTGACCGAAAATTTTAAGCTGTTCGGGATCGGGGAATATCGATAGTGCACCCTTGGGCTGAAAGTTATAAGCCATCGAAGCCTGAAACAAAGTCGTATCCGCCCACTGCGCCAGCACGCGCGCCAGCCCCTTCTGCGATGCCGGATACAAGGCAGGCTCCGGCGCCAGATGTTCGAGCACATCACAGATTAACGCGGTGTCGCAGTAAATATCAGCGCCAATCTGCAGGACCGGCGTGCGTCGGTAACCGCCAGTCAATGCAATCACATCGGGCTTGGGCATAACCATTGGAATATGCACCGACTGCCAGTCAAGCTTTTTGGCGCCAAGGATCAGCCGAATTTTTTCAGCAAAGGGTGAAGTTGGGTAATGATGCAAAATTAGCTCAGGCATACTGTCTCCGATTGATTTTATTGTTGAAGAATTGTACAGCGGCTAATCAGGACTTCCTTCACATGACGAACATATATGAGCTCCCAGCCAATTTGCCTGAACCCGTCGATGACGGCGGAGCCAGTCATCTGGTCGGCTCGCCGTTGCCAGACATCGTCTTGAATTCAACCAGTGGCATTGAAGTGAATCTGGCGCGACTTGCCGGTACCCTCGTGCTGTATTGCTACCCGATGACTGGCCGGCCAGATGTCGCACTGCCCGCAGGATGGGATGAGATTCCCGGCGCACGTGGCTGCACGCCACAGACCTGCGCATACCGCGACTTGAACAAGGAAATGCGCAAACTGGGCGCCATCATCTTCGGCATCAGCACCCAGGACGGCGCATACCAACAGGAGATGGCGCAACGTCTGCACCTGCCCTTTGACATACTGAGCGATTCAGCCCTGCACTTTGCAAAGGCGTTGAGGCTGCCGCTGATGGAAGTCGCCGGCATGACCCTGATGAAAAGGGTCACGATGATCGTGCGCGATGGTGTCATCGTCCAAACACACTACCCCATATTCCCAACTCACGAAGATGCGCCCCGGGTCTTGCAGTGGCTGCTCACCCATCCTTGAACCAGCAAGCCAGCGCGCGCTGTTAACGCAAATTTAAAGAGTTTCACGCTATACTTGGCATCAACTGACGTTAACGTAAACGTCAAGCTGTCGCACAGCAGCACACTATTTTTCGGAGCTATCCATGACTGACCTTTCCGTGACCCAGAAGCTGGTACCTTACAAACCTGCCAACAAGGTACGTTTTGTAACCGCCGCCTCGCTGTTTGACGGCCACGACGCGTCCATCAACATCATGCGCCGCATCCTGATGGCGCAGGGCGCGGAAGTCATCCACCTCGGCCACAACCGCTCGGTTGACGAAATCGTCACCGCCGCACTGCAGGAAGATGCGCAGGGCATTGCGCTGTCCAGCTACCAGGGCGGTCATGTGGAATACTTCAAGTACATGATCGACCTGCTGCGCGAACGTGGCGGCGCGCACATCAAAGTTTTCGGCGGCGGCGGTGGCGTGATTGTGCCGGCCGAAATCAAGGACCTGCACGACTACGGCGTGGCACGGATTTTCAGTCCGGAAGACGGGCAAAAGATGGGGCTGGTCGGGATGATCGAATACATGATCCAGGCCTGCGATACCGACTTGTCCGTGCATGCGCCCGCCAACATTGAGGCACTCGTACAGGGCGACATCGTTGCTCGCCAGCGGCCGCTGGCGCAACTCATCACGGCACTTGAAAACGGCAAGGCCAGCGCTTCTCTGAAAACGGCATTGCATGCGGCGGCAAGTAAAACAAAAGCGCCGGCGCTCGGCATCACCGGTACCGGCGGAGCGGGCAAGTCGTCGCTGACGGATGAACTGATCCGTCGCGTGCGACTTGATCAGGACGATACGCTGGACATCGCCGTTATCTCGATCGATCCGTCACGCCGCAAATCCGGCGGCGCGCTGCTGGGCGACCGTATCCGCATGAATGCGATTGCGCCATGGGCCGGCACCAGCAAAGTCTTCATGCGCTCGCTCGCCACGCGTGAAGCCGGCTCTGAAATTTCGCAGGCACTGCCTGATGTTATCGCCGCCTGCCGCGTCGCCGGCTTTGATCTGATCATCGTCGAGACTTCCGGCATCGGACAAGGCGACGCCGCGATCGTGCCGCATGTTGACTGCAGCCTGTATGTGATGACGCCTGAATTTGGCGCGGCCTCGCAGCTGGAAAAAATCGACATGCTGGACTTTGCCGATTTCGTCGCCATCAATAAATTTGACCGCAAGGGCTCGCAAGACGCGCTGCGCGACGTCGCCAAGCAATATCAACGCAACCGCGAGTTGTGGACTGTCAGCACCGAGCTTATGCCGGTATTTGGCACACAGGCTTCACGCTTCAATGACGATGGCGTCACTGCGCTCTATCAGGGACTGCTGTCGCGACTGAGCGAGCTCGGCCTCAAAGTACAAGCAGGGAAACTTGCACCATCGACCGTGCGTTTTTCTTCCGGTCGTAATGCGATCGTGCCACCTGCGCGCAGTCGTTATCTGGCCGAGATTGCCGATACTGTTCGCGCTTATCATCGCTTCACTGACAAACAAGTCACTATCGCGCGCGAGCGTCAACAACTGACGGAAGCTAAGCGCATGCTGGCCGCTGCCGGCAAATCTGCCGATATCGATAGCGTCATTGCCGCACGCGAAAACGCACTCGTACCCGCCGCAAAAAATCTGATCGCAGAATGGCCGGCACTGCAAGCCGCTTATGCCGGCGACGACTACGTGGTGACCGTACGCGACAAGGAAATCCGCACACGCCTGACCTGGAAGACTTTGTCCGGCACTACCATTCGCAAAGTATCACTGCCGCGCTATGCAGACCACGGCGATCAGTTGCGCTGGCTGATGCTGGAAAACGTACCCGGCTCATTTCCGTACACTGCAGGCGTGTTCGCCTTCAAGCGTGAGAACGAAGATCCGACCCGCATGTTCGCTGGTGAAGGCGACGCTTTCCGTACCAACCGCCGCTTCAAGCTGGTCTCTGAAGGTATGCCTGCGAAGCGTCTGTCGACTGCATTTGATTCCGTCACTTTGTACGGTGCCGACCCTGCTATTCGGCCCGACATCTACGGCAAAGTCGGCAATTCCGGCGTCTCGATCGCAACGCTGGACGATATGAAAGTCTTGTACGACGGCTTTGATCTTTGCGATCCGACGACTTCGGTTTCAATGACCATCAACGGCCCTGCACCAACGATTCTGGCGATGTTCATGAACACCGCCATCGACCAGCGGCTGGCCAAATTCAAAGCCGACAAAGGCCGCGACGCAACAGCTGAAGAAGCCGCGCAAGTGCGCGCCTGGGTTTTGCAAAACGTGCGCGGCACGGTACAGGCAGATATCCTTAAAGAAGATCAGGGACAAAACACCTGCATCTTCTCGACCGAGTTCTCACTGAAAGTGATGGGCGACATACAGCAATATTTCGTCACCCATCAGGTGCGCAATTTTTACTCGGTGTCGATCTCGGGTTATCACATCGCCGAAGCCGGCGCGAATCCGATTTCGCAACTGGCCTTTACGCTCTCGAACGGCTTCACTTTTGTCGAAGCCTATCTGGCACGCGGCATGAACATTGACGACTTCGCACCGAACCTGTCCTTCTTCTTTAGCAATGGCATGGATCCCGAGTACACGGTCCTGGGGCGAGTTGCGCGCCGCTTGTGGGCGGTCGCCATGCGCGAAAAGTACGGCGCCAATGAACGCGCGCAAAAGCTCAAATATCACATCCAGACTTCGGGACGCTCGCTGCATGCGCAGGAAGTCGATTTCAATGACATCCGCACCACACTGCAAGCTCTGATTGCGATTTACGACAATTGCAATTCGCTGCACACGAATGCGTATGACGAAGCGATCACCACGCCGACCGATGAATCAGTACGTCGTGCGCTGGCAATTCAGCTCATCATCAATCGCGAGTGGGGTCTGGCCAAGAATGAAAATCCGAATCAGGGCAGCTTCATTATCGAAGAGCTGACCGATCTGGTGGAAGAAGCGGTGCTGCAAGAGTTCGAGCGCATCGCCGAGCGCGGCGGCGTGTTGGGTGCGATGGAAACCGGCTACCAGCGCGGCAAGATTCAGGAAGAGTCGATGCTGTATGAGCACCAGAAGCATGACGGCACTCTGCCCATTATTGGTGTCAACACCTTCCGCAATCCCAACGGTGGCACCGTGCAGGCGCAGCTGGAACTGGCGCGCTCGACCGACGATGAAAAGCAATCGCAGCTCAAGCGACTGGCAGATTTCCATCATCAACATCGATCGCAATCCGCTGCTGCGCTGGCCACCCTGCAGCAAGCCGTCATCAACGACGACAATGTCTTCGAGTTGTTGATGGACGCGGTACGAGTTTGTTCGCTCGGCCAGATCACTGACGCACTGTTCGAAGTCGGCGGACAATACCGGCGCAGCATGTAATCGATGGTTCCAAGCGGGACATTTCAGCGACTTTGAAATGTCCCGCGCAGCGCGCATGCCGCGCCAACATTACAATGCGTCATGCCCGCCAATTTTCCTCCGTCTGATGCTGCCGCTAACGCTCTGATTTCGGCCATCGATATTCAGGCTTATGCCCAGACACGCAATCATCTTGCGGGCAAGGTGACGCACCTGTCGCCGTACCTGACGCACGGCTTTCTCACCATTCCCGACCTATTTGAAAAACTGCCTAAACTGACGCTGGCAGACAAGCTGGTCTTTGAATTTGGCTGGCGCGAATTTTTTCAGCATGTCTGGCACCGTTCGGGCGAGGCCATCTTTACCGACATGCGCCCCGGAATAGCCGGAATCCGCTACCAGCAGAGTCTGCCTGATGATATCCGCGAGGGACGCACCGGCCTGGCGACGATAGACCGTGCCATTGCGACCTTGTATCAAACGGGCTATCTGCACAATCACGCACGCATGTGGTTAGCGAGCTATGTGGTGCACTTGCGCAAAGTGCACTGGCGGGTAGCGGCAGACTGGCTGTACGGGCATTTGCTCGATGGCGATCTGGCCTCCAACCACTTGTCGTGGCAATGGGTAGCGGCCACTTTCAGCAACAAGCCTTATTTATTCAACGCCGACAATGTCGCCAAATTCGCGCCTGCAGCATGGCACTGCCGTGGCAGCGTGCTCGATACATCTTATGAAGAACTGGAGCTGCTTGCACGCACGCAGACTGTACTGGAACCGGTGAAGGTCAAGGCGCTTTTTGGCACTGC
>JAOAUN010000034.1 GCA_030157545.1 Burkholderiaceae bacterium
ACGCCTGCCGAAGCGGTCTGGCTTGCAAGCCAGACCGTGGCCCGAAGGGGGATCCAGTGACTTCAATAAAATGCCAGTAACGTAAGAAAACTCTCAGCATCCCAGTCAACAAAAAGGAAACCGTGATGCATTACCAGACCCTGGAACTCACGCACACCGGCATGGTGGCCACCATCTGGCTGAACCGGCCCGAAGTGCGCAATGCCTTCAACGAAATGGCCATTGCCGAGATAGCGCATGCATTTCGCGCGCTCGATCTGGACCGGCATGTGCGCGTCATCGTGCTGGCTGCGCGCGGCCCTGCTTTTTGCGCCGGTGCCGACCTGAACTGGATGAAAAAAATGGCAGGCTACAGTGATGATGAAAATCTCGCCGATGCCGCCACGCTGGCCGACATGCTGCATGCAATTTATCACTGCAGCAAGCCGACCATTGCGCGCGTGCAGGGTGACTGCTATGCCGGCGGCATGGGGCTTGTTGCAGCCTGCGACATGGCTGTCGCCAGCGAGAGCGCAGGCTTTTGTTTGTCGGAAGTGCGCTTAGGCTTGATACCGTCGACGATTTCACCGTATGTCCTGCGCGCCATTGGCGAACGCGCCGCACGCCGTTATTTCCTGACGGCCGAGCGCTTCAGCGCGCAGCAAGCCAAAGTGATGGGTCTGGTTAATGAGCTTGCCGACGACGGTACGCTTGACCAGGTCGTCGACACACTGGTGCAAGCGCTGTTGGCCTGCAGCCCGCATGCAGTCAGCGAAGCCAAGCGGCTCATTGGCGATGTGGCGGGCGAAGACATTGATGACAAATTGATTGCCGAAACCGTGCGCCGCATTGCCGACATTCGAGCCAGCTCGGAAGGGCGCGAAGGCGTGCAGGCATTTTTGAATAAACGCAAGCCCGCGTGGCTGACGCATTAACTACAGACTCTACGCATGACACTTGAACAGGCAGGACTGCCACGATGAAGCTGCTGCACAATCTGCAACAGCAACTGACTGCGCTGGAAGACCAGCAATTGCGCCGCGTACGGCGCATTGCCCAAACCCCGTGCGCGCCGCAACTGCAGGTAGACGGCAAGCCTGTGCTGGCATTTTGCAGCAATGACTACCTTGGACTGGCAGCGCATCCGCGCGTACTTGCAGCCTTGCATGACGGGGTCAATTTATATGGCGCTGGCAGCGGCGCTTCGCACATGATCAGCGGGCATTCACGTGCGCATGCGCTACTTGAAGAACGGCTGGCTGCGATCGCTTTGCCGTATATCGAGTCTGCGCAGGCTTTGTATTTTTGCACCGGCTATATGGCTAACCTCGCGGTGCTGTCGGCGCTGGCAACAAAAGACGCGGTCATTTTTTCCGAAGAATTGAACCATGCATCATTGATCGACGGCGCACGGCTGTCGCGAGCGAAGGTGCAGGTCTATCCGCATCGCGACCTGGCAGCGCTGGAAGCGATGCTCATCGCCAGTCGGGCAGACACCAAGCTGGTTGTGACCGACAGCGTCTTCAGCATGGACGGCACGATCGCGCCGTTGCCTGCATTGCTGGCGCTGTGCGAGCGGCATGGCGCATGGCTGGTGGTTGATGATGCGCACGGCTTTGGCGTGCTCGGCCAGCATGGTCACGGCGTGCTTGAACATTTCGCGCTGCAGTCGCCGCATCTCGTTTACGTTGGTACCCTGGGCAAGGCAGCCGGTGTCGGCGGCGCCTTTGTTGCCGCGCATGCGACTGTCATTGAATGGCTGATTCAGCGTGCGCGCCCGTATATTTACACCACTGCCGCACCGCCTGCGCTCGCGCATGCCTTACTGACCAGCCTCGACATCATCACCGGCGGCGAGGGTGCGCAGTTGCGCGCCCATCTGCAAAGCCTGATTGCCGAATGGCGTGCGGTTTTGCATGTGCAGCGCTGGCAATTGCTGGAATCTGCAACCCCGATTCAACCTATCGTCATTGGTGCGAACCAGCCCACGCTGGACGCCGGCGCTGCACTGCGCGCCCAAGGTTTGTGGGTCGCCGCGATCCGGCCACCGACGGTGCCGGCTAATAGTGCGCGGTTGCGCGTGACTTTATCGGCTGCCCATACCAGCGCAGAAGTCGCACAGCTGGCGCAGGCAATCAATCACTTGAACCATCAAATTGAAACCAAGTCAGCATGACGCTTAAATTTTCCTGTTTCATCACCGGCACCGATACCGGCATAGGCAAGACACTTGTCAGCAGCGCGCTATTGCATGCATTGACGCGTACTGGCTTGCAGACTGTTGGCATGAAGCCGGTTGCCGCCGGTGTCGAGCGCATCAATGGTGAAATGCAGAATGAAGACGTGGCAATTCTCGCGGCGGAATCGAGTATCATGCTGCCGCGCGAGATCACCACGCCTTACCTGCTGCGCGAAGCCGCTGCGCCGCACATTGC
>JAOAUN010000035.1:0-69346 GCA_030157545.1 Burkholderiaceae bacterium
TCCATTGCGCGTTGTCGCGCTGATGCGATGTGGTCGACGCCACCAGCGGCACCAGCACACTGGCCACACCGGCGGCGCATAACTCGGCAACGGTAATGGCACCGGCACGGCAGATCACCAGATCGGCCTGACCATAGCGCGCTGCCATGTCGTCGATGAAGGGCAGCACTTCGGCTTGTACGCCGGCCTTTGCATACGCTTCAGTCAGCGCAGCGATATGCTGCTTGCCCGACTGATGAACAACCGCAGGCCTAGATTCAACAGGCAACAGCGCCAGCGCCGCCGGCACAGTTTCATTCAAAATTTTTGCGCCCAGACTGCCGCCAATAACCAAAATATTTAAAGCACCGCTGCGGGCTTTGTAACGCACGTCTGGCTCAGGCAGTGTGCTGATTTCCTTGCGCACCGGATTACCGGTGACTTGCATCTTGCTGCCAGTCGCAGCGCTGCCGGTGGTAAAACCGAACAGCACTTTTTTTGCAAATGGCAGCAGCGCTTTATTCGACATCAGCAGTGCGGCATCGGCATTCACCAGCGCCAGCGGTATACCAGCGAGTCGCGCCATCAGGCCACCCGGCACGGTGACATAGCCACCCATGCCCAGCACCACGTCCGGCTTGCGCTGACGGATGATGGCAAAGCAGCGCACGAAACTTGCCACCATCTTGACGGCGCCCGATACCGTATGCTGCCAACCCTTGCCGCGCAAGCCGCTGAATGTGATTGCATCAAACGGCAGGCCATGACGCGGCACCAGATCGGCCTCCATGCCGTGCGTAGTACCGAGCCACGACACTTGCCAGCCACGTGCGCGCATCGTGTCGGCAATGGCCAGACCGGGGAAAATGTGACCGCCAGTGCCGGCAGCCATGACGAGCAGGTGCTTCATCCGCGGCCTCCGCGCATGAATAAGGCATTTTGCCTACGGCCAGTCGCTGCCGCTCCTTTAACTTTGCTTTGCAAAGTTAGCCTGCGCCGAAACAGATTATTCATCCGCGGCCTCCGCGCATGAGCAATCTGTTTTCATAGTCAATACGCAGCAGTATCGCCAGCCCTATGCAGTTGATCACCACACCGGAGCCGCCATAACTCATCAGCGGCAAGGTCAGTCCTTTGGTCGGCAACAAGCCGAGGTTGACGCCCATGTTGATGAAGGTTTGCACGCCCAGCCAGATGCCTATGCCTTTGGCGGCAAGACCGGCGAAGGTGAAGTCGAGGACGATGGCCTGGCGGCCGATGTCGAAAGCGCGCCGCACCAGCCAATAGAACATGAAGGTCACGACCAGTACGCCGGCGAGGCCCAGTTCTTCGCCTATGACCGCCATCAGGAAGTCGGTATGTGCTTCCGGCAGATAATGCAGTTTTTCCACACTGCCGCCGAGGCCGACGCCGAACAATTCGCCACGACCGAAAGCAATGAGTGAATGCGACAGCTGGTAAGCCTTGCCGAGGGCGTTCTCTTCAACCCAGGGGTCCATGTAAGCGAAGATGCGCTCACGCCGCCATGGCGACAGAAGAATCACGAGCGAAAACACGCCGACCAATATGCCCGAGATGCCGCCGAACCAGATGATGTTGATGCCGCCTAAAAACAGGATGCCCATGGCGATGCAGACGATCACGCCGAAGGCGCCCAGATCCGGCTGCAACAGCAACAGCAAACCGGTGGCGGCGACTGCAATCGCCATCGGCATAAATCCCTTGGTCAGCTGATGCATGAATTGTTGCTTGCGAACCGTGTAGTCGGCAGCGTAAATCACCATCATTAGCTTGAGCACTTCAGACGGCTGCAGGTTGATACCGCCGAAACCAATCCAGCGCCGCGCGCCATTCACACCCTTGCCTATGCCGGGAATCAGCACCAGCACCATCAGCCCCAGCGCGACGACGAACAACATAGGCGCGGCTTTCTGCCACTGCTCTATTTTGACGCGGAAGGCCAGCAAGCCCAAAAACAGGCCTATGCAAATGAATGTCGCTTGCCGTATCAGGAAATGATGGGTTTTATAGTTCGCATATTTTGGCGAATCAGGCAGACTGACCGATGCCGAATACACCATTACCAGACCGGACAACAAGAGCAGCAGCGTGACCCACACCAAAGGCTGGTCATATTCCTTCATGCTGGAACGCTGTCCGATCTTGACTTCAGGCGCGGCAGTACGCTTGCTGGCAAATGCATTGGCGAACGCGCCGGTTATGGATGGCACCGCAAATTTCATGGCATAACCTCACCACGCGCCAGCGCCAGTTCGCGCACGGCGTCGACAAATACTTGCGCGCGCTGCGCGTAATTGGCAAACATGTCGAGGCTGGCGCACGCCGGCGACAGCAACACGGCGTCACCCGGATTAGCTACCGCAGCGGCTTGCTCCACTGCCTGCTGCAACGATGCGCAATCCGTCATTGGCACGCCGGTGTCAGTCAGTGCAGTACGCAATGCCGGTGCGTCGCGCCCGATCAGCATGATGGCGCGGACATGGCGCGCCACCGGCTCGGCCAGCGGACTGAAGTCCTGTCCTTTGCCATCGCCGCCGGCGATCAGAATAAGATGCGCTTTTTTGCCTGCACCCAGCCCCGCAAGGGCGGCGACAGTGGCGCCGACATTGGTGCCCTTGCTGTCGTCAAAATATTCAATATCGTTGATGGTGGTGACCAGCTCAACCCGATGCGCTTCGCCTTCGTACATGCGTGTTGCGTGCAGCAGCGGCGCGAGCGGCAAACCGATCGCGCGGCATAGCGCCAGCGCCGCCAGCGCATTGGTCGCGTTGTGCTGACCGCGAATTTTCAATGCATCAGCCGGCATTAGCCGGTTGATGAAAATCTCGATTTCGGCTGCCGCCTTGCCCCGTTTTTTCTTTTCACCGTCATCATTGGCAACTGCCAGCATCAGCCATTGCATGCCGTTTTCGGTTGACAGTCCGAGGCAGTCCGGCTCAGTCGGCAGGTCGGTGCCAAATGTGACGACTGGCGACAGTGCATGTGCCATTTGCATGGTGCGTGCATCGTCGCGGTTCAATACGCGCACCGTGTGCGCGCCGAATATGCGCGCCTTGTCGGCTGCATAAGCATCCATCTCGCCATGCCAATCGAGATGGTCTTGCGTGACGTTCAGGACAGTCGCCGCATCGGCTTGCAGGCTGAATGTGGTGTGCAGCTGAAAGCTCGACAGCTCAAGCACCCAGCACTGCGGCAATGCGTCGGCATCCAGTGCCGCGCGCAATACGTCAAGCGCGGCAGGGCTGATGTTGCCAGCGACTTGGACGCTCAGGCCGGCAGCGGCGCACAGTTTGCCGGTCAGGCTGGTGACGGTGGTCTTGCCATTGGTGCCGGTTATGGCGATGACTTTCGGCTGGTAGTCGCGTTCTGTTTTCAGTGTAGCGAGCGCTTGCGCAAACAGTTCAATCTCACCCCAGACCGGAATATTTTTTTCTGCGGCAGCCGGCAGCAGGCTGGCCAGCTCACGCGCAGGCGCAAGCCCCGGGCTGACTGCAACGAACTGCATGCCTTCCAGCAGGGCTGGCGTGAAGTCGCCGGCGATGAATTCAACATCGGGAATGGCTGCTTGCAAAACAGGCAGGCGATCCGGCGCAGAACGGGTATCGGCAACGCGCACGCGTGCGCCGGCGCGGGCAAGCCAGAGCGCCATCGCCAGACCCGATTCACCGAGTCCGCAAACGAGTACGTGTTGATCCTGATAATTCATCGCAGTTTCAATGTTGAGAGTCCGACCAGTACCAGCATCATTGTGATGATCCAGAAGCGCACCACAACCTGCGTTTCCTTCCATCCTTTTTGTTCATAGTGATGATGCAAGGGCGCCATCAGCAGCACGCGCTTGCCCACACCGGTGCGCATTTTCGTGTACTTGAAATACGCAACCTGCAGTATCACGGACAGGGTTTCAACGACAAATACGCCGCCCATGATGAAGAGCACGATTTCTTGCCGCACGATGACAGCGATGGTGCCGAGCGCGCCGCCCAGCGCCAGCGCGCCGACGTCACCCATGAAGACTTGCGCCGGATAGGCGTTAAACCAAAGGAAGGCGAGACCGGCGCCGGCCATCGCACCACAGAAAATAATCAACTCGCCCGCGCCCGGTATATGCGGGATCAGCAAATATTTTGCATATGTGGCGCTGCCGGCCAGATAGGCAAAGATGCCCAGGGCCGAGCCGACCATCACGGTCGGCATGATCGCGAGGCCATCGAGGCCGTCGGTCAGGTTGACGGCATTGCTGGTGCCGACAATGACAAAGTAAGTCAGTGCGATAAAACCCCAGACGCCAAGCGGATAGCTGACGGTCTTGAAGAAAGGCACGATCAGATCGGCCTTCGGTGGCAGGTTCATCTCGAAGCCGGACTGCACCCACTCAAGGAACAAGGCCCAGACTTTCATGTTGGTCGAACCCGATACCGAGAACGCCAGATAGAAAGCGGCGGTAAGACCGATGACGGACTGCCAGAAATATTTTTCGCGCGAGGCCATGCCTTTCGGATCTTTGTAGACCACTTTGCGATAGTCATCGACCCAGCCTATTGCGCCAAAGCCGAGCGTCACAATCAGCACCGGCCACAGGAAGCGGTTGCTCCAGTCGCCCCACAACAGGGTCGATACGCCGATGCCGATCAGAATCAGCGCGCCGCCCATGGTAGGGGTGCCGGATTTAATCAGGTGCGTTTGCGGGCCGTCGGTACGTACTGCCTGACCGACTTTGAGGCGGGTCAGCATGCGGATCACGGCGGGGCCGGAGATCAGTCCGATCAACAAGGCCGTCAGCGTCGCAAACACGGCGCGGAAGGTAATGAAGTTAAATACGCGCAGTGCGCCTATCTGGTCTTGATAATGTTGGGCGAGCCAGAGCAGCATGTCAGTGTCCTCCTGCTGCAGCGGTGCCGCTTAAGTGTTGGACGACGCGTTCCATTTTCATGAAGCGCGATCCTTTGACCAGTACGCTGGCGTTCGGGGCGATGCCGCCGATAACTTCGTTTAACTTGTCCATGTCTTCAAAGTGACGGGCCTGCGCGCCGAATTCGGTGCTGGCATGACGCGCGAGTGTGCCGAGGGTAAAGAGTTGATCGATATGTCGTGCGCGCGCATAAGCGCCGATTTCCTGATGAAACGCGACGCCTTCGCTGCCGACTTCACCCATGTCGCCCAGTACCAGCGTGCGTGGCGCTGGTGCAGCGGCCAGCACATCAATGGCGGCGCGCACCGAATCCGGATTGGCGTTGTAGGTGTCATCAATGACGAGCGCACCGTTTTTGGCGCTCTTGCGTTGCAACCGACCAGCCACAGGCGCGAACGCTTCGAGCCCGCGCGCAATAGTTGCAGTCGATATGCCGATGGCCAATGTCGCAGCACAGGCAGCGAGCGCATTGCGCACGTTGTGCACGCCGGCGGCGGCCAGTTCGACGGTGAATTTTTCTCCGTTGGCGTTGATGCTGAGCGTGCTGCCGAAGTCCTTGACGATATAAGTACAACTCACGTTCGCTGCGCTATTGAAACCAAAACTAAGCACACGACGATTTCCAGCCTTCGCCTGCCACAGCGGCGTGAATTCTTCATCAGCCGGAAATACGGCGCAGCCGTCTGCAGACAGCGCGCTGATGACGGCACCGTTTTCTTCAGCAACGGCAGCAACCGACGCCATGAATTCCTGATGCTCGCGCTGAGCGTTGTTGACCAACGCCACAGTTGGCGCAGCGATCTCGGCCAGCCGCGCAATTTCGCCCGGATGGTTCATGCCCATCTCGACGACAGCCGCAGCTTGCGTTGCGTCAAGGCGAAACAGCGTCAGCGGCACGCCGATTTCATTGTTCAGGTTGCCGCGTGTGGACAAGTAATGCGCATCGCCATATTCAGCTTCGAGAATGGCGGCGATCATTTCCTTGACTGTTGTCTTGCCATTGCTGCCGGTTACGCCGATGACGGGAATGACGAACTGACGGCGCCACCAGTTGGCGATCTGCCCCAATGCGTAACGCGTGTCGGGTACGACCAGCGCAGGCAAGGGGTAGCCTGCCGGCGGCATTTTTGCGACGACCACGGCAGCAGCGCCGCGTGCGGCGACTTCGGGCAGGAAGTCGTATGCATCGAAGCGCTCGCCCGATAACGCAACAAACAAATTGCCGGCAGCGACTGTCTGGCTATTGGTGGAGACGCCATTGATCTGCGCCGGCGCAGTCAAGCTCGCGCCGGGAATGAAGGACAACAAATCGCTTAGTTCAGCGCGCATCAATGACCTCCATGTCGGGTAGCGCGCGACGCAAGTGCCAGCGCTGCATGATCGGCATCGAGAAAGGCGAGTTTGCGGCCTTTGATTTCCTGATAATTTTCGTGTCCCTTACCTGCAATGAGCACAACGTCCTGCTTGCCCGCGTGTTTTATGGCCGACAAAATGGCCGTGGCACGATCTTCAATAACCTGCAATTTATCGCGCTGGTCTGCTGCCACATCGGCAATGATCTGCGCGATGATGGCGGCCGGTTCTTCGCTGCGCGGATTGTCATTGGTGACAATCATGTGATCGGCTTGCAATGCGACCGCGCTCATTTGCGGGCGCTTGCCCGGATCGCGATCGCCACCACAACCAAACACGCACCACAACTGTCCATGCCGCTCAAGTGCAGCCTGCCGCAAGGTCTGCAGCACTTTGTCGAGTGCGTCTGGTGTATGCGCGTAGTCAATGACGACCAGCGGCGCATCAATGCCACCCGACTGCTGCATGCGTCCCGGCACCGCGACCAGCGATTCAAGGGCGGCAATGACAGCTTGCCATTCGAGTCCGCGCGCAAACAGCACGCCCGCAATCGCCAGCACGTTACTGACATTAAATTCGCCGACTAGTTGCGTGCGAACCAGACCGGAACCAAAAGGCGTGGTTAACTGAAAAACCGTTCCTTGCTGGCCCATGCGGATTTCACTCGCCGCCAGGATGTCAACGCCGTCTGCGCTGGCGCCAGCAAGGGAATAGCCCGTCACACGGGTCGCCGGCATGCGCGCGCGCAGTTGCGCCAGCAGGCGCATGCTCATTGCGTCATCGAAATTGAGAACGGCATGCGATAAACCAGGCCAGTTAAACAGGCGCGCCTTGGCAGCTTCATAAGTTGCCATATCGCCGTGATAGTCGAGGTGATCGCGGGTGAAATTGGTCAGTACTGCCACATCGACATGCAGTCCGTTCATGCGGCCCTGATCAAGCCCGATTGACGAAGCTTCAATCGCCAGCGCTTCTGCGCCCTGCCGTTTCTGTTCTGCGATGCTGCGCTGCAGTTGAACGGGGTCGGGCGTGGTGTAACCGGTAATGTCAAAGTTATTGCATTTGCCATTGATGAACAGGCCGGTGCCGAGCGTGCCGATAACTGTGGTCGGCGAGCCGCCGCGGGACAAGGCCTGGCCCAGCCATTGGGTGCACGATGTTTTACCGTTCGTGCCGGTGACGGCAACGGAAAACATTTTTTGATCGGGTCGCTCGTACCAGAGGCTGGCGATGAAGCCAGCAAGGTCTTTCAATTCGGGCACGGCATGATGCGGCACATCCCACTGCGGCTGCCAGGTAAATTCACCAGCGGACTCATGCAGCACGGCCCTGGCGCCCGCCTCGATCGCCTGCGTAATGTAATGCCGGCCGTCGCCGGCATCACCCGCACAGGCAATGAATACATCGCCGGGTTTGATGCGGCGCGAGTCGGCTGTCAGCTGCGCTGATGGCGCAATCTGCAAAAGCCAGTCGACAGTTTTTTGCGCGAGTACGGAATGCATCGTCATCACATGCTCTCCGTGACTGGCTGCGCCGGCATGATGACATTGGCCACGTTGGAGTCGGGCGCGACATTCAGGGAGCGCAAGGCGCTGGCGGCGACATTGGCAAAGACCGGCGCAGCAACCTGGCCGCCATAATGCTGGCCGCCGGATGGCTCATCGATCATGACGGCGATGATGATGCGTGGATCGGAAACAGGTGCGAAGCCGACGAAAGAAGCGACGTATTTTTTGACGTAGCGGCCACCTTCGAGCTTGTAGGCAGTGCCGGTCTTGCCGGCGACACGATACCCGCGAACTTGCGCCTGCGGCGCAGTGCCAGTGGCGCTGACGACATGCTCCATCATCTCGCGCATCTGCAGGGCTGTTTTATCGCTGATGATGCGCTGTGCGACCGGCGGCTGCGTGAGCTTTTGAAAACTTAATGGAATCATTTCGCCGTCGCGGGCAAAGAGCATATAGGAGCGCGCCAGCTGTATCAGTGACACGGACACGCCATGTCCGTAGCTCATCGTGGCCTGCTCGATAGGCTGCCATGATTTATACGGCCGCATGCGACCGGCTACGGCGCCCGGGAAGCCGAAGCGCGGCTGCTGGCCGAAACCGGCAGCGGTGAACATGTCCCACATTTCACGCGGCTGCAATTTTTGCGCAACGCGCACGGTGCCGACGTTGGAAGAAACTTCAATGATGTGCGAGACCGTCATCGACGACGCATGCGGATGCGAGTCGCCGATGGTGGCGCTACCTATCGTGAGTTTGTTAGGCGTGTCGAGAATAGTTTGTGGCGAGATCAGGTTTTTTTCCAGCCCGAGCGCAATCGTGAAAGGCTTCATGGTGGAGCCCGGCTCGAAGGTGTCGGTCATGACCCGGTTGCGCAGCTGTGGCCCGACCAGACCTTGCCGGTTGTTCGGGTTGTAGGTCGGCAGGTTTGCCATCGCCAGCACCTCGCCCGTCTTCACATCCAGCACGACGATGCCACCGGCTTTCGCGTGATGTTTGTCGACGGCCGCCTGCAATTGCGAAAAGGCGATGTACTGGATCTTGCTGTCTATCGACAGGGTCAGGTCGTGTCCGTCCTGCGGCTCGCGCACGAAGCCAATGTCTTCAACAATCCGGCCCAGTCTGTCTTTGATGACGCGACGGCTGCCGTTAATACCGGCCAGTGAAGCCTGCTGCGACTTCTCCATGCCATCCTGGCCCTTGTCTTCGAAATTGGTAAAGCCCACCAGATGCGAGGCTACCGGTCCGACCGGATAAAAACGCTTGTAGGCTTTGCGCGTATTAATTCCGGGTATATCAAGAGCGACAATACGCTCGGCGACTTCCTGCTCAACTTGGCGCTTGAGATAAACAAAGTTACTGTCGGAGGCCAGTTTCTTTTTCAGGTCAGACTGGCTCATTTCAAGTAATTCCGCGAGCGCACGCAGTTTTTCCGGCGGCGCGACCACGTCTTCGGGAATTGCCCAGATTGCTTTGGCAGGCAAGGACGTTGCCATCACCTCGCCGCTGCGGTCTGTGATTTTGCCGCGGGTGGCCGGTAGCTCGAGCGTGCGCGCATAGCGCGAAGCGCCCTGCTTTTGCAGAAAGTCGGTGGTCAATGCCTGCAGCCAGAATGCGCGGCCAGCCAAGGCTGCGAATGCAGCAAACAAGAAAAACAGCACCAGATTCGAGCGCCACGCCGGCAGTTTCACTGCCAGCATCGGGCTGGGCAAGAACGGCAGGCCGCGGCCGGCTGCGGTGCGAGACGGTGTGACGCGCATTACCGTGCTCCCGCGGTCAGATACTGGGTGCGGTTGGAGCCCGGCACCAACATGCCAAGCGCATTTTTGGCCAGCGCATCAATGCGCGCATGCTTGGCCAGCTGCGACTGCTCAAGCTGCAGTTGATTCCAGGTGATTTCGAGTTCGCGCTGACGCACTTGTGCGCGTTCGAGCTCAATGAACAAGCGGCGCGCCTGATATTGCGAGTTGACCAGCATCAGCGCGCAAAGCATCAGCAACGTCAGCACCGGAAAAATTGTGCGGTCGTTCATACTGCACTCCCGTCTGCTGCAGGCAAGCGCATTGCACAGCGCATGACGGCCGAGCGCGAGCGCGGGTTGGCGGCGATTTCTTCGGCCGAGGGCTTGGTCTTGGAGATCAGCGACATCAGTGGTTGCGGCAAGTCGACCGCACGAATCGGCAGCCGTCGGTCAGGCTGCGGTACCGTGGCTTTGGATGCCATGAACCGCTTGACGAGTCTATCTTCAAGCGAATGAAAACTGATCACCACCAACCTCCCGTACGGACCAAGATGGCCGTATGCCTGCGTCAAACCTGTTTCAAGTTCTTCAAGTTCCTTATTGATGAAAATCCGTACAGCTTGAAAAGTCCTGGTGGCCGGATCCTTGCCTTTTTCGCGGGTTTTGACGACTTGTGCCACGAGCGCGGCAAGCTGTCGTGTGCTTGAAATTGGCTCGACTGCCCGGCGAGCAACAATCGCCTTTGCAATCTGAAAAGCAAACCGTTCTTCCCCATAGTTGCGAATCACTTTCTCTATGTTGTCCTGCGTCTCGCTGGCCAGCCATTGCGCCGCCGATATGCCGCGCGTGGTGTCCATGCGCATATCGAGCGGGCCATCAGCCCGAAAACTAAAACCCCTTGCCGCATCGTCAACCTGCGGCGACGACACGCCCAAGTCAAGCAAGATGCCATCAACCCAACGTATGCCGCGCGCCGCCAGCGCCGTATCCATCGTGGCAAAACTGTCATGCACAATGGAGAAGCGCGCGTCGGTGCGCGCCAGCTCTTCACCCACTGCGATTGCCTGCGGGTCTTTGTCGAATGCGATCAAACGACCGCGCTCCGACAACCCTGACAGCAAAAGACGACTATGCCCGCCGCGCCCAAAGGTGCCGTCGACGTAAACACCGTCACGCCGCGCATCCTTGAGTGCAAGTGCGTCGACCGCCTCCTCCAGCAGCACAGTGCGGTGCGTAAATTCAGGCACCGTGGTTTGATTCATCGCTGTGCCGTCAGAATGAGAAATTGTTCAATATATCGGGCATGCCTTCGGCAACTGCCTGCGATTCGCTTTCGTTCAGCTTCGTTGCATCCCAGATTTCAAAATGACTGCCCATGCCCAGCAACATCACGTCGCGCGACAGCCCTACGGCATTGCGCAACTCGGGCGCGATCAGGATGCGGCCGGCGCCATCCATCTCGACGTCGGACGCATTGCCGAGGAATATGCGTTGCCACGAACGCGCCGACATGGGCCACGCTGCAATTTGTTCGCGATGAAGTTCCCAGACCGGACGGGGGAATAACAACAGGCAACCGTGCGGGTGTTTGGTCAACGTGACGCGGCCTTCGCTCTGTACAGACAGAGCGTCGCGGTGCTTGGCCGGAATGGACATCCGACCCTTGGCATCGAGATTTAAAGCGGACGCGCCTTGATACACCAGAACTGCTCCCCGTTGTGCTGCAAATTAAGTCAATGCAGTGGTGAAGGCTCGCTGAAGGACAGACAATTAGTCCCACAAAAAAACACTTTTCCACACTTGCGCCCACTTTAGAGGATAGCGAATTGTCGGTCAAGGAATATCAACGACGCAGGACTAGAGTTTTTTCAATGAAGTCAAGGACTTAGCGCATTTACTTGAAGCTGGATAAAGCCAGAATTGCTTAAAGAATTAAGCACTTATGACGCACATTGAAAGTTGAACTTTAGAAATACACATGTGTTTACCGAGCGGCAAACAGCGAAATTAATTATCTGGAAAGTATTTACCAAATAAAAGTGAAGCAAACCGATAGGCCGGATTCTGTTTCCCCGCCAGGCAAGCCCGACAGCGATGACAGTCATTCCTCTAGGCCTCGGATTACTCCGAGGCTCAAGCTCTCTACCCGCATGCTCAGCGAGCCGCCTCAATGCATGCCTATTTGAGATTGCTCCAGGTGGAGGTTACCGCGTTTCACCCTTTGCAGCTTGCGCTGCAAAGACTCGTCTCTGTGGCCCTATTCCGCGCCTCACGGCGGACGGCCGTTAGCCGTCACCCTGCTCTATGGAGTCCGGACCTTCCTCCCGCTAACGCTTTGACACGCTAGCCAGCGACTGTCTTGGCCTGCTTCACGGGCGCATTGTACGCCGAGGCAGACTCTCGTTTGACTATTCCGCGTAAAATTTTGGCTCAGTGCTCACTCAGTGACTACTCACCCAGTTCTCGACATGAAGACCGGTGTAGCCGATAAAATCGGCTTCATTATTTGTGACCAGCGTCGCATCAAGTGCTATTGCATGCGAAGCGATTAATTTATCGAGAGCGTCTTTCTTGCGCTCCCGGCTGGCGAATCTTAACGGCCCATAGGCTCTTGCAGCGAGGCCATCAAAAGGCACAACCGGCACATCCTCAATAAAAGACTTTAGCAAAGCTCGATTCGCCGTTGCCGCACCACCGGAACAGGCCACGCCATACTCCAGCTCAGCCAAGGTGATTCCTGAAATCACGACATCACCGACAAAGCATTGATTGAAGCGCTCCTGAACTTCAGCCGGCTGATGCTTCATCAAGTAAATACAGATATTGGTATCAAGCATATATTTCGGCTTCATAGCGCTTCGCGTTCGCCTTCAATATTGTCGCCACGGCCTTCAACCATGAAATCCGGGGAGAACTTGGCAAGCGTACCCAAGACATCCCCCATGCGACGCTGAGCAGGACGAATTCGCAACTCATCGCCATGGCGCTCTATAACCAGATCGATATCCCAAGCGGCATAAGCGAGCTCGGATGGAATCCGAACCGCCTGGGAATTGCCGTTTTTGAAAATTTTTGTTATTGCCATAATGCCCTCGCGGATGTACATGTACATCCTATTCGAGGGAGCTGCATTTGTAAAGGCTCTGGTGTGGACACCCTCCTCCCACCCGAGCCCCTTCCACCCGCGCGGTTTACTCATGCTTGTTTAAGGTCACCCCACCCAGGTGCAAAGCTTGCGGCGTTCCGCTGTTGAATGCGGACGAAGACATGAGGCCTTGCATCGCATTCACGCTCATGCCGCTCAGACTGCCATTCACTGCAAATTGATAGCTGAGATCACCTCCAATGGCCGCATGGTCGCTACCGGACAGATGCGCACGCAGCAAACCATCCATGACGTCCCACTGATTGATGGCCGGCTCACAGGTGCGCGCCGCATTAAAATTGGCCACCAGTTTGCCGAAATCAAAAATCTCCACGGCGTCTTTGCCGGTCTGGCAATCTGAGTGCGCACCGCTGCCTTGACTGCTACTTGCGCAGGCAGTGCTTGCATCGACGAATTGCAAACGCGCTACGCCCCGATGGCTGGAACCGGCATACCAGTCCTGCATCGTAATCGAATCACCCTGCCCCATATCCAGCACCAGATCATTGCCGGATTTCGAGAGCGACAGGTCGGCATAGTGGATGTCCTTGCCGAGCGAAATCGCATTGCTGCCGCCGCTGTTGCTGATGACACGATCGGCACCATCGCCACGATTGAATGCGATGACATTGCGGCCGGCGCCGGCATTGATCGTGTCGTCACCGCCACCGCCTGCGATCCAGTCATTGCCATTGCCGCCATTGATCACATCATTGCCACCGTCTCCCAGTATCAGATCGGCGCCATTTCCGCCATCCAGCGTGTCGTTGCCGCTCAGTCCGGACAGGATATCGTTGCCGTTGCTTCCCTGGATGCGATCATCGTTGCGGCTGCCAATAAGGCGATCATTTTTATTCGTGCCGGCCATCGCTGTTTGCTTGATCAGCAAATCATTCAGGCTCAGTGTTTGCCCATCGCTGAGTACAAAGTGTTGAATGTCTGCCATGAACTGGCCATTGGCATCGGTAGTGGCTGCGAAGTTGATGCCTTGCCGTGCCTGTTCATTGCCATCGGCATCCAGCACGCGGATTTGTGCCTGTTGCTGACCGTTGACGTTGACGATGCGCAGTGCAAGATTGTCGAGGGTCAGTCCGGCGCCGAAACGCAGGGTATTGCTGCCGCTTTGATCTGCGATCAGGTCAAGGCCGTCGTTGAGTTGGTAGACATAGGTGTCGTCGCCAGCGCCGCCCAGCAGGTAGTCGTTGCCGCGATCACCTTCGAGCGTATCGTTGCCGTCGCCGCCACCCAGGAAATCATTGCCGTCACCGCCAACCAGAATATTGCCAAGATTATTCGCAATCAAGACGTTGTTCTCGGCATTGCCAATCCCGATGGTGGCGTCCCCTGTCAGCGCCAGATTTTCCATATTGTCGGGCAGGATGAAATTAACGCTGGCCTGCACGGTGTCGTTGCCCTGATCTTGTTCTTCAATAACCAGATCACCAGCATTATCGACCGAGTACAAGTCGTCACCCATTCCACCCCACATGCGGTCGGCATTCCAGTCGCCGTTAAGAATGTCGTTGCCGCCGAGTCCGGTCAGATCGTTTTTGCCGCTATTCCCGAACAGCAGGTTGTCACTGTCGTTGCCGGTAGCATTGACGTCATAGGCGCTATACAACAAAAGATTTTCGACATTTGCAGGCAGGGTATAGCTGATGGCGGACAACGCGGTGTCGGTTCCGCCATCAGGCTGCTCGATGATGAGGTCACTGCCATTGGTGACAAAGAAAAAATCATCACCGGAGCCGCCCTGCATAATTCTTACATCCTGAGTTGCCATCTTTTTCTCCCTGTGGTCAAACATCAAAATCAAACATCACATAGTGCTAAAAGAATGAGCAATGTATGAGCAGGAAGATCAGAGAACGATGACAGGAAGCGACACTCTCAAAGAGAATTCTTGGATTGCACCCATGGTGATGGGGAAGGTGCTTAAGGCCTGACGATTGTCGGCTATTCATTCAATAAAAATACAAACGGGATCCTGCGTTAACTCAGGATCCCGTACCAACTGCATGCAGCCCAACTTGATTTACGTGAACTGACTGAAGTCCGGTTTACGTTTTTGCATGAAGGCAGAAAACGCTTCCATCGCTTCCGGTCCGCGCAGCATGCGGCTGAAGTCTTGCATTTCAGCTTGCATCGCCGCCTGTATCGGCGCAGCCAGTTCTGCCTTCATCAATCGCTTGGTCGCGCGCACCGAGGCCGCCGGCAAGGCAACCAGCTTGGCAGCTTGTTGCGCGACATGCGCCTGCAGTTCGTCAGCCGCCAGCACCTTATTGACCAGCCCCAGTTGCTGCGCCTCTGCCGCACCAAACGCTTCGCCAAACATTAATTTTTCGGCTGCCTGCTGATAGCCGGCAAGGCGCGGCAAGAGCAGGCTGGAGGCGAATTCGGGACACAAACCGAGCTGCGTGAATGGCATCGCAAAGCGTGCATTCTCGGCCGCATAGACCAGATCGCAATGCAGCAGCAGCGTCGTGCCGATACCGATGGCCATGCCGGTCACGGCCGCAATCACCGGCTTTTCTGCAGTCCGCAATTGCTCCATGAACTGCGCCACCGGACTGTCGGTGCCTTGCGGCGGATTCATCAGAAAATCTTCGACGTCATTCCCGGCCGTGAAAATGCCGGGCTGACCCGTGATGACGATGGCGCGAATGCTGGTGTCCTGCGCCGCATCGCGCAGGCCGTCGGCCAGCGACTGATACATCGCCGAGGTGATGGCGTTTTTTTTCTCGACCCGGTTAAAGGCCAGGGTGGCAACGCCGTCCACTTTGCTGAATGTGATATCCATGTTTACATTCTCTCGAAAATGCCGGCCGCGCCCATGCCGGTACCGACGCACATAGTGACCATACCGTATTTCTGGTTACGGTTGCGCAGGCCGTGGATCACGGTCGCTGCACGAATCGCGCCGGTGGCACCGAGCGGATGGCCGAGCGCAATCGCACCGCCCAGCGGATTGACCTTGGCCGGATCCAGACCCAGATCCTGCTGCACCGCTAAGGCCTGTGCGGCAAAGGCTTCATTCAGCTCTATCCAGTCGAGTTGATCTTGCGTCAGGCCACCTGCGCGCAAGGCAGCAGGGATCGCCTCTTTCGGACCAATGCCCATAATTTCCGGTGGCACGCCCTTGACGGCAAAAGATACAAAGCGCGCCAGCGGCGTCAGGTTGAATTGCTTGAGAATTTTTTCGCTCACCAGAATCAGCGCGCCGGCGCCATCCGACGTCTGCGAGCTGTTGCCGGCAGTGACGCTGCCTTTCGGCGAAAACACCGGCCGCAATTTACCCAGCACTTCCAGACTGGTATCGGCACGTGCGCCTTCATCGTCGGTGACGATGCGAGTAGTGGTGTCGATTTGTCCGGTCGCCAGGTTCGGAAATTTTTCAATGATCTCGACCGGCGTCATTTCAGCGACGCGCGCGCCACTCAGTTGCGCGGCGATGGCGCGCCTATGCGATTCGAGTGCAAACGCATCTTGCGCTTCGCGACTGATTTTCCACTGGGTCGCTACACGCTCTGCGGTCAGCCCCATGCCGTAGGCCATGCCGATATTTTCATCCTTGAACACGTTCATGTTCAGCGAAGGATGATGCCCCATCATCGGGATCATCGACATCGACTCGATACCGGCGGCGATCATCACATCCGCTTCGCCGCTCCGAATGCGATCGGCTGCCATCGCAATGGCGGTAATGCCGGATGCGCAGTAACGGTTGACGGTGGCCCCGCCCACCGTATTCGGCAAGCCCGCCAGCAGCACGGCCATGCGCGCAACGTTCAGTCCCTGCTCGCCTTCGGGAAACGAGCAACCGACGATGGCATCTTCAATCGTGTTCGGATCCAGATTAGGCACTTGCGATAATGCCGATTGCAATACGCGCACCAGCAAGTCATCGGGGCGTATATGGCGGAACATACCGCGCGGCGCTTTGCCAATCGGGGTACGGGTGGCGGCGACGATGTAGGCGTCTTGTAATTGTCTGCTCATGGTTTTCTCCTGATGCCTTTGTTAGTTGCGCACTGGCTTGCCGGTCTGCAGCATGCCCATGATGCGTTCCTGTGTCTTCGGATGGTTAAGCAATTCCATGAAGCCCTTGCGCTCCCTGTCCAGCAACCATTGCTCGTTCACCATGCTGCCCTGTTCAACATCGCCACCGGCCACAATGTCAGCAATCATCGCGCCGATTTTGTAGTCATGCGCGGAGATGAAACCGCCATCGCGCATATTGAGCAACTGCCCCATGATGGTTGACATGCCGTAGCGACCTGTCACCGGAACCAGCGCAGGCAAAGGCGGACGATAGCCTGCATCCGACATCGCACGCGCCTGTGTTTTGGCAACGTGCAGCAATTCATAGGCATTGAAGACGATGACATCATCGGCCGCGAGATAGCCCATGCGCTTTGCTTCCAGCGCCGACTTCGATACCGCCGCAGTGGCGGCATGGGTAAAGCCGTTTTTCAGGAACTGCAAAATGTCATTGCCCTTGGCATCAGCCGCAGCACGCAAGGCGATTTCCTTCAGGCCTCCACCCGCAGGCAACAGGCCGATGCCGACTTCAACCAGCCCAATGTAGGACTCCAGCGCTGCAACACGGCGGCTTGCATGCATCAGCAATTCACAACCGCCTCCAAGTGCCAGACCTGCCACCGCCGCAACAACTGGCACGTTCGCATATTTGAGTTTCAAATGCGCCTGCTGCAAACGCGACACGGCGGGTTCAATGGCTTTGACTCCACCAGACATAAACAGCGGCAGCATTGCCTGCAGATCAGCGCCGGCCGAGAATGCACCACCTTCAGCGGCATCCGCATGCCAGATCACCAGGCCGCGGTAGTTCGCTTCGGCTTCAGCAATCGCACGCTCCAGCCCTTCGATCACGCCGGGGCCGAGTACGTGCATCTTGGTCTTGAAGGAGATAACCAGAATGTCATCGTCCTGATGCCACAGGCGCACCGAGTCATCTTCGAACACAGTGGTGCCGGCGTTGGCGCCGGTGCTGGTGGTTTCACCGAATAGCGGCGAACGGAAGACCTGACGCTGATACACCGCCAGATCAGAGCGAGGCACATACGATTTTTTAACTGGCGACCAAGAACCTGCCGGCGTATGCACGCCGTCGCGGCCGTCGAATACCCATGCCGGCATCGGCACCGCAGACAGCGCACGGCCGGCGTCAATATCTTCTTTTACCCACGTTGCCACTTGCTGCCAACCCGCTTGCTGCCAGATCTCGAACGGACCCTGCTTCCAGCCAAAGCCCCAGCGCAACGCAAAATCGACTTCGCGCGCATTGTCGGCAATGGTGTCGAGATGGACAGCAATGTAATGGAAAGCATCGCGATAAATTGCCCACAAAAATTGCGCCTGCGGATGCGTAGAGTCATGCAGGGCCTTCATGCGCTTGGCCGGATCTTTTTCTTTCAGGATGCGCCCAACCAGATCGTCGGCCTTGGCGCCGCCGGCTACATAGTCGCCCTTGACCGGATCGAAGCGCTGAATGTCCTTGCCGACTTTCTTGTAAAAACCGCCGCCACTCTTTTGACCGAGGCTACCGGCGGCAATCAGCTTTTCGAGTGCGGCCGGTGTTTTATAAACGGGGAAGAAAGGATCATTCGGCAGCTTGTCCTGCATGGTGTGAATCACATGCCCCATGGTATCGAGCCCGACCACATCTGCTGTGCGGAAGGTACCGGACTTGGCGCGGCCGAGCTTGGCGCCGGTCAGGTCATCCACCAGGTCATACGAGAGACCGAATTTTTCTGCTTCATGAATCGTGGCTAACATGCCAAAGATGCCGACGCGGTTTGCAATGAAGTTGGGCGTATCGATCGCACGCACCACGCCCTTGCCGAGCGTGGTCGTGAGGAAGGTTTCGAGCTGGCCGAGAATATCGCTGCGGGTGGATACCGTCGGGATCAACTCCACCAGATGCATATAGCGCGGCGGATTGAAAAAATGCACGCCGCAAAAACGGGTTTTGAGTTCTGCGTCCAGACCATCCGACAACTCTGTAATCGACAGGCCCGAGGTATTGGTCGCGAAGATCGCATGCGGCGCTATTGCCGGCGCAATTTTGGCGTAGAGCGAATGCTTCCAGTCCATGCGCTCGGCAATAGCTTCGATCACCAGATCGGCTTCGCGCAAGCGTTCCAGATCGTCGTCATAGTTCGCCACTTCAATCAGCGCGGCCGCTTCATTGTCGGCCAGCGGAGCAGGACTGAGTTTTTTGAGCTGCTCCAATGCGCGTGCCACGATGGCATTACGCGGCTGGTCCGGCTTGCCGGGCAAGTCAAACAGGATGACTGGTACACGGGCATTGATGCAATGCGCGGCAATCTGTGCGCCCATGACACCGGCGCCGAGCACGGCTACTTTTTTTACAATGAAATTCGACATGCAGAGCGCTCCGTCAAATGAGTATTAAGGAATTAGGAAGTCAGCAAAAGTCACTGGGTTCCAGCTTGCGCTGGAACGACGGTAGATATTTGAACGACGTCACCTCTACTACCGTCATCCCAGCGAAGGCTGGGATCCAGTGTCTTCACTTGTTAAAACAATGCAGCATCCAGCGCCATCAGATTGTCCGACCCGGAACGTGCCTGACGAATCAGCATCGCGGTCTCTGGCAACAAGCGGCCAAAGTAGAAACGTGCCGTCGCCAGTTTGGCTTTGTAGAAATTGTCGCCGCTACCTTCTTTTTCCAGCGCGATCTTGGCCATGCGCGCAAACAAATATGCGTAGACCAAGTGACCCACAACCCGCAGATAAGGCACGGCCGCCGCACCGACTTCGTCGCGATTCTGGAATGCCTTCATGCCGATTTCCATCGTAAGCTTGGTCAGCTTGCCGCCGATATCGGCCAGCGGGGTGATGAATTCCGACATGGCTTCATCGGCGCCATTGGCCTCCACAAAGGCCTGAATTTTTTCGCCGAACTGACGCAGTTTGGCGCCGTTGTCCATCAATACCTTGCGCCCCAGCAGATCGAGCGACTGTATGGTATTGGTGCCCTCATAAATCATGTTGATACGGGCGTCACGCACGTATTGCTCCATGCCCCATTCGGCAATATAGCCATGGCCGCCGTAGACCTGCATCGCTTCCGATGTCGCGATCCAGCCGTTATCGGTCACGAAGGCTTTAACTACCGGCGTCAGCAGCGCCACTTCGTCAGCTGCTTGCTTGCGCACTTCTTCATCGGGATGATTCAGTTCGCGATCCAGCATCAGCGCGATATAGGAAGAGAAGGCACGGCCACCTTCGGCGTAGGCACGCGCTGTGAGCAGCATGCGCCGCACATCCGGATGCACAATGATCGGGTCGGCGGCTTTGTCTTCTGCTTTAGTGCCGGTCAGGCTGCGGCTTTGCAGCCGGTCTTTTGCATAGGCCTGCGCATTTTGGTACGCAACTTCCGTCAAGCCTAAAGATTGCATACCAACGCCAAGGCGCGCTGCATTCATCATCACGAACATGCTGTTCAAGCCACGGTTAGGCTCGCCTATCATCCAGCCGCTTGCGCCATCCAGATTGATCTGGCAAGTCGCATTGCCATGGATGCCCATTTTTTCTTCGATCGCACCGCAGAAAATCGGGTTGCGCGCGCCGAGTTTGCCGTCTGCATCCGGAATGAATTTCGGCACGACAAACAAGGAAATACCTTTGGTGCCCGGAGGCGCATCCGGCAGGCGCGCCAGCACCAGATGGATGATATTGGCGGCCAGATCATGCTCGCCGGCAGAGATAAAAATTTTGCTGCCGGTCAGCTGATAGCTGCCATCAGCTTGCGGCACAGCCTTGGTTTTCAGCATGCCCAGATCGGTGCCGCAGTGCGACTCGGTCAGACACATGGTACCGGTCCATTCGCCCGACACCAGCCGCGTCAGGTACAGCGCCTGCTGCTCAGGCGTGCCATGCGCATGCAGACATTCATAAGCACCATGCGACAGGCCCGGGTACATGGTCCACGCCTGATTGGCCGAATTCAGCATTTCATAAAATGAATTATTGACCACCAGCGGCAAGCCCTGCCCGCCATATTCCGGGTCACAAGCCAGCGATGGCCAGCCTGCTTCTACATACTTTTGATAGGCTTCTTTGTAGCCCTTGGGAGCGGTGACAGTATGCGTAGCAACGTCCAGTTTGCAACCTTCACGGTCGCCGGAATGGTTCAGCGGGAACAGGATCTCGGATGCGAATTTACCGCCCTCTTCCAGTACCTGATTAATGGTGTCGGCGTCGAGATCAGCATGCGCCGGCAATTGCTTGAGTTCAGTTTCGACATCCAGCAATTCGTGCAAAACAAACTGCATATCGCGCAGGGGGGCGGTATATTGAGGCATCGTGTTCTCCTTGGATTTATAAGATTCAGGCTAGCGTCTTTGACGCCGATTTTGGATGTTTTCTTGCTGAAGACTTGACGCTACCGGGTGCGGCCTCATGGCGCCGGGTAGCAATCAGATGGGCAAACCCCTTCTGCGCGCGCTCGACGCTGCCGGGACGCTTGATGAAACGGGCGTCATGATGCAAGGCCAGTACCAGACCATACATCTCGAACACCATTTGCTGGGGGTCGGTGTCGGCACGCAAATGCCCCTCCTCTATGGCCTGTTTGACTGCGCGCTGCAAGGCAGCTTGCCAGGTACGCACCATTTCAACGAGCTGATCGCGCATCACGCCGGGACGATCGTCATATTCCACTGCGCCGCTGATGTAGATACAGCCAGAGGCAATCTCCATGCTCACGCGCGCTACCCAGCGCGCAAACAAACCCTCCAGTCGCGGCAGGCCACGCGGCTCTTGCAGGCTGGGGTAGAACACCTCTTGCTCGAACTGCTGGTGGTACAGTTTGACAACTTCAATTTGCAAATCCTCGCGTGAGCCGAAATGGGCGAATACGCCGGATTTGCTCATCGCCATCTGCTCAGCCAGAACGCCTATGGTCAGGCCTTCCAGCCCCTCGCGACTGGCTAGCTGAAGGGCGGCATCTAAAATGGCGGCACGGGTTTGTTCACCCTTGCGCAGTGGTTTTTGCTTGGTTTCTGTCATGCATATCCCTTGGGCTGACGGGCTTGGGGCCAGCCATGGAAAAAAATAGAACGAGCGTCCTATTATGCACTGAAAGCGGAATTATCTGCAGGGCGGCGGGAAATTTTAGTCGCGCGAACGATCCAGCTGACGCCGATCGCGCTTGGTGGGACGGCCTTTGATGTCTGCGCCAGGTTCGGCATAGAGCTGACGCTGCTCGGTGTCTAGCTGGCGTTTTTGCAGTCCAGCCTCGGTTTCTTCATACAGCTTGCGTGCTACCGGCGCCGGGCCACGCTGCGCGGACAATCCGGCGATTTGCACTTGCCAGGTATTGTGGCCATTGTCGATGTCGAGCAAATCGCCAATCTGCAGATTGCGGGCGGGCTTGCAGCGCTCGCCGTTGAGCTTGACCTTGCCACCGTCAACCGCGTCGGTTGCCAGTGAACGGGTTTTGAAGAAACGGGCGGCCCATAGCCATTTGTCGATGCGGATTGCTTCAGTCATGCGGAGAAGGGTAAGCTAATATGGCGTATATGATTTGCCATGGTAGAGTAAATGCTACTTGTCTGCATCGAGATAGATTGTGACAAAACCTAATATCAGCCAGCCTAGGCAATCCGGAATTGATGCAGCAACGCTGCATGCAGCACAGTTATTTGCGCAACGAATTAGTAGCCACTACGCAGGTTCGAAGACGATACTCTTTGGCAGTCGCGCGCGACAGTCACATCACCCTGAAAGTGATGCCGACATCGCTGTGCTTTTGCGCGGCGAAAAAGACACTAGTTTGCTCGATACAAAACTAGCGATGGCCGACATAGCTTATGAAATATTGCTAGATACAGGTATTCTTGTGCAGGCACTACCCTTATGGGAAGACGACTGGCAGCATCCGGAACATTTTTCAAATCCAGGACTGATCCAAAATATCAAACGAGAAGGGATAGCAATTTGATTCCTTCCGAACTGATGGATAAAGCTTACCGGGCGCTTACTTCTGGGCGTCTTTTGCTGGCGGATGGCGATATCGACGGTGCATGCAATCGTGCTTATTATGCGATGTTTGATGCAGCACGCGCTGCTTTGTTTTTCACTGAATCCGACACCTCCTGCGCGGCACCTCCAAAGACACACGCAGGATTAATCTCCGCTTTTAGTTTGCAGTTGATCAAGCCTGGCATCTTGCCCGCCGACTTAGGAAAAAATCTTAACCGGGCCGCCGAGATTCGTTTCATCGCTGACTATACTGGCGATGCAGTGACTCCCGATAAAGCAGCATGGCTAGTTTCGCATGCAGAAGAATTTATACAGACAATTCAATCGAGTCTGTTCAGTCAATGATGCGCGCGACATTCATTTCGTATACTTGCCTGCGGTGATGAGTTGCAGCACCGACTTGTACAAATAATAAGCAAAGCCATTCCATGCGCGCCGGCTCCACGAATAGCGCGCGACTTCTTCCGCATTCACCAACCTGCCATCGGCTACGCCGCGCTCTATATAAACCCGTAAGGCTTGCGCGAAGTCGCTATCACGCACAATGATATTGGCTTCATGATTGACGAACAGCGACAAGCCATCGAAATTGCTCGAACCGACCGTCGCCCATTCATCATCGATCACAGCGACCTTGCCATGCAGCTGGGTCTTGCCATACTCAACCAGCTTGACGCCGGCACGCAGCATACGCGGATAAAACGATTGCGCGACTGCGTCCTGCATACGGAACTGGCCGACACCAATCAACAAGGTGACTGCCACGCCGCGCTGCGCCGCCATGGCCAGTGCGCGGCGTAGTTTTCTGCCGGGCGCGAAATAAGGCGTAACAAAATAGGCACTGTGGCGGGCATGACCCAGCGCATGCAAAAGTGCGCGCTGTATGGTGCTGCGATTGCGCAGGTTGTCGCGCACGACCAGCCCTGCTTCAGCCACGGCGAGTGCATGCCTGTCACGCAAGACACTGAATTTTTTCAGGTTCAGCCAGCGTGTACGCAAATTTTTCAGATTGACGCGCAGCCATTGGGCCGCCACTTCACTATGGATGGCCTGTACCAGCGGGCCGCTGATACTGACCGCGAAATCCCAGCGTGGCAGTGGCAAAGGTGCGGCGCTGTCGTCATCGGACAGCATGTCATCATTGATATTAAGGCCCCCCAGAAAAGCCAGGCGGCCATCGATGACGACGATCTTGCGATGGGTGCGTACGACACCGCGACGGAACCAGGGATTGAAACTGCTGAACTGCACGCCCGCCGGCAGAAACTCGGCTGCCAGCAACTGGCAACGTTCGCGGCCGCTGCCGAGCCAGTCAACCATCACTTGCACGCTCACGCCACGAGCCGCCGCACGCAACAGCGCTGACTTAACCTGTTGACCGGTTGCATCCAGCGCGAAGATGTAGGTTTCGAGATAGATTTCTGATTCGGCAGCATCGAAAGCACGAATCAACGCAGGAAAAAATTCTGCGCCACGATGCAGCAGATTCAGATGATTGTTTTTACTATAGCTTACCGCTCGCATAGATCGCATCGTTGACTGGATCATCGCATTGTAGGCTATCCGCCGCGACCTTCTGCAGCAAGCTCAGATCTGCCACCAATGGCGCATGATCTGACAGCTGCGCCCAGCTCGGGCCATACAAGACTTGTGCATAGTGAATAGCGAAACCGCGCACATAAATGCGGTCTAGCTGCAATACCGGCATGGCGGCAGGAAAGGTGCGTGCCGGCGTCAGGCTCGGCCCCCTGCCGGCGAGACGCCGCAGATAGCTGCCGAAGCTGCGCGAGGACAGCTGCTGGTCAAACACTTCCATCACACCAAGCTGCTTGCGCAAAGTCGCACTCAAAGCGTTGGTCCAGTCATTGAAATCCCCGGCAATGATCACGGGCGCATCGGGTGGCGCAGTGGCCGTGACTGCCTCGATCAGGGCCGCAGTCTGGCGCCGGCGGCTGCCGGCAAACAGACCCAGATGCACCACATAGCAATGCACATCGACACCTTCCATCTGCAACACGCAGTGCAAAATGCCGCGCGACTCATACGCATGGTCGGACACATCATGATTATTCGAAGATGCAATCGGAAAATTCGACAGCAAGGCATTCCCATGATGGCCGTGGTCATACACGGCGTTAACTCCGTACGCACTATGCTGATTGTCATTGGCAAGGAATTCATGCTGCCCCTGCTGCGGCCAGCTGGTCGCATGGCGCAGCGCCAGCAGATCATGCCGGCCCTGCACCTCTTGCAAAAACACGACGTCGGCAGCTAGTGACTCCAGTCCTTTTTTCAGTGCATGCACGCGCGGCCGGCTGCCAAACGAGCTGACACCTTTGTGAATGTTGTAAGTGGCAATGCGGAGTTTCATCAGAGTGACGTTAATTGGTTTTATTCAGGGCGTTCAGATAATGCGGCAGTTGCAGAATGGCTTCGGCGTTCGATGGCGAAAAACATAAATCTGCCGCGGCCTTCCAGGGCAGCCATTGATACTGCAAGTGTTCGCGCTCGGCCAGTACGATGGCGCTTTCGCGCGGCACCAGCAAGCCAAATACATGCTCTGTATTGTGGGTCACGCCGGGCGCGTAACGGTGCCGCCAGACAGGATAGATTTCGTAGACATTGGAAAGTTTCCAGTCACGAAGATGTTCTTGCGGAATAGACGGACTGCCAATTTGCAGTCCGGTCTCTTCCGACACTTCACGTAGGGCGGTGGTGCGCAGCGGCTCATCGGGCAAGTCTTTGGAGCCGGTGACGGATTGCCAGAAACCGGGTTTGTCGGCGCGCTCAATCAGCAGCACTTGCAGATCGGGGCTATGGATGACAACCAGAACGGATTCGGGGATTTTATACATGGACATGGTACGCGAGGTGTTGAATTCCAGATCCATTATGCCCTGTTTGACAATCTCCTCGTATTCACTGCGCTGCATCTGCCACGGCCGGTCTGATTGGACCGGTCATGGACGGCTGATTGATTTCCACCTGATAGGCTTCGTTAAATAGGCGCCATTGGGAAAATATCAGCTCGCTGTACTCGCTCTTATTTACATGCGCACCCAAATTCCTGAATGCCTCGGCGAACTCAGGCAAATAGTTTGATTCACGCAATCCCTCCAGCAAGGTAGTCAGCGCATGCCTCATCCGCTCAGTCAAAGGCAGCATGCTGCCAGAGGAAGCCGCCCGCAACGCCTTCTCATACGCTGTCTTGATCAGGCGAATCACTGCTAATGCAACGGGATCGTATAGCCCCCATTTCCTTGTCAGGAACTTGTACAGGCTGGCTTCCTGCAACTGATGGGAGGTGGAGATATAGGCGTTGAAGCACAAGTCAGGCAGTGTCTTTAGTCGCTGCAGTTGCTGCTCGCCCAGAATGGCCGCGGCCTGCAGCAGCAGCGCACGCTGCCGGTGCACCAATTGGGTCATGTGCATCTCGCCGCGCGCAGTTAATTTGAAATTTGAAAAGGGTGCATTCAAGCTGGAGGACATACAGGCTTCTGAAACCAGGTCGGCCAAGGCTTGTAAATACTGCTCTCTGGAAGTGCTTGCATGACTGCCCGCCAATGCGCGAAAAACGACGGCTGCATTGCTGATGCGTTTAAAAATTTCATGCGTAATGACGATGGAAATGCCAAGCTCACTGAGCCAGTGAGTCCATTTTTTTTCATTCGGCATGAGATCTATTTTTTTATCCGCCAGGCCTTCAATCAATTTTTGCGGCGATTTCAAAAAAAATGAATCTTTCAGAACAGCAGCTTGCGCAAGCTGGGTGCGGCCGTGCTGGTTTGCATGGCTGCCCGAATCTGCAGCCGGATGATAAATAAATCCTTCACCCGGCAAGGGCGACGATGGCAAATTTTGGGGAATGCAGATACCCCGATTCAGCAGATACTCGACCACATGAAATTGCTGATTAATGTCGGCGTACCACAAGGGGCCTCGCAGGGTGTCGGTAAGCAGATTGTATTTTGCTGTGGCGTTAGCTCCGGCATCCAACAGAAATCTGACCGACTCCAGGCTGCCGGTGAAACAGGCAAAATTCAGCAAGGTGGTGCCCGTGATGACCTCTGACTCAATCGACAATCTCTTTGACTCTATCAACCACTGTATCAATTCTGTCCAGCCGCGCACAATGGCCATATCAAGCGGGGAGGCTACTTCTCCGGTTCCGGATGTATTCGCCGTCGTGAACTGGAAGTCAGCACCGGCCTCAATCAATACCTTACACGCATCCAGTTGCCTTTCACTGATTGCCCAAACCAGCACGCACCGTGACATCTGCTGATTGACTGCATTGAAGTTGGCTCCATACTCAAATAAAAGCCTGATCATCTGGACATGCCCCGCTTGTGCTGCAAACATCAGCGGCGTGCTGCCATGGCGTTCACGCCCATCAACCCGCGCGCCCGCGCTCAACAGTAAGGAGGCGATGTCCGTACGGCCGTGCATGGCCGCCATGCACAAGGGTGTTAGCCCGGTCTGTTCATCCACGGCATTGCAGAATGCTGGCGACTGACGCAGTAGCATTTTCACTTCGTCTAAGGCGCCGGCTTTCACCAGTTGAAGGAAATGTGAAGCAGCCTGAGCATGTGCATAGATCGCATCGCTAGGGCTTGTCGCTTTCACGGTCGGAGCTGATGATTCTGCGGGGTCGATGGCATTGTGCAGCGTCTCATCCAGCGTACCGCGCGGATCGGAACTGGCACTCCGGTTTTGCACTACGGCGCCCTGATTGCCGGAGGCTGCGTTGCTCGTGGTGGGCTGTAACGGAATAGTTTCTGAAAGCTTGTTTTGCGTCGTTGCGGCAACGGGTGCTGCATGCATCTTGAGTCTCCCATGTTCGTTAAACAGGAGCTGCATAAATACGGTATTTGTGCAGCGAATGAATGACGAGAGTGGGTAACCGCTCCCACAAAAGAGATGCATAAAAAAACCGCTTGGGGACAGTGTCCACCAAGCGGTTTTTAATATGCGATGAAAGAACTCACCTGCCACCGTCATCCCGGCGCAAGCCGGGATCCAGCATCTTTTGCAAATCCCTCAAACAGCAAATTAACATCAAGTCTTAACAACCGGCTCCACATTGCGCAGACGAATATGCAGCTCTTTCAACTGCTTCTCGTCGACTTCGCTAGGTGCCTGTGTCAGCAGACATTGCGCGCGCTGGGTTTTCGGGAAGGCGATTACGTCGCGAATCGATTCGGCACCGGTCATCATGGTGACGATACGATCCAGACCAAAGGCCAGACCGCCGTGCGGTGGTGCGCCATACTGCAGCGCGTCGAGCAGGAAGCCGAATTTGATCTGCGCTTCTTCGGCACCGATATTCAAGGCACGGAAGACTTTGCTCTGCACATCGGCGCGATGAATACGGACGGAGCCGCCGCCAAGTTCCCAACCGTTCAGAACCATGTCATAGGCTTGTGCAATGGCGCGACCCGGATCGGTTTCGATGAAATCTTCGTGGCCTTGTTTCGGCGCAGTGAACGGGTGATGCAAGGCATTCCAGCGGCCGGCTTCTTCGTCATGCTCGAACATCGGGAAGTCGACCACCCACAATGGACGCCAGGTATCTTCGAACAAACCGTTTTTGCGACCGAAGTCGCTGTGACCAATTTTTACGCGCAAGGCGCCGATGGCGTCGTTCACCACTTTGGCTTTGTCGGCGCCGAAGAAAATCAAGTCACCGTTTTCGGCGCCGGTTTTTTCTATGATCTGCGCGAGTGCAGCGTCATGCAGGTTTTTGACGATCGGCGACTGCAAGCCATCACGCCCCTTGGACTTGTCATTGACCTTGATGTAGGCCAGACCCTTTGCGCCGTAGATGGCAACGAACTGGGTGTAGGCATCGATTTCGGAACGCGGCATGCCGCCGTTTTCCATCGCACCGCCCGGAACGCGCAGGCCGACCACGCGGCCGTTTTCCATATTCGCTGCACCGGCGAAGACTTTGAAGTCCACGTCTTTCATTACATCGGTCAGCTCGGTGAATTCGAGCTTGACGCGCATGTCCGGCTTGTCGGAGCCATACATGCCCATCGCGGTGGCGAAGTCCATCACCGGGAATGGGTCCGGCAGATCAACGCCGAGTGCGTTCTTGAACACGAGGCGGATCATGCCTTCGAACATGTCGCGAATTTCCTGCTCGGACATGAAGGAGGTTTCACAGTCGATCTGGGTAAATTCAGGCTGACGGTCGGCGCGCAAGTCTTCGTCGCGAAAGCATTTGGTGATCTGGTAATAGCGATCGAAGTTAGCCACCATCAGCAATTGCTTGAACAATTGCGGCGATTGCGGGAGCGCAAAAAAATGGCCGGCGTTTACGCGTGAAGGCACCAGATAATCGCGCGCGCCTTCAGGCGTGGACTTGGTCAGCATCGGTGTTTCGATATCGATGAAGCCATTGCCATCCAAAAATTTACGCACTTCCATCGACACCTTGTAACGCAGGCGCAGGTTCTTCTGCATTTGCGGACGGCGCAGATCCAGCACGCGGTGCGTCAGGCGGGTAGTCTCGGAGAGGTTGTCGTCGTCAAGCTGGAACGGTGGCGTCACTGAAGCGTTGAGCACTTCGAGCTCATGGCACAGCACTTCGATCTTGCCGGAAGTGAGGTTGGCGTTGGTGGTGCCCTCTGGACGTGGACGCACGAGGCCGGTGATGCGCAGGCAGAATTCATTGCGCACCGCTTCCGCGTTGGCAAAGACATCAGCGCGATCCGGATCGCAGACGATTTGGACCAGACCTTCGCGGTCGCGCAAGTCGATGAAGATGACGCCGCCATGGTCGCGCCGGCGATGGACCCAGCCGCACAGGCTGACGGTCTGGCCGAGCAGTTCTTCATTGGTTAGGCCGCAGTAGTGTGTTCGCATTGACATATCATTTTCCAGTTTTTTCAGTATGCAGTTCGGTTTTCGGAGCATGCAGCGGTGGCGCTACGACGCCCATTGAGACGATATATTTCAAAGCTTCATCCACGTTCATGTCCAGTTCAATAGTTTCGCTGCGCAACAGCATCAGGAAAAATCCCGAGGTCGGGTTCGGCGTGGTCGGCACATAGACGCTGACATAATCGCCCTGCAAATGGTTTTTGACATCGCCGCCCGGCACGCCGGTCAGAAAGGCAATGGTCCATGAACCCTGACGCGGATACTGCACCAGCAAGGCTTTGCGAAACGCATTGCCCGAAGACGAAAACAAGGTGTCGGAGACTTGCTTGACGCTGGAATAAATCGAGTTCACCACCGGGATGCGATTGAGCAGATGCTCCCACATCAGCAACAGGCGGTTACCCAGAAAATTTCGCGTGAATAGCCCGGTCAGAAAAACAATCAGCAACGTCAGTATCGTGCCCAGACCCGGCAGAGTGAAACCAAACAAAGACTCCGGCCGCCATTTTTCCGGCATCAGCAACAATGACTGATCCAGGGTGCCAACGATCAAGTTCAGCACCCACAGCGTAATGGCCAGCGGGACAAGGACGAGCAGACCGGTAATAAAGTATTTGCGCATAGATAGAACCAGATTTCAGCTCGCCGTTGGCGTGCTGTCACTACTAGCAACGGCCGGCGCCGCGCTGACCTCGGTCTTGGCGCTCGCAGCAGGGGCGCTCTCGGACTTGGCACCCTCCGCTACAGCGGGAGCAGAAGTGGCGCCAGCGCCACCACGAAAATCGGTGACATACCAGCCACTACCTTTCAATTGGAAGCCGGCGGCGGTCAATTGTTTCTTGAAGGCCGGCTTGCCACAGGCGAGACAATCCGTCAGCGGCGCGTCGGATATTTTTTGCAAAACATCCTTGGCAAAACCACAGGCTTCGCATCGATAAGCATAAATTGGCATGACTCCCCCTGCAAAATTCGGAAAACCTTGAATTATAAAGGGTTTTGCCGACAGGATCGTGTCTGCCTGAGTGCTGATTCAGGCAATAACTGCCGGTGTTTTATGCCATTGCGGTGCCAGCGAGCCAATCAGCATGCCGGCAAACGCGGCCAGCAGACCGACTAATTGCGGCGGCCAGATCGAATCCGCACCGAATTTTTCCATCAAAAGCCAGGACGTGAGGCCGCCCAATACCGAGACCAGCGCGCCCTGCGTAGTCGCGCGCGACCAGTACAAGCCTGCCACCAGCGGGATAAACGCCCCTACCAGCGGCACCTTATAAGCATTGCCAACCATCTCATAAATCGGCATGCCCTGCGACGCCAAGGCAAAACCAGTGACGGCAACGGTGAAACAGATCACCACCAGACGCGTTGTCAGCAGCAGTTGACGGTCATTCATCGGGATGAATTCGCGCAAAATATTTTCAGTCAGCGTGATGCTGGGCGCCAGCAAAGTACCGCTGGCAGTCGACATGATGGCAGACAGCAGCGCGCCAAAGAACATGATCTGCGCCGCGATTGGCGTGTGATTCAGAATCAGCGTCGGCAAGATCATTTGCGCATCGTCCTTGATCAGCGATGCAAACATTGCCGGATCAATCAGCTGCGCCGAATAAGCAAGGAACATGGGAATGAAGGCAAAGACGAAATACAGTGAGCCGCCTGCTATTGCGCCCGTCATGGAAATGGTTTCGGTGCGCGCCGACATCACGCGCTGAAAAACGTCCTGCTGCGGAATCGAGCCAAACATGATGGTGACTGCCGCACCGGCAAAGGCCAGCAACTCGGGCGCGGTCAATGCAGGCCAGAACTCCAGCTTGCCGGCGTCCGCTGCATGCGCAATGACCACGTGCGCCCCACCGACCATGCCGGAGACCAGATAAGAAATGTACAGCATACCCGTGACAATGATCGTCATCTGGAAAAAATCTGTCAGTGCAACTGACCACATGCCGCCAAACAGCGTATAGACCAGCACAATGGCAGCGCCGATCATCATGCCGTTGGCTGTGCTGATCGCGCCCTGAGACAGCACGCTGAAAACCAGACCGAGCGCGGTGATCTGGGCCGAGACCCAGCCCAGATAAGAAATGACGATACAGAGGGAGACAATGATTTCGACTGCACGGTTATAGCGTTGCTTATAAAAGTCGCCAATCGTCAGCAGATTCATCCGGTACAGTTTGCGGGCAAAAAACAGTCCGACCAGAATCAGGCAAAGCGACGCGCCGAACGGATCTTCAATCACACCGCGCAAGCCCTGATCCGCAAATTTGGCGGGAATGCCCAGCACGGTTTCAGAGCCGAACCAGGTGGCGAATACGGTGGCGATCACTATGTAAAGAGGCAGCGAGCGGCCTGCATTGGCATAGTCAGAGGAATTATTCACCCGACGCGCGGCAATCAAGCCAATCGCCACCGACACCAGCAGGTAAAGACCGACGAACGTCACCAGCGTATTCATGCATTCTCCGCGTCATGAAGAAGGGATTCAGAAAAAATTTGCGCTGATTATAACGAGAAAATAGCGCGGCAAAATAGCTGCCGATAATGCCAGCACTATTCGGCGACCCACCTCATCAATAGCTGCACCAGAAATACGCCCGCAATCATACCGCCACCAAAATACACCGCAATGCCCAGCAATAGATTGGTACGCTTTTGCTCAAGCAGCAATCTGGCTAGCAGCGCAGACTGATCATCCTGCCTGGGCGCTGCGCTGGCCAGCAATGCCTGCTGCAATAAACGCGGGAGCTGCGGCAGAATTTGTCCGAAATGCGGCGCTTCGATTTTCAGGCGGTCGATAAAGCCGCGCACGCCGATCTGCTCGCTCATCCAGCTCTCGAGAAAAGGCTTGGCGGTTTGCCACAGATCGAGCTCGGGATCGAGCTGACGACCCAAGCCTTCAATATTGAGCAAGGTCTTTTGCAGCAGCACCAGTTGCGGCTGGACTTCGATATTGAAACGGCGCGAAGTCTGGAACAGCCGCAGCAGCACCTGGCCGAATGAAATCTGACTGAGCGGCCTGTCAAAAATTGGTTCGCAACAGGCGCGTACCGCGGCTTCGAGTTCATCGACGCGGGTTTCTTTCGGCGCCCAGCCGGATTCAATATGGGCTTGCGCCACGCGCTTGTAGTCGCGCTGGAAAAACGCGAGGAAGTTTTGCGACAAGTAGTCTTTGTCATAATCTGTCAGCGTGCCGACGATGCCGAAGTCGAGTGCAATGTAACGGCCGAGCGTGACCGGCGCCGTCGAGACCAGAATATTCCCGGGATGCATATCGGCGTGGAAGAAGCCGTCACGAAACACCTGCGTGAAGAAAATTTCTACGCCTTCGCGCGAGAGTTTTTTCAGATCGACACCGGCCTCGGCCAGCCTGGCTGTTTGCGAAATCGGTATGCCATACATACGCTCCATCACGATCACGGAAGACGAGCAATAGTCCCAGAACATTTCCGGCACCAGCAGCAAATTTGACTTGGAAAAATTGCGCCGCAACTGACTGGCGTTTGCGGCCTCGCGCATCAGGTCGAGTTCGTCATGCAAATATTTATCGAACTCGGCCACCACTTCACGCGGCTTTAAACGACGACCATCCACCCACAGGCGCTCAACCCAGCCGGCGACGATATGCATGAGTGCCACGTCCTCGGCTATGGCGGCGTGTACGCCGGGGCGCAATACTTTGACTGCGACTTCGGTGCCGTCTTTCAGTGTCGCAAAATGCACCTGCGCGATAGAGGCCGAAGCCACCGGCTCGCGCACGAAGCTGCCAAACAATTGATCCGGATGCTGACCCAGTGCACGGGTAATTTCTTCAACCGCCAAATCGGAAGAGAAAGGCGGCACCCTATCCTGCAGCAAGGCGAGCTGGTCGGCAATATCAGCCGGCAGCAGATCGCGTCGGGTGGACAGCACCTGCCCTAACTTGACAAAGATCGGGCCCAGTTCTTCGAGCGCACGGCGCAGACGTTCGCCGCGTGGCGCGGTGATATCGCGCCCGAAGATTAAACCTGACAATGCGCGTAAACGCGGCGAAGCGCTGGAGCCGGATAAGGCAATTTCATCGAGTCCGTAGCGTAATGCGACCCGGAGTATTTTCAGTGCGCGTGGCAATTTAAAGATCATGCACGCTCCAGCAACTGAATGCGCTTGGCCAGACGTTCGGCATCATCGCGCAGGGTCGCGACCCCGGCCGCAAAATCCTCAGCAACCTGTTTATGCAGCAGCATCGGATTTTCTTCGAGCAGATACTCAGCCATATTCTCAGCGAGTTTTTTTCCGGTAGATTGCATACTGTCCAAAGTGACACGCGCCGTTTGGACGATACGCACCGCGGCGATATCACCTACTAGTGGCGTCAGGTCTTCTTCGGCCTCCCAGCGCAGATTATTGGCAATCTGTGAAATGGTGTTGGCGAAGTCGGCGTCGCCTTCTATCTTCACATAAGAAAATGCGCGCGTGCGATTGGCCAGTATTTGCGGCAAGTCGGCGGGCTTGATGCGGATGGTGACGCTCGCATTTTCGTCATGCCCTGCTTCGAGCAGGCCGTCGGCTGCCACTCTTAATCGCAAATCAAAAAAACCGGTGGCGATGCAGGCGGTTTTGCCGGCATGCGCCGCGAGCGCAGCTTGCAGCACGGGCTGACGAGACAATAAATGGTTGATGGCAGCAGCAACCGCTGCCAGCAAACTCAAAGCTTGACTCCGATATGCAGTGCGGCAACGCCAGCAGTCAGGTTGAAGTAATCCACCCGCTCCAGACCTGCGTCTTGCATCATCGTCTTCAGGGTTTCCTGATCCGGATGCATACGTATCGACTCGGCCAGATAGCGGTAGCTGTCGGCGTCATTCGCAATTTTCTGGCCCAGCCATGGCAACACCTTGAACGAATAAATATCGTAAGGTTTTTGCAAGGGCGCGGCGACCTTGGAGAATTCCAGCACCAGCAATTTGCCGCCGGGTTTTAATACGCGGCGCATCTCGGCCAGCGCCTGATCCTTGTGCGTCATGTTGCGCAGGCCGAAAGCAACCGACACGCGATCAAAGTAATTATCCGGAAAAGGCAGCTTCTCGGCATCGCATAGCAGGGTCGGCAGCAGCATGCCCTCGTTAAGCAAGCGATTGCGACCTTCGCGCAGCATCGACTCATTAATGTCGGTCAGCCAGACTTCACCGGAAGGCCCCGCTTTTTTCGCAAACGCACGCGCCAGGTCGCCGGTGCCGCCGGCAATATCGAGCACCTTGAAGCCGGGGCGTATGCCTGCCTGCGCAATCGTAAAGGCTTTCCAGACTCTATGCAGACCGGCCGACATCAGATCATTCATGACATCGTATTTGGCGGCGACAGAGTGAAAAACTTGCGCGACCTTACCGGCTTTTTCTTCTTCGGCAACGGTCTGGAAACCAAAATGGGTCTGGGTCATGGCAGGGAATATCCGGAAAGCCTAGGGAAAAACGCATTATACAAGTCTCTCTATTGGACTCAGGTGCGCGCTACGAATTGAACTTTATAAAAAAACTCCCTACTTATTCCCTCCTGCGGACGACTGCCCATCGCCGACCATGAGCTGCAACTGCGAAAGGCGATCCGGCAGCCTGGCAGCGGATGCGTTCTGCCCTTTTTTATTGAGCTTGGTACTGGAAATTTGAACTTGGCTCTTGCTTGCGGGGGTGGCTCCGCTTTGAAACTTATGAAAGTCGAACTTTATGCTTACCCCCACTTCTGCAAGCAGCACAAATAAAAATCGCTCTCAGGCACCTGAGAATACCGACCCGATACCACTCGATCAACGTCCTTTGGAAGCCAGCGAACAAGCAAAAACTTCGCCGCGCATGCGTCAGCCGCCTGTTTGTAATGAGGAAGACGGTATGGAAGTCGATGTCGCAAGTGATGACGAAAGGAGCGGCGAGGAGAACGGCGAAAAATCAACCCTGAGAAACAAGCGCGTTCGTCCCGACAGCATGTCAATGGCGGATCATGAAGAACCGAAGTTCAAGCGGGCACGAACTCAGGAAGAACCTTCACCCAAAACGCAGCAGACCGAACAAACCTTCCCTGCTTCATCGTCAGCCTCCGACACGAAAGCTGTTGACTCTCCATCGAAAGAACTGAGCACTTCTATGGTCTTACGGCCTGTTGCTCTGACGGCGCGGACAACGCTAACCAAAGACGAAGCAGAAAGCATCATTATTTTTCAAGGTCCTAAAGAAAAACCTGCTTGCAGACTTATTTTTGGAGAATCGCAACTTGAATGGCCGGCGGGATATGCGTTACTGCGGGTCCCGAATTTACGTCCGGCTATCGAAGTACTCATTAATGATTGCAATGCCTGCCTGCTTTACCAAGGTGATTACTACCCTTCGCTCATTTTGCTCACACCTGACTCAGACAAAAAACAGTTCACGCAAGGCTTGATCCAGTACCAGCGCTTCGAGGCCGCACCTGAGACTGATTCGGAAGACGATGAGGACGGAGAAAATCAAATCACTACGGCGTTGATGATCGCTGCCGATTGGGGCGATGTATCCGTGACGCGTGCCCTGCTTGATCAAGGCGCAAATCCGAATGCAAAAAATCGATCCGGCAGTACTGCGTTAATGCTGGCCTCTGAGCGCGGGCATTTGCCGATTATCAGGATGCTGATACTTCATCGTCTTACTGATGCCACGCTGACGGACAATAATAGTTTTGATGCTTTGTGCTACGCGGCACAAAATGGTAGTGCGGATGCCTGTACATTACTCATGAGTTTTGGCGGCGTGGCCATTCAGTGGCGCATGGACTCTCATCCGCTACTGATCGCGGCTGCAGCAGGACACACCAAAGTGTGCAAGCTGTTCATCGAGCGAAATGTCGAAGTCGATCTGGAAAATTCAGAAAAGAAGACTGCGCTGATGCTGGCAGCAGAGAATGATCATATGGAATGTTGCCGCATGCTTATGGAGAACGGCGCGGATCCCGGACGTATCAACGCACTCGGCGATTCGCCCCTGAAAGTCGCATGCATGAACGGCAACCTTAATTTATTCAACTTGCTGATAGAAAAAGGGGCTGTAGTCAACAGCAAAAAGTACTCGGCTCCACCATTGAACTGTGCCGTGTCAATAAACCATACGGCTATAATTCTACGACTCATCGAATTGCAGGCAAACCTGGAGGCGACCGGGCCAGACGAATTCACGGCGCTCAGTCTGGCTTGCTATCTAGAGCACGAAGAAGCGGCCATGCTGCTGCTAAAAGCCGGCGCGAACCCTTATCAACAAGTCTTTCCCTTTGAAACTGCATTTGCGCTTGCCGCCAAATCTGGCATGGACCAAGCCTTGTCTTTCATGCTTAACCAGAATCCCCGGCCAGCTCGCAAAGCCGCCATCGGCTACCCGGCGCTGATGCTAGCGATCCAATCCGGGCAATACTCAACGGTACACCTTCTGCTGCAGGCAAAAATCCCCGTTGATATGCCGACCATAAATTTAACCGCGCATTACCCTCCTCTGCTGAACATACTCCTGAGTACATGGCTACCTAACATTCAAGAGTTATTACATTTGCTTCTGAAAAATGGCGCACCCTGGAATCATAGCGATAACTCGGGCAACGATGCATTGATGCTAGCTGCATTAAATTTAAATATAAACGCCATCGCCATGCTACTTGAGCATGGCGCTGTGATTGGCCAGCGCAACATTTTTAGTAATAATGCATTACAAATAAGCATAAATAAGCTTGAAGAGATGCTGGACAACGGCAGTACCCCTCCCTCTGAATCAGAATTTATATGCTTATCTTTGTTGATTGAGAAAGCCAGACGTCAGCCTGACTGGATCAGCTTGCGTAGCACTACTACCAAGACATTGCGGCACCGCGTGACGCGTGAATTGCTTTGGCAACAAAGCACATGGCAGATTTCAAATTACAAATTATCCTTTGAATTCCAACCGGAGCCGATTAACCGCGCATCCCTCCCTCAATTCATCCAATCATTGGCAAACCTCGATACGAAGGAATGGGATATCGAAGACATAGAATTGCAGCTACAAACATTGCTTGTACCTATACCAGCGATCGACTTCCTGCTGCCCTACTTCAGGGCGCTACCTGCCATGAAAAACAAGCTGTTCATTTCATTAGACGCTCCGCGCGCACAGGAAAACCTGGGACGCTCACTTGCCATTGGAATGATCGCCACAATGGAAAAGTTACTGGTGAAAGCTCATCTTCATCTGATCAGCGCTCCGTATGAGGTCATGGCTGATGCAGCCATCAAACCTGCTCTGATCGGCAATGCGACTGACAAAATATCGTCAATCGTTGAGTGGGGGATTCAGTGCGAGAGCCAGATGATAACGCCCGCGTTTGAATATCTTTTCGACTCTTGTCTGCAATTCACGCTACAACCCCATCTTACCCCTGAGCTTTCATTGGAATTCGCCCCTGAGCCCGGCATGATTGCGACGCAATTGATGGCGATGTGCATTTACCCCGCGTTAGCGGAGGCCATCGATGCCGGCTGGCGGCAAAGCTGGATCGAGATCTGCAACGAGCTATCCGCCACATCATCTTCGTCGCGTGCCAGCGCGACATTAGAGAAAGACAGAACGAAGTCAGGCTCGAATAGCCACGCCGAAGAATTTTCTTTCTTGGATTTTCTGGAATCCGACAACTCCATGTACGCCAGCGTTTTCACGACACTCAGCGAGCGGCAGTCAGATCAGCTATTCCAGAGATTCAGGAAAGCGATGGCGTCGATCGTTGACTCGCGGAATATTTTGGTCTTGCCTGATGCGACAACTGAAGTCGCCGGAATTTACGCTGAATTGATGCACAGGCAAGTCTATATGCTTGCGCAGTTTGCCAGAGAGGGCGCTGTGACCAAGCCCGCAGCGAACAAACCGGCGTCAGCTTCAATGTGAACCACACCCGCCGCCATGCATCGCCATCGGTGCATCGCGGCCACTCTCGCGCGAGAAACCGGCCGCCTCAAGCCGGCGCAAATAATCTTCCCACAATGCGTCGGCACTGCTCCCCAGCCAGTACAGATAGTCCCAGGTGAAGATGCCGCTGTCATGACCGTCGGAAAAAACCGGTCGTACAGCGTAATTGCCGACCGGCTCAAGCGCAGTCAGGCCGACTTCGCGTTTGCCGGTCTGCAGGGTTTCCTGTCCTTCACCGTGGCCACGCACTTCGGCCGATGGCGAATACACACGCAGCAGTTCGAAGCTGAGCGTGAAGCTGCTGTCGTCGTCGAAAGAAATGTCGAGTGTGCGTGAAGCCTTGTGGACTTCGAGTGTGGTGGGGTGCCTGCTTGCTGTGCTCATACTGGATTTGTTTGGAGATTTAATTACAAATAAGAAGCCAGCCGCAAGGCTAGTGCGTCACGCAAGGCCGGCAGCAAGGCACGGCGCGCCTCAATCGCATCCTGCGGTGTCACGCGCTGCGCTGTTGCCCACACCGGCGATGGAAAATGTGCATCATCGGCATAGCGCGGAATGATATGCCAGTGCAGATGCGGCACCACATTGCCGAGGCTGGCGAGATTGATTTTTTTCGGCTGCATCACATCGCGCACCACCGTCTCGACTTGCCACAGCACGTCCATCATCAGCATGCGATCGAGCTCGTTCAGATCCGTCACTTCGACCACATGGTCCCGCCAGATCACGCGGCAAAACCCGGGGTACTGCGCATCATCCACCAGCACCACGCGAAACTGCGTGCCCTGATAGACGACGTCGCCGCCAGGAGCATTGCACAATTCGCAATCAGTTGCGTTGCTCATGCTTACACCAGTACCCGTTCAATGCCGCCGTTATTGGCACGTGCGACATATTCAGGCATCCAGTTTTCACCTAGCAGATGACGTGCTATTTCAACCACGATGTAGTCGGCATCCGTACCAGCGTCATCGTCGTAACGCTTGAGACCTTGCAAACACGATGGGCAGGAAGTCAGAATCTTGACATCACCTGTAAAGCCATCGGCGCGTAATTTATCGGCGCCCTTGAGCATTTCCTCTTCTTTGCGGAAACGGATTTGCGTCGAGACATCAGGCCGGCTGATAGCCAGCGTGCCGGATTCGCCGCAGCAGCGATCATTCTTCTCGATCTTCTGCGCGTCGATGGTGGTAATGAGACTGTTCACAGTCTTCAACGGGTCTTGCAGTTTCATCGGGCTATGGCAAGGGTCGTGATACATGTAACGCGTACCGCTGACACCTTCGAGTTTGATCTCTTTTTCGAGCAGATATTCGTGGATGTCCATGATGCGGCAGCCGGGGAATATTTTGTCGAACTGATAGCCCTGCAACTGATCGTAGCAAGTGCCGCAGGAAACAATCACCGTCTTGATATCAAGATAGTTCAGCGTATTGGCCATGCGATGGAACAGCACGCGGTTGTCGGTGATGATTTTTTCAGCTTTATCAAAGTCACCCGAACCGCGCTGCGGATAACCGCAGCACAGATAGCCCGGTGGCAGCACGGTTTGTACGCCCACTTGCCACAGCATCGCTTGAGTGGCCAGACCGACTTGCGAGAACAAGCGCTCCGAACCGCAGCCGGGGAAATAGAACACGGCTTCGGTATCGGCACTGGTCGTTTGCGGGTTGCGAATGATAGGCACGACTTTATCGTCTTCAATATCCAGCAAGGCACGCGCGGTTTTCTTCGGCAGATTGCCCGGCATTTTCTTGTTGATGAAGTGGATCACCTGCTCGCGCACTGGCGGCTTGCCATGCGTGGACGGCGGCGCCTTGGTTTGTTTCTTCGCGAATTTTTTCAATACATCATGGCCGAGGCGCTGCAGCTTGTAGCCCCAGCCCATCATGACTTGACGCGTCGCATTAATCGTTGCCGGATCGGTCGCATTCAGGAAGAACATGGACGCCGCAGTGCCGGGGTTGAACGATTTTTTGTTCATCTTGCGCAGCAGATTGCGCATGTTCATCGACACATCGCCAAAGTCGATATCGACCGGGCACGGCGTCAGACATTTATGGCAGACCGTGCAATGGTCGGCGACGTCTTCGAATTCTTCCCAGTGCTTAATCGAGATACCGCGCCGCGTTTGCTCTTCATACAGGAAGGCTTCGACCAGCAAGGAAGTCGCAAGAATTTTATTCCGTGGCGAGTAGAGCAGGTTCGCACGCGGCACATGGGTGGCGCACACCGGTTTGCACTTGCCGCAGCGCAGGCAGTCTTTGACGCTATTGGCGATGGCGCCGATATCGCTCTGCTGCATGATCAGTGATTCATGTCCCATCAAACCAAAAGACGGCGTGTAGGCATTGCGCAAATCGGCGGGCAATTCCGGCGCGTCGAGCAGCTTGCCTTTGTTGAAACGGCCTTCAGGGTCGACAAGTTTTTTATAGCTGCGGAAATCCCGCATTTCCGCATCGGTCAGGTATTCGAGCTTGGTAATGCCAATGCCATGCTCGCCGGAGATGACGCCGTCAAGCGAACGGGCCAGCGCCATGATGCGGTCAACAGCCGCATGTGCATCTTGCAGCATCTGGTAGTCATCGGAATTGACCGGGATATTCGTGTGCACATTGCCATCGCCGGCGTGCATGTGCAGCGCGACGAATACACGGCCGCGCAGCACGCGCTTATGGATCGCCGTGCACTCCTCCAGTATCTGCTTGAAGGCTGCGCCATTGAAAATCAGGCGCATGACTGCACGCACTTCGTTTTTCCACGAGATGCGTATGGTGCGGTCTTGCAGTACGTCGAACAGCGTGGCGTGTGCCTGTTCGCCCAGCCGTGCCTCTATGACCGGCGCGAGCTTATCAAGCCCGATGTTATTGAGTTCGGCTTGCGCGTCGGCCAGGGACAGGTCGAGATTGGCTAGCAACCATGACCAGCGCGTGTGCACCGCTTGCAGCATTTGCTGCGCGTCGCTGACACGGTTTTCCAGTACCTCGGCCGGCGGTATGTCATTGCCTTCGGCATCATCGCTTTTACCCAAAGGCAAACTGCCTTTGGCGAAAAAACTGTTGAGTTCGACGACCAGCTGCAATTTATTCTTGATCGACAGCTCGATGTTGATGCGCTCTATGCCATCGGTGTACTCACCCATGCGGTTCAATGGAATGACAACGTCTTCATTGATCTTGAATGCATTGGTATGCTTGGCAATCGCTGCCGTGCGGGCGCGATCCAGCCAGAATTTTTTGCGGGCTTCGGGGCTGACGGCGACGAAGCCTTCGCCGACCCGGGTGTTGGCAATGCGAACCACTTCCGACGCGGCGCGTGCCACCGCTTCATCATCGTCACCGACGATGTCACCAAACAGCGCCATCTTCGGCAAGACGCCTCGCTTGGATTTGGTGGCATAACCGACTGCGCGCAGATAGCGTTCGTCCAGATGCTCGAGGCCAGCGAGAATCGCGCCGCCTTTTTTGGTTTCGGCGTCGAGGTAGTCTTTAATCTCGACGATGGACGGAATCGCGTCGCGCGCCTGACCGAAAAATTCCAGGCAGACGGTACGCGTGTGCTTGGGCATCTTATGCAGAATCCAGCGCGCCGACGTGATCAGGCCGTCGCAGCCTTCTTTCTGTATGCCGGGCAGACCCGACAGGAATTTATCCGTGACGTCCTTGCCCAGGCCTTCCTTGCGGAATTTGCGACCTTCGATTTCGAGCAATTCAGTTTTGAACGGCGCGTTGGTCTTGCCCTTCTCGGCCGGATGCGTCCAGACGAGCTGGAAACGCGCCAGCGGCGTGTCATGGATTTTGCTCAGGTTGTGATCGAGTCGCGTGACTTCGAGCCAGTCGCCGTTCGGATCGACCATGCGCCAGCTGGCGAGATTATCGAGCGCCGTACCCCACAACACCGCTTTTTTGCCGCCGGCATTCATCGCGATATTGCCGCCTATGCAGGATGCCTCGGCCGAGGTCGGATCCACTGCAAAAACAAAACCTGCTTTTTCAGCGGCATCCGACACACGCTTGGTGACAACACCGGCGCCGGAATAAATGGTCGCGTATTCGCGTGACAGGCCGGGCAGCACCTGCATCTCGACAGCGCCCAGCGCTTCGAGTTTTTCGGTGTTAATCACAGCTGAGAGCGGCGTCAATGGCACCGCGCCGCCGGTGTAACCGGTGCCGCCTCCGCGTGGAATGATGGTCAGGCCAAGCTCGATGCAGCCTTTGACGAGACCGGCCATTTCATCTTCTGAGTCGGGCGTCAGCACCACGAATGGATATTCGACGCGCCAGTCGGTCGCATCAGTCACATGCGAGACACGCGAGAGGCCATCGAACTTGATGTTGTCATGTGCAGTAAAGCGCCCCAGTACTTTGCCGCTGCGGCGGCGCAGGTCATACATCTGACGAAATTCCTGCGCAAAGTCTTCAACCGCTTTGCGTGCCGCTTGCAGCAGCGCTTCCACACTGGCACTGCGCTTGAGCGCTTCCGGATCGCCCTTGTCTTCTGCATCGGTGGAATGACGGCGCTTGTCGACTTCGCCCAGACGATGGTGCAGGGCTTCAATCAGCGCTTGCCGGCGCTTTGGATTGTCGAGCATGTCGTCTTGCAGGTAAGGATTGCGGCGCACGACCCAGATGTCACCCAGGACTTCATACAGCATGCGGGCGGAACGGCCGGTCTGGCGAGCGCTGCGCAAAGTCGACAACAGCCGCCACGCTTCTTCACCGAGCAGGCGAATGACGATCTCGCGGTCGGAGAAGGACGTGTAGTTATAAGGGATCTCGCGCAAGCGGGACGGCTGCGTGCCGTCAGGTGCGTCGGAGAGAAGAGCGTGCAGGTGCGCAGGAGCGTTCATCTGTTTGTGTGTGGTACTTTGGTAGTGCTGACACTAAAGAGCCATTTTAGCTTATTGCGCCGCAACAGGCTGGCTGCAAAACTGAGGATTAAACTGCGTGTCAAACTGAGCTTCAGACCCAGTTCAGCAACTGGTGCCAGAAACCGTTTGGTATCTTCAATAACAGCGCCGTAACCGTCAAATAGCGCAACAGTTTTCCTATTGCCATATAAACCGCGCAAGGCCAGAAATCCATTTTCAGCCAGCCAGCCAGCGAACACAACGGATCACCAACGATGGGCAACCATGCCAGTAGCAGGGTCTTGGGACCAAAACGTTGCAGCCAGCCAAACCAGCGGGTTTCACGCTCTGCTGCCATCCATTGTTTTGCACCATACCCCATTGCATAGCTAATTGCGCCACCGACGGTATTGCCGGCGGTGGCCACCAGAACCGCCGGCCAAAATAGCGCCGGATTGAGTTTGACAATGGCGAAAACGGCCGGCTCCGAGCCCATAGGCAGCAGCGTCGCGGATAACAGACTGATGACGAATAGTGAAGACAGCCCAACGGTCGGCAGTGAGAGCGCAGCGAGCAGGGACGTAAAAATGGTGGTCAGCATGAAGGCCCTGCGTAAAAGTACGTCCATTATAATGATGGCCTATGAGCACCGACTATCTGAAAAAAATCCTGACTTCGCGCGTCTATGACGTTGCCATCGAAACCCCGCTGGAACTGGCGCCGACCTTGTCGGCGCGCATCGGTAACGCGATTTATTTCAAGCGCGAAGATATGCAAAGCGTATTCAGCTTTAAGCTCCGTGGCGCTTATAACAAGATGGCGCATTTGACGCCAGCGCAGCTCAAGCGTGGTGTGATCTGCGCGTCAGCGGGCAATCATGCGCAAGGGGTTGCGCTCTCTGCCAGCCGACTCGGGTGCCGCGCCGTGATCGTGATGCCAACTACGACACCGGCAGTAAAAATTGATGCGGTCAAGGCGCGCGGCGGTGACGTGGTGCTGTTTGGCGATTCGTATTCCGACGCTTATCAGCATGCACTGAAGCTGGAAAAAAAGCTCAAGCTGTCGTTTGTGCATCCGTTTGATGACCCTGACGTGATTGCCGGCCAAGGCACGATCGCAATGGAAATCCTGCGCCAGCATGCCGGCCCTATTGATGCCGTATTTGTCGCCATCGGCGGCGGCGGCTTGATCGCCGGTGTGGCGGCTTACATCAAGGCAGTGCGGCCCGAGATTAAAGTCATTGGTGTACAGACGACTGATTCGGATGCGATGGCGCGCTCGATCAAGGCTGGCAAGCGCGTGACGCTGAATGATGTTGGCCTGTTTTCAGACGGCACCGCGGTCAAACAGGTGGGCGTAGAGACTTTCCGACTCGCGCAGCAGTATGTCGATGAAATCATTCTGGTTGATACCGATGCAGTGTGCGCGGCGATCAAGGATGTGTTTACCGATACGCGCAGTATTCTGGAGCCGGCCGGCGCGCTGGCGGTGGCCGGTGCAAAAGCGTATGTCGAGCGTGAGGCCGGCAGCAAGAAGCCCTTGAAAAACCAGACGCTGGTAGCGATTGCCTGCGGCGCAAACATGAACTTCGACCGGCTGCGTTTCGTTGCCGAGCGCGCCGAAGTCGGTGAGGCGCATGAAGCCGTATTTGCGGTGACGATTCCGGAAGAGCGCGGTAGCTTCAAGCGTTTTTGCCAGACGGTCGGCGCGCGCGCGGTGACGGAATTTAATTACCGTATCAGCGATCAAAAAGAGGCGCATGTATTCGTCGGTCTGCAGGTGGCCAACCGCGAAGAGCCGGGCAAGATCAGCAAGCATTTTCAGAAGCAGGGCTTCAAGACCATTGACCTGACGCAGGACGAATTGGCCAAGCTGCATATTCGTCATCTGGTCGGCGGCAAAAGCGCGATGGCGCAAGACGAATTGCTATATCGCTTCGAATTTCCGGAACGTCCGGGTGCCTTGATGCGTTTTCTGGATAGCCTTGCGCCGAACTGGAATATCAGCCTGTTCCACTATCGTAGCCAGGGCGGCGATGTAGGGCGCGTGCTGGTCGGTCTGCAAGTGCCGCGCAGGGAGATGAAGGTGTTCCGCGATTTTCTGGCGACCCTCGGTTACCGGCACTGGGATGAAAGCGCAAACCCTGCGTATAAATTATTTTTGTAATGATGAATACACCTAATACGCCGTCGGATTCGCCGCTCGGCAAGGCTGCCGCCTACCAGACACACTACGATCCTTCACTGCTGTATCCGATGCCGCGCGCCCCCAAACGCGCCGAACTCAATCTCAGTGGCAGCCTGCCGTTTTTCGGCATGGACGTATGGAATGCTTATGAAGTGTCGTGGCTTAACCTGCGCGGCAAGCCACAAGTGGCGATCGCGACCTGGCAGGTGCCGGCCGACTCGCCAAATATTATCGAGTCCAAGTCACTCAAACTGTATTTCAATGCTTTGAATCAAAGCCGGCTGGCAGGGCCTGACGCGCTGCTGGATCTGTTGCGCGCCGACTTGTCGGCAGGTTTTGGCGTGCCGGTACAGATCCAGATCACAGGCAGCGACAGCTTTCAGCAGCTAAAAATGGGCGAGTTTGATGGCTTGCTGCTCGACCGTCTTGATATCGAAGTCGAACGCTATGTGCCGGATCCATCGCTATTGAAAGCTGATCACGACGCTGCGCCAGTGGAGGAAAAGCTGGTCTCGCACTTGCTCAAGTCAAATTGCCTCGTCACGGGGCAGCCGGACTGGGGCAGCGTGCAAATCCATTATGTGGGATCTGCGATTGATCAGGAAGGTCTGTTGAAATACCTGATCGGATTTCGCGAGCACAACGAATTTCACGAGCAATGCGTCGAGCGTATTTTCATGGACATATTGCGCCAGTGCCGACCGCAAAAGCTGATGGTGGCAGCGCGCTATACGCGCCGCGGCGGGATTGACATCAACCCGTGGCGCAGCAATTTCTCCCTCGCCAAGATGCCGTCGAATGCGCGCAACGCCAGACAGTAAGAAGCATCAAAAGGAAAGACGATACGGATTGCCATCTTGCCCAAGCAGGTATAAATTTAGCCTCTAGGCAATTGATGTACGAAGTTGTACGGATGCCGATCGCAGCGAATGAGCAAAATTACAAAATGTCGTTGTCACTACACAGTTATGACAGTCGCGATAATCAAAAGCCTCAGATTTGAAATGCGCCTATAATTCGTTCGAATGACAATTTTGTGCGACGCACCATGACACAGTTCAGCCAAATTCTGCCTTTAAAAAATGTAGTCCTCGATCTGGAATGCTCCAGTAAAAAACGCGCTTTTGAACAAGCGGGTTTGATATTCGAGAATAACTGCGGCATCGCCCGCTCTACCGTTTCGGACAATCTGTTCGCGCGTGAACGACTCGGGTCCACCGGACTCGGCCACGGCGTGGCTATTCCGCACGGCCGCATTCGCGGGCTGAAGTCCCCACTGGCCGCTTTTGTTCGACTCAACGATGCGATTCCTTTCGAATCGCCAGATGGCGAACCGGTCAAATTACTGATCTTTTTGCTCATTCCCGACAGCGTCACGCAACAACATTTGGAAATTCTGTCGGAAATCGCTGAAATGTTTTCCGATAAAGCCTTCCGCCTCAGCTTAGCTGAAGACAGTACCGCCGATGCCGTTCATACCCGCATTACCGGTTGGCATTCGGCTTTGCGCGACGTCGCTTAAATACTATGCCTCTGGTCACTCCGCTGACAATTCAGCAGTTGCATGATGACAATCGTTTAGCCTTGCAACTGGGCTGGCAGGCAGGACTGACTGGCGGGGAACGGCTGATTTTTGGCGATGCGGCCTCTGCCGCCGATCAAGTCGGCCACCTGAATCTGATACATCCTGGCCGAATACAAGTGTTCGGTCCGCAGGAGATGGAATACCTGCTGCGCATTTCCGAAAACAGCCGCGCCACGCAGACCCGCGAACTGGTCGCTGGCGAGCCGCCTGCATTCATCATTGCGCAGTCACTGGCGGCACCGCCGTACATCACGCAACTCTGCAACGAAAAAAATATACCGCTGCTGTCAACGCCGCTGCCGGCGGCGCAGGTCATTGATTACCTGCGCGTTTATCTCTCCAAAAAACTGGCGCTGCGTATCACCATGCATGGCGTGTTCATGGATGTGCTCGGCGTGGGCGTGTTGATTACCGGCGAATCCGGTCTGGGCAAGAGCGAGCTCGGGCTTGAACTGATCTCGCGCGATCACGGTCTGGTGGCGGATGATGCGGTCGAGTTTTCGCGCATTGCACCGCATATGGTCGAAGGCCGTTGCCCGCCGCTGCTGCAAAATCTGCTTGAAGTGCGCGGACTCGGTCTGCTCGACATCAAAACTATTTTTGGCGAGACGGCAGTCAGGCGCAAGATGCGTCTCAAGCTCATCGTCCATCTGGTGCGTCGTCGCACACTTGAAGAAAATTACGAACGCCTGCCTCTGCATCAGCATACGCAGGACGTGCTGGGCCTGCCTATTCGCAAAGTTGTCATACCCGTCGAGGCCGGTCGAAATCTGGCTGTGTTGCTGGAAGCTGCGGTGCGCAATACGATTCTGCAGATGCGCGGCATTGATACGCTGGCCGATTTCATGGAGCGCCAGCAGCAGGCAATGGACGACAACTAGCTAGCGCAAGCTCATGGCTACACCGTCTGCGGTGTTTCCGTTATCATTTGTCCCATGCGCATCATTCTCATCACCGGAATATCTGGCTCGGGCAAATCAGTAGGCTTGAATGCCCTCGAAGACGCTGGCTATTTTTGCGTCGACAATCTACCGCCGTCCCTGCTGCGCGCACTGGTTGCTACCCGCATCGAAGAAGGCGCCGAGAACCTTGCAGTCGCTGTCGATGCGCGCAGCGCGTCATCGCTCGCAGAACTGCCTGCCGACATCAACTGGCTCAAAGACCAGGGCCACAACGTCAAGGTTGTCTTTCTGACGGCGAAAACAGAATCATTGATCAACCGCTTTTCAGAAACGCGCCGCAGTCATCCGCTCTCGCATCGCTTCGCATCTGGCCTTAAAAAAGGCGAACTCCCCACGCTGACCGAGTGCCTGCGGCAGGAGCGTGACATGCTCTCCGCCGTTGAGGGCTTGGGCCACATGATCGACACCTCGGGTTTGTCGGCAAATCAGCTGCGCACATGGATCAAGGAACTGGTCGAGTCCGAAAGTACGCCACTGACCTTGTTGTTCGAGTCTTTCGCTTTCAAGTTTGGCGTACCGCTTGATGCCGACCTGGTCTTTGACGTGCGCGTGGTGCCGAATCCGTTTTATGACAAAAGCTTGCGGCCCTTAACGGGGCGCGACCAGCCGGTAGCAGCCTTTCTTGACGCGCAGCCGGATGCCGTTGATTTGCTCGCTGACATTCGCCAGTTCGTTGAGAAATGGCTGCCCTCATTTAAAAAAGATAACCGCAGTTACCTGACCGTCGCCATCGGCTGCACCGGTGGCCAGCACCGCTCGGTTTTCATGGTCGAACGGCTGGCCGCACATTTCCAGAACAAAGCCCGGATACTGGTCCGGCATCGTGAACTTGACTGAAACGCGCATGACAGAAACTGACTTCTGGGTTGCGCTATTCCCGCTCAACACCATACTTTTTCCTGATGGCGTCCTGCCCCTGCGCGTCTTCGAAACGCGCTATGTCGACATGGTGCGCGACTGCATGAAATCCGGTGCGCCGTTCGGCGTCATCGGCATCAAATCTGGTCAGGAAACGGGGGCTGCGGCCGAGCCATTCACGGTCGGCACACTGGCCAGCATTACCGAATGGGATATGCCTGAATTTGGCGTACTACTGATTCAAACGCGGGGCGGCCAGCGCTTTCGCATAGAAGAAACCCGCCTGCTGCCCAACCAGTTACTCGAAGCGCGCGTTACATTGATGAATGCAGATGAGCCCGTCGATGGCGGAACCGCCTTGCCAGTCTGCGCGAAGGTTTTGCGAGTAGTGATGGATGACTTGCTCGAACGCTCACGCGCGGAACGGGGAGCGGAGTTCATCAATCCGTTTGCAGAACCATTCAGGCTGGATGATGCTGCCTGGGTCGCCAATCGCTGGTGCGAAATGCTCCCGATCGAGCTCGAAGAAAAACAGCGTCTGCTGGAAATGACGGATGCGGCTGCAAGGCTGCAGTGTGTGCAGGACTATCTGGAAGAGAATGGGGTGTTGTGATCAGTGGTTTATTTGCACAAGCGAAGACTCCAGATCCCAGCTTCTTTCATAAGCGGCACTCCGACTCACCCCAAGCTCGCCAACAACTTCTTCACCGGCGCCGGCAACGCCGCCTGCGCCAGCCCGCGCAAAGGCAGCCACTGATAATCTGTTTGGCCTGCCAATAAAAATCGCCGCAACAGATGCACGCGCACAGGCGCCACCTGCAATTTGTAATGCGTAAAGCCATGCGAAAAATCCGGCAGCGCGTCAAAGGAGGCAATCTCCCCAAAATCAGCCAGTGCAAACTCGAGCTTGTCTTGCGACACATGCTCGCTGCTTGCCGACTGCATGCGACTAAGTTCTGGCAATGACAACAAGCCACCCCAGATGCCATGCCCGGGCCGGCGCTCCAGCAGCACGTCCCCTTCATGCAGCACGACCAGCATGACCGTTGATTTTTCAGGTATCGCTTTTTTGGGTTTGCGTGCCGGCAGCTCGGCCGTACGGCCGCTGGCAAACGCCACGCAGCGCGCCTGCATGGGACAGCTTTTGCAAAGTGGACGACTACGCGCGCACAGGGTCGCTCCGAGATCCATCAAGCCCTGCGTATAGGATTCGATATCCTGCGCCGGCAGCAGCGCTTCGGCGCGCTCCCATAAACTATTCTCGACCCGCTTCTCGCCGGGGAAACCTTCAATGCCGAAGACGCGACAAAATACGCGCTTGACGTTGCCATCCAAAATCGCCGCCCTTGCACCATAAGCAAAGGCAGCTATCGCCGCGGCCGTCGAACGACCAATCCCGGGCAAGGCAAGCAGCAGCTGCACATCGGCAGGAAACACGCCGCCATGCTGCTCGACGACCTGCTGCGCGCAGCGATGCAAATTGCGCGCCCGCGTATAGTAGCCCAGCCCGCTCCAGTGCTCCATCACCTCCTCGACCGGCGCGACAGCCAGCGCCTCCACATTGGTGAAGCGCTGCAGGAAGCGCTCGTAATAGGGGATCACTGCGGTGACTTGGGTCTGCTGCAGCATGATTTCCGACAGCCAGATGCGGTAGGCATCGCGCGTGTTTTGCCACGGCAGCTGATGCCGGCCGTGCTGCTTTTGCCAGGCGATCAGGCTGTCTGAAAAGGCGGCGTCTGTAGGCGCGGCATGCAGTTCGATTATTTTTTTCATATGCTCTATCGCTGACAACGCACACAGTAAAAAGTGGAGCGCTGACCTTGCACGATGCGTCGCACCGGGGTTGCGCACTGGCGGCAGGCCTCGCCTTCGCGGTCATACACGGCGTACTGCTGCTGGAAATAACCGCTCTGGCCATCGGCGCCGATGAAGTCGCGCAGAGTGCTGCCACCCTGCTCAATGGCTGCAGCCAGAATTCGCCGTATGGCCACGGCCAGTTTTTCATAACGCGCGCGAGCAATCCGTTTGGCTGGCGTGTTCGGATTAATGCCGGCCTCGAACAGGCTTTCGCACGCATAAATGTTGCCGACACCGACGACGATATCGCCAGCCAGCAAAACCTGCTTGATCGCGGCGCTGCGCTGCCTGCTTGCCGCATACAGCAGCCCGCCCAGGTCGGCGCAAACCAATGGCTCGGCACCGAGGCTGCGCAGCAGCAGATGCTCTTCGAGCTCGCCATCTTCCTGCGCATGCCACAGCACCGCGCCGAAACGGCGCGGGTCGGTCAGGCGCATTAAGTGAGACCCCAGCTGCAAATCGAAATGATCATGTTTTGCAGCAGTATGACCGGCCGGTAAAATTCTCAAATGACCAGACATGCCAAGGTGAATGATCAGCGTGCCATGGGCGAAATGAATCAGCAGATATTTGCCGCGGCGACCAGTTGACTGCACTGTGCGGCCTGACAGCAAGGCCGGCAATTGCGCCGGAAATGGCCAGCGCAAGCCGGTTCTGCGCATGACAACGCCACTCACTTTGCGGCCCTCGAGGTGCGGCGCAATGCCGCGTCGCGTGACTTCAACTTCTGGCAGTTCGGGCATGGTTGGGCTTGAAGACGGGTTGTTGCGGGCGACGCGCCCGGCTCTGGCGCGTTTCGGCGTAAAATCGGTTCACGAATAATGTTGAGTCAAGCTCAGCGCAACCTAAGCTCAACCTAAGCGCACAGGATAGCCACTTGAAAAAATTTCCAGCCATTTTAACCCTCTCGGCAGTACTTGCTGCTGCGTTCGCCGTTCTGCCCACCTTTGCAGCCGATGCTGCTGCACCGTTGCGCGATACGCCGCCGACAGTCGCGACGCCTGACCCATTGCCGCTGCTGTCTCTGTCCGAAGAGGTGATGTTCAAGTATCTGTCAGCCGAAATTGCCGAACAGCGTGGCAATTATTTTGCCTCTTACGCAACAATGATGTCGATTGCACGCAGCACGCGCGACTCGCGTCTGGCGCGCCGCGCTGTCGAAGTGGCAATGGCTGGCAAGCTCACCAACGAAGCGCTCAGTGCGTCCCGCCTGTGGGTTGAGTTGGCGCCGCATTCGGAAGAGGCGTCGCAAGTCGTGCTGGGCTTACAGCTTTCCACTAATCGTCTCGATGAAGCCAAACAGACTCTCGCGCAGCGTCTTGCAGCAAGCAATGCGCAAACCCTGCCAGCCATGATCGGACAGACGCAGCGATTGATCGCGCGCGTGCCCGATAAAGCCAAAGCCGCCGCACTGTTGCGCGAACTGCTGACGCCGTATCGCGAATCGCTGGATGCCAGACTGGCATTGGTGCAGTCGTCGGTAGCAAGCGGCGACCAGACCACCGCACAACGAGAAGCACGCGAAGCGCTGGAAAAGAATCCGCGCTCGGAACTCGCTGTGCTGGCTCTGTCGCAAGTGGTGACAGATAAAGATCAGTCCGCGAAACTGCTGGCTGATTTCCTGCAAAAGAATCCGAAGGCGCGCGAGGTCCGGCTGGCTTATTCGCGCAAGCTTTTCGAGGACGGCAAAATAGCCGAAGCCAAAGCGGAGTTCAAAACGCTGCTGCAGTACCTGCCGCAAGACCAGACTGCGCTGTATGCGCTCGGCCTGCTGTCGGTGCAGACCAATGACTTGCCAGAGGCGGAAAAATATCTGGCCGCCTACATCAAGACCCTGAACGGCAAACCCGACGGCGAGCGTGATGCGACTCAGGCGTTGATGGTGCTGGCCCAGATCGCAGAAGACCGCAAAGATTTGCCACAGGCGCTGAAATGGCTAGACCAGGTTGATGCCACTGGTCAGGGCGCCTATCTGGGCGCGATACTGAAACGCGCGCAGCTGACGGCGAAAAGCGGTCGTCTGGATGAAGCCCGCAAGTTGCTTGCACAGGCAGAGGTCGAGAGTGATGATGAACGTATCAAACTCATCATCGCCGAAGCGCAATTGCTGCGCGACGCCGGTCAGCTAAACGAAGCCATGCAAGTGCTGGAAGAAGCTTTGCAGCACTCGCCCGACAATACCGAGTTGCTCTATGAGCATGCGATGGCGGCAGAAAAAAATCGTCAGACCGACGTGATGGAAGTGTCGTTACGCAAGATCATCAAACTCGCGCCCGACAGCCCGCAGGCATACAACGCGCTCGGTTACTCGCTGGCCGACCGCAACCAGCGATTGCCAGAAGCCTATGACCTGATAAAGAAAGCTCTTGAACTCGCACCTGAAGATCCCTTCATTATGGATAGCATGGGCTGGGTGGAATTCCGCATGGGCCGTTTTGAAAAAGCAGAAGAAATTCTGGGGCGCGCCTATGCGCTGAAACCCGACCCGGAAATTGCCGCACATCTGGGTGAAGTACTGTGGGTAAAAGGCCGTGAAGATGACGCCAAAAAACTCTGGCGCAACGCCAGCACCAAAGACCCGAAAAATGAAACGCTCAAAGGTACGCTGACGCGGCTGCAGGTCAAGCTTTAATTCCTGAATGCGCATGCGTTTTTTTAAAGCCGCGGTTCTTGGTGCCTTGCTGCTGGCTGGTGGCTGCAGTACCACGCCACCATCGCCGCCGAGCGGACTTGCGCGCAGCTATCACGAAGCCATCAAGCTGAGCGGCAGACTCTCAGTGCAGTATCAGCAGAACGGCAAACCACAATCCATGCAAGGCAAATTCAGCTGGATGCAAAACAGCGAGACAACGCAGATTGCGCTGCTTTCGCCGCTCGGGCAGACGATGGCAAAAATAGTCATTGCGCCCGGCCAGGCCAGCTTGCAGCAAGCCGGAGAACCGCCACAGCTTGCTGCCGACATTAATGCGCTGAGTACGCAGATGCTGGGCTGGCCGCTGCCTGTTGCCGGCCTGCGCAACTGGCTGCAGGGCTTTGCCATCGACGACACGGGCAAGCGGCTCACGGCAATGCCGGATGCCTTATCAAGCTTTGGCAGTGACGGTTGGCAGGTGCGCTATGTCAGCTGGCAGGGTGACGCCGATGCCCCTGCTTACCCCAGGCGAATAGATATGGAACGCGCCACACCAGAAGCCGGCGCGATCGCCTTGCGTATCGTGATCGATAACTGGCAGCCACAGTAATGTCTCTTCTGCCCAGCCTGCATCATTGTCCGGCGCCCGCCAAACTCAACTTGTTCTTGCATGTGACCGGGCGGCGCGCGGACGGCTATCACCTGCTGCAGTCGGTATTCCAGCTGATTGATTTTGCGGATGAACTGCATTTTGATGTCAGTGACGACGATGCCATTGTCCGCGTCACGCAGGTGCCCGGCGTGCCGCCAGAAGCCGACCTGATCGTGCGGGCCGCTCGTCTGCTGCAAAGCGTAGCCCGCGCGCGCGGCATGCAGGTGCCGGGCGCACGGATTGCCGTCGACAAGAATCTGCCAATGGGCGGCGGACTCGGCGGCGGCTCGTCCGACGCCGCAACCACGCTGATGGCGCTAAACGCGCTCTGGCAAACCGGCTTTACCAAAGAGGAGCTCATGCAAATGGGCGTGAAGCTGGGTGCCGACGTACCTTTTTTTCTGCTGGGCCAGAACGCCTTTGTCGAGGGCATAGGTGAGCACCTGACACCGTTGGCGACACCAGAAAACTGGTTTGTCGTCATTCATCCTGGCGTGAGTATTCCGACGCCTTTGATTTTTAGCGCGCCGGATTTGACACGCGACACTAAAGCGGTCAAAATGCTGGACTTTTCCGGTAGCCCAAGCGGGTTCGGAAAGAACGACTTGCAAGTCGTGGCCGCCCGGGCTTTTCCGCCTGTCGCAGACGCCCTCAAGTGGCTGTCGGACTTCGGTGAAGCAAGGATGACCGGATCTGGTGCCTGTGTGTTTGGTTCTTATCACACGGAGCAGCAAGCCGATGCGGTGTTGCAGCGTGTGCCGGAACAGTGGCGCAGCTGGAAAGCAAAAGCGATGTCAACGCATCCGCTGGCGCACTTGCTGAAGTCGCAGCCAGGTTAGCAAGCAAGTACATGAGCAGTACAAAATTCGTTTGACGCGATAGCGCGGCAAACAATCGGTTGAGTAGGGGAATCGCCAAGTTGGTTAAGGCACTGGATTTTGATTCCAGCATTCCAAGGTTCGAATCCTTGTTCCCCTGCCATTAAATAAAAAGTACTAAAAATACGGCTAAGCCGCCAATTACGGGCAAGACTGTCCGGCATTGGCGGCTTTTCAAACTTCTAACGCAAGCATTCAGGGGTGCCGCTAATGGTCCATGAGAACCTGATGGTTTTTACCGGTAACGCCAATCCGGAACTGGCAGCCGGCGTTGCCAAGCATCTTGGCATCCCGCTTGGCAAAGCGCATGTCTCGCGCTTCTCCGATGGCGAAATCGTCGTTGAGATCAACGAGAACGTGCGTGGCAAGGACGTATTCGTGCTGCAGTCCACCTGCGCGCCCACCAACGACAACCTGATGGAAATCATGCTGATGGTCGACGCACTGAAGCGCGCATCGGCTGGCCGCATCACTGCCGCGATACCGTACTACGGTTATGCACGTCAGGACCGCCGTCCGCGCTCGGCGCGTGTGGCAATCTCGGCCAAGGTAGTGGCCAACATGCTGCAGGAAGCCGGCGTTGAACGCGTGCTGATCATGGATCTGCATGCAGACCAGATTCAGGGCTTCTTCGATATCCCGGTTGATAATATTTATGCGTCACCGATCCTGCTGTCGGATCTGGTCGATAAAAAATATGACGACTTGCTGGTCGTATCGCCAGACGTGGGCGGTGTGGTTCGCGCACGTGCGCTTGCCAAGCGCCTGAATTGCGACCTCGCCATCATCGACAAACGCCGGCCGAAAGCCAACGTGTCGGAAGTGATGAACATCATCGGTGAAGTAGAAGGCCGTAACTGCGTGATCATGGATGACATGGTCGATACCGCCGGCACGCTGACTAAAGCCGCCGAAGTATTGAAAGAGCGCGGAGCGAAGAAAGTTGTCGCCTACTGTACGCATCCGGTTTTGTCGGGTCCTGCTCTTGAGCGGATCATGAATTCGACTCTCGACGAACTGGTCGTCACCGACACCATACCGCTGACCGCTGAAGCCAAAGCCTGCGGCAAGATTCGCCAATTGTCTTGCGCGCATTTGCTGGCCGAGACCTTCAAGCGCATCAGCCAGGGCCATTCGGTGATGTCGCTGTTTGCCGAAGACGAAGCAGCCGGCTAAGAACAAAGCAGTAACAGAATGCGGACAAGGCTATTGGCCTTGTCCTTTTTACCATCCCCTGGTCGCGGGGGATGTCTTCAAGGGTGAAAGCCCAAAACAGGAGTTGAACATGAAAGTTATCGCATTTGCACGCACTTTGCAGGGGTCCGGAGCGAGCCGCCGCCTGCGTATTGCTGGTCAAACACCAGGTATCATTTACGGTGGTACCAGTGCCCCACAGAGCATCACTCTGGATCATAACGCTCTGTATCACGCGCTGAAAAAAGAAGCATTCCATTCGTCGATTCTGGACATGGAAGTGGATGGCAAAGTAGAAAAAGTCTTGCTGCGCGACTTTCAAGTCCACGCGTTCAAGCAACTGGTCATGCACGCCGACTTCCAGCGCGTCGATCCAAACCAGAAGATCCACGTCAAGGTGCCACTGCACTTTGTGCACGCTGACGTATCGCCAGCAGTCAAACTCGGCGGCGGCATCATTAGCCACGTGATGACTGAGCTCGACGTCAGCTGCCTGCCAAAAGACTTGCCGGAATTCGTCGAAGTCGACTTGTCGGCAATGGAACTGGGCGCGTCTTTCCATCTGGCCGACCTGAAACTGCCAGCTGGCGTTGTGGTAACCCACGGCAAAGAAAACCTGACGATTGCAACCGCTTCGGTACCAGCCGGCAGCAAGGCTGACAATGCTGCCGACGCAGCTGCCGCAGCGCCTGCAGCAGAAGAAAAGAAGTAATCAGGCGGCTTAACACAGCCGGAACACCAGCCTGAAAAAAAGCCCGTCAAAACCTGACGGGCTTTTTTACGCCCTATCCCTGATAATCCCTGCATTCAAACTTGTAATATCACCATGTCCATACGCCTCATCGTTGGCCTAGGCAATCCCGGCGCCGAATACGAACAGACCCGTCATAACGCCGGTTTCTGGCTGATAGACCAGCTTGCACGCGGCGAACTGAAGCGGGAAACCCGCTTTCAGGCGCTGGCAGCCAAAACCCGCATTGCCGGTAACGAGGTCTGGCTGCTTGAGCCGCAAACCTTCATGAACCGCTCGGGCCAGTCCGTCGGCGCGCTGGCGCGCTTTTACAAAATCAATCCGGATGAAGTGCTGGTCGTACACGATGAACTCGACCTGCCGCCCGGCGCTGCAAAAATCAAGAAAGGCGGGTCTTCGGGCGGTCATAACGGACTTAAAGACATTACGGCAGCCCTGGGGACGCAAGATTACTGGCGCCTTCGCCTCGGCATTGGCCACCCGCGCGAACTGAACCTGCAGCAGCCGGTCGTGGATTTCGTTTTGCATCGCCCGCGCAAGGAAGAACAGTCGCTGATTGATCAGGCTATTGAAAAAAGCTTGTCGGTTATAGCGCTGCTATGCGAGGGGAAATTCGAACAAGCGACGATGGAACTGCATACCGATAAAAAAAGCTAAACCCCGCTAAACATTTTTTCCCACCGATATCCCGTTTCGTCATGTCTTAATTGACGTCGTAATGGTGGGTTTCGCTACGCTCTACCCACCCTACTGACCAAAGCGCGCAATGAGCAGTAGGGTGGGTAGAGCGTAGCGAAACCCACAGAAAACCTCCTGCCGAAATAAGCTTTAAATCGATTTACTCTCTCTCTAATCCAGATCAATAGCCTGCCAGGCAAGCACTGGAAGAATACCTTGTCCAGAATGCAAAGCCGAAATTGCATCGCCATAGACAATCAATTCACGCTTCCAGAATGAATGCTGATCGAAAAAATAATTCTTTGTATTAATTTTTGTAAACAAAATTATATATAGAGTCAGTATTTTTTTTATTATCATAAAAATATTTCAGGCCGAAATACCATTTCAATAATATTGAAGTATAATCCGGCCATAAGCTGCAATAGGGCTTACCAATTAATTGATTTGAAGAAATTTTCCAACGAAGGGGAATCAGATGAGTACTTATAAAGACCTGCAAAGCCAGATTGAAAAACTGCAAAAAGAAGCTGAACTTGCGCGTAAAAATGAATTGGCAAACGCAATCGCTGATATTCACGCGAAAATGAAGGAATTCAGTATTACTGCAGATGATCTTGGCTTGGGCGGTAAAAAGAAAGCCGGCAAAACCGTGCGTAAACCCGTCGCCCCAAAATACCGCAATAACGACACCGGCGAAACCTGGAGTGGCCGCGGCAAACCACCAAAATGGATGGCTGGTCGTGAAAAAGCGCAATTCCTGATCAAATAAACATATTATTGATTTCAAATAATATAAACAAAAAGCCGCTTGATGAAGCGGCTTTTTGTTTTAAATCTTCACTATTGCTGATTTGCTGAAGCTGATTTTCTGAAAGGCATTAAATTTTGGAAAATGCAACGAATGAATATCTGCATATCCAGCCAGAAGCCGCGCTGCTCCATATACCGTTGCGCATATTCAAGCTTTAAAGGTAATACCTTTTCTACATAAGCTTCCTCCAGTTCCACGCCCTCCAACCCGGCCAGCATTTGCGATTCAGTGTGAAACTCTACCGAGGCCAAATCGACTAATCCCGGCTTAACCGATAAAACCAGTTTGCGCACTGCCGTAGGATAACAACCGACATAGCGTGGCAATTCTGCTCGCGGGCCGACGATACTCAAATCCCCGCGCAAGACGTTAATAAGCAGTGGCCAGCGCGCCATACCCAGCCTGCGCAAAAAAGAACCTATGCGGGTCACGGTTTCGCCATGACAGCCGGCTACCGTTTCCATGGCGTCCGGCTCTGAAACAGCGGTTCTGAATTCGAAAACTTTCACCATGCGGCCATTTCGACCAACCCGGTGCGGGCGCGCCAGCACACTGCCACGTGAATCGAGTTTAATCAGAATAGCAATCAGTGCGCAAAGCGGCGCAATCAACACCAGCACGGACAGAGAAAACACGACATCAAAAAAACGTTTCATTGGACACCACTTAAAAATCAGAACTTCGATTGTCAATGAGAACACTCATCAGCAACAAGTTTTTTCTACCGGCGCGCTCGGCAACGGTGTTGATAAAAATAGACGGGGTACTACAACGTCCTGAATAAATGTAGACCACCAGGGTCGGCGTTATAATTCGCCTTCCTCTCGGCAATACCCAATATCGACGCAGCGAATACCGCGCGCCCATCAAAAATTTCTATGATTATTAGCGCTGTGTGGGCCATTCCTGCTGTCTTCGTGATTGCGATCGCGACAATGTCCCTGCTTAATCTCAGCGTGAAAATCACGCCGCCTGCCGGACGCTTGCAGGCTATTGATGGCCTGCGCGGTTTTCTCGCACTGTCCGTCTTCGTTCATCACGCCACGATCTGGCAAGATTTTCTGCACAGTGGTCAGTGGCGCGTACCAAATTCGATTTTATTTGCTCATCTGGGGCAATCCAGTGTGTCGCTGTTTTTCATGATCACTGCCTGCCTGTTTTTTACACGCATACTGGACGCCCGCGAACGGCCGATTGACTGGGGCAGACTATACGTTTCGCGCATCATGCGAATCTTGCCGCTTTTTATTCTTGTCACGATAACCGCGACCATCATTGTGGCGCTTGTTAAGTATCTGGATCTCGACGCCGCCAATCCGGCATGGATAGAGCGAACAGCCCGCCCCTTGCTCGTCACCGCTGGTGTCGCCTGGACGCTGCACTATGAATGGCTGTTTTATTTCATACTGCCGCTGCTAGCTTTGATGCGCGGCGTGATACCGTCTGCGGCCGCCTTGCTGCTGGCCTTGCTTGCACTGGCAATTGAAAACTGGAGCAGGATCAACACCGTTCTGTTGCTCAATTTCTCTGCCGGCATGGCCAGCGCCGTACTGATTCGTAATCAGACTCTGCGCATCTTACTCGTCAGTTCTGCTGCCTCGGCGTTTGCCATCGCCTGTATTGGGCTAGCCTTCACGCTTTGCCCCACACCGTTCTCTGCATCTGCAATCGGATTGCTGTGGCTGGCTTTCACCATCATCGCTGCAGGCAACAGCTTCTTCGGTGTGCTGACTCTGCCAATTTGCCGCCAGCTAGGCGAAATCACTTTCGGCATTTATCTGTTGCACGGGCCGTTGCTGTTTATCTTGCTGCGCCTGGTAGTGGGCCTGCCAATGGCTGCCAGCCTGACACCTGCAGAACACTGGCTGCTGATCATGACGATCACGCCTATCCTGATTGGCATTGCATTGCTGTCTTTCATCTGGATAGAAAGACCATGCATGCAGGCAGCACCGCAGATGCACGCGTGGCTGTCGGCACGCATGCTGCGTTTCAGAAGCATCCTGAAAAAATCGTATTAGCTATCAATGCTTTAGAAAAATCAAATTAGCTTAATCTGGCTATCCGACCTATCCTTTGTTCGTCGCAATGATTTGCGTTAACTAAAGGAGCATGACATGACTATCCAGACCCGCCCTGAAATTAAAACCTTCGCCAACCTCGAATCCGCTTTCGCAGGCGAATCCATGGCGCACATCAAATACCGCTATTTCGCCAAGCTCGCGCGCGAAATGGGTGACGAGGAAACTGCACGCACATTTGAAGCAACAGCTGACCAGGAAGTGATGCACGCATTTGGTCATCTCGACTTGCTCTACCCGAAAGCGACGATGACTCCAGCGAAGGCCCTGCAAATTGCTATCGCAGGCGAGACTTATGAATACACCGAAATGTATCCGGGCTTTCGCAAAACTGCAGAGGAAGAAGGCAATGCCGCTGCCGTGGCCGAGATGAACGAGCAGATCGAAGAATCGAAGTTACATGCCGCGCAATTCAAGGCCACGCTCGAGAAAGCACAAAAACGTTTTGCCGCTTTGGCCAAAGTCGAAGAGCGCCACGCGAATCATTACCAGGCGCAGCTTGCAAAGATCAGCGGCTGAGCAGATTGATTCAGGCACAATTACTTACATCATTGGGAAAAATAATATGAGCGACATGAACTTCACTTCGTATATCTGTATCGTTTGCGGCTTTGTCTACGACGAAGCCGCAGGTCGCCCTGAAGACGGCATTGCGGCCGGCACCAAGTGGGCCGATGTGCCGGAAGACTGGGCGTGCCCGGATTGTGGTGTCGCAAAAGCCGACTTCGAAGTCGTCGAAATTTAAGCGCCGCGATGACAACCCAACTTCACCCTGACGGGCCAGTTTTGATCGTGGGCTCCGGCCTCGCCGGCTGGTCTGCTGCGCGCGAATTCCGCAAACTTGACACGACAACGCCGGTGACGCTGATCACCAGTGGCAACGGTGATTTCTATCCAAAGCCAGCACTGTCAAATGCGCTGGCACAGGGTAAATCCGCCGAACAGCTGGTGACCACGCCAGCAGAAAAAATGGCGGCAACATTAGGTGTGAGCCTGATGCCGCAAACGGAGGTCAGCGGCATTGATTTGCCAACACAGCAGATCATGACCAGCAAGGGTAGCCTGGCTTATCGGCAGTTGGTGCTGGCAACGGGCGCACATCCAATACGCTTAAGTTTTGCTGGCGATGCTGCGAATGAAATCGTTTCCGTGAATTCGCTCGATGACTATGTGGTATTTCGTAACCGGCTTCCCGCGCAAGCAAGGGTCTTGATCATGGGCGCCGGTCTCATCGGCTGCGAGTTCGCCAATGATCTCGCAACATCTGGTAATACGGTGCAAGTGGTTGACCCCAACAAGCTGCCTTTGGCTTTGCTGTTGCCACCGCAAGCAAGTGCCGAGTTGCAGGCCAGCCTGTCGGAACTTGGCGTGCAGTGGCATCTGGGCACCTCCGTGGCGGAATTGAATCGCATTGATGGAGAGCTTAGCGTTGAGCTGGCAAATGGCACAACGGTAGCAATCGATGTGGTGCTCAGTGCGATAGGACTGCGTGCCGACATCGCACTGGCGAAAGCTGCCGGCATCGCCACCGACCGCGGCATTATTGTTGACGCCACACTGCAAACCAGTGCACCGCATGTCTATGCGCTGGGTGATAACACGCAGTATGCGAGCGATTCCTTAGGTAGCGGATCCGGGAATACCTCGCGCACCTTGCCGTATGTAATGCCCATCATGAATGCAGCCAGAGCATTGGCGCAAACCCTGAACGGCACCGAGACCGAGGTCAGATTTCCTGTCATGCCGGTCACAATCAAGACACCGGCGCTGCCGCTCGTGGTGTCCGCTGCAGCACCGGGCACGGCAGGCACATGGCAAACTCTGGAACCGGGCATCTGGCATTTTGTGGATGCGGATGCGCGCGTGCTGGGCTTTGTATTGCGTGGTGCGCAAACTTCTCGCCGCGCCGAACAGGCCAAGCTGGTTGCGCTATAAATCCCAGACGGAAAAACAACGCCGACTAGGCTGTACGGCATACATTGGCGAACGGAAAAGCAACAGAACTGAAAAGAGGTTTCAGCTAGCATCGAATATCAAAATTCGAACAATAATCCGATTGGATAAATTGTGCTTGCTACTGAAACCTCGCCATTTCATCACGCAGATTCAGCATCACGATTACACCGATCAGTCCCCGTTGACGTAGCACGCTTCTGCTCATTTTTTGTCTGCTGCTGGCTTGCTGCGCCAGCAGCAGCGATGAGCCTGATCGAAGCCTATCAGTCAGCACTGCAGCATGATGCAGCTTATCAGGCTGCGATGCATGAAAACGAAGCAGGCCAGGAATTGCGCGCCATCGGCAAGGCCAATCTGCTGCCGAATCTGAGCCTCTCTTACAGTCTCAGCAAAAGTAACGCCGAGCGTACCAGCACCAATCCTGATGGCAGCCGCTTCAGCGATTCTCCCAGTTACCTCAGCAAGGCGCTTACGCTGTCAATGCGGCAGCCCTTGTTCAACCTCGACGCGATGGCGCGCTACCGGCAAGGCAATGCGCAAGCCAGTTACAGCGACGCGCAATTTTCCGGTAAAAGCCAGGAACTGATCACGCGCCTTTCTGCTACCTACTTCGACGCGCTGCTGGCCGAAAGTCAGTTGCGTCTGGCGAATGCGCAAAGCAATGCTCTGACAGAAAACATGACGGGCAATGAAGTTTTGCTGGCCAAGGGCGCCGGCACGCTTACCGATGTTCTGGAAAGCCGCGCCCGCTACGAGCTGGCGCAAGCGCAAGTGATTGAAGCGCGCGACATCGTGACGAACACCCGCAATGCACTGGCGATGGTCATTGGCAGCGATCCCGGTGTGCTCGATACTATGCGCGCCGAGCTCAATGGCATGTCACTCACGCCGGCGGGACTAGCTGAATGGGAAAGCATTGCACGCGCATCAAATCCCGATATCGTCTCAAGCCGCTACAAAGCCGATTATGCCGAACTGGAAGTCACCCGCAATCGTGCCGGCCATATGCCGCGGGTTGATCTGGTGGCCTCCCACAGTCGCAACGCTGCTGACTCCATTTACACATTCAATCAGGAATCAACGATTAATCTGGTTGGCGTACAAGTCACGGTACCGCTCTATGCTGGCGGCAGCGTCAATGCACAGACCCGTCAGGCATTGGCCCGCTCCGAAGTGGCTCACTCCGAGCTCGACGCCAGCACCAGCAAAGCACTGCTGGAACTGCGCAAACAATTCGACCTGCTGGCCAGCAGCGAGCTGCGCATTGCAGCCTTGCTCAAAGCCGAACAATCTGCCTTGCAACTGGTCGAGGCAACGCAGAGAAGTGTCAGCGGAGGCGTGCGCATCAACCTTGATGTTCTCAACGCTACCCAGCAACTCTTCACAACCCGTCGCGATCTCGCCCGTGCACAGCATGGACACCTGATGGCCTACCTGCAACTACGTGCGGCCGCCGGCGTGCTCGACATGACTGATCTGATGAAGATTAGCGCTTACTTCCAGCAGACACCATGAGCCAGCCATCAGCCCAGCGCACTGCCACCCTGCTCGCGCTAGGGCTGGAAGCGCAGAAACCTCTGTTTCGCAAAGCGGCCGGTTTCAGCATACTTTCCAGCCTGTTGCTGCTCACGCCCACTGTCTTCATGCTGGAAGTGTATGACCGCGTCATCAACAGCCGCAGCACCACCACGCTGCTGATGCTATTGCTCTGTACGCTAGGCCTGTTTGTGCTGATGGAAGTGCTGGAACTGGTGCGCAGCATGTTCTTGCAGCTGGCCGGCTGGCAGCTCGATGCCACGCTGCGCGAGAAACTGCATGATGCTCTATTTATAGCCAGTCTGCGTCAGGTCGACGCGTCAACCCAATCCTTCGCTGACTTGAAGACCCTGCGCGATTTTATTTATTCACCGGCAGTCAATGCCATGCTCGATCTGCCTTCGTCATTGCTGTTTCTTGTTCTTGTATTCCTGATCAGCCCATGGCTAGGCGTGGTGGCGCTCTTGGGCGCCGTCGTCCAGACGGCGATTGGTGTTCGTACCGAGAAGAAAACTATGCCGGTGCTAACCGAAGCCAACCAGGCCGCCATTGCCGCGCAAAGCTATGCCAATGGCGCGCTACACAATGCGCAAGTCATCGCCTCCATGGGCATGAAGGCGAACATCACCCGCCGCTGGAGTGAACGCCAACGCACATTCCTCGCGCTGCAGGCACAGGCCTCCGATGTCGCCGGCACCAATGCTGCTTCATCCAGGTTCATCCAAGCCATGCAAGGTTCACTGATTCTTGGCGCGTCCTGCTGGCTGGCGATGAAAGGCATGCTGCTTGGCGGCGGCGGCATGATGATCGTCGCCTCCACCCTCGGTGGCCGTGTGCTGACACCATTGGTGCAGCTGATCAGCCAGTGGCGGCAGGTAGTCAATGTGCGCGACGCTTACCGCCGTCTCGACAAGGTACTTGCACTTGCAACCGACCAGCCACCATCCATGTCGCTGCCGGTACCGCAAGGCAAGCTCAGCGTCGAAACCGTAGTGGCCGCTGCGCCGGGCAGCAATGTCGCCATCATTCGCGGCGTGACATTCGCGCTGCAACCGGGTGAGACTGTCATCATCATTGGCCCTTCGGCTGCCGGCAAAACCACGCTGGCGCGGCTGCTGATGGGCATCTGGCCCGCAGCCTCCGGCAAGGTGCGGCTGGACGGCGCCGACATTCATGCGTGGGACAAGACCGAGCTCGGCCCGCATCTCGGCTACCTGCCGCAAAACGTCGAACTGTTCGACGGGACCCTGGCCGAGAACATTGCGCGCTTTGGCGACATCAACCAAGACCACGTGCGCACCGCCGCAGAGCTAGTCGGCCTGTCTGCCTTCATAGAAAAGCTGCCCGACGCCTACCAGACCCGCATCGGCGAGGACGGCGCATTTTTGTCAGGCGGCCAGCGCCAGCGCGTCGGCCTCGCACGCGCCATTTATGGCAATCCGCATTTTGTGCTGCTGGACGAACCCAACTCCAGCCTTGACGCCGCCGGCGAACAAGCGTTGATGAACACCCTGCTGGCACTCAAGGCGCGCAAGTGCAGCACCATCGTCATCAGCCACCGCACCAGCGTCTTGCCGGCGGCTGACAAAATCCTGCTGCTGCGGGATGGTCAGGTCGCCGCCTTCGGGCCGCGTGACGAGATACTGGAAAAGCTCAGGCAAGCTGCTGCGCCACGTGTCGTACCGGCCACGGGTGACAGCGCAGTTCAAGCGGCCGGAGGTGCAGCGTAATGTTAAAAAAACGCAATGTCATAGGACCGGTGGCGCGCAGCCTGCTTGCCTTTCGCAAGGAATTTCTTTGGGTGGGCGGCTTCAGTCTGGTCGCCAATCTGCTCACGCTGTCGCCCACGCTCTACATGCTGCAAATATTTGACCGCGTGATGCAAAGCCGCAGCGAATTAACACTGATTGCGCTCACACTTATCATTTCCGCCTTCATCGCCATAATGGCCTTTGCCGAATGGGTGCGCTCACGGCTGCTGGTACGCGCCGGCGTGCGCTTCGATCAACAACTCAATACGCAAATCTTTCGCGCCAGCTTCGACGCCAAACTTGAGCTGTCGACTGGCGACGTCTCGCAAACCTTTGGCTCGCTGACCCGCCTGCGCCAGTTCTTGACCGGCAACGGCATCATCGCTTTTTTTGATCTGCCGTGGACACCCATCTATCTCGCCGTGCTGTTCCTGATGCATCCACTGCTGGGCTGGTTCGGCATTGGCTTTACGCTGATTCTCGCGTTGCTCACTTTTAGCAATCACTACGGCAGCACGCAGCGCACCCTGCAAGCCACCAAAAGCGAGAGCGAAGCCACTGGCTGGCTCAACAGCAAACTGCGCAATGCGGAAGTGGCAGAAGCGCTCGGCATGGTCGGCAAGCTCAAGCGTCGCTGGCTGGCGCTATACCGCAAGCAGATCGAATTGCATGCGTCGGCACAGCTGCGTGCCAGCCAGACGCAAGCTTTTTCCAAATTCGTGCAATACAGCCAACAGTCTTTGATTCTTGCGCTCGGCGCGTGGCTGGCCATTCATGATCAGATCAGCGTCGGCGCCATGATTGCGTCGAATGTCCTGATGGCAAATGCCTTGCGTCCGCTCGGTATTCTGGTCACGACCTGGAAAGAATTTATTCAGGCACGCCAGGCCCTGGCTGAACTCGGCACACTGCTCGCTACCTATCCACCGCGTGATGATTTTCATACTGCAGACAGTGTGCAAGGACAGATCACCTTACAAAAACTGGGTGCCACTGCCACGCAACGCGAGCAGCCCATTTTGAACGAGCTTGAGCTACGCGTTGAAAGCGGCGAAGTGATTGGCATCATCGGTCCTTCAGGCGCTGGCAAGTCCACGCTGGCACGTTGCATTGTCGGCATCTGGCCGCATACCTCGGGCAACGTGCTGCTCGACGGCGTTGATATCCGCGACTGGTCGCGTGACATGCTCGGCCCTCACATAGGCTTCATGCCGCAGGACATAGAACTTTTCGATGGCACTGTCGCCGATAATATTTGCCGCTTCAGCGATGTTGATTCCGAACGCATCATTGCGGCTGCAAAACAGGCCGACATTCACGACATGATCCTGCGCCTCGCTTTGGGCTATGACACCCCGATAGGCCAGGCCGGACGCCTGCTGTCCGGCGGACAGCGTCAGCGACTCGCGCTGGCACGCGCCATCTACGGCATGCCCGCGCTGGTTGTTCTCGACGAACCGAACGCGAATCTCGACGACGCCGGCGAAGCAGCACTGGTCGCCGTCATCAGCGCCTTAAAGCAAGCGGGCAAGACGGTGTTCATGGTGCTGCACCAGCAAAAGCTGCTCGCGCTTGCCGACCGTGTAGTTGCCATGGCAGACGGTCACATCACCCATATCGGCAAAGTCGACATACAAGCGCCCGCTGCGCACATTGCCCGCGTGCGGGCCGCGACCTGAAAATGGACATACCCATGATAAAGAACAGACAAGCCGTCAATAACATCGACAGTGACATCGACAGTGACATCGACAATGTCATCGAACTGAACCAGTCCGACCTGCCCACCGACACCCGCGCCACCATACGCCTCGGCTTTCTGGCACTGGTCATCGGCTTCGGCGGCTTTCTCGCGTGGGCTGCATGGGCGCCGCTGGATGAAGGCGTGCCTGCGCAGGCATCGGTGATGATCGATACCAAACGCAAGACCATCCAGCATCTGAGCGGCGGCGTCATCGAACGCGTCAATGTACGCGAAGGCCAGCACGTCAAAACCGGCGAAGTACTGGTCGAGCTGAACGACGGCACAACCCGCGCCAACTTCGAATCTGTACGCCAGACTTATCTGGCGCAGCGCGCAGCGGAAAGCCGTTTGCTGGCAGAGATTGGCGAGCAAGCTGCGATATTTTTTCATGCCGACCTGACCAGAGCTGGCAACGACCCCTTGGTCAGGCAGCACATCACGACGCAAACTCAGTTATTCAACTCACGACGCGCTGCGCTGCAGAACGAACTGGCGTCGGTTGACGAATCTATCGCCGGCCAGCAAGCCGTGCTGAATGGCACGGGTCGACAACTGGAAAGTCGCAATCTGCAAGCCGAACGGCAAGCCGAACAATTAAACAATATCAGCGAGCTGGCTGCCGCTGGCTATGTACCGCGCAATCAGGCACTACAACTGGAACAAGGCCAGGCCGAACTGCGTGCCATCATTGCCGAGCTGCAGGCCATGCGCCTGAAAACGCAGCGCTCGATAGCGGAACTGCAGATGCGCAAAGCACAAAGGCAGCAGGAAGCGCTGAAAGAATCAGCAGCACAGCTGGCGGAGGTGCGACGTGAAGTGCAGGCCGGGCGCGAGAAACTCGACGCGATGCGTGCGGAGCTGGGTCGCGTGAAAATCAAATCGCCGGTAGATGGGCAGGTCGTCGGTCTTGCGCTTGGCTCGGTCGGTGGCGTGGCCTCCCCGGGCCAGAAGCTGATGGACATTGTGCCGGACGGCGAAGGCGTGGTGCTGGAAGCGAAGATACCAACCAACGTTATTGACCGCGTGCGCAAGGAAGAAGCGGTGGATGTCCGCTTCACCGCCTTTGCGCACTCGCCGCAACTGGTAGTGAACGGCGTGCTGACTTCCATTTCGGGCGACATCATCACCGAGCAGACGCCGGCTGGTGCGATGTCGTATTACCTGGCGCGCGTGCAGATTACGCCGTCAGGGTTGACACAACTCGGCGAGCACACGCTGCAACCCGGCATGCAGGCTGAAGTGTTACTGAAAACGGGGGAACGTTCGCTACTGACTTATTTGTTGCATCCACTGACTAAGCGGATTGCGGCGGCGATGAAGGAAGAATAATCACCCCGCAGCTGACAAGGCTGCGGGATATTTACAATTTTTAAGATGGAAGAATCATAGATTGATTGAAATTAGCAAATCCAATTAGGATAATTTCTTTCTGCTCAGGAGGCGCACCATTCAGAGAAGGGAGCTCGACGAGTATTGATGTTGAATCTTGCGTATTACTATCACCTGGAATGTAGTCATAAAATGAATAGCTCAAGTACTGTACTCCGTTACCAAAATTGATTAAATCATTTTGTGTGAAGTTGGGTATAGGTAAAAAATCACCAGAAAGAATAAATAGATTCTCCAGACCGATATCAAAAATCAGCGCCGGATCAGTCGGTGGAGTAGTACCACCACCACCGGTACCGGTACCACTACCACCTCCGGTTGATGCCTCAGCAGCACCGTTCACCGTCACCGTAATTGCCCGCGATGTTGTGCCATCCTGCGATATCACTGTCAGACTATCCGACAACTGATCTGTTGCCGTCAGTGCCTGTACATTAGCATCACTGTTACGCAAGGTGTAAGCCCAGACACCCGTTGTCGTGTTGA
>JAOAUN010000035.1:69446-173955 GCA_030157545.1 Burkholderiaceae bacterium
CCGGATTGTCATCAGGGTCGGTTACACCCAGCGTGCCGCCGGCTGTCAGCGTGCCATCTTCCGTGACACTGCCGGTGTGGGTGCCGGTGATTGTGGCAGGTTCGTTCGCACCAGTTACCGCTACCGTTATCGTTCGCGTTGCGGTTCCATCTTGCGAGGTCAGCATCAACGCGTCATTGACCTGTTGATTGAAGGCCAGACCCTGCACATTAGCATCACTGTTACGCAAGGTGTAAGCCCAGACACCCGTTGTCGTGTTGAAAGTGAAATCACCATAGCTGCCGTGTAGCGCGCTGGCACTGACGCTCTGAAACAGGGGATTCGCCGGATTGTCATCAGGGTCGGTTACACCCAGCGTGCCGCCGGCTGTCAGCGTGCCGTCTTCCATGACACTGCCGGTATAGGTGCCGGTGATCGTGGCGATATCGTTCGCTCCAACAATCAACACCTTAATATCTTCAGTCGCAGTGCCGTCCTGTGAGGTGACTGTCAGCGTGTCGTCCACTTGTTGACTCAGGGCCAGGGCCTGCACATTGGCGTCGCCATTGCGTAAGGTATAAGCCCAGAGGCCGCTTGTCGTGTTGAATGTAAAGTCACCATAAGTGCCGTGCAGACTTGTGGTCGTCACAAAGCCAACAGCATCTGCATCGCGATCCGAGACATCTAATGACCCGCTGGCGGTCAGTGAACCGTCCTCAGTCACAGTGCCAGTGGCGGAGCCGGTGATCACTGCATCATCATTCGCACCGATCAAGTTAAATTCTAGATCTTGCGACGCACTGGCACCGTACTCGTCGGTCACGCTCACCCCGAACACAATTTCTTGATCACTGTCAGCCGGTAGCGCATCGATTTTATCGGGATCAGCAAGGAAGGAGTAAGCGCCGTTGCTGGTATTTAGTGACAAAGTGCCGTATTCCGTGTGCTTAGTCTGAACGCCAGCGACGCTCATATCGACATCAGTCATATCAGTCAGACTGTAAGTCAGGGTTGCACCATCGTCCACATCATGCCCCGACAGCATGCCAGTTACTGCGTCGGGAGTATCATCTGTAGCAGTATCTAAAATATTTACCGGTGTAATCGAATCCAACTCAGGCGTATCGTTCTCGCCGGCGATTTGCAGTGTCACAAGCGCGCTACTCAGTGCACCATTGCTCATGCGTACTGTATAGATAAAGGTATCGGTCGCAAGCTGGCCTTCGGCGAGATGAGAAAGAGAATTTTCAATGTTGCTGGCGTCATAAAGGATTGTTCCATCCGCATTGATCGTGATCTGTGCGCCGAGTGCAGAAAATGCAGTGTTCACCAACGCCATCTGGCCAGTGCCCGACAGGTTTTGCTCAAGCGAGTACAAACAGGCTGAGCCGGGGTCGTTACCAAGTACGTTGAGAGCAGCGAGCAAAAGGTCTTCGGTTAGTCCCGTTGCATCACTAGTAAATGAATCATCTTTCGCGGCTCCCGTTAGTAAGGCAACCTTGATTGTCGTTTTTGTAGCCATGTTCACGCCTCCTTGAATGGAGCGGACCGCGCTATCCGTTCCGAAAAAATGATCGAGTCCCTCGATCTGTTGACCTTGGCAACCCGGCCATCTTCCAAAGAAGATCCGTGGCTTTCTGTCCCTGCATCGCTACAGGTTTAGCAACACGCAGATTGACTCTAGCTTGGCAAGCATTACTCAACAATAGCGAATGCATCATATTTCCAACGGCGTAGTACATCGAATGCATTTCGTCTGTTTTTTTACACTATTCCGTTGAAGGCTCCGTCAGGGTCATCAGTTTTTCTCCCGTCTGCTTTGCAGCCCTGACGTCGTCTTCTCTTATAATCACGGCTTTACGGACTAAACGAGTTTGTCTATCTGATATCTCCTGTCAGGCCTCGTTGCATCAACCAAGGATTTCCATGAGTCTCCAATGCGGTATCGTCGGCCTGCCTAATGTGGGCAAGTCCACCCTTTTTAATGCGCTGACCAAAGCGGGAATTCCGGCTGAAAATTATCCGTTTTGCACTATTGAGCCCAATGTCGGCGTGGTCGAAGTGCCGGACCCGCGTCTGGCGCAGTTAGCCGCGATTGTCAGTCCCGAGCGCGTGCTGCCAGCGATTGTGGAGTTTGTTGATATTGCCGGTCTGGTTGCCGGTGCGTCCAAAGGCGAAGGCCTGGGCAATCAGTTTCTCGCGCACATACGCGAGACGGATGCGATCGTGAATGTGGTGCGCTGTTTTGAAGACGCGAATGTGATTCACGTTGCCGGCAAGGTCAGCCCGCTTGACGATATTGCGGTCATCCAGACAGAACTGGCTTTGGCCGACATGGGTACGGTTGAAAAAGCGATTCATCGCGAACAGAAAAAAGCACGCTCCGGCGACAAGGATGCTGCTGCGCTGGTGACCCTCCTGGAACGAATTTTGGTTGGACTGAATGACGCCAAGCCGGTGCGCGCGATGGGGCTTGATGCGGACCAGATGGCCATGATCAAGCCACTGTGCCTTATTACTGCCAAGCCTGCCATGTATGTGGGCAATGTGTCCGACACGGGCTTCACCGACAATTCTTTGCTGGACCAGTTGCAGGATTATGCAAAGTCACAGAACGCGCCTATGGTCGCAATCTGCGCATCGATCGAAGCCGAGATTGCCGATCTTGATGAAGCCGACAAGGGCGCTTTCCTGAGTGACATGGGCATGGACGAACCGGGTCTGGACCGGCTGATTCGCGCTGCGTATTCGTTGCTGGGTCTGCAGACTTACTTTACCGCTGGCGTCAAGGAAGTGCGCGCATGGACCATTCATGCCGGCGACTCTGCACCTCAGGCTGCTGGCGTGATTCATACCGATTTTGAACGCGGTTTTATTCGTGCGCAAACGATCGCCTTTAATGACTTCATTACCTATAAAGGCGAGTCTGGTGCGAAAGAAGCCGGCAAGATGCGCGCCGAGGGCAAGGAATATATTGTCAAGGATGGGGATGTGCTGAACTTCCTGTTTAACGTCTAACAAAACGTCAGATTCTGGCGAATTCCGCCGGACTGACAGAACCCCGCACATCACTGCGGGGGTTTTTCTTTCTAAGCCGTTACACGTAACGGAATGCGCCACCGTCAAGCCAATGGACAAGCCCTGCAAAGTATCAGACAGGCAGTCGGAAATAATATCGCTTGATTGGTGATACCACTTTTTGCTACCATGTATACATGAAGCGAAAGCATCAACGCACCCTCGAACTGATCTTCACCCGACCTGTCTCGGCGAATGTCCGCTGGGCCGACATTGAGGCGCTATTTGTCGAGTTGGGCGGGCAAGTGACCGAGCGTGAAGGCTCACGTGTGCTGGTGCGTTTGTTTGACGATAGGCGAGTGTTTCATCGACCGCACCCAGAGCCAACGACGGACAAGGGTGCAGTCGAGTCCATTCGCAAGTGGCTTGAAGATCACGGAGTGAAACCATGAACACTATTACAATCAACGATTATCAGGCAGTTATCGCGTTCGATCCAGACATCCAAATGTTCCGGGGAGAATTCGTCGGGCTGAACGGCGGCGCCGACTTCTACGCCAAGGATGTAGATGGCCTGCGTCGCGAAGGCGAGATCTCGCTACGCGTCCTCCTCGAAGCCTGCGCACAAGATGGGGTCGATCCTCACAAGCATTTTTCCGGCAAGTTCTCCTTGCGCGTCGCCCCCGAGTTGCACGAAGCCGCCGCCATAGCCGCGGCCGCACACGGGCAAAGTCTCAATCAGTGGGCTGCCGAAGCAATCCGTCAAGCGGCGCAGGCTGCATAATGCCTGGCGGCGATACGGAAACCAGGTATGAAACCGGGTACGAAATGAGTGTCACTAGCCAAACCTCTATGTCTGGCAAGAGATTTAGCCATTACTTCCCGTTCAACGTCTGATCGGGCAAACCGTCCCTGTAATACATCAATTGACAGGCAATATTGACAATCCGTTTATGGAGTATATGATCTCCATAAACGGAGGATCTCATGATTGCTTCCCAAGAGTACCCGCGCACCCGCTTTGAGCCTGTTGTCCCGGTCGATCTTAACCAGAGAGAAGAGCGCGAACGGTTGTCACAATCTGCACTGAAGGCTTTTTTCAAACTGGCACAAGCCTGGCAATTGCGCGACGACGATGCGCGCGAACTACTCGGCAGCCTCTCCAGCAGTGCTTTTTACGAATGGAAAAAAAATCCGGACCGCGTGCTCGAAGTAGACCGCATCACCCGCATCTCCTTCCTTATCGGTATTTATAAAGCGCTGCATATTCTGTATGGCGACAAGCTCGCTGATGAATGGGTCAGCCTGCCTAACCGGAATGCGATCTTTGGTGGCAGCACGCCGTTGGCCGTGATGCAGGCCGGCGGCCTGTTGACGATGCAGACTGTGCGCAGATTACTGGATGCGCGGCGCGGCGGTCGCTGAAATGCGCACACCGCCAGTAAAGGCGTTGCGGCGATTCGATACCATTCGTCTTATCCCTTCACGCTATGCCAGCACGGAAGATTCGGTGCTGACGCCGCTGGCAGAAAACCCGCATCACTTACAAGATCTGTTCGATCTGGATAATGCTACCAATGCGCGTTTGCTGGGTGAGCGGGATGGCCTGCTTGGCATAGGCATAGACGAACTGGTTTTTGGGGTACCGAATTTCAGGCTGATCAATGCAGCGTTTACTTATGCGCGACCGGAAGGCAGCCGCTTCAATGATGGCGAGCGCGGCGCCTGGTATTGCTCATTCACGAACAAGGCTGCATTACAAGAAGTGATTTTTCATAAAACAATTGAGTATGCGGAAATCGAGCGCTTCGATGACAGCGTCATTTATCAGGCATTGATTGCCGATTTCAATAGCAGCTTTCATGACTTGCGCGAACAGGAAGGCTTTGCCAAATGCCTTAGTAGCAGCAGCTATATTGCTTCGCAAACGCTGGCGCAGACTCTGCTACAAGAGGGCTCAATGGGGATTCTTTATCCCAGCGTACGCCATAAAGGCGGTACCAACCTTGCGTGCTTCCGACCTGCACTGGTGGGCAATGTGCGGCGCGGACTGAGTTGGCGACTGACATGGTCGGGGTCGCCTGTGCCGCGTGTTAGTAGCGCGTGAAGTTACCAGCGCATAAAAATTTCAGCAAGCGCTCAGCAAACGATCCATTTTCTCCAGCACGCCTTTGCGATTCTTGTGACGCGCTTCGTGAGCGCGGAGCTTACGCAAACCAGATGCCGGCAACGAAGCAAGCTGACGCACGATTTGCTCTGTCGTCAGATGCTGGTAATTATGCAGCGGCAGGCCGCGGTCGGGTGACTGACCGATTTTATCCTTAGCTTTTTCAGCGGCGGTTTCGCCGTATTGCGCGCGCTGCTTGTTGACAATGCGCGCAGCGACTTCCTCTTCACGGCCTTCATAGCGATGCTCTTTTTTGAAGCGCTGTTCCAATTGCTTAAATTCGCGCTCCCGCTTGGGGCTGGCTTTGGCTGACATACGTATGCCTCTCAATCTGCACGGCGACTTGACTGCGCTGACTAAAGAGACATTAGTCTTTCGCCAAGGTTCACATCATGGTCATGTGCTCTCTGTGCCAGCTAACAAATTCCGCAGCGGACAAAGGCTGGCTAAAGAAATTCCCTTGCGCCAGATGGCAGCCGTGCAGCCGCAAATAATCGAGCTCTTGCAAGGATTCGATGCCTTCACCGACGATTTCTAATCTGAGCGATTTACCTAATGCAATGATGATTTCCGTAATGGTCTGGCTAGATTTGTTAGCGATCAGTTGATGAACGATGGACTGATCGACCTTGAGCTTGTCTAGCGGCAGATAGCTCAGGTAGCTGAGACTGGAATAGCCGGTGCCGAAATCATCGAGTGCAATGCTGATGCCTGCGTCATGAATTGCGTTCAAGGTTTCGATAGCGTCGTCGACGCTCTCCATGACGGCACTTTCATTAATTTCAATTTGCAGGGTGCCGGGTTCAATCTCTGCATTACGCACAATATCAAGCAGGCGCGCCACGAAACCGCGCTGGCGGAATTGCAGCGGCGAGACGTTCATGGCAATGACAACGGGCGGCAAACCAAGCCGACGCCATTCGCTTTGCTGACGACATATCTCGGTGGCAACCCAGTCGCCTATTGGCGCAATCATACCGGCGGATTCAGCCACCGGTATGAAGCGCTCGGGACTGACTGTTTCAAGATCGTCGCCTTCATTCGCAGGCAAGCGCAATAGTGCCTCTGCACCTATCAGCTTGCCGGTATCCACATTAATGACGGGTTGATACAGCAGAACGAAACGACTATTTGTCAGGCCATCTTTCAGGCGCGCTTCTATCGAAGAGGATGTGTTGATCCGACTGTTCAGGTCGGGGGTATAAACATGATAGCCGCCACGTCCGCTATCCTTGGCGTGATACATCGCCAGGTCGGCAGCATGCAAAAGGGTATCGACGTCGCTGCCATGCTGCGGATAGAGGCTGATGCCGATTGAGGCCGAGATCGACAGGTCAAGCTCGCCAATCTGGAAAGGCTGCAGCATTGCATCCAGCACATGCTCGGCAACGGTAGGCGCGGAATGACCTTTGCCCAGATAAGGCAGGACGATGACGAATTCATCGCCGCCTATGCGACCGACGACGTCTTCATGCCGCACGCAGGCGATCAGCCGCTTTGATACTTCCCTCAGCAGCCGGTCGCCAATCTCATGGCCATATAAGTCATTGACGGGCTTGAATCGGTCCAGATCAATAAACAGAAATGCGCCACGGCTGTGCTTGCGACTAGCCGCTGCCAGCAAATGGCCTGCGTATTCAAAAATCAGCGCACGATTTGGCAGGCCGGTCAGTACATCATGCTGCGCGGCTTCACGCACACGCTGTTCGATCTGCTTTTGCTCGGTTACGTCGAGCATAGTGCCTATCAGGCGGGTAACGCGTTTTTTTTCATCGAAGTTGGCAATAGCTTGTGCAATCATCCAGCGATAGCTGCCATCACGATGGCGCATACGGTATTCGAGTTGCAATGTATCAGCCGGATGTGCAACAAACCGACTAAGCTCCGCAAGTACTTGCTCACGTTCAGCCGAATGCAATCGATTGGACCACTCGGCGATCTGATTCGGCAATTCATTATCTTGAAAGCCGAGCAGTTTTTTCCACTCCGGCGAGAAATAAACTTCCTTTTCTCTGACAGACCATTCCCATGAACCGAGATGGGCAATATCTACGGCCAGCTGCAATCGCTTCTCGGCATCAGCGCGGGCGTTCTCGATACGCTTGCTTTCGGTGATGTCGCGCGTCGTCAGCAAACCCATCAGCAGTTTGCCTTCAGCATTGCGCACCATAACACCGCCATAACTTAGTACACGCGTCCATCTATGTTTGATATTACATATAGTCGCTTCATAGTCATGCAAGCTTCCTTCGCGAAACAGCCGATTGATGGGCCACTCTTCAAACGGTATGCGCTTGCCTTCTTCATTCAGCAAAAAATAGTCATGACGAATCTCGTCGAGATTTTTAGTGCGCTGATTTACGCTTGCATACTGATGCAATGCGAGCGCTTTACGGTTCCAGTGCAGCGTCTTGCCGTCGGGCTCGATAACAATCAGCCCTTCTGCCAGATTTTCTATGATGAGCTTCAAGTGCTCTTCATTTTCCTGCAATGCGAACTGGGCTTTTTTCTGGTCGGTAATATCAGTGCACAAGCCTATCCAGTAATTGACTCCGCCATTCACGTTGAAGATAGGTTTTACCCGAGCAGAAAACCAGTAGAGTGCGCCGGCCTTGCCTATGATGCGAAATTCAAGGGTCGTTTCTTGCCGGCTCTCTACGGCGCTGTTCCAGGCCGCATGCACAGCATCATAGTCCTCTGGATGTACGGCGGAGAAGCAACCGTTATCCAGCAATTCTGACAAGGACAAACCGGTTGCTGTCAGCCATTGAGGGCTGACGAAATCGATTTGACCATTTGCATCGGCTGTCCATAGCATGCCGGGCAAGGTCGCAATCAAGTGGCGCAGCTGCACTTGCGATTCAGGAGTAATTTCGGGTGAGCCTTCTGGCACTGCACCTTCGGAAAGTCGGCCTGCATTCATATTTATATTCGGAAAAAAGCTGAATGCCGAAATACTATAAAGACCGAAAATGCTGAATTTGGTTCGTTTGGAAGTTGCTGCAAGCGATGAGATTCAGCTAGCCTGCAGCCGTTCATACTTGGCTTGTAATTCTTCCTTGCTCTCGCGCCATGCAGGATCAAGGGGAATGCAGGCAACGGGGCAGACTTGCTGACATTGCGGCTCGTTGAAATGGCCGACGCACTCGGTGCATTTATTCGGGTCGATCTGATAGATCAGCGGCCCCATGAAGATCGCCTCGTTCGGGCACTCTGGCTCGCATACGTCGCAGTTGATGCAATCGTCAGTGATGATCAGGGCCACGGCGATTCGCTCAGACGTCTCCGGCTGCGATCTTTTTTTGCAGCCATTGTTCGACAGATGGGAAAACAAATTTCGATACATCGCCACCCAACACGGCGATTTCACGAACTATGGTGCCAGAGATGAACTGGTATTGGTCCGACGGCGTCAGGAACAGGGTTTCGACGTCCGGCAGCAGGTAGCGGTTCATGCCGGCCATCTGGAATTCATATTCAAAATCAGATACGGCACGCAAGCCGCGCACGATGACGCGCGCATCATGACGCCGCACGAAATCTTTCAGCAGACCGGAAAAGCTCTCAACCTGCACATTCGGGTAATGGCCAAGCACTTCGCCGGCAATGTCGAGCCGTTCTTCAAGGGAGAAGAAAGGGCGTTTTGCCTTGCTGTCGGCGACGCCAACGATGAGCTTGTCGAACAGACCCGATGCGCGGCGCACCAAGTCTTCATGGCCGCGCGTGAGCGGGTCAAAGGTTCCGGGGTAGATGGCTGTAACCATGCTGCTGTCCTTATGCGGTTCTTTTACAGGCAAACAAATTGCCAATAAAGATAAAGAACGCGAATTATGCCTTAGTTTTGAGCCCCGTCATCTGCTTGCAAGATTGGGCGTAATAATGCGCAATGAACCATGCCAGCTTTATCGGCTCGCACAATATCCCAGTCTGCGAGCCAGTCTGGCTGCGGTTTGGTCTCAAATGACTGCTCGGCTTCAGCATAAACCAGACCATCTTCTACTAACAAGCTGCGGCACAGCGGCAGCAAGCGCGGCAGTAGTTGCAGTTGATACGGCGGGTCAAGAAAGATGAGATTGAATTTGGCCGCAATGCCAGCCGCTACAGTCAGCGCGTCGCCGCGCTGTATGCTCACTTGCGCGGCTGCGAGCTTGTCGCGGGTAGCATGCAATTGGCGCAATGCGGCCGGATGCGATTCAACCAGCACGACTTTACGCGCACCACGGCTGGCCGCCTCAAATCCCAGCGCGCCGGTGCCGGCAAATAAATCGAGGCAATCAATCTGATGCCAGCCACCGACCTGTAAGTGCCCAAGCCAGTTGAACACGGTTTCGCGCACACGGTCCGGTGTCGGTCGCAATCCCTCGACTTCCGGCACCGGCAGCGGCGTGCGCTTCCATGTGCCGCCAATGATACGAACCTGGCGCGGGGCAGCTGCTGATTTTTCTGATTTTTTTTTCATGCAGCTTACTTTTCGCTGCCGCCAACGACGACAGTGACCAGCTTGTCCATGGACAGCTTGCGCTTGAATGCCGCACGTATGTCGGCCACGCTGACTCGCGCGACTTGTGAAGTCCACGTGTCGAGATAGTCGAGCGGCATCTGGTAATAACCGATGACGGCGATGTTATCGAGAATCTTGCGGTTGTTATCGATGCGCAGTGCAAAGCCGCCAATCAAATTATCTTTGGCTGCCTTAAGCTCCGCTTCGGTTGGCCCATTTTGCAGATAGTTGGCAATCGTCTCGCGCACTACTTTTAATGCATCGTCAGACTGGTCTTTGCGAGTTTGCAAACCAGCCTGATACGGGCCCGGCTGCTCCATCGGGCTGAAGTAGCTGTAGGCGCTATAAGCGAGCCCACGTTTTTCGCGCACTTCCTTCGTCAGGCGCGATACGAAACCGCCGCCGCCGAGAATGTAGTTACCGACTGTCAGGGCAAAAAAATCCGGATCGCCGCGCTGCAACGCCGGTGTGCCGACCAGGATATGCGCCTGCGACGCCGGATGCGTTATGCGCACTTCCGTGGCTTTCGGTGTGGCTACGGCCGGCAAGGCAGGCAGCGGCTTTCCTTGAGGCAGACGCGTCGTCAGTTGCCGTGCAATGGCGTCGGCTTCATCTTTGCTGATGTCGCCAATGAGCGAGACCACCGCATGATTGGCGACATAATGGCGCGCATGAAATGCAAGCAGATCGTCGCGCGTAATGGCCTCCACCGATTCCACCGTCGCTTCAAATCCATACGGGTGTGTGCCATAGGCCAGCCGCCAGAAGGCTTTCTCTGCAATCGACTCCGGCTTGGTCATCGCTTCGCGTATGGCCGATAACAGCCGCGCTTTATCGCGCTGGAAAAAGTCAGCAGGCATGCTCGGCTGAGAGAGCAAGCGCGCCACCAGCAGCACGGCTTGATCGCGTTCGGCTTGGGATGACAAGGTGCGCAGCGACATGCCGGCACGATCGGTGCCGGGTCCGCTGCCGCGCTGCGCTGCCACGTCGGCGAAGGCATCTGATATTTCCGCTTCGGACATTGCCGGCTCGAGCGTGCCATTGGCCAGTCTGGCCTGCGCCAGCCCGCGCGCGAGCATGGTGTTGGTCAGCGCGGCAGTGCCGGATTTGCCGGCCGGATCGCGCTTGGCGCCGGCGTCAAATTCAACGTTAAGGTCCAGCATTGGTATGGTGCGGTTCTCGACAAAATAGACGCGCGCGCCATTCTCCAGCGTCCAGTGCTGGATTTTCAACGCGGCTTGTGCGATGCCCGAGGTCAGCAGTACACACACGATGAGCAGGTGTTTAAACATAAATCTTGTCCCTAATGATTAATGGCACCGATGATTAATGACGCCAATGATTAATGACGCAAGCCGGGCACTGCTGCTTTTTTTTCATCCTGCCCCATCGGCAGCGGCACCAGCGAGGCCACGGTCAGTTGATCATCCGAAAAATATTTTTGCGCGACAGCCTGTACCTGGGCCGGCGTGACGGCGGCGAGTTTTTCAATGATGCGGTCGATCTGGCGCGACGATATGCCGGCCATTTCCATGCTGCCGATTTCCATAGCCTGACCAAAAATCGAATCGCGCTTATAAATCTGACTGGCAATCAGCTGCGTCTTGACGCGTTTTAATTCCGCAGCAGAGACGCCGTCGTTTGCAATGCGCGTCACTTCAGCACGCAGCTTTTGCTCGAGTTGCTCAATGGTCGTTCCCTGTGCCGGCACACCGTCGAGCGTGAACAGGCTGGGGCCGCGCTCTATAGCGCCATAGCTGGCGCCGGCCGAGTTGGCAATGCGCTCGGTGCGCACCAGCCGTGCCGGCAATCTGGCGTTATCGTAGCCGTCGAGAACAGCGGCCAGCACATCAAGCGCATGCACGTCATCATCTTTTTCCACATCGCGCAGCGTCGGCACTTTAAACGCAAGCACGACGTACGGATTTTCAGCGGGTGCTTTGACGACAACGCGGCGGATGCCGTTTTGCGGCGGCTCGTTTCGCGGCTTGGTCATTGGCAAGGTCTTGACCGGAATCTTGCCGAAATATTTTTCTGCCATGGCCCGCACTTGCTGGGCATCGACATCACCGGTGACGACCATGATCGCGTTGTTCGGCGCATACCAGCGCTCGTACCATGCGAGGGCATCGGCGGCTGTCATGTTTTGCAAGTCATCCATCCAGCCGACAACAGGGTTGTGATAAGGGCTGGCGACAAAGGCGGTAGCGTTCAAGGCCTCATAGACTTTGGCAATGGGCTGGTCGTCGGTGCGCAGGCGACGCTCTTCCATGACGACCTTGATTTCCTTGTCAAACTCGTTCTTGTCCATCGTCAGGTTTTGCATGCGGTCGGCTTCCAGCGCCATCACTTCAGCCAGATGCGACTTTTCAATTTGCTGGTGATAGGCAGTGTAGTCCTTACCGGTGAAGGCATTGTCTCGGCCGCCTAGTGCCGCGACCTTGGCGCTGAAATCGCCAGGCTTGAGTTTTTGTGTGCCTTTGAACATCATATGTTCGAGCACATGCGCCACCCCTGTTGTGCCGCTTTGCTCATCCATTGACCCGACCCGATACCAGATCATGTGAGTGACTGTCGGGGCGCGCCTGTCTTCCTGCACGATGATGCGTAATCCGTTGGCAAGCCTGAATTCTTGCGCGTTTGCAGCGGCTTCTACGACTGGTGCAGCAATGGCAAGGCTGAAAAGACAAGTCAGCACTGGCAATATGTTACGGAATTTCATAGTCTGCGCTCTGATAAAATAGGGGTCTATGTAGATATGGCGTCACAGCAGGTGCGGTTGATTGTATCTGCTTGTCTTTTTCCTCGCTGCGCAGCTCCCCGGAACCGATGTTTAGCTTCTTCAAGAAAAAACCGCAAGATACGATTGCAGAAAATGTGGCCGCAACAGCTGCCGTGCCTGCGCCTGAATCTGTACAAGCGTCTGCACAAGCGCCTGCACAGGCTGCGCCACGTTTGTCGTGGATGGAGCGCCTCAAGTCGGGCTTGTCGCGCACGTCTTCGAATATCGCGACGCTGTTTGTCGGCGCGAAAATCGATGAGGATTTATATGACGAGCTCGAGTCTGCGTTGTTGATGGCGGACGCGGGTGTCGATGCAACCGCGTCTTTGCTCAGCGGTCTCAAGCGCAAAGTCAAAGAAGAAAAACTGACTGAAGCAACGCAAGTGAAGGCTGCGCTGCGCAGCCTGCTGGTAGATTTGCTCAAGCCGCTGGAAAAGCCGTTTGAGCTGGGCCGCGAACAGCCGCTGGTGATGATGATCGCTGGCGTCAATGGTGCGGGCAAGACCACAACCATTGGCAAGCTGGCCAAGCATTTGCAGGCACACGACCAAAAAGTTTTGCTGGCCGCCGGCGACACCTTCCGCGCCGCTGCACGCGAGCAGCTGACGGTTTGGGGCGAGCGCAATGGCGTGGCGGTGATATCCCAGGCGTCCGGCGACCCGGCTGCTGTCGCTTTCGACGCCGTGCAGGCAGGCCGCGCGCGCGGCATGGATGTGGTGATGGTCGATACGGCCGGCAGGCTGCCAACGCAGCTGCACCTGATGGACGAACTGAAGAAAATCAAGCGCGTGCTCGGCAAGGGCATCGATAGCGCGCCGCATGAAGTGCTGCTGGTCATAGACGGCAACACCGGCCAGAACGCGCTTACACAAGTCAAGGCTTTCGATGATGCGCTTAGCCTGACCGGGCTGGTCGTAACCAAGCTCGATGGCACGGCCAAGGGCGGGGTACTGGCTGCGATCGCCAAGCAGCGTCCGGTGCCGGTGTATTTCATTGGCATAGGCGAGGCGATCGATGATTTGCAGCCTTTCGTTGCATCCGAATTCGTGGATGCCCTCTTAGGCTAAACTTGCGAGCTATGGCCATTATTTCTTTTTCTCACGTCTCCAAACACTACCCGGGTGACATCAAAGCGATGTCCGATCTTTCGCTGACGGTCGAGGAAGGCGAGCTGGTGTTTCTGGCCGGCCCTTCCGGCGCCGGTAAATCCACGCTACTTAAACTGATCGCTGGCATTGAGCGCCCCAGCGGTGGCGTGCTGCAGGTGAGCGGCCAGGACATGCGCAGGCTTAACCGCACCACCCTGCCTTATCTGCGGCGCAAGCTAGGCCTGATCATGCAGCAGCACCGCCTGCTCAATGACCGCAGCGTGCTGGCTAATGTGATGCTGCCGCTGATTGTGAGCGGCGACTTGCATGCCGAAGCCGAGCAGCGCGCGCGCGTTGCGCTCGGCCGCGTAGGACTGGCTGACAAGGCGCTGGCTGCGCCGCAGACGCTGTCGGGTGGCGAGCAGCAGCGAGCGTCGATCGCGCGCGCCATTGTGCATCGCCCGCGCATTATTCTGGCGGACGAGCCCACTGCCAATCTGGACCGCGACAGTGGCCGCCAGGTGCTCGACATGTTGCAGGCTTTTAATGATGCCGGCGTGACCTGCATTATTTCAACCCACGACGAGCGCCTGCTGGAACGCGCCAGCCGCGTGGTGGAACTTGCTCATGGCCGTGTGGCTGCCATTCGCGAAGCCGACAGCGAGGTGGGCGCATGAAATCCTGGATTCGACAACACGGGCTGGCTCTGCGCAACGCCGCTGTGCGCATTGCCGGCAAACCCGGCAGCTTCATTTTCAATGTGATCGTGATTGCACTGGCATTGATGCTGCCCGTCGCTGGTCTGACCTTGCTCGACAACCTGAAACCAGTGTCGCGCGAACTGGCTGTAGAGCCTGAAATCAGTGTATTTACGTCGGCCGATTTGCCGCGCGAGCGTGCTCAGGCGCTGGCGACTGACATCCGGCGCGTGGCGCAAACCAATGGCGTGACTGTAAAACTCGATTTCATTACCCGTGAAAATGCGCTCGCTGCCATGAAAGAGCGCGCCGGCCTGTCCGATGTGGTCACAACGCTTGGCTCCAATCCCTTGCCCGATGCGTATGTCATCAAGCTTGGCAATGCCGAAGACGCCGCCGGCGCTCGCCGCATCGACAAGCTCGCCGAGGCGATCGCCCGGCTGCCAGGCGTGGAGACGGTGCAACTGGACTCGGCATGGGTCAAGCGTTTGGCTGCAGTACTGCAGTTGGCTGCGAATGTGCTGTGGCTACTGGCTGCCACCTTGTGCGGCGTGGTAGTTGCAGTCGTTTTCAATACGATAAGGCTGCAAGTCGTCACACAAGCGGAAGAAATTGATGTCGCCCGGCTGCTGGGCGCCACCGACGCTTTCGTTGCCCGTCCTTTTTATTACACCGGCGCCCTGCTCGGCCTCGGAGCCGGTATCGTCGCGCTGCTGGGGGTGATGGCCGCGTTATCCGTCCTCAACATCTCGGTCGGCGAACTGGCGCAGCTGTATGGTTCTTCCTTCATGCTCTCGCCGCTTGCACCCGAGGCAGTAGCCCTGCTGCTGGCAGCCAGCACCGGGCTGGGCTTGCTCGGCGCTGCGCTGTCGGTCCGGCGCGCCCTGAGCCGCAGCAACTGAAACTCCCGCGTCCCTTCCATTCAAATCGGGTATTAGCACTCTCTTTCAGAGAGTGCTAATATTCTATTTAAGGTCGAATCCGGCGATTTAAACCGAATCGGCCATGCAAAACAGCTGAATTTACCAAAGGAGAATCAATGACACCATTGTCCGCATCGTCTGCCCTGGCACCGATTGGTCAACAGGGGCTGGCTCTCGGGTTTACCGGCACACTGGGCAATCTGGACGCCTATATTTCTGCCGTAAACCGCCTGCCCATGCTGACGCAGGAAGAAGAAACCTCACTCGCACGCCGTCTGCGTGACGAGAACGATCTGGCTGCCGCACAAGGACTGATTTTGTCGCACCTGCGGCTGGTCGTGTCGATCGCACGCGGATACTTGGGCTATGGTTTGCCGCACGCTGATCTGATTCAGGAAGGTAATGTCGGCTTGATGAAGGCAGTCAAGCGCTTCGATCCGGATCAGGGCGTGCGACTGGTGTCGTATGCGATGCACTGGATCAAGGCCGAGATGCACGAATACATCTTGCGCAACTGGCGCATGGTGAAGCTGGCCACGACCAAGGCACAGCGCAAGTTGTTCTTCAACCTGCGCAGCCACAAAACCGGACTTGATGCCATGACACCGGATCAGGTCGATGAGTTGGCAAAGACACTGAACGTGAAACGCGAAGAAGTCATCGAGATGGAAACGCGGATGACGGGGCGAGATATTGCGCTAGAGTCGTCTTCGGATGACGATGATGACAAGTTCTCGCCTATCGCTTACCTGTCTTCAGACAGCACGGAGCCAAGCAAGGTGCTGGCTGCCAGACAAGTTGACAGGCTGCAGTCCGAAGGCCTGAAGGCCGCGCTGGAAAGTCTGGATCCGCGCTCACGCCGCATTGTTGAATCACGCTGGCTGGCCAATGATGATGGTTCAGGTGCGACCTTGCATGAACTGGCGGCGGAGTATGGCGTGTCGGCGGAGCGTATTCGTCAGATTGAAGTTGTGGCCCTGAAAAAGATGAAAGGCGCGCTGGCGGAATACGCTTAGTAATTTCCAGTTAAAAAACGTCTGCTTGCTACGCTCAAGGGCTGAGGATTGACGGCATGTTTCTGAACGACTGCAGAGAATCCATCTGGTAACAGCCCTGGAATCAGTCCAGGACCATCCCAGAATCACTTCGATCAGAACTTGCCGTTCCCGTTCTTCCAGTCAGAACGAGGAGGAATTGTTTCGATGGTGTCCCAATGCTCGGCAATTTTGCCATTCTCGACACGGAATAGGTCGTAGAAGGACGTGTGTTGGCCGGCAAAGCTACCTTCACTAACCACCAGCACGGAATTTCCCTCTCCTAGTACCTTGTGGATACGGTCATATTTCATGGTAATGCCTTGCTTGGCCAGCGCCTGCAGAGCGCTTCCCAGACCGGAAAGGCCATCTGCAATATTAGGGTTGTGCTGAATATAGTGATCTCCATCGAAATACTTGGTCAGCTTTTCCATTTGGCCATTCACCAGTATCTCATCCACGAAAGCACGGATCAGCGCCTTGTTTTCCTCTGTCTTCGTAATATCCTGAACCGCCGTGGTGCCGTCTGTCATCGTGTGACCGCTGGGGTTAGCAGCGGCTGACTTCTCCTGCAAGTTGTCCCAATGCTCAACAATCTTGCCATCTTCATAGCGGAAAATGTCAAAGCCAATCTTGGGGCCGAAGAAATTGTAGTCGGTATGGGTAAAGACATAATTGCCGTCCTGGAACACCCGTACTGTATTCACTTTGGCGCTGCCCTTGGGCAGTTGCTGCAAGACGGCCCCGAATCCAGCTAAACCGTCACCGACCGCCAGATTGTGTTGAATGTATTTATCAGGGTTGATATAGGACACGGGCTTGGTGTCACCCGTCTCGATGCTCTTCAATAGTTCAACTACTTGCTCTTTCTGGTGGGAAGCCATGGATTTTTCCTGTTTTGGTGAATTGGTGGCGGCGTTGGTCATTAGCGACACAGCTGCAAGCGCAGCCAAGGTGAATGGGATAAAACGGGACATTCGAGGAATCATTACAAGTCTCCAAGTCATTCGGCCGATAGCCTATAAGGTAAGAATTCATGGGCTATTTTAGAAGAACAAGATTTGGATGAACCGGTAAAATGGTGCCCAATAATGGTAAAAATTGGACATTACTGTGATGGCTACAAAAGGGAAAGAGTCGGATATCCAACGCTTGGGTTATCGCCCCCCGTCTTTCTACCCACTGGACCTCGAAGTATTTCCAGTGTCGGAATTGCGGCGGCGAGTAGCCAAGGACCCTCTGCGGCTGGCGCATCGTATCGATTTCCACATGCTGATCTGTGTCACCCGGGGGCAATGCACTCACACCATTGACTTCACAGCGATCCCTTGCCGGCCCGGGTCCCTTTTGACCCTGCGCCCCGCCCAAGCCCAGCAATTTGATAGCTCCCTCGACTGGGACGGCTGGCTGGTCATTTTTCGCCCAGAGTTCCTGCTGCCCTTGCAGACGACGGTTGCGCAGGCCGACCTGCAGATGGTAGCCAGTCTGGAAGCCCTGTCTGAGCACATGGCGCTCGTTGAAGAGGAAACGCAGGCAGTCGCCGGTGGCATCGTGCAAATGCACAGGGATGCCCAACTCCAGGGGTCGTCAGCTTATTTACACGCCCTCTTGCGACACCAACTTTACGCACTACTTCTGCGATTGCATCTTGTGGGCGGACGACAAGGGAGCCAAGGAACGGCGGGCTCCTCGAACCTTCAGCGGTTCAAACGCTTCAAGCTATTGCTGGAGAAGAACTTCGCCAGCCAACATCAAGTGTCCGGATACGGCAGCCTGCTGGGCTGCTCCGAGAAGAGCTTGAGCCGGGCCACTCTCGAAGTGGCCGGAGTAACAGCTAAGGCCTACATCGCTTCCAGGATTAATCTGGAAGCCAAGCGGCTCTTGGCCCACACCGCCCTGCCGATTGCCCTCATCGCTGATCGGGTGGGCTTTGATGAGCCGACTAATTTTGTGAAATTCTTCAAACGTGAGGCGGGATGCTCGCCTGGAGAATTTCGACGTAAGCACAACAAGGACTCTGACGGCCGGCAGTAAGAGCATCAGCAAGGTGTATCAATTTTTGAGTGCCGGCCTGTGTCAATTGACATGTGTCGGTGGCACGTGCTTGCTTACGACGGTAGTACCACGTTGAATTCGGCTTCTTGCTTCACAGGTGCCTTACAGCTTTGTGAATGAAGTTGATACTGTGATGTTCAAAAAGTACTCCGTGAGGTTCCGCGTGATACCCGCTGGGTAGCCGCTGTGATGCTGAGTGAACCGCCAAGAAGCTTAGATGTCGTTACTGATCAACGACTTGGATGAGTTGTGCGTGGTGCCGACTGCAGGACTCGAACCCGCCACCCCATGATTACAAATCATGTGCTCTACCTGATGAGCTAAGTCGGCATTTTGAAGAAGCAGATTATACGTTATTTGATGCGAGTAAGCCGAGGTGGCCCGCCCTTCTTTGGTGGCTCTGGATCTTCGTCAGCGCTGTCAGCTTTAGCCGAAGTTGTATCGCCAGTTGGTACAGCTGACAGGCCGGGCACAAGCTCGGGACGCTGGCTGCTGGCATCAACTGCCTTGATGGCAGCTTTCTTTTTGCCCTTCGGTTCTTTCGCTTCTTCATTACGAATTACGTCAAACGCCATGCCCTGCCCGTTTTCACGGGCATAGATCGCGCTGACATTTTCCACTGGCACGACTATTTCGCGCGAAATGCCGCCAAAGCGCGCCTTGAAGTGAATGTAGTCATTGTCTATCTTCAAATGACCGGTCGCATCGAAACTGATGTTGAGTACGATCTCGCCGTTTTTGACGAACTCCATCGGCACACGGGTACTGTCATCAACCATGACTGCTATGTAGGGCGTATAGCCATTGTCAGTGCACCATTCGTAGAGGGCGCGCAGCAAGTAAGGTTTTGTTGAGGTTTCAGACATGAACGGAACAATGAGTCGTACTTGATTAGGTTATGTGCGCAGCGCTTTACCGCTAAGTGGCAAAGCGCTGCATCAACGATCAGCGACGCATGACTTTTTCAGACGGGGTCAGCGCTTCGATATAGGCCGGACGCGAAAAGATGCGCTCGGCGTATTTCATCAGTGGAGCAGCTGTCTTGGAAAGTTCCACGCCGTAGTGATCCAGACGCCAGAGCAAGGGTGCAATCGCGACGTCGAGCATTGAAAACTCTTCGCCGAGCATGTATTTGTTTTTCAGGAACAGTGGTGCCAGCATGGTCAGGCGATCACGGATTTCCGAGCGCGCTTTCTCATGGATTTTTTCGGCGGAGCGCGATTTCTCGTTTTCCAGCGTATGCACGTGAACAAACAATTCTTTTTCAAAATTGAACAGCATCAGACGGGCGCGGGCGCGCATCAGCGGATCGGCCGGCATCAGTTGCGGATGCGGAAAGCGTTCATCGATGTATTCATTGATGATGTTTGATTCGTAGAGCACCAGATCGCGCTCAACCAGAATAGGCACCTGGCCGTACGGGTTCATGGTCGAGATGTCTTCCGGCTTGTTGAACAGGTCCACATCGCGAATTTCAAAGTCCATACCTTTTTCAAACAGGACAAGACGGCAGCGTTGGGAAAAGGGGCAGGTTGTGCCGGAGTAGAGGACCATCATTTTATGCAGTTCCTTGGAAACAAAGCGGGTGAGCTGAAATCGCTCACCCTTAGTACGAATAGCTGACTTTTACTCCGGAGTGCTTACGGTGTTTAACTCATTTACTAAACGACCAGCAAAACACTCCGGCAAAAAACAGGACCTGGCTTATTTGACTTCCTTCCAGTAGGACTCATTCAGGCGCCAGGCCAGCAAGACCAGCAGAGACATGAACAACAGCACCCAAACGCCAAGCTGCTGGCGCTTGTTCTTAATTGGTTCGCTCATCCAGCCCATGAATGCAACCAGGTCGGCAACTGCCGTGTCATATTCCTGCGCATTCATCTTGCCGGCTTTGACTTGCTTGAAACCTTCAAATTTGTGAATGGTTTTAGTCGGGTCATGCGGATCTTTTTCTTCCACAAAGTTTGCTTCGCGAATACCTTGTAACTCCCACAGTACATGCGGCATGCCGACATTCGGGTACACCAGGTTGTTCCAGCCAGTCGGACGCGATGCGTCCTTGTAGTAGGTACGCAGATAGGTATAAACCCAGTCAGCGCCCGGACCCTGGTCGGAAGACTTGGCACGAACGATGACGGACAAATCAGGTGGCGACGCACCGAACCATTGTTTTGCATCCGCTGCGCTCAGGTTGGTCTTCATCAGATCTCCAACTTTGTCCGACGTGAAGAGCAAATTATCGCGGATCTGCTCTTCAGATAAACCGATATCGCGCAAACGGTTGTAGCGCATCAATGAGGCAGAGTGACAGTTCAGGCAATAGTTGACGAACAAACGTGCGCCATTTTGCAAGGCTGACAAATCATGGCTGCGGTCCGGTGCGTGATCGAGCGGATGGCCGCCTTCGTTGGCGATTGCCAACGCCGGCAGCAAAGCAATCACCGCGAGCATTTTTTTCAACAGTTTCATTCTCGTTATCCTTTGCGGCTTAGTGCGGATGGAAGGTCACGCGATCCGGCACTTTTTTAAATGTGCCCATCGTGCTCCACCATGGCATCAACAAAAAGAAACCAAAGTAGATGAAGGTACAGATTTGCGCGACGAGTGTGCGCATGTCTGTAGGCGGCAAGATACCGAGGTAACCAAGGATCACGAAGGCAATGCCAAATACGACGTAGAGTGACTTGTGCCAATCAGGGCGATAGCGAATCGACTTGACTGGCGAATGATCGAGCCAAGGCAGGCCAGCAAGTATCAGCACCGATACGCCCATGAGCACAACACCCCAGAATTTCGCATCGAATATCAGCATGCCGATGATGGCGACAACTGCAACACCGATGACGGCATTTTTTACCATGCGTGACAGCGAAGAGCGCAGTACGATCAATGCGGCGTAGGCAACCACACCCAGAATCAGCGCCATCATGAACTGCGAGGTCGTCGCCCTCAGGATCGAGTAAAACGGCGTGAAGTACCAGACCGGCGCGATGTGCGGTGGCGTCTTCAGTGAATCGGCAGGGATGAAGTTGTTATATTCGAGGAAGTAGCCGCCCATTTCAGGCGCGAAAAATACCACTGCGCTAAAGATGGTCAGGAATACCGTTACGCCGAAAATATCCTTGGTGGTGTAGTACGGATGCGATGGAATCGTATCGACGCCATTGCCGTCAGGGCCAATGTTGTCTTTGACTTCAATGCCGTCAGGGTTGTTCGAGCCCACTTCGTGCAGCGCGATCAGATGCGCAACAACCAGACCCAGCAACACCAGCGGAATGGCGATGACGTGGAAAGCGAAGAAGCGGTTCAGTGTCGCGTCGGACACCACGTAGTCACCACGAATCCACAGCGACAGGTCTGGACCGATGAACGGAATAGCACCGAACAAGTTAACGATCACCTGTGCGCCCCAATACGACATCTGGCCCCACGGCAGCAGGTAGCCCATGAAGGCTTCGCCCATCAGGCACAGGAAGATCGCGACGCCAAACAGCCAGATCAATTCACGCGGCTTGCGGTATGAACCGTACAACAGCGCACGGGTCATATGCAGATAGACGACGATGAAAAATGCCGATGCACCGGTTGAGTGCATGTAACGTATCAACCAGCCCCATGGCACTTCGCGCATGATGTATTCAACTGAAGCGAAAGCCAGATTGGCGTCCGGCTTGTAGTTCATTACAAGGAAAATGCCGGTAACAATCTGGATGACCAACACCAATGCGGCGAGCGAGCCGAATATATAAAAGAAGTTGAAGTTCTTTGGTGCATGGTATTTGCCCCATTGATCGTTCCACAGTTTGGACAGAGGGAAACGGTCATCAACCCAGCCCAATGCTTTTTGCGCCAGTGGCGCATCCGCAGGGAGTTTTTTCTCGACAAATGCCATGATCAAGCCTCACCTTTCTGGTCTTTGCCAATTACGATACGGGTATCGCTGACGTACATATGACGCGGCACCTCAAGGTTGTCTGGCGCAGGCTTGTTCTTGAACACGCGACCCGCCAGATCAAAGGTGGAACCATGGCACGGGCAGAGGAATCCACCGGCCCAGTCATTCGGCAACGAAGGTTGCGGACCCGACTGGAACTTGGTGCTTGGCGAGCAACCCAGATGGGTGCAGATACCAACGGCAACCAGAATTTCAGGCTTGATCGAGCGTTCTTCATTGCGCGCGTATTCAGGCGTCAACTCGTCTGGTTTACGCTCGGATTTCGGATCAGCCAGCTCCGCATCTATTTTTTTCAGCCCGGCCACCATCTCTGGCGTGCGCTTGACAATCCAGACTGGCTTACCGCGCCATTCTACTGTTTTCATCTCGCCCGGCTTCAGGTCGGCAATATCGACTTCAACCGGCGCACCGGCCGCTTTGGCCCGCTCCGAAGGCTCAAAAGTTGATACAAACGCACCTGCCGCAGCCAAACCGGCCACGCCACCTGCAGCGCATGTTGCAACCAGTAAGCCACGACGGCCCGGGTCAACCTGCTTCTCGTCACTCATAACAACCCCAATCAATGAAATTGCAAAACTTATACGGAACTTCCAGCAACCTTACATTATAGCGGAGGCAGTAACGCTTTTAAAGAAGTCAGCTTGGCAAAACACGTATAAGACCGCCATACATGCAATGATAAAGGGCGAAAAATGAACAATTAGGCAATCAATTTCCGATGCCAGTAATAATTTGGCTTTTTTGATAATTGAATTAATTGGTTTTAAGCGGCTCAATATGTAGCAATCCGCGACGCTGCGCCTCGAATACAGCCTCGCCGCGCGAATGGACGGAGAGCTTGCCGTATATATTTTTCACGTGCGTTTGTACGGTGCCGACTGAGACGCCGAGCGCAAGAGCGACTTTGGCATAACTGTCACCACGCGCGATCAATTCAAGAATGGCATTTTCCCTGCGAGTCAGCGTTTGGCTTATTTCGGCATCGTCCGGATTATTAATGCGGGCGCCAGATTTGCGCATGCGAGCGAGTACCTTACGCGCTATCACGGGGCTGATAGGCGAACCACCAGCACGTAAATCCAGCAAGGCGCGCACGATGTCCATATGGCCGGCTTCTTTTAATACATAGCCGGCTGCGCCGGCTTCAATACAGGCCAGCACCTGCTCTTCGTCGCTGGACATCGTGATGACCATAATGTCTGCATCAGGCAATAGGCGTCGACAAGCATAAATTATTGCGAGGCCTGAGCCGTCAGGCAGACCAAGGTCGGTCAATAATAAATCAATCGTTCCCGACTTCAACCATTCGAGCGCCTGCACCACAGAGCCAAACGCAGCACACAGCGTCAGTGATGGTTCGAGTTCGATAGCATTGCATAAGAGACGGCGCGTAACGGCATCATCTTCCACCACCATGACACGGGTGTGGTTGACTGGCAGGTTTTGCAGCATGATGAGAATTCCAAAGTTAACTTCTGAATACGAATGCAGTCGGTGTGCAGACAATCGACTTGGTTCCAAATTCAGGCCATTTGAATGGCATTTGTTAATTGAATTCTCGCAGCTTAATCTGTGCGCAAAGAATGAATCCGGCAATAGACTGCGCGACTTCAAATACATTCGTAGTCCTCGCACACAGCCCGAGTATTAATCGCACTAATGTCTAAGCCGGATTTATTTAAACAGGATTCGGCACATCGATGAATTGATGACGCAAACCGAACTGCTGCGCCAAATGTTCACCAACAGCCTGCACGCCATAGCGTTCTGTCGCGTGATGACCGCAAGCGAGATAAGCAACGCCAGACTCGCGCGCCAGATGAACGGTCTGCTCGGAAATTTCGCCGCTCAGATAGGTGCGGGCGCCGGCCTCTATTGCATCCGCAAGTGACTGCTGCGCGGCACCCGTACACCACGCGACAGGGCCAATGACTTGCGCGGGATCACCGATCAATAGCGGCGCACGACCCAGTACTTGCTCCACCAATTGAGCCAGATCACCAATGCAGGTAAGTGTTGGCGAGGCACTGCCAAGCCAGCCGAGATCTTGCTCGCCGAAACGGCTGCTTACTGACAAACCCAGTCGAGCTGCAAGTTGCGCGTTATTGCCCATTACAGGATGTGCATCAAGCGGCAAGTGATAGGCGTACAAATTAATATCATTCGACAGCAAAAGTTTGAGCCGGCGCTGTCGCGGACCGATCACGCGCGGATCTTCACCTCGCCAGAAAAAACCATGGTGCACGAGTACCGCATCTGCACCCGCAGCTTGCGCGGCCTCAAGCAGTGCAAGGCTGGCTGTCACGCCGGTCACGAGATGGCTGATTTGCTGCCTCCCTTCGACCTGCAAGCCGTTTGGGCAATAATCACGAAAGCGGTTAATATCGAGCGTAGCGGCTAGATATTTCGCCAACGTCTCTCTTTCTACTGATCTGTCATTCATATTCACTCTCGCTATGCGTCGTTTCTGGCTTTTATTTTCGCAAACTGTCACGGTGATCCTTGCCATCTGGTTCATTGTAACGACCCTCAAGCCCGAATGGATTTCTCGCAGTTCGCAAGACCTGCGTATTGAATCGCGTTCGGTACCAATACAGGAAGCGACGGGCTCAGCAGCGTCGCAGAATTCCTATCGTTCCGCCGCTAGTCGGGCAATGCCTTCCGTGGTCAATATTTTTACGACCAAGGAAGCAAAACAAAAGCCGCACCCGTTCAATGATGATCCCCTCTTCAAGCGCTTCTTTGGCGATGGACTCGGTTCGCAAGATGAACGGCAGTTCAGTCTAGGCTCAGGCGTAATCGTTAGCACCGAAGGTTACATCCTGACCAACAATCATGTGATCGAAGCCGCTGATGAAATTGAAGTCGCGCTCGCAGACGGACGCAAGGTGTCGGCAAAACTGGTCGGCACCGACCCCGAGACTGACCTGGCTGTCATAAAGATCAATCTGAAGGACCTACCAGCGATCACATTGGGGAAACTGGAAAACACGCAAGTCGGTGACGTTGTACTCGCAATCGGCAATCCTTTCGGCGTTGGACAGACGGTCACGATGGGCATTGTCTCTGCGCTGGGTCGCAATCATCTGGGAATTAACACCTTCGAGAATTTTATCCAGACCGATGCCGCCATCAATCCGGGCAATTCAGGCGGAGCACTGATCGACACGCATGGCAATCTGCTCGGCATTAACACGGCGATTTACTCCCGTAGTGGCGGCTCGCTTGGCATAGGTTTTGCGATTCCTTCCTCTACCGTGAAGACGGTGATGGAGTCGATCATCAAGAGTGGCCAGGTAGTGCGCGGCTGGATCGGCGTCGAGCCGCAAGATATTACGCCTGAACTGGCCGAGAGTTTCGGACTTGAAAAAACCTCGGGCACCATCATCGCCGGTGTGCTCAAGGGCGGCCCGGCTGACAGGGCCGGCATCAAACCCGGCGATATTTTATTGTCGGTTTCGAATACGCCGGTGAGCGATACGATCTCCATGTTGAACCTGATCGCGCAATTAACACCGGGCGAAAAAGTAAGGCTCAATGTGCTGCGCAAGTCGCGCGAACTGCCGCTCGACATCGTCGTGGGCAAGCGACCACGCATGTCGCGTGCGCCAGATGCTGACAGCGAATAAACATTTATCACTTTTGACAAGCCCCATGCACCTGCGCGACCTGACTCAATTCCTGCACGAACTGGAGCAAAACAACAACCGCGCGTGGTTCGTGATGAATAAGCCCCGCTACGATATTTTGCGTGCTGAATTTCTGGAACTGGTCACCGAACTTATCGCCGGCATCGTCAAATTTGATCCAGCGATGGCAGGCTGCAATCCGAAGAAAGCGCTGTTTCGCATCAACCGCGATTTGCGTTTCCGGCCTGGCGGTGATCCGTACAAGACCACGTTTTCAGCAGCAATGACTGCCAGCGGCCTGAAAAAGCCCAGCGAAGGCGGCGGCCCATTTTATTATTTCCAACTCAATGCACATGGCGAATTATTCTCCGCTGGCGGCGAGTACATGCCGCCAGCTAGCAGACTGCGCGAGATACGGCAGCATATCGTGGCAGACCCGAAAGGCTTGAACGCGATACTTAAGGACAAGGGTTTGCAAACTGTTTTTGGCGGCCTGCAGGAAGAGGACAAGCTGGTTCGGCCACCAAAAGGATTTGATGCCGGCGAGCCGCACATAGAACAGCTGAAGCTGAAAAGTTTTGTTGTGCGCAAAAGAATCGGCACGGGAAAAATCATCGGGCCTGATTTGCCGGCGCTGATACTGGCAGACTTCAAGGCGGCGCAGCCATTGGTCAAATGGCTGCGCGCGGCAGGCACAGGCAGCGACTGATCAGGCCGCCTCTTCCGGCGCCTGCGTAACTTTGACAAACAGCGGCGAGACCAGAATACCAACCTCATACAGCAGGCACAGTGGCACGGCGAGAAATAGCTGGCTCATGATGTCGGGTGGCGTGACGACAGCGGCAATGACGAAAGCGCCCACAATGACATAAGGCCGGATTAATTTGAGTTTTTCTACTGTCACCAATCCCATGCGGACCAGCACCACGACCACCACCGGCACTTCAAAAGTGAGGCCAAAGGCCAGGCACATGGTCATGACGAAATCGAAATAGTTTTCGATATCCGGCGCCACTGAAATTGATTTCGGCGCAAACTCGTTGATGAACTTGAAGACCGTGCCAAACACAAAGAAATAACAAAACGCGACACCGGCAATGAACAGCAGCGACGACGATATGACCAGCGGTGCGACCAGTCTTTTTTCGTGAGTATAGAGACCGGGAGCGACAAATGCCCACGCCTGATACAAGACCCAAGGCAGCGAGATGATCACGGCAAGCATCATCGTCACTTTCATCGGCACCATGAATGGCGTGATGACACCCGTGGCGATCATTTTTGAGCCTTCAGGCAATGCATGCATCATGGGCTGCGCCAGAAAATCGTAAACCGCACTGGCGCCGGGCCAGATCGCAAACAATACGATGAATACAGCTAAAACGACAATGGAGGCGCGCACCAGCCGCGTCCGCAGCTCGATCAAATGCGTAATGAAGGTTTCCTGCATGCCTGGCTGATTGTCGTCTGACATTTAATTGAAGAAGCTGACTGACTTGCTGAGGGGCCGATAGCGCGCCACGCGGGCCGCACCGGACATTACATGCGTCTTGCGACCACTCTGGCGCTTGAACCACATAGGCAAAGACGAATTGTGCGCAAGTTTCTTCTTGCGGAAAATCCGGTTTTTGTGGGCCAGTTCATGCGCGCTCGGCGTATGCGACCAGGTATTCGGGGGAGAGTAAGAATCGTTGGCTTCGCTGATCGCTTCGGTCAGACTTTGCTCGGCTTCTGCGATATCTTCGGTCAAGGTCTTGTTTACCGTCGCCGCCGCATCACGGATGTTTTCCTGCATTTTGCGCAGTTCATCCATCTGCATTTCGCGATTGACTTCAGCCTTGACGCTGCTGATATAGCGTTGCGCGCGCCCGTACAGGGTACCCGCCATACGGGCGACCGCAGGCAGTTTCTCGGGACCGATCACGATGAGCGCGACCGCACCGATGAGTGCGATTTTTGTGAGGCCTAAATCAATCATGGGGACTAAGAGTCAGAAACGGACTATGCAATATGCAGGCGGGCACAGGGAGTGCTCGCCTGATTCGCGTCGTTTTAGCTCTTGGATTTTTCCTTGGCTTCGACGTCGATCGTGGACTTGTCTGCAACCTTGGCGGTATCAGCAGGCTTGTCTTCTTCAGCGCCCTTAATGCCGTCCTTGAAGCCCTTGACGGCTTTGCCGAGGTCACCACCGATATTGCCCAGCTTTTTGGTGCCGAATACCAGCATGACGATTACCAGCACGATAACCCAGTGCCAAATGCTAAATGAACCCATTATTTTCTCCTTGCAGAACCCGCAGGTTCAAAATTCATAAAATCTGCTGACCAGCTTAACGCTGACCGTGCCATGGTCGCGGACCACCCATCACATGGAGGTGCAGATGGTACACCTCTTGGCCGCCATCTGGTCCTGTATTAAACAGTGCCTTGAAACCGCCGCTGGGCTCGCCTTCTGCCGCTGCGTTAAAACCGCAGCCGAATTCTTGCGCCAGTTTTGGAGCCAACAGCATCATTTTACCCAACAATGCCGCGTGATTATCACTGCTATCAGCCAGAGTCGGAATGTGTTCACGTGGCACGATCAGGAAATGTACAGGTGCAGCCGGATTGATGTCGTGAAAAGCGATCAGGTCCTGGTCTTCATAGACCAGCTTGGCCGGAATTTTGCCCGCCGCTATCTTGCAAAAAATGCAGTTATCCAAAAGCTGTCTCCTACTGTTTAATTGTAATAGTTGGCAGATGATTTACTTGCGGCCTTCCGACAGCTCGCGTTCTTTGAGCTTGCGGTTGGCCATTTCTTCTATGCCTGACAAGCCCTCGCGGCGCGCCAGTTCGTCCAGCACTTGCTGCGGCGTGATGTCGAAGCGCGCCAGCATGATGAGCGAATGAAACCACAGGTCGGCGCATTCATAGACCAGCTTGGCAGGGTCAGCCCCGGCGCGCACGTCTTTGGCGGCCATGACAGTCTCGGTGGCTTCTTCACCGATTTTTTTCAGGATCGCGTCATCGCCTTTTGAAAACAGGCGCGACACATAAGATTTTTCCGGGTCACCACCGGCTTCAGGCTTGCGCGTCGCGATGACTTCAGCCAGGCGTTGGAGGATATCGCTCATATTATTTGTAGATGTGGTCCGGATTTTTCAGCACAGGATCGACCGCCAGCCAGTCGACTTCGCCGTCATTGTCGTCTAATTTCTGGAAGAAACAGGAATGGCGGCCCGTATGGCAGGCAAGGTCGCCGACTTGCTCGATTTTCAGCAGTACTACGTCTTCATCGCAATCGAGGCGAATCTCGCGCACGATCTGGAAATGGCCTGACTCCTCGCCTTTGTGCCAAAGTTTCTTGCGCGAGCGGCTCCAGTACACGGCCTGCCCCAGTTCGACCGTGCGCGCCAGTGCGTCGCGGTTCATCCAGGCAAACATCAGCACATCGTTGCTGCCGACTTGTTGAGCGATTACGGGCACCAAACCCTGCTCGTCCCATTTGATTTTATTGAGCCACTTTGTTTTTGTACTCATGCCAGTCTCATCGGTATGCCTTGGGCGGCCATGAATTGTTTGGCTTCCTGCACGGTGTGATGACCGTAATGAAAAATGCTGGCAGCCAGCACCGCATCGGCATGGCCGAGTTTGATGCCATCGGCCAGATCTTGCAAGCCGCCTACGCCGCCGGATGCAATAACAGGTATTGATACGGCATCCGATACGGCGCGCGTCAGGTTCAAATCGAAACCGGAACGGGTACCATCGCGGTCCATGCTGGTCAGCAGGATTTCACCGGCGCCCAGCAATTGCATTTTTTGCGCCCATTCGACGGCATTGAGGCCGGTGGCGCGCCGGCCGCCATGGGTGAAGACTTCCCAGTGGCCGGACTCGCCGCGTTTGGCATCAATTGCCACGACAATGCATTGCGAGCCGTATTTGCCGGCCGCATCGGCGACGAGCTGCGGGTTCGTAATGGCGGAGGTGTTGATGCTGACTTTGTCGGCGCCGGCATTGAGCAAGCGGCGCACGTCGTCCACGACACGCACGCCACCACCTACGGTCAGTGGAATGAAAACCTGCGAAGCGACGGCTTCGATGATGTGCAAAATCAGGTCGCGCTCATCGGAAGATGCGGTAATGTCGAGAAAGGTCAGCTCGTCGGCACCTTGTTCGTCATAGCGCCTGGCAATTTCGACCGGATCGCCGGCATCGCGCAATTCGAGAAAGTTGATGCCCTTGACGACTCGCCCTGCGGTGACATCCATGCAGGGGATGATGCGCTTTGCCAGTGTCATGGATCAGTCTTCGTCTTCTTCAAGATCACCGCTCAATGCATCGGCACGCTCTTGCGCGGAGCGCAACTCCAGCGTGCCTTCATAGATGGAGCGGCCGCAGATAACGCCTTCAATCCCTTCGTCCTGCACGGCGCACAAGGCTTCTACATCTTTGATGGTGTGAACGCCGCCTGAAGCGATGACCGGTATTGTCATGCTCTGCGCGAGCTTGACTGTGGCTTCAATGTTGACGCCTTTCATCATGCCATCGCGACCGATGTCAGTGTAGACAATCGCTTCGCAGCCGTAGTCTTCAAACTTTTTCGCGAGGTCGATGACTTCATGGCCGGACAGCTTGCTCCAGCCGTCAGTGGCCACCTTGCCGTCTTTGGCATCGAGTCCGACGATGATCTGGCCGGGAAACGCGCTGCAGGCATCATGCAAAAAGCCCGGGCTTTTGACGGCCGCCGTGCCGATGATGATGTAGGACAGGCCGTCATCAAGATAGCGTTCGATGGTATCGAGGTCGCGAATGCCGCCGCCGAGCTGGACAGGGATCTCGTCGATATCATTTTCCAATGCATACGCGCGCACGGCAGCGATGATGGCTTTGACGGCCGGCTCGTTCTTTGGCTTGCCGGCAAATGCACCGTTCAAATCGACCAGATGCAGGCGGCGCGCTCCTTGCGCCAGCCAATGGCGGGCCATTTGGCCGGGATCCTCGGAAAAGACGGTGGCCTGTTCCATGTCGCCTTGCTTCAAGCGAACGCAATGGCCATCTTTCAGATCAATAGCAGGTATGAGCAGCATGGCTACGGAAGTAAAAAGTGAGTGGGTTGAATAAAAAAATCAGCATTGACAGCATTTGAAACGGACAAACGTCAAATCAAGGATTCCAATGTACAAAATTTTTGTAGAGCTGCAAACCGGCCGCGGCGCTTTTTTCCGGATGAAACTGCGTCGCAAAGATATTATCGCGTCCGGCAGCACAGCAAAACGGCTTGCCGTAATTCGTTTCAGCCAGTACGTGAGCCGGATTGTCCGGCACTGCATAGTAGCTGTGCACGAAATAAAAATAGCTTTGGTCGGCAACCCCGTTCCACATCGGATGGGTACTGAGCTGCCTGACCTGGTTCCAGCCCATCTGCGGCACCTTGAAGCGCGAGCCGTCTTGCTGAATCTGGTCTTGCAAATCAAAACGCACGACCTTGCCCGGCATCAGGCCCAGACAGGCGGCGTCGCCCTCTGCACTCGAGTCAAACAACATCTGTTCGCCAACGCATACCCCGAACAAGGGCTTGTTGCGTGCTGCTTCCATCACAGCCTCCAGCAGACCGGATTCGCGCAATGAGCGCATGCAATCGGGCATCGCACCCTGCCCCGGCAACACGATGCGATCTGCATTACGGATATCGTCGGGTTCGCCAGAAATGCGAACTTCAGCCTCAGGCGCCACATGCATTAAGGCCTGCGCTACCGAGCGCAGGTTCCCCATACCGTAATCAACTACCAGGATTTTGTTCATGAAAAAGATCAACCTTCACCGCAAACGGCAAAGAATCAAAGACTGCCTTTGGTCGATGGAATGGTGCCGGCAGCGCGTGCATCCTGTTCGGCTGCCATGCGCAGCGCACGGCCAAAAGCCTTGAACACGGTTTCGCACTGATGATGTGCATTCTCGCCGCGCAGGTTGTCGATGTGCATACTAACCAGTGCATGGTTAACGAAGCCCTGGAAAAACTCATGCGTCAGGTCGACGTCAAATGAACCAATCATCGAGCGTTTGAACGGCACGTGGAATTCGAGGCCGGGACGACCTGAGAAATCAATCACCACGCGCGACAGCGCTTCATCCAGCGGCACATACGCATGGCCGTAACGACGGATACCTTTCTTGTCGCCCATAGCCTTGGCAAAGGCCTGACCGAGGGTGATGCCGACGTCTTCCACCGTGTGATGGGCGTCAATATGCAAGTCGCCTTTGGCCGAAATGTCGAGATCGATCAGCCCGTGTCGTGCAATCTGGTCCAGCATGTGGTCAAGAAACGGTACGCCGGTATCGAGCTTTTGCACACCGGTGCCGTCGATATTGATCGCGACCCGGATCTGGGTTTCGTTGGTGTCGCGGACGACTTCTGCTTTGCGTGGCATGGACATGGTGGTGGATTCTTCAGGACTGCAGGCTGGAAGCCAGCGCTGCTTCAAATTGCGCATTTTCAGCTGGGGTGCTTACGGTAATGCGTAAACAATTATCCAGCAACGGATGCATTTTACCGACATTTTTAACCAGCACCTTGTGTGCCAGCAGCCGCTCGAAAACGGCGCTGCCGGAAAGACCGGGGCCAGCTATGCGGATGAGAATGAAATTGGCGGCCGAAGTAAACACTTCCACCGCCGGCAGCGCCGCCAGCGCCGCAGACATCCGGCTGCGTTCAGCACGAATTGCGGCGGCCTGCGCATCGAGCACATCGCTGTGTTCGAGCACAAATTCGGCCGTTGCCTGCGTCAGCACATTGATATTGTAGGGCGGGCGCACCTTGTCGAATTCGTTCAGCAATTCAACGGAAGCTGCCATGTAGCCGAGCCTTATGCCGGCGAGTCCGAGCTTGGAGACTGTGCGCATGACCACCATATTCGGGAACTCGGCCAGTCGCGACATGAAACTAGTACCGGCGAACGGCTGGTAAGCCTCGTCAACAATGACAATGCCGGTGTCGCCAACGGCATGCAGGATGGCAAGCATGGCATCGGCGTCAAACAGATTGCCCGTCGGGTTGTTCGGGTAAGCCAGGTAGGTAATGGCCGGCCTGTGTATTTCAATTGCTGCCAGCATCGCCGGCAAGTCCAGCGCGAAGTCGGCTTTGAGCGGCACGCCGATAAATTCGAGACCGGCGAATTGCGCCGACATCGCATACATGACAAAACCGGGCAGCGGCGCGAGCACCTTGGCGCCGGGCTTGGCACAGGCCACCGAGACGATGGAGATCAGTTCGTCGGAGCCATTGCCAAGGACGACATCAAAACCGTCCGGCACGCCGAGTTTGGCGCAAATGGCAGTTTTCAGTTCGGCATAGGACGGCACCGGATAGCGGTTCAGCGCGACTTGGGCGAGTCGCTCGCCCAGTTCTTTTTGCAATGCAGGCGGCAGCGTGTACGGGTTTTCCATCGCGTCGAGCTTGACGAAGCCGGCTGCGTCCTGCACATGGTAGGCCGACAGCGCGCGCACGTCGGCGCGGATGATATTTTCAATCAGCGACATTATTGTTTTCGCTCTCAATGAGCCTGTACTCGGCTGAACGGGCGTGCGCCTGCAGACCTTCGCCATAGGCGAGTTCGGCTGCGACCTTACCCAGCGTTTGGGCACCGGCCTGACTGACGTGAATGATGGACGAGCGCTTCTGGAAGTCATAGACGCCGAGCGGCGACGAAAATCTTGCAGTGCGCGAGGTCGGCAATACGTGATTCGGCCCGGCGCAGTAGTCCCCCAGCGATTCGGATGAATAGCGGCCTAGGAACATGGCGCCGGCATGGCGGATTTTATCGGCCCACTGCTGCGGATTGTCTGCCGAGATTTCCAGATGCTCGGCGGCGATCTGGTTGGCGATCTCGCAGGCTTCTTCCATGCTGCGCACTTTGACCAGCGCGCCGCGATTGGTGAGCGAAGTGCGGATTACATCCTTGCGCGGCATGTCGTCAATTAAAGCGTTGATGCTGTCCTGTACACGCGCCAGATAGGCGGCATCGGGACACAGCAATATTGATTGCGCCAGTTCGTCATGCTCGGCTTGCGAAAACAAGTCCATCGCGACCCAGTCAGGATCGGTGCTACCGTCGGCAATCACCAGAATTTCAGACGGGCCGGCAATCATGTCGATGCCGACGGTGCCGAAGACGCGGCGCTTGGCAGCGGCCACGTAGGCGTTGCCGGGGCCGACAATTTTGTCGACTTGCGGAATGGTCGTAGTGCCATAGGCGAGCGCGGCAACAGCTTGCGCGCCACCAATGGTAAAAACACGATCCACGCCGGCAATGGCAGCAGCGGCCAGCACCAGCGGGTTTTTGACGCCGTCCGGCGTCGGCACGACCATGATGATTTCGGCCACACCGGCGACCTTGGCCGGTATTGCATTCATCAGCACGGACGATGGATAGGCCGCTTTGCCGCCGGGGACGTAAATGCCGACACGGTCCAGCGGCGTGACCTTTTGGCCCAGCACCGTACCGTCGGCTTCGGTAAAGGTAAAACCATCGGAGCCGCATTCGCGTTTCTGGCGCTCGTGATACGAACGCACACGGTCTGCCGCCGCCTGCAAAGCAGCGCGACGCACCGGCGCAAGCGAGTCCAGCGCAGCTTGCAGTTCTGCCTGCGGAATTTCCAGCGCGGCCATGCCATCTGCGCTCAGCCGGTCAAACTTGTTCGTGTAGTCCAGCACGGCGGCGTCGCCGCGCGCCTTGACATCGGCCAGTATGCCGGCGGCGGCACGGTCGATCGCATCGTCCTCGGACGCTTCGAACGCGAGCACGGCCATCAGCTGCGCCGTAAAGGCTGCATCTGTTGAATCGAGCTGGCGAATAGTAATCGCGGTGGCGGTGGTAGCTGACATAGTCGTTTTGTGTGCGTTTACTTGGTGCGCTGTGAAGCCTGGGCCAGGCTGTCGAGTATGGGTTGCAGTTTTTCGCGCTTCAATTTTAGCGCGGCCTGATTAACCACGAGGCGGGACGAGATATCCATGATGTGCTCGACTTCAACCAGATTGTTGGCGCGCAGCGTGCTGCCGGTCGATACCAGATCAACAATCGCGTCAGCCAGACCGACGAGCGGGCCCAGCTCCATCGAGCCATACAGTTTGATCAGGTCGACGTGCACGCCCTTGGCTGCGAAGTGCTGACGCGCCACTTGCACGTACTTGGTGACGACGCGCAGCCGCGCGCCATGCCTGACCGCATTCGCGTAATCAAAATCCTTGTGCACGGCCACCGACATCCGGCATTTGGCGATTTCCAGATCGATAGGCTGATACAGCCCTTCACCGCCGTGTTCGAGCAACACGTCTTTGCCGGCCACGCCGAAATCCGCAGCGCCGTATTGCACATAAGTCGGCACATCCGATGCGCGCACGATGATGACTTGCACCTGCGGGTCGTTGGTCTGCAAGATCAGCTTGCGCGATTTTTCTGGATCTTCGGACACCACAATGCCGGCTGCTTCCAGCAGCGGCAGGGTCTCTTCGAAGATACGGCCCTTGGACAGGGCAAGCGTGAGTTTCTGGTCCATTATTTGATTCTTTGTATGTCCGCGCCAACTGCCGACAATTTAGCTTCCATCCTGTCGTAGCCACGATCGAGATGATAAATGCGGTCAATTACAGTCTGCCCGACCGCCGCCAGTCCGGCAATGACGAGCGAGGCCGAGGCGCGCAGGTCGGTTGCCATCACCGGCGCGCCGATCAGGCCGGTCACGCCTTCGATGCTGGCGGTATGACCATCAATCTGGATCTTTGCGCCCAGCCTGTTGAGTTCTTGCACATGCATGAAGCGGTTTTCGAAGATGGTCTCGGTCACGCGGCTGTTTCCCTCCGCGATGCAGTTAAGCGCCATGAACTGCGCCTGCATGTCGGTCGGGAAGCCCGGGTATTCGGTGGTGCGAAAATTGACCGGCTTGGCACGACCGGACATCTGCACGCGAATCCAGTCGTCGCCGGCCGTCAGGATGGCGCCAGCTTCCCGCAACTTGTCGAGCGCGACGTCGAGAATATCCGTGCGCGTATTTTTCAGCACCACATCACCGCCTGTCGCTGCCACTGCACACAGGAAGGTGCCGGCCTCGATGCGGTCGGCAATCACGCTATGGGCCGCGCCGTGCAGGGCCGGTACGCCAACAATATGCAGGCGGTCGCTGCCGATGCCGTCGATCTGTGCGCCCATGGCGACGAGCAGATTGGCGAGGTCGGTGACTTCCGGTTCGCGCGCGGCATTTTCCAAGATGGTTTCGCCGTCAGCGAGCGTTGCTGCCATCAGCAGGTTTTCGGTGCCGGTGACGGTAATCATGTCGGTGACGATGCGGGTGCCCTTGAGTTTTTTGGCACGTGCATAGATGTAGCCGCCTTCGATCCTGATATCGGCACCCATCGCCTGCAAACCTTTGATGTGCTGGTCTACCGGACGCGAACCGATGGCGCAACCGCCGGGCAGCGAAACCTTCGCTTCACCAAAGCGCGCCAACAGCGGGCCAAGCACCAGTATCGATGCACGCATGGTCTTGACCAGTTCATAGGGCGCTTCCAGCTGGTCGATGTTTTGACCGCAAAGCTCGAGTACGCCGGCTTTGTCTTCGATAACCAAGCCCATCTGGCGCAGCAGCTTTTGCATAGTCGCCACGTCTTGCAGCTTCGGCACATTGGACAGCGCCAGCGTATCAGCCGTCAGCAGACCTGCGCACAAAATAGGTAAGGCCGCGTTCTTGGCACCGGAGATCGTAATCTCGCCTGCAAGCCGCTTGCCGCCGGTGATGAGTAGCTTGTCCATCAGGCTTGATATTCTTCAGGTGTCAGAGTTTTCATCGACAGGGCATGGATTTCTTCACGCATGCGGTCGCCCAGTGCAGCATAGACGATTTGATGGCGCTGGATCAGGCGCTTGCCGGTAAACGCAGGCGAGACAATCAGCGCGCTGAAATGCTGGCCGTCACCTTCGACTTCGAGGTGGGAGCAATCCAGATTGGTCGCGATGTAATTCTTGATCAGTTCAGGGGTAGGCAGCACGGGTTGACCTTTGTTGAATTGTTGGGTGTTTCAATGACGGAGCTTATAGCCGCGCTTGAGCATCCTGACAGCAACCGTTGCCAGCACGACGAGGAATACTGTAACGATCGTCAGACTGATTTCGGGCGGCACATCGGACTTGCCGAAAAACCCGTAACGGAAACCGTCAATCATATAAAAAAACGGGTTCACATGCGACACCGCTTGCCAAAACGTCGGCAGCGAATGGATGGAATAAAACACGCCGGCCAGAAAGGTCGCCGGCACGATCAGGAAATTCTGAAAAGCTGCCATCTGGTCAAATTTCTCGGCCCAGATGCCGGCGATCAATCCCATCGTGCCAAGAATGGCGGCGCCCGTCAGCGCAAATAAAATAATCCACAACGGCGACACAAACGAAAGCTTGGCAAACCAGACGGTGATGATGAAGACACCGGCACCGACAGCCAGCCCGCGCACCATTGCAGCTAGCACATAGGCGCCAAACAATTCCCAATGCGACAGCGGTGCCAGCAGCACGAAAACCATGTTGCCGGAAATTTTGGACTGGATCATCGACGATGAGGCATTCGCAAACGCATTTTGCAGGATGGTCATCATGACCAGCCCTGGTACCAGAAAGGCTGTGTAAGAAACGCCGTTCAATGCTTGCGCGTGCTCTTCCAGTACATGGCCGAAAATCAACAAGTAAAGCATGGCCGTGACGATAGGCGCAGTCAGCGTCTGCGTCGCCACCTTCCAAAAGCGCAGAATTTCTTTGTAGAACAGGGTTTTAAAGCCAATCATTTCGCGCCACCCATGATCTGTATAAAGACATCTTCAAGATCAGCCTGATGCAGTTGCATGTCGTCGATGACAGCCCCTGCCTCGCGCAAACTGCGCAAGATAGGTTCGACTTCAGCGTAATCATTGACACGCAGCGTGAAGGGCTGACCGGGCTGCAGTTCATCCGGATGGGACAGCAAAGGAATCAGGTTCGCCGGAATTGCGCCGCTAGCTAAGCGCAGCACCAGCTGCGATCCAGAGATGTGCTTGATCAGCGCCGAGGTCGAATCAAGCGCTACCACCTGCCCCTGCTTGAGCATCGCGATGCGGTTGCACAGCGCCTGTGCCTCTTCCAGATAATGCGTGGTCAGGACGACGGTATGACCTTCGCGGTTCAGGCTCGCAATGAATTTCCATAGTGTCTGGCGTAACTCTACGTCCACACCGGCGGTGGGCTCATCCAGCATGATGACCGGCGGCTTGTGAACCAATGCCTGCGCAACCAGCACGCGACGCTTCATGCCGCCGGACAGCGCCCGCATATTTGCATCAGCCTTATTCGTAAGGTCGAGGTGATGCATGACTTCGTCAATCCATGCATCATTGTTTTTCAGCCCGAAATAGCCGGACTGCATGCGCAAGGTTTCGCGGACGGTGAAAAACGGATCGAAGACCAATTCTTGCGGCACCACGCCGAGCAGCTTGCGCGCCTGACGGTAATCTGCGACCACATCATTGCCATGAATGGACACCACGCCGGCGTCGGCGCGCGTCAGGCCGGCAATGATGGAAATCAGCGTGGTCTTGCCTGCGCCATTCGGCCCAAGCAGCCCGAAGAATTCGCCTTCCTGAATAGACAGCGACACGCCTCCCAGTGCTTGCAGGGAGCCGTAGCGCTTCTTGATATTACTGATCTGGATCGCGACCATGGATAAGGGTGAAATACAAAAACACGAACATGACGAAATGAACGGCATTGCGCGTGAATGCGCAAAGTCCTTGATTATAGGGGATTTCCAGCTTGCAACTGCGCAGGAAGGGCAGAATTACTGGTACTGCTTATTCGGGCAGCTGCAGATCAACGCCATAGAGCTGCGCAAGACTTTTCAGGCTGGCCGGCACCTGAGTAAACTGCAATGGCGCGCCCTTGACCTGCGCAGCGCGCTGCCACGCAACTAGAGTAGCTACGGCAGCAGAGTCCAGCTTGTTCAAGCCGCCCAGATCAATACCAGTCTGGCCTGACGCAATAGCCGCCAAGCCCTGCTGTAACGCAGGGCCGGCATCGAGCATGGTCAGGGAATGCGGGCTAAATTTCACGGCAAACATTACAGCTTGGGTGGTTTGGCCGGCACTGCAGCCAAACGCTTGTTACGCTCGGCGAGAGCCTTGATCAGGCCGTCTATGCCGCTCTTGCCAATCTCGCTAGCGAAGCTTCCCTTGTAGGTCTCGACCAGCCACGCGCCAAGTATATTAACGTCATAGATCTTCCAGCCGTCCGGTGTTTTTTCCAGTCGGTAGTTCAACTGTATAGGCTCGCCGCGAGGCTGCAAGACCATTGAGCGCACTTCGACATCTTCTTCCTTGACGTTACCACGCATGGGCTTGAAGTCTAGCTTCTGGTTACGGATTTGCGTGACGGCGCCAGCATAGGTGTAAATCAGCAGCGAACGGAATTCGGCAGTCAGCGCCGCTTGCTGTTCGGGCGACGCCTCGCGCCAGAAGCGTCCGGCTGCCATCGAGGTCATGCGCTGAAAGTCAACATGAGGAATGACCTTGGCCTGCACTACTTCCATGATGCGCTGCTGATTGCCAGCCTGAATCTGCTTGTCGCTCTTGGCTATATCAAGAACCTCCTGGCTGACCCGCTTGATAAGAACGTCAGGCGCTTCGAGTTCGGTGGCATGCGCGACGCCTGCAAACAAACCGCCAGCAGTGGTGATCTGGACAAACAGGACAAACAGTTTTCTCAATATTTTCATGTAATTCCAACAACAAAAAAGTTCTGCGGCAATTTAAAGATGATAAGCAATGCAAGCAAAACTATCGCGACAGAATCAACTTGTTACAAACCCGGCAGCAAACTTTATTCGCCATCACTGATGCGACTCTGGCGACGCTGCAAATAGGCATCGCGCGTAAATTCATAAGGGTCCAGGGCTGCATCGTCAAGGATACTGCTCGTACCTAAGAGCGCTGCCCGGTCATCCACCAGACGCATGGCGCGTGCCACGTTACGGCTAGGCACATGATTTAACTGCGCGACCGGATCGGCGGCCAGGTCAACAGGTTTCGCCAGACTGTCGCGAAGCGTACTCGAGCCAAAGACCGGCAACACCACATAAGGACCAGATTTTACGCCCCAAACTCCTAAGGTTTGACCAAAATCCTCTTCATGCTTGGGCAAACCGGCCGGCGTGCAAATATCGATCAGCCCGGCAAGGCCAAAGGTCGAATTGAAGATAACCCGCATTGCATCAGTGGTCGCTTCACGCGGCTTACCTTGCAAAGCATTATTTACAGCAGTCCATACATCGCCGATATTGCCGAAAAAATTACCGACCATAGTCTGGAAAAAAAGCGGCAAGATGTCAGCGTAGGCAGTTGCTACCGGCTTCAGAATGGCGTTATCGACCCCTTTATTAAAACTATACATCGAACGGTTATAGCGCTCGAATGGATCCGGATTGTCTATTGCACTGCCCGGCGTCGTTGCACAACCGGCGGCCGCGGCCGTTACCATCACTACGCAGCACCATCGCAGTGTCATTCTGATAAATATCTTCGCGCCATTCATTTTTTATCCTCACCGCTCGATTCTGCTGCCTTGCTGAACAAAAATTGACTGATCAAATTTTCCAGCACAATTGCGGACTGCGTACTTTTGATTCGGCCACCGTCATTAAAATTCTTGATATCGCCGCCAGGCTCCAGCCCGATATATTGCTCACCTAACAGGCCCGACGTGAGTATCTTTGCAGAGCTGTCGCTCGGGAACTGATATTCACCCTGCAGACGCAAAGTCACTAATGCCTGGAAATTCTTGTCATCAAAGCTGATGCGCTCTACCCGGCCGACGACCACGCCGGCGCTCTTGACTGGTGCGCGCGGCTTCAAGCCACCAATATTGTCAAAGCGCGCCATCAGCGTGTAGCTGGGCCCGAAAGAAAACGAACTCATATTGCCGGCTTTGAGCGCCAGGAACATCAGCGCAATCGCACCCAGCAATACAAACAGGCCGACCCAACCATCCAGAGATTTACGTTGCATATCCATTACCTCAATTCAGTCAGAGCATCACTGGGCAAACATCAGTGCAGTCAGCAGGAAATCCAGCCACAGCACCATCAGCGAACCCGTCACCACCGTACGCGTCGTCGCCCGCGCGACACCTTCCGGTGTCGGCGCCGCGCGATAGCCTTGATACAGCGCGATGAAAGTCACCGCAATGCCGAAGACAAAGCTCTTGACGACACCATTGAACACATCTTTCCAGACGTCGACGCCGTCCTGCATCTGCGACCAGAACGCGCCTTCATCCACGCCTATGAGTTTGACGCCGACGATATAACCGCCAAGTACGCCGACCGCAGAAAAAATGGCAGCCAGTACCGGCATTGCAATGACACCAGCCCAGAAGCGTGGCGCCAATACTCGCTGCAAGGGATCAACAGCCATCATTTCCATTGCGGCCAATTGCTCGCCCGCTTTCATCAGGCCAATCTCGGCTGTCAGCGACGTTCCGGCACGACCGGCAAACAAGAGCGCTGTTACTACGGGTCCCAGCTCGCGCGTGAGTGACAGCGCGACCAGCAAGCCCAACGCCTGCTCGGAGCCATATTTGTTGAGCGTGTAATAGCCTTGCAGGCCGAGCACGAATCCGACAAACAGCCCTGAGACGGCAATGATGACCAGAGAATAATTGCCAATGAAATGCACTTGGTCCGTAATCAGCCGTGGCCTGCGCCACAAGCCTTTAGAGCCTGCCATCAACGCAAAAAACGTGCGTGTTGCCAGACCAAGGTCACCGAGCATGACACGCACGCTCTTCCCGACAGTGGCCAGCATGGAATCGATCATGTGCGCTCCTGCAGACCAAGCTGCTCGGCCAGTGAGCGGCCCGGATAATGGAAGGGCACCGGTCCCTCTGCCTCAGCGTGCACGAACTGTTTCACATACGGATCATCCGAGGTCATCATTTGCTGCGGCGTGCCGTGTGCAACGATACGACCCTGCGACAAAAAATAAACGTAGTCGGCAATCAGAAATGATTCTTTGACATCATGCGACACCAGTATCGACGTCGAACCCAGCGCATCATTGAGCTTGCGGATCAGATTGGCGGTGACGCCCATCGAGATCGGATCGAGCCCCGCAAACGGTTCGTCATACATGACCAGTTGCGGATCGAGCGCCACCGCACGCGCGAGCGCCACGCGGCGTGCCATGCCCCCGGAAATTTCGGCCGGCTTCAAAGCAGCGGCATTCGACAAACCCACTGCATGCAGCTTCATCAGCACCAGATCGTGGATCATCGACTCCGGAAGACGAGTATGTTCACGCAAAGGGAAAGCGACATTCTCAAATACGGTTAAATCCGTAAACAGCGCGCCATGCTGGAACAGCATGCCCATCTTGCGACGCATCAGATAGAGTTCGCGCAAAGCCATCGTGCCGACTTCTTTGCCATTGACTTGCACGCTGCCGCGCTGCGCGCGCAACTGCCCGCCTATTAGTCGCAAGACGGTCGTTTTACCGGAGCCCGATCCGCCCATAACGGCGATTACTTTCCCGCGCGGGAAATCCATGGTGAGTCCGGACAGCAGCGGTCGATCGTTGTAACCGAATTGAAGGTCGCGGATTTCGACGAGATTGGACACTATGGAAATTTGTTATGACAGAGGTAATGATTGTAATGTAAATCAGTATCGCACTTTTGTGAAAAATGCCGTGCCGCACAAAAAAGGATGGGTATTTTAATAAACTATAACCCTTCGTACTCGGGCTTTTAAGTTTGCGGCCAACAGAGTTTCATTTTCGGATGGCTATGCTCAAGCGGGGAGCAAGTATTAGCCATTAGCTAGTTACCATCAAATGTGGACGGAAAGACAGTCCCACAGGCCATAGACTTGAATCGCGCCACTTTCGAAGCATGCGCGATGTTGACGGACGGGACCGCGAATTCTGGCCTGCTCAGATTAAAAAAGCCCGGGATTTTCCCGGGCCCTTTTCATTCAACGCATGCAGTTCGCTTAACGCGGCAGTACCGATTCACCCATCAGGAATTCATCGACTGCGCGTGCGCACTGGCGACCTTCGCGAATAGCCCATACCACCAGCGATTGACCGCGACGCATATCGCCGGCCGCAAAGACTTTCTCTTGCGACGTGTGATAGCAGCCTTCACCATCGGTCGTGGCTTTGGCATTGCCGCGCGCATCTTTGTCGATGCCGAATGCATCCAGTATGGACGCCACCGGCGCCGTGAAGCCCATCGCCAGCAAGACCAGATCCGCTTTCATTTCGAATTCGGAACCCGGCACTTCGGTCATCTTGCCGTCTTTCCATTCCAGGCGGGCAGCGATCAGTTTTTCTACCTTGCCATTTTTGCCTTCGAGACGCTTGGTGGCTACGGCCCAATCGCGTTCGCAGCCTTCTTCATGCGATGACGAAGTGCGCAGCTTGGTCGGCCAGTACGGCCACACCAGCGGTTTGTTTTCCGTTTCAGGCGGCTGCGGCAGCAATTCGAACTGTGCAACCGAAGCAGCGCCATGACGGTTGGACGTACCTACGCAGTCGGAGCCCGTATCACCACCACCGATGACGACGACGTGCTTGCCGCTTGCCATCAATTGCGCCTTGAGCTTGTCGCCGGCATTGACCTTGTTTTGCCAGGGCAGGAATTCCATGGCGAAGTGCACGCCTTCGAGCTCGCGGCCCGGCACCGGCAAGTCACGCGGCATCTCGGCGCCACCGGCGATGATGACGGCGTCGAATTCTTTTTTCAGCTGATCGGGCGAGATGGTTTCTTTCGCCACGTTCATGATGTGGTCAGGGAAGTCCTTGCCGACCAAAACGCCGGTGCGGAAAATCACGCCCTCTGCTTTCATCTGCTCAACACGACGGTCAATGTGCGATTTTTCCATCTTGAAGTCGGGAATGCCATAACGCAGCAAGCCACCGACGCGATCATTTTTTTCGAACACGGTCACATCATGACCGACGCGCACGAGTTGCTGCGCGGCCGCCATGCCGGCCGGGCCAGAACCAACGACAGCAATTTTCTTGCCGGTCTTGACGGTGGCTGGCAGTGGCACGACCCAGTTGTTTTCCCAGCCTTTGTCGATGATGAAATGCTCGATCGATTTAATCCCGACCGCATCATCATTGATGCCCAGCGTGCACGCCGCTTCGCAAGGTGCGGGGCAGATACGACCGGTGAACTCGGGGAAATTATTTGTCGAGTGCAGGTTGTCCAGCGCCTCTTTGTAATTGCCGTTGTAAACAAGATCATTCCAGTCAGGGATGATGTTGTTGACCGGGCAGCCGTTATTACAGAACGGTATGCCGCAATCCATGCAGCGGGCGCCCTGGATCTTGGCTTCAGCGTCTGTCAAATGTAGCGTGAATTCCTTGTAGTGCTTGGCGCGCGTTTGCGGCGCTTCGCTTGCTTCCTGCAAGCGATGGAATTCCATAAAGCCAGTTATTTTTCCCATTTTTTTCTCACATTATTTGTTCAGGCTACGACTGTTTCTTTGGCTTTGGCGCTCTTGGCTGCATACATTTCGCCCAGCGCCCGCTTGTACTCGGTCGGGAAGACTTTGACGAATTTGCTGCGCGCAGCAGACCAGTCATCCAGCAATGCACGTGCACGTGTACTGCCGGTGTACTTGAAATGACGCTCGATGAGGTTTTTCAAGATCGCCTCATCGGTCTGCGCATCACCATTGCGCGTCAGGCTATGCCAGCTGGCGCGATCGATCTTGGCTTCCTGCTCGGCCACGGTCAATACCGGCTCCATCGTCACCATCGACATATTGCACTTCTGCGCAAAGCTGCCGTCTTCGTCATACACATAAGCGATACCGCCCGACATACCGGCGGCGAAGTTGCGGCCGGTCTGGCCCAACACGACGACGGTGCCGCCAGTCATGTATTCGCAACCATGGTCGCCGCTGCCTTCAACAACGGTGATGGCACCGGAGTTACGGACTGCGAAACGCTCGCCGGCTACGCCATTGAAATAGGCTTCGCCTGCAATCGCGCCGTACAGTACGGTGTTGCCGATGATGATGTTGTCGACAGCACGTCCACGGAACTCCGTATTCGGACGCACGATGATGCGGCCACCCGACAAACCTTTGCCGACGTAGTCATTACCTTCACCGACCAGATCGAGCGTGACGCCATGCGCGAGGAACGCGCCACATGACTGACCTGCGGTGCCTTGCAGCTGGATATGGATGGTGTCGTCAGGCAGGCCTTCATGGCCGTATTTTTTCGCGACTTCACCGGAGAGCATCGCACCAACGGTACGGTTGAGGTTTTTCACTGGCGAGATGAACGACACTTTCTCGCCGCGCTCAATGGCTGCCGCCGCTTGCGCGATCAGCTTGTGGTCAAGCGCTTTTTCCAGGCCGTGATCCTGGTCTGCAACGTGGTAAAGCGGCTCGGACGCCGGCACTTCTGGCTGATAGAAAATCTTGCTGAAGTCCAGGCCCTTGGCTTTCCAGTGACTGATGGCTTTGGATTTGTCGAGCAGATCAACGCGGCCGATCAGTTCGTCAAACGTGCGAATGCCCAGCTGGGCCATAATCTGGCGCGCTTCTTCAGCAACAAAGAAGAAGTAGTTGACCACGTACTCGGGCTTGCCCTGGAACTTGGCACGCAGCACCGGGTCTTGCGTAGCGACGCCGACCGGGCAGGTATTCAGATGGCACTTGCGCATCATGATGCAGCCTTCGACGACCAGCGGTGCAGTTGCAAAACCGATTTCATCTGCACCCAGCAAAGCGGCGATAACGACGTCACGGCCTGTCTTGATTTGGCCATCGGTCTGCACGCGAATGCGGCTGCGCAGGCGGTTCAGCACCAGCGTCTGCTGGGTCTCGGCCAGACCGAGTTCCCATGGCGAGCCAGCATGCTTGACCGACGACAGTGGCGACGCGCCGGTGCCGCCGTCATGGCCGGCGATAACAACGTGGTCGGCCTTGGCTTTGGCGACACCGGCAGCGACTGTGCCGACACCCACTTCAGAGACCAGCTTGACCGAGATAGAGGCTGTCGGGTTGACGTTTTTCAGATCATGAATCAGCTGCGCCAGATCTTCGATCGAGTAAATATCGTGATGCGGCGGCGGTGAAATCAGGCCAACGCCCGGCACCGAGAAACGCAGCTTGGCGATGTACTCGGAGACTTTATGGCCGGGTAACTGACCACCTTCGCCGGGCTTCGCGCCCTGCGCCATCTTGATCTGTATCTGTTCAGCCGAGGTCAGGTATTCGGTGGTGACACCAAAACGGCCTGACGCGACTTGCTTGATTTTCGAGCGCAACGAATCGCCTGCCAGCAATGGCATGTCGACTTCAACGCGCTCTTCGCCAATGATGGAGGCCAGCGTATCGCCCTGCTTGATTGGTATGCCGCGCAATTCATTGCGATAGCGGTTTTCATCTTCGCCGCCTTCACCGGTATTCGACTTGCCGCCGATACGGTTCATGGCAATAGCCAGGGTGGCGTGTGCTTCGGTCGAGATCGAACCGAGCGACATGGCGCCGGTGGCAAAGCGCTTGACGATTTCTTTGGCGGATTCCACTTCATCCAGCGGGATCGCTTTGGACGGCTCGATTTTGAATTCGAACAGACCACGCAGCGTCATGTGACGCTTCGACTGATCATTGATGATCTGCGCGTATTCTTTATAGGTGCTGAAGTTGTTGGAGCGTGTCGAGTGTTGCAACTTGGCGATGGCGTCCGGCGTCCACATGTGGTCTTCGCCGCGCACGCGGAATGCATATTCGCCACCAGCGTCGAGCGCATTAACCAGCACCGGGTCATTGCTGAAGGCCAGCTTGTGCAGCCGCAGCGCTTCTTCGGCAACTTCAAATACGCCTATGCCTTCGACGTTGGAAGCGGTGCCCTTGAAATATTTGTCGGTTAGCGATTTGTTCAGGCCAATGGCTTCGAAAATCTGCGCGCCGCAATACGACATATAGGTCGAAATACCCATCTTCGACATCACTTTCATCAAGCCTTTACCGATGGCCTTCTGGAAGTTGTAGATGGTTTTTTCAGGCGACAGATCACCCGGCAAGCCCTTTGCCATATCTGCCAGCGTATCCATCGCGAGGTATGGATGGATTGCTTCGGCTCCGTAACCTGCCAGCAGCGCGAAGTGATGCGTCTCGCGAGCCGAGCCGGTCTCGACGACCAGACCGGCTGAAGTGCGCAGACCCTTGCTGACCAGATGCTGATGGATTGCCGAGGTTGCCAGCAGCGCAGGAATTGCGATGTTGTCCGCGTCGACCATGCGGTCTGAAATGATCAGGATGTTGTGACCGGACTTGACTGCATCGACTGCCTGCGCGCACAGCGAAGCCAGACGCGCTTCGACGCCTTCCTTGCCCCATGCCAGCGGATAGCAGATGTCGAGTTCATGCGAACGGAACTTGCCGCCGGTGTGCTCGCTGATATGGCGCAGCCGCGTGATGTCCTTGTAGTCAAGGATAGGCTGGGCAACTTCAAGCCGCATTGGCGGGTTGATGTTGTTGGTGTCGAGCAGATTCGGCTTCGGCCCGATGAAGGACACCAGCGACATCACCATCGCTTCGCGAATCGGATCAATCGGCGGGTTGGTCACTTGTGCAAACAACTGCTTGAAATAATTGTAGAGCGTCTTGTTCTTGTTGGACATGACAGCCAGCGGCGAGTCATTGCCCATTGAACCGGTCGGCTCTTCGCCTTGCACAGCCATTGGAGACATCAGGAATTTCAAGTCTTCCTGCGTATAACCAAACGCTTGCTGGCGATCGAGCAGGCTTGCTTTCGGCGTTGTAACTTCGGCCTCTCGCTGCATGTCGCTGAGCTTGATACGAACGGATTCAATCCACTGCTTGTAGGGCTTGGCGTTGGCGAAGGTGTCCTTGAGTTCTTTGTCGTCGATGATGCGACCAGCCTCCAGATCAATCAGGAACATTTTTCCCGGCTGCAGGCGCCATTTGTTGATGATCTTTGATTCCGGAATCGGCAGCACGCCGGATTCGGAAGCCATCACGACCAGGTCATCATCGGTCACGATATAGCGTGCAGGGCGCAAGCCGTTGCGATCAAGCGTGCCGCCGATATGACGGCCATCGGTAAATGCCATAGCGGCCGGGCCATCCCATGGCTCCATCATTGCGGCATGGTACTCATAGAAGGCGCGACGATTGTCATCCATCGTCGTATGGTTTTCCCAGGCTTCCGGAATCATCATCATCATGGCTTGCGCGATCGGATAGCCAGCCATCACCAACAGTTCGAGTGCATTGTCGAAGCTGGCGGTATCGGACTGACCTTCATAAATCAGCGGGAATAATTTTTTCAAATCATCGCCCAGCACTGCCGATTGCATTACGCCTTCGCGCGCGCGCATCCAGTTGAAGTTGCCCTTGACGGTGTTGATCTCGCCATTGTGCGCGAGCAAACGGTAAGGGTGCGCCAGCGGCCATTCCGGGAAGGTATTAGTCGAGAATCGCTGGTGCACCAGCGCCAGCGCCGACACGCATGACGGGTCTTGCAAGTCTTTGTAGTAAACACCGACCTGATCAGCCAGCAGCAGGCCTTTATAGACAACCGTGCGGGCCGACATTGACGGCACGAAAAATTCTTTGCCGTGCAACAGGTTCAGGGCCTGAATCGCATGGCCCGATGATTTGCGGATCACATACAGTTTGCGCTCCAACGCGTCAGTCACCATGATGTCCTGACCGCGGCCAATGAAGATCTGACGAATCACCGGCTCTTTTTCGCGCACTGTCGGCGACATCGGCATGTCGATATTAACCGGCACATTCCGCCAGCCGAGCACAACCTGACCTTCGGCATGAACGGCACGCTCGATTTCCTGCTCACAGGCGATACGTGATGCGTTTTCTTTTGGCAGAAACACCATACCCACGCCGTACTCACCTGGCGGCGGGAGTGCAACACCCTGCTTTGCCATTTCGACGCGGTAGTACTGGTCAGGAATCTGGATCAGGATGCCAGCGCCATCGCCCATCAAGGCATCGGCACCGACTGCGCCGCGATGGTCGAGGTTTTTGAGAATCAGTAAGCCTTGTTCGACGATCGAATGGCTTTTCTGGCCTTTAATGTGGGCGATAAAACCAACGCCGCAGGCGTCGTGTTCGTTGGATGGATCATATAAACCTTGCGCGTGCATCACATTCTCCGCTGCCGTATTGATTGAACGGTAAAGGATAGTGCAATGCAATACAGACTTCAACTAAAAAAAATGGGGTCAGCATCAATTTAAATTAACCACCAAGATAGTGCAAATTTAATTGGGGTCAGATTAGTGTTGGTGCGGCTTTTTCACCATTTCGATTCAAGCGCCATTTCCGTCATCAGGCAATTTGGGGGGGCGTCCACGCTTGGCTGGCTGTAAGCGCCGCGCGGTCTGCTTTTCGAGTTGCCGCTTAAAGGATTCCGAACCCAGCGCCCAGCCCTTCCATGTGGCCAACTCGATGGCTTGCACTTGCCGCGCATCCGGCGGCGACTCAGATAAAAGCTGATAAGCGGCTTCGCGATCGAAGGGCGTATTCCCCAATGCCCAATAGCCGGGGTGGTCTGTAATTAAGACATCTTTAGTGGTACCGATGTGGTGAGCATGGCTGGACCATCGATAGGCAGCCAATACCTCGACCAGTCCGGCGGCAAGCGGCTGATGCTCGATCAGCCGGGAGCAGGACAGAAAATAGGTCGCTTCCAGCACAGTGGCGCGGAAGCGCCCTTCCCACAGACTGCCGAAGCGCGCATATTTGGCATTGAAATACGGCACATAATGACGCCCCACTGCCTGCATCATCTTCCCCAAAGCCAGCTCGTTAGGCGGAGTAGCCAGCAATTGCAACCTGTTTGGCAGCAGCACATAGGCGTGCAATGCCACGCCAGCCTGCAGCGCGGCTGCGCGCAACCACTGCAGGAATGCTTGGTAGTCGGCCTCCTCGCGGAACACCAACTGGTCATTATTACCGCGTGCAATGATGTGATGAAGCTGGTCGGGAATTACCAGCCGCGGAAGGCGCGCCATAGCTCAGGTCCAGATCAATTTCAAAAAAAAAGCCCCACGAAAGCGTGAGGCTCTTGGTCTGCATGACGATCAGAACGGAATATCGTCATCTTCCATATTCGACATGCTCGGCGCCTGCTTGGCTGGCGCACGCGCAGGTGCTGCCGCTGGTGCACGCGCCGGGCTGGCAGGGGCGCTGCCGTAACCGCCGTCATCCATAGGCGCGCCGCCCATACCCTGACGGCTACCGAGCATTTGCATTGAATCTGCAATGATCTCAGTGGTGTATTTTTCCACACCGTCTTTGTCTGTCCACTTGCGGGTGCGCAGCTTGCCTTCGATATAGACTTGCGAACCTTTTTTCAGGTATTGGCCAGCAATCTCGGCCAACTTGCCGAAGAACGCAATGCGGTGCCATTCGGTTGCTTCTTTTTGTTCGCCCGTTGCTTTGTCTTTCCACTTGTCAGTGGTAGCTACAGCGATATTGGTCATTGCATCGCCGCTGGGCATGTAACGCGTTTCCGGATCGCGTCCGAGGTTGCCGACGACAATGACTTTGTTGACCGATGCCATACTTTTCTCCTATTAAACCGGGACGGTTTGCTGTGGTGTTTTGCTGCGACGGGGCAGGCTTTTCATCGTAATCGCAATTATAAGCCACGCACTGCTCAGCAGGCAGCCAACGATGAAGACGACAGGGCCGCCGAAATGCTGCGCCAGCAGACCGCCGCCGGCGCCGCCAGCAAATAAGCCGATGGCCTGCAAGGTGTTGTAGACGCCAAGCGCTGCGCCGCGCGAGCCAGCCGGCGCGAGTCTTGATACCAGCGAAGGCTGGCTGGCTTCCAGAATATTGAAAGCAATGAAGAACGCCAGCAATAAACTCACCACAGCCGCAAACGGCAGTGTCGCTTGCGACAGCGCGATATATAAACCGATTTCAACCAGCAGCAGCAAGCCTATCGCCGCGACAAATACCTGCTTCATCACCCCGCGCTTTTCGCCAATGAAAATCGGCGGCAGCATCAATACGAACGAAGCAAGCACTACCGGCAAATAAATGCGCCAGTGCTGGTCCAGCGGCAAGCCCGCTGCCTGCACCAGCACGCCGGGCAAGACAACAAACATCGACATTTGTATTGCATGGAGTACGAAAACGCCAAAGTTCAGCCGCATCAGTTCGCCATCGCGCAATACCTGTGAAAAGGATGAGGCCTCGGGCGAGCGCGGCGGCGCAGCCGGCACAATGTAAATGACGACACCAATGGCCAGCACCGACAGCACGGCCACCAGCAAGAACATACCGCTCATGCCGACGGCGTTGTACAGAAGCGGCGAGATCACCAGCGACGCAGCATAGGTCAGGCCTATTGATGCCCCCACCATCGCCATCGCTTTGGTGCGATGTTCTTCGCGTGTCGAGTCCGCGATCAACGCTGTCACCGCTGCCGATACTGCGCCGGCACCTTGCACGGCACGACCGATGATTATCCAAATGATATGGCTGGCGCCCGCAGCGATAAGGGAACCGATAGCAAACAAGATCAAGCCAATAATGATGATGCGCTTGCGGCCGAACTTGTCAGAAGCCATACCAAACGGAATTTGTCCAAATGCTTGCGTCAGGCCGTACATGCCCAGTGCCAAACCTACCAGAGTGGCGCTGTCACCGCCCGGCATGCTTTTGGCGTGCACTGCAAACACCGGCAGGATCAGGAACAGGCCCAGCATGCGCAGACCGAAAATTGATGCCAGTGACACGCTGGCGCGAATCTCGGTGGCATTCATGCGGCTTGGATTTGTTGCGTCAGTCGTGGCGGACATAAGGGATGAATACGGAATCTTTGCGGGGAAATACAGTCGCCTGCGGCGAGCTGCGAAAACCCGTTATAGTAACAGGTTGACCGCATTCACTCGCCCGCGCTTTTTACAAAAAAACACTATCGGGCACAACCAAGGCATGACAACAGCATGGAAGAAATCCGCATTCGTGGGGCCCGCACCCACAATCTGAAAAACATCAGCCTCGATCTGCCGCGCAACAAGCTCATCGTCATCACCGGCCTGTCCGGCTCGGGCAAGTCTTCGCTGGCATTCGATACGCTGTATGCAGAAGGTCAGCGCCGATATGTGGAATCCTTGTCGGCATATGCACGACAGTTTTTGCAGCTGATGGAAAAGCCGGATGTTGATCTGATCGAAGGCTTGTCCCCTGCGATTTCCATTGAACAGAAAGCAACGTCGCACAATCCGCGCTCGACCGTTGGCACGGTCACTGAAATTCATGATTACCTGCGCCTGTTGTATGCGCGGGTCGGCACGCCGTATTGCCCTGACCATCCGGAAAGTCCTTTGGCGGCGCAATCGGTGTCGCAAATGGTGGATGCGGTGCTGGCCATGCCGCAAGATACCAAGCTGATGATTCTGGCACCGGTGGTGGCGAACCGCAAAGGTGAGCACAGTGATTTGTTCGATGCGATGCAGGCGCAAGGCTTTGTGCGTTTCCGCATTCAGAGCGGCACCGGCGTGGCGAAAATTTATGAAGCCGACTCGCTGCCGAAATTAAAAAAAACCGAGAAGCACACGATTGATGTTGTGATCGACCGCGTCAAGGTGCGCGAAGATATTAAGCAAAGACTGGCCGAGAGTTTCGAGACTTCGCTGCGTATTGCCGAAGGTCGCGCGATTGCACTGGAGATGGATTCCGGCAAGGAGCAAATATTCTCGAACAAGTTCGCATGCCCGGCCTGCGGCTATTCGCTGCAAGAATTGGAACCGCGTCTGTTCTCGTTCAATAACCCGATGGGCGCCTGTCCTGAGTGCGATGGCCTTGGTCACATCGAGTTTTTCGATCCGAAGCGCATCGTCGCTTTTCCGAATTTGTCGCTCGCATCCGGCGCGGTCAAAGGCTGGGACCGGCGCAACCAGTTTTACTTCCAGATGCTGACATCGCTGGCCGAACACTATGGCTTTGACAATGATGTGCCATTTGAAAAGCTGCCGGAAAAAGCGCAACAAGTCGTTCTCTACGGTTCCGGCCGCGACAAGATTCCGTTCGCGTATATCAACGAACGCGGCCGCACGGTAATGAAGGAACATATCTTTGAAGGCGTGGTGAACAATCTGCAGCGCCGCTACCGCGAAACAGATTCGATGGCGGTCAAGGAAGAGCTGGCCAAGTTCATCAATGAAAAAGAATGCCCGTCCTGCCAAGGCGCACGGCTGCGGGTCGAGGCGCGTTTTGTAAAAGTCGGCAACGGTGCGCAAGAGCGTGCAATTTATCAGGTAGCCGCCACGCCGCTGCGCGAAACGCTGCATTTTTTCGAGACGCTGAAACTCAAGGGCGCGAAGAAAGACATTGCGGACCGCATCATCAAGGAAATCATCTCGCGCCTGAAATTTCTTAATAACGTAGGCCTGGATTATTTGTCGCTTGATCGCAGCGCCGACACGCTGTCGGGCGGCGAAGCGCAGCGTATCCGGCTGGCTTCGCAAATCGGCTCCGGCCTGACCGGCGTGATGTATGTGCTGGACGAGCCATCAATCGGTTTGCATCAACGCGACAATGACAGGCTGATTACGACGCTCAAGCATTTGCGCGACATCGGCAATACAGTAATCGTGGTTGAGCATGATGAAGATGCGATCCGCTGTGCCGACTATGTAGTCGACATGGGCTTGGGCGCGGGCGTGCACGGCGGTGAAATTATTGCGCACGGCCAGTTGACCGACATCCTGAAAAGTAAAAATTCACTGACGGCGCAATACCTCAATGGTGCGCTCTCCATCAGCATGCCGTCGCATCGCGCGGTTGCTGATCAGTCAAAGCAATTGGTGATCAAAGGGGCGACCGGCAATAATCTGAAGAACGTTGATTTCACGATCCCGGTCGGTTTGCTGACTTGCGTAACCGGCGTATCCGGCTCGGGAAAGTCGACACTGGTCAACGATACGCTGCAACATATTCTGGCGCGCCATCTGTACGGCTCGCAAGCCGAGCCGGCCGCCTACGAAAGCGTGAGCGGTCTCGAGCATTTCGATAAAGTCATTGCAGTCGACCAGGCGCCGATCGGACGCACGCCGCGCTCGAATCCTGCCACCTACACCGGTCTGTTCACACCCATACGCGAACTGTTTTCTACGGTGCCGCAAGCGAAGGAGCGCGGCTATTCAGCCGGCCGCTTCTCGTTCAACGTCAAGGGAGGTCGCTGCGAAGCCTGTCAGGGTGATGGCGTCATCAAGGTCGAGATGCACTTTCTGCCGGACGTGTATGTGCCGTGTGACGTCTGCCATGGCAAACGCTACAACCGCGAAACGCTGGAAGTACAGTACAAGGGCAAGAACATCACCGAAGTGCTGGGCATGACGGTCGAAGATGCGCATGTGTTCTTCAAGCCGGTGCCGCTGATTGCACGCAAGCTGCAGACCCTGCTTGATGTCGGCCTCGGCTATATCCGCCTGGGTCAGAGTGCGACGACGCTGTCGGGCGGCGAAGCGCAGCGCGTCAAACTCTCACTCGAGCTGTCGAAGCGCGACACCGGCCGTACGCTCTACATACTGGACGAGCCGACCACGGGCCTGCATTTCCATGACATTGATTTGCTGCTGAAAGTAATTCACCGGCTGCGCGACCAGGGCAACACGGTCGTCATCATTGAACACAATCTGGATGTGATCAAGACCGCCGACTGGGTCATTGACCTCGGTCCTGAAGGTGGTGCGGGCGGCGGCCAGATCATTGCTACCGGCACGCCGGAAGACGTGGCGAAAAGTCCGGTCAGCTTTACGGGGAAATATCTGGCGACGATGCTGGGGACGGCTAAGAAGGAAAAGAAGCGGGCTTAGAACTTGTTCCGTTAGCTTGGTGGGTTTCGCTGCGCTCTACGCCACCCTACTTTTCTTGGTGCACAAAGATCCGTAGGGTGGCGTAGAGCGCAGCGAAACCCACCATCTCATCACATCCCCAACCACAGCCCCAAAGGCACAAACGCCAGCGCAGCGAAATTCCCCAACAAGACTATCGCCGCAACGCGCTCGGGTTCCTGCTTGTAGTTCTCCGCGACCATAAAGCAAAACACCGCCGGCGGCAGCGCGGCAAACAGGAACATCTGCCCGCGCTGTACGTCCGTTAACGGCAGCAGCATGGTCAATACTGCAGCCACGGCCAGCCCTGTCAGCGGGCACAAAACGGCGCCCACCAGGCCGATGCGCCAGCTCTGCAAACTCACGTCCGTCATCCGTACACCCAGTGCCAGCAGCATCAGCGGAATGCCGGCTTCACCCATCATGCGCATTGCTTGCAGCAAGGCTGCCGGCAACGGAATCCGGAAGGCGGCGAACACCATCCCTAGCAGCATGGCTGCCATCATCGGGCTGGCGAACATTTTCAATGTCGCGCGACGCGGGCCGCTGCGGCCTGATTCCATGATGCGTATGCCCACGGTGAAATACACGAGGCTGCAGGCCATGAACATCGCGACGGCTTCCGACAGGCCTGTTGGGCCAAATGCGAGCACGGCCAGTGGCAAGCCCATGTTGCCGCAGTTGTTGTAGATCATGGGCGGCACCAGCGTGCGCGGGTCATAGCCGAGCAGGCGTGCAACGGGCCACGCGATGAGGCCGGAACCGAGCGCGATCAGTGCGCCTGCTGCAAGTAACGGCAGGTTCGCCACCAGATCAAATTCTTTTGCGGCCAGTGCTGAAAAAAGCAGCAGTGGACACAGCAGTTCAATACTCAGGCGGTTGACGGAAGCCAAGTCGGTCTTGACGATAGGGCCACGCAAGCGCGCATAGCCATAACCGGCTGCAATGATCAAAAAGACAGGCAGAATGATGCCGGCAATACGTTGAAAAATATCCATCTGGCGGTTATTGATTAAGGGCGCAACAAGCGTTTTTCTGCACGTTCGATGGCAGCGGCATTACCGCGCACTACCACTACATCGCCAGACTCGAGTACTGTGTCCGATGCAAACGGAATACGGCTTTTGCCACGCCGCACCGCAGTGACTTCAGCGCCCAATTCAGACAGATACAAGCCATCGAGTTGTTTGCCGATAGCAGCCGCATTATCGAGCAGGGCGACTGAATGCAGCCGCACTTGCAGATGCTCGTCATCATCGGCGGCGTCGCCCATTCCATGAAAATAACCACGCAATGAGGCATAGCGCTCGCTTCGCGCTGCCTGCACACGATGCACGACGCGACGCAGTGGCACGCCCATCAGCAGCAGCGCATGCGAGGCCAGCATCAAACTGCCTTCTATGGTTTCCGGTACGATTTCATCTGCACCGCCGGCTCGCAGTTTGTCGAGATCGTCTTCGTCAATACTACGCACGATAGACGGCAATGCCGGTGCGAGTTCGTTGACGTAATGAAGCGTTTTGAGGGCGGCTGGTGTGTCGGCAAAGGTCACCACCAGCGCTGCGGCGCGATGGATACCGGCTGCGATCAGGCTTTCGCGACGCGTTGCGTCGCCATACGAAACCTGGGCGCCAGCGCTTTGCGCTTCGCGTACGCGCTCGGGATCCAGATCGAGCGCGTGATACGGAATTTTTTCTTCTTCCAGCAGGCGCGCCAGGCTTTGTCCACTGCGGCCAAAACCGGCAATGATGACGTGCTTTTCTTCGCTCATGGTACGGCTGGCAATTTGCGTCAGGGCCAGCGACTGCAACATCCATTCGTTGGCAGACAACTTGAGCACGATCTTGTCGGCATTAGCAAGAATGAACGGAGCGATCAGCATCGACAGCACCATTGCTGCAAGAATCAACTGCACCAGTTCAGGGTCGACCAGCTCCAGACCACCAGCCTGATTCAGTAGCACAAAGCCGAATTCGCCTGCTTGCGCCAATCCCAGGCCGGTACGCAAGGCCACACCCGGTGCGGCACCGAACAGTCGCGCCAACAATGCGATAAGGCCGAATTTCAACAGAACCGGCACCACCAGCAACAGCAGGACGACAGGCCAGTTTTCCCACACCAGCCGGACATTGAGCAACATACCAATGGTGATGAAGAATAACCCAAGCAATACGTCGCGGAATGGCTTGATGTCTTCTTCAACCTGATGCCGGTACTCAGTTTCCGAAATCAGCATGCCGACGACAAAGGCGCCCAGAGCCAGTGACAGGCCAGCTTGCTCCGTTATCCACGCTGCACCCAGCGTAATAAGTAGCAGATTGAGCATAAACAGCTCCTGCGAGCGACGCTGTACAACAATCTGGAACCAGCGTCGCAGCAGATTCTGGCCAATGAACAACAGCAGCACCAGAACCAGCAAGGCCTTGCCGCCTGCCCATGCCAGCGTGGCAATCAGGTCCGTACCCGGATGGGCGAGTGCCGGCACCAGGATCAGCAGCGGCACGAAGGCCAAGTCCTGGAACAGCAAAATGCTGGTGATGCGACGGCCATGCTCGCTTTCAAGTTCCAGCCGCTCAGTCAGCAATTTGAGCACAATCGCCGTTGACGACATTGATAACGCGCCGCCGAGCGCAAACGACGCGCTCCAGCCTATGTCAAACGTTTGCGGCAGCAAGCCGGCCATCAGCCACCCGCAGCCCATTGCCACAGCTATGGTCAGCACGACTTGCGCCATGCCGAGGCCAAATACGGCACGCCGCATCGACATCAACTTAGGCAGGGAGAACTCAAGGCCGATCGAGAACATCAGGAACACCACACCAAATTCAGCCAGCGTATGCGTGGTGCCGCTATTCGTCGCCAGCCCGAGCGCATGCGGGCCAATCAGGATACCGACTGTCAGGTATCCCAGCATCGGCGGCAAATGCAGCATGCGGAACGCCACCACACCCAGCACGGCGGCTACCAGCAAGATCAGAGTCAGTTCTAGCGCTGAAAACATGTAATAGGCAATTCTCGAATTTTTCCAGCCGCCCGAAAGTCCGGCCAACAAGTGTGTGTTTGGTCGCACACCGGTTGACAATATCTTTTCTTGCGTCTGGCAGGTTTTTTGCTTTGAGTATTCGGCTATACTTTGTTCATGAGTGTAACCCAAGAGAAAAAGTCTTCGCCGTCTTTCGATGACAATAGTGCATTACGTGCGCTCAAACTGGCGAGTGAGACCCTGCAAATTGAAGCCGATGCGATTCTGGCCTTGAAGGCCCGTCTCGGTACCGGACCCGACGAACCGTTCGCACGCGCGACGAAACTCCTGTTCGGCTGTACCGGCCGGGTGGTCGTCTCCGGCATGGGCAAATCCGGTCATATCGCCCGCAAAATCGCCGCCACGCTGGCTTCCACCGGAACGCCTGCGCTGTTCGTTCATCCGGCCGAAGCCGCCCATGGCGACCTCGGCATGGTCACGCAGGCCGACGCCATCATCGCGATTTCGAATTCCGGCGAATCCGAAGAATTGCTGGCAATTCTTCCCGTCATCAAGCGGCTGGGCGCCAAACTGATTTCCATGACGGGCAAGCCCGAGTCCACGCTGGCCAAACTGGCTGACGTGCATTTGAATATCGCTGTTGCCAAAGAAGCTTGCCCGCTGAACCTGGCTCCGACAGCGAGTACCACGGCAACACTGGCGATGGGCGATGCGCTGGCAGTTGCGTTACTGGATGCACGTGGCTTTCGCGAAGAAGACTTTGCGCGCTCGCATCCGGGCGGCGCACTCGGCCGCCGCTTGCTCACGCACGTACGCGACATCATGCGAACAGGCGATGCCGTTCCTTTCGTCAAGGCAGATGTGTCGCTGCCGACCGCACTGCTCGAAGTGACCCGCAAGGGCCTGGGTATGACTGCGATTGTCGATGACGCCTTCCGCGCTATCGGCATCTTTACCGATGGTGACTTGCGCCGCTTGATTGAACAGGGCAAAGATTTTTCGGGCACCGCCATTCGTGACCTCATGCATAGCAACCCGCGCATGCTCGGCCCCGACCAGCTGGCGGTTGAAGCTGTCGAACTGATGGAAGAACACCGTATTAATCAGGTGCTGGTGGCCGACGCTGATGGCACGTTGGTCGGTGCGCTGCATATTCATGACCTGACGCGGGCCAAGGTAATCTGATGCAAACGATCAAGCCCAGCGCCGTCGAGCGCGCGCAACGCGTCGAACTGATGATCTTCGATGTCGACGGCGTACTGACCGACGGCAGCCTGCACTATGGCGTCGAAGGCGAAGTACTGAAGACTTTCAATGTGCTCGATGGACTCGGCATCAAGCTGCTGGAGCAGTCAGGCATCGCCACTGCCATTATTACTGCGCGCAACTCGCCAATTATTAGCAAGCGGGCCGCCGATCTTGGCATCAAAACTCTGATGCAGGGCGTGCACGACAAGGGTGCGGCCTTTGCCACCGTCATTGCTGCAGCCGGCTTGACGCCGACACAATGCGGCTTCATGGGTGACGACATTATTGACTTGCCTGTTTTTACACGCGTCGGTTTTGCCGTCAGCGTCCCTGACGGACATCCGGAAGTGCGCGAACGCGCACATCACATTGCGCAGGCACGTGGCGGGCATGGCGCAGTACGCGAAATTTGTGACTTCATTTTGCGCGCGCAAGGCAAATACGAGGCGGTGCTGGCACCGTATCTGCGATGACACGACTGAGCAATATGCAACGCCGCTATCCAGCGCTGGCATTGCTGGCAAGTGGTCTAGCCTTGGCGCTGCTGAGTTTTTGGGCGCTGGAAATGACCCGCCGCTCGAGTGACGGCATGTCGGCTGACAAGGCACGTACCGAGCCGGATTATTACGTAGAGAATTTCAGCTACATCAAAGTCGCCGCCAGCGGCACTGCCGAATATGTCATCAAGGGTGCGCGCCTTGTACATCATCCTATCGACGACAGCAGCACTATCGAACAACCCTTCGTGAAAAGCTACTCGGCCCAACGGGCGCCGATGACGCTGCGCGCACGACGCGCGAAAGTAAATGCCGATCACAGCGAATTGCATTTGTACGAGCAAGTCCGTATGGACCGCCCTGAAGCGCGCGGTACCGACAACCTGTCGGTTGAATCCGAATACATGCTGGTGCTGCCGGACGCAGATCAGGTCAAGAGCGACCAGCGGGTCGTCATCAAACTTGCTGACTCGACTCTGATCGGCACCGGCATGCTAGTTGACAATGCACGACATCAGATGACGCTGCAAAGCAGAGTCACAGCCAATTATCCCCACCCTTTACGACGCTAGCTGCCAATGAAAAAAAACAGCCTCATGAACTTATTCCGTCGCTGGCTTGCGACTTATTCCTGTATGGTGCTCTGCCTGGTCCTGCAACCTGCCGCGCACGCTGAAAAAGCCGACTTCGACAAGCCGACGAATGTCGAAGCAAACCAGATGTTCTACGATGAAGCCAAGCAGACCAACACATTCATCGGTAACGTTGTGCTCACACGCGGCACACTGATCATGCACGCTGAAAAATTACTGGTGCGGCAGGATGGCGCCGGCCACCAGTTTACAACCCTGTATGCAGCGCCCAATGGCACGACAACCTTCCGTCAAAAACGGGATGGCGGGAAAGACTTATGGATAGAAGGCTTTGCCGCAGACCGTATTGAATACGACACCAAGACTGAAGTTGCCAAGCTCTACAAACAAGCAAAAATCAAAATGCTCGATAACGGCCGTCCTACGGATGAAGTCGAAGGCGATTTTATTTCCTATGACAGCCGCGCCGAATTTTATTCAGTGACGAATTCGCAGACCGGCGAAAGCAAACCCGGTAGCGGACGGATTCGCGCCGTGATCCAGCCACGCAACGACGAAAAAAATAAAGATGGCAAGTAAGATGGCCAGCAAGCTGACTGTACAGGGACTGCAGAAAAGCTACGGCGCCAAGCAAGTGGTGCGCGATGTCTCGCTCGAAGTCGAGAGCGGCGAGGTGATCGGCTTGCTAGGTCCCAATGGCGCAGGCAAGACCACCTCGTTTTACATGATCGTTGGTCTTGTGCCATCCGAAGCCGGCGAAATCCTGCTGGATGACGAACGTATCTCCGGCTTGCCGATTCATCGCCGTGCCGAACGTGGCCTGTCGTATCTTCCGCAAGAGGCTTCGGTGTTCCGCAAGCTGTCGGTTGAAGACAATATCCGCGCAGTACTGGAACTGCAAAAAGAAAATGGCAAGCCTTTGAGCAAGGCTGTTATCGAGCAGCGCCTCGATACTTTGCTGGACGAATTACAAATTGAAAAGCTGCGTGAAAACCAGGCCTTGTCGCTTTCCGGCGGAGAGCGCCGCCGTGTAGAGATTGCGCGCGCGCTGGCAACGGAACCGCGCTTCATTTTGCTCGATGAACCCTTCGCCGGCGTGGATCCGATTGCAGTGATCGAGATTCAGCGCATCGTACGTTTTTTGAAAGAGCGCGGTATCGGCGTGCTCATCACGGACCACAATGTGCGCGAAACGCTGGGGATATGCGATCGCGCCTACATCATTAACCAGGGCACGGTGCTGGCGTCCGGCAGCCCGAACGAGATCATTGCCGACGAATCCGTACGCCGCGTTTATCTGGGCGAACACTTCCGCATGTAACAAGGCACGCAAATGAAACAGTCCCTGCAACTTCGCGTCTCGCAACATCTTGCGCTGACACCGCAACTGCAACAGTCGATCCGGCTGCTGCAGTTGTCGACGCTGGAATTGCATCAGGAACTGGAGCAGATGCTGACGGATAACCCTCTGCTGGAAAGACTCGACGACCCGCTCGATCATTCGGTGCGCTTGCTCGCAGACGGCGCGATCAGCTCAGTGCCGCTACCTGCTACCGCCGAATCTGCCGCCAGTAGCGAAGCCAATGCGGCGGCCGATGCCGATGGCAATTTCGATGCCCCCGCCTCTGGCGATGAAGGTGGCGGCAATGAATCCGGCAGCGAATCCGAATGGAGCTTCGACGATGTCGCCCGTTCGTCCAAGGCACCGGAAGACGATGACGCGCGTCCGCAACTCGAAGCTCATGAATCGACATTGCGCGAGCACTTGCTCGAACAGCTGGCCGTCACAGTAGACAATCGGCGCGATCGTGCACTGGTCGAGCTATTGATTGATGCGCTCGACGACAATGGCTACATCGAAGAGCCGCTGGAAACCATTCACCAGCGCTTGCCGGAAGAACTCGATATCGAGATGGATGAAATTCATATCGCGCTCAAGCTGTTGCAAAGTTTCGATCCGGCCGGTGTCGGCGCGCGCAATGCGTCGGAATGTCTTGCTCTGCAAATTCGTCGCTTCGAAAAAATACCGATGGTAACGCGCAGGATGGCGTTGCTGCTGGTAGAAAATCATCTTGAATTGTTTGCGCAGCGCGAATTCAACAAGCTGAAAAAAATACTCGATTGCGACGACGAAGATCTGCGCGAAGCGCAAGTCGTGATCAAGCGTTGCAATCCGCATCCGGGCGCACCCTTCGCAGGCGACGCTTCCGACTATGTTGTGCCCGACGTGATCGTCAAGCGCGGCAAAGGCGGCTGGCAAGTCACGCTCAACCGCGACGTCATGCCCAAGCTCCGCGTCAATGCGATGTATGCCAACATCCTCAAGCAAAACAAGGGCGAAGGCTCGATGACGTCGCAGCTGCAGGAAGCGAAATGGCTGATCAAAAATATGCGACAGCGCTTCGATACCATCCTGCGCGTTTCACAAGCGATAGTAGACAGACAACGGAATTTCTTTTCCCATGGTGCTGTGGCCATGCGCCCACTTGTCTTGCGTGAAATAGCTGATACACTAGGTCTTCATGAGAGCACCATCTCTCGTGTCACCACTCAAAAATATATGCTGACCCCGCATGGTATGTTTGAATTGAAATATTTCTTTGGCAGTCACGTTGCCACAGAAGCGGGTGGTGAAGCATCTTCGACCGCGATACGCGCTTTGATCAAACAACTGATAGGAGCCGAGAACCCGAAAATTCCATTTTCCGATAGCAAGATAACGGACATGCTGGCAGAACAGGGGATGGTTGTTGCGCGACGCACCGTCGCCAAATATCGCGAAGCTTTGAAAATCCCCCCAGTTAACTTGCGCAAGTCCTTGTAGGCATTTCCAGTTTTTAATCGTTGCCAAACATCAGCAACGTCACGCAAAGGAGCGCCGTATGAATCTGACGATCAGTGGACATCACCTTGAATTAACCCCTGCCATTCGCGAGTATGTGCAAAACAAACTGGAACGAGTCATTCGACATTTCGATCATGTCATTGATGTAGCCGTTATCCTCGCCGTCGACTCTCTCACCGAAAAAGACAAGCGCCAGCGCGCTGAAATCAACCTGCATTTGCGAGGCAAAGACCTGCATGTGACGAGCGAAGCCCATGACCTGTATGCGGCCATCGACTTACTGATCGACAAGCTGGACCGTCAGGTACTCAAGCACAAAGATAAAATTCAGGATCATCAACACACGGGAATCAAACATTTTGAAGGACCTGCTACAGAAGCAGCCTGAACAAATCCCGATGATACTGAATGAAAGGGCGCGCAAGCGCCCTTTTTTGTTGGCAACGCATTTACCGTTACACTGTTTCTTTTTTTAAAAATAGCACCATGAGCGAACACATACTGAGCACTGTCAGCCAGAACACGGGCTTCCTTATTTTGCAGCGTCCGGCCGCACTCAACTCACTCTCTTTAGAGATGGTGCGCGCGCTGACAAAGTCTCTGCTCGCCTGGCGTGATGATGCGGCAATTGCTGCAGTCGTTATTCAGGGCAGTAGCGAAAAAGCATTTTGCGCCGGCGGCGACATCCGCTTCTTTTATCAAAAGGGCATAGCGACGATAGCGGACGGATGCGCGTTGATTGAAGATTTCTTCAACGAAGAGTATGCACTGAACCACTTGATTCATCATTATCCCAAGCCCTACATTGCGCTGCTCGACGGCGTGGTGATGGGTGGCGGCATGGGGATTGCGCAAGCCGGTCCGCAAGCGGGCGTTCGCATCGTGACCGAGCGAACCAAGATGGCCATGCCTGAAGTTGCCATCGGCCTGTTTCCGGATGTCGGTGGCAGCTATTTCTTGTCGCGCGCGCCCGGTGAAATCGGCACCTATCTTGGCGTCACCGGCCAGACCATAGGCGCAGCTGACGCCATCTATGCAGGACTCGCAGATCTGTTCGTGCCCTCTGCGGCACTACCGACGCTGCAAGCGGTGCTGACTACGACATCAGGCAAAGATTTGCGAACAGCTATCGATACGGTGGCAAGCCCTGTCGATGTTGCGCAATCTCCGCTTGCCTTGTCGCGTGCTGCGATCGACATGCATTTCGCGCACGACTCAGTCGCGGCAATCATGGCCTCGCTGGCTACTGATAGCAGCGAGTTCGCCAGCAAAACATTGGCAGCGATGCAGAAGCGCTCGCCGTTAATGATGAGCGTAACGCTTGCGCAGATACGGCGTGGTGCGACATTGAATGTTGCTGATTGCCTGCGCATGGAGCGCACGATGGTGCGGCGCTGCTTTGAGCATGGCGAAGTCATTGAAGGTGTGCGCGCACTGGCGATCGACAAAGATCATGCACCGCGCTGGAATCCAGCGCAGCTTGAGCAAGTGACAAGCAGTATGGTGGAAGCGTTTTTTGAACCGGCATGGCCGGCATATGCGCATCCGCTGCGTGATCTTAGTTAGAGCGCTCAAGCCTGTTTAAAAGACGCTGGATCCCAGCGTGCGCTGGGATGACGGTAGGAATTTAGACGGCATCTCAACCACTACCGTCGCCCCAGCGTAGGCTGGGGCCCAGCGTCTTTCATTAATCAACAAAAATAAGTTGAGTTTACAAACCAAGACCAACTCTAGAAACTAAATCTCGTCGACCGCAAACAGCCGACGATACTCGCGCATCGCATAACGGTCCGTCATACCTGCAATGTAGTCAGCCACCTGCCGCGCCTGTGCATTTTTATCAGCGCCATAAGTCTGGTAGTCAGGCGGCAGCAAGCGCGGCTCGTCCATGAAGATGCCAAACAAGTCTGTGACGATGCGTTTGGCCTTGCTCGTCATGCGGTTGACCTGATAATGGTGGTACAGGTTTTCGCGCAGGAAGCGCTTGAGTTCCTGCGCTTCGAGTTTCATCTCTGCCGAAAATGCGATGAGCGGCGGTGCGTTGCGCACGTCGTCCATGCTTTGCACCTTGGCCTGCGCAATATTCGACTGCGAGGTCTGTATCAGGTCCATCACTAAGGCGTTGATCATGCGACGCACGGTTTCATTGATTGCTCGACGTCCGCTAATGCCGGGGAAAAGTAACTCAACCTCAACCCGATGACGCGCATAGAGACCGACGCCATCGAGCTGTTCAGTCGTCAGCAATCCCGAACGCAGACCGTCATCGATATCGTGATTGTTGTAAGCGATCTCATCGGCCAGATTCGCCAGTTGCGCTTCGAGGCTGGGCTGCTTGCGGTCAATGAAGCGCTGGCCGATGGCGCCGAGGTCTTTTGCATGCGCGAGCGAGCAATGCTTGAGTATGCCTTCACGCGTTTCGAACATCAGGTTCAGGCCGTCAAAAGCGCCATAGCGCTGCTCCAGCGAATCCACCACACGCAGGCTCTGCAAGTTATGCTCAAAGCCACCATAGTCCTTCATGCAGGCATTGAGCGCATCCTGACCGGCGTGACCAAAAGGTGTGTGGCCGAGATCGTGGGCCAATGAAATCGCTTCGACCAGATCTTCATTTAATTGCAGGTTGCGCGCCAGCGAACGCGCAATTTGTGCGACTTCGATACTGTGCGTGAGTCGGGTGCGAAACAAATCACCCTCATGATTGACGAAGACTTGTGTCTTGTATTCGAGCCGGCGAAAGGCGGTTGAATGAATGATACGGTCGCGGTCACGCTGGAATTCGCTGCGGGTAGCCGGCGCGCTTTCGGCAAAGTCACGACCACGTGATTGCGTCGAGCGCGCTGCGTACGGTGCCAGATGACCTTCCAGATTTAATGCCATCTCAAGCCTTTATGCATGCTGCCAGCGTGGCATGCAAAGCCTCGGCCGGTGCAGAAGTAATGATGGTTTGCCCAAGCGGCTTGAGCAAAATGAACTTGATTTTGCCTTCTTCATTTTTCTTGTCGACTTCCATCAACTCAAGCCAGCGCGCCTGCCCGAGATCGGGCGCAATCGTCGGCAATCCTGCTGCCCGCACGAGCGCGACGATACGCGCCTTGTCGGTGGCAGACAGAAAGCCCAGACGTTCGGACAAGTCCGCAGCCATCACCATGCCACAGCCGACCGCTTCGCCATGCAGCCATTTGCCATAGCCCATGCCCGCTTCGATCGCGTGGCCGAAGGTATGGCCAAAATTGAGAATTGCGCGCAACCCGCCTTCGCGTTCATCCTGCCGCACTACCTCGGCCTTGATCTCGCAGGAGCGTTGGATGACATAGGCGAGCGCGGCATCGTCGCGCGCCATGAGGCGGCCGATGTTGGCTTCCAGCCAGTCGAAAAACGCAGCGTCAATAATGGCGCCATGCTTGATGACTTCAGCCAGTCCGGCAGATAGCTCGCGGTCCGGCAAAGTTGACAGCGTCGCCGTATCGGCCAGCACTGCTTGCGGCTGGTAGAACGCGCCTATCATGTTCTTGCCCAGCGGATGATTGATCGCGGTCTTGCCACCAACCGAGGAATCCACTTGCGCCAGCAGCGTCGTCGGTATCTGCACAAAAGGCACGCCACGCATATAGGTGGCCGCTGCAAAGCCCGTCATGTCGCCAATCACGCCGCCACCGAGCGCGACCAGGGTAATTTTTCGATCGCATTTATTTTCTAGCAGTGCGTCGAAAATCAGCATCAGGTTGGACCAGTTCTTTTCTTCTTCGCCGTCCGGCAGCACGATGGGGATACAGTGCCTGCCGGCTGCGCGCAATGTCGCAATCAACTGATCCAGATAGAGCGGGGCAACGGTCGTGTTCGTCACGATAGCGATGCGCTTGCCCGGAATGTGATGTGCGAAGCTACTGTCGGCGAGCAGATCACGGCCGATCACGATCGGATAACTGCGTTCATCCAGTGCTACGGTCAGGTTGGCAAAAATATGCGGCTGGGTCATGTCGGCTGCGCGGGAGTGGAATGGGGAGCTGCAGCTGAAGTTGTTTGATCAGCAGCTTCAGGGTTTATTGCAGTTAGTAAGTCGGGCTGACTTGCAGGCGTTTGCGCCTCCAGTCGAGCCAGAATGTTTTGCACCACTGATTGTACGTTAGGCCGACCAGTCTCTATGGTAATGTGAGCGACTTCATCATAGTAAGGCCCGCGTTCGCGTGCGAGCTCTTCAATGCGGGCTTTCGGATCGGCTGTCTGCAGCAGCGGCCGGCTTTTGTCGTGGCTAGTGCGTTGCAAGATACTGGCGACGGAAGCGCGCAGATACACCACGGTACCGCGCGACCTCAGAAAGGCGCGGCTTTGTTCATTCAGGATAGCGCCGCCGCCGGTCGCCAGTACCAGCCCTTCTTGTGCGGTCAGATCTCTGATGACGTCGGCTTCGCGCTGACGAAAGCTGGCTTCTCCTTCGATCTCGAAAATCAGCCGAATGGACGCACCGGTGCGCGCTTCGATTTCATGGTCGGCGTCGACAAAGCGCTTGTTCAGCTTCTTTGCCAGTGCACGTCCTATCGTGGTTTTGCCCGATCCCATCAGGCCAACCAGAAAAATATTGGAAGTCGGATTCAACATTGTTGCTCAACCAGCCTGCTCTTGCGAACTTGCCAGCGATTTTGCCATGTAAAGACTAGAGTTTATCTCATACTCTGCCCGCACATACTGTAAAGCAAGCTACCGGACCGCGCCAGCGTCGGTCAGCACGCGTGGCGTGATGAAAATGAGCAGTTCCGATTTATCATGCGTGCGACTGGAATTGCGGAACAAGGCGCCAAACAAGGGCAGATCCCCGAAAAAGGGCACCTTGGTAATATTGTCGATTTCTGTCTGCGTAAAAATCCCGCCCAACACGACGGTACCGCCATTCTCGACCTGGACGTTGGTTTTAACGTGCTTGGTATTGATCGCAAAACTACCCGCCACCGGTACGCCGCGCGAATCCTTGGCCACATCCACGGTCAAAATAACATTGCCATCCGGTGTAATCTGCGGCGTCACTTCCAGCTTGAGATTAGCTTTCTTGAACTGCACCGATGTCGCGCCGCTGCTGGTGGCCTGTTGATACGGAATTTCTTCACCCTGCTCGATCAATGCCGGTTGCTGGTCGGCGGTGACTACACGCGGGCTGGAGATAATCTTGCCCTTCCCATCGGCTTCGAGCGCGGAGAGCTCCAGATTCAGGAAGCGGTTCGCGTTCGCTGAGAACAAGCTCACTGCCATACTGGCCGGCGTCACACCATTGATGCCGGCGGCCGGGAAATTAACAAACTGGGTGTCAGGAATATAGCTGCCGCTGGTCGCCGCCGCCTGCAAGGTTTGCTCGCCCACACCAAGATAATTACCGGTAACCGCCAAACGGCCACCACCAACCGGCAGCCGCACACCCGTGGTGCCAGTTTGTTGAATGCTGCGCAGGTCGGCAAAGCCGAGCTTGACGCCCAGATTCTTGCTGAACTTATCATCGGCTTCGACGATGCGTGCTTCTATCATGACCTGACGGGTTGGCACATCGGTTAGCTGTATCAGCTTGCGCACTTCCTCCAGCCGGCTCGGCGTGTCGGTGACGAACAGCTTGTTAGTGCGCGGTTCTGCCGACGCACTGCCTCGTCGTGACAGGATGCTGCCGCGTCCGATCTGGCCGTCAAGCCCGAACACTTGACGAAATGCGTCGGCCTTCTGGTAATTCAACTGAAAAGTTTCTGTGATCAGGGGTTCGAGTTCGGCGATCTGCGCGCGCTGCTCCAGCTCCAACCGTTCCTTGGTCAGCAATTCGTCCCGTGGCGCAATCCACAATACGTTGCCATTTTTTCGCATGTCCAGCCCGCGTGCCTGCATGACAATATCGAGTGCCTGATCCCACGGAACGTCCTTCAGGCGCAAGGTCAGGTTGCCACTTACGCTATCGCTGGCGACCACATTGAGGCCCGTGAAATCCGCGATGACTTGCAGCACTGCACGCACATCAATATTCTGAAAATTTAATGACAACTTGTCACCACGATAGCCACTCGCAGTCTTGCCACGCTCGGCTTTCAGAGGCCGCACCTCAATGACGAGTCGGCGATCGGTCTGCCAAGCCATGTGTTCCCACTGGCCGCGCGGCTCAATTAGCATGCGCACCATGTCGCCCTGAATACTGGTCGTGATTGTTTGGACGGGCGTACCAAAGTCTTGCACATCCAGCCTGCGGCGCAGCAGTTCCGGTAATTCCGCCTTCAGGAAATCCACGACGATGGATTTGCCTTGCTGGCGCACATCGACTGCCTGCTGCGCACGGGCCAGTTCGACGATGACGCGTCCGGCACCATCAGCGCCACGCCGAAAATCAATGTCAAGGATCGCGTTTTTTTCAGCTGCAATCTGAGCAGCTGCGTCTGCGGCCGAGCTGTTGGCCGTATTGTTGGCTGCATTATTGGCTACAGCTTCGGGCTCCAGCTTGATAATCAGTTGCTGCGGTTTGATCTCCGTTGTGTAGGACAAAGATCGCTTCAAGTTCAATACCAGCCTGGTACGATTGTCCGCCTGAACAATATCTATATGCCGCAGTTCAGCCCGCAGATCGCCCTGCAATTCACCGGCATCAAATTGCTTGCGCGTCTGGCCGGTCGCGTTAATCGTGTCGGCAAGATCGAGCACGATACGTGGCGGACTGACAGTTGAAAAGCCGACAGGCTGCTGAGTCGGCGTTTTTTTCAACGCTACAGTAACGACGATTTGCTGTGCATCGCGCGCTAGCGTGATCGCCGTAATTGAATTTTGTTCGGCGACTGCGATATTCGGCATCAGTAACTGCAATAGCAGCAAGATCAACAGACTCAACAGCTTATGGCGCATCATCGTTTCTCCTGCAGCGCAATCTGTGCGCGCCGCATCAGCCAGCTGCCGTTTGCATCCTGCACCATTTCATCAACAAGGATTGCGTCCTCCGCTATGGCGACGACCTTGCCGTAATTCTGCCCGAGGTGGCTGCCTTGCCTGACTTGAAAAATGAATTTGTCGACTTCGATGAGTCCCATGACTTGCGCGCTACGGCGTATGCTACCAACCATTTTCAAGCTATCGAGCGGATAGTTTTCAAGCGGCTCGCGCGAGCGTTGCCGGTCTGGCTGCAAGCCCCCGCCGCCAAGCGTACCGTCACCGAAGCCGGCTGCAAGTTTTTTTGTGTCGAACGGATCAGCCCGCTCAGCTGCGATGTATTGAAATGAAGCGAAGGTTTCCGCTTGCGGCAATGCCTGTACTTGTGGCTTGATGTCGCGCTTGGTCTGCACCATCCATTGTTTCAGCGTACTGTTGGCCTGTTCCTCGCAGGCAGACAGCAGCAGTGGCAGCACCATCGCCGGCAACAGTCGCCGTATCATTTGCGCTCCCGCTGTTTGTCAGCCGCCTGTTTTTCGGCGATCTGTTTTTTTTTCAATGCGACTTCATCTTTGTCGAGGTAGCGGAATGTTCGCACGACAGCTTCAAAATTTTGTACGCCATCGCGCGCCGAGCTGATGTTAATTTTATCGAGCGTGACAATGCGCGGCAGCTGCGCAAGGTCACTGGTAAAGCCGGCTAGTGCATGGAAATTACCGACAAGCTTGATGTCAACCGGCAGCTCTGCGAAATAGTCGTGCAACTGCACTTGCCCGGGCTTGAACAGCTCAAACTGCAAGCCTCGTGCAATACCAGCCTGATTAATGTCGGACAAGAGTGCATCCATTTCCGCTTTGTTCGGCAATTGCCGCTCGAGCTTGATAACCTGTTGTTCGACCAGCTGCTTTTGGTGTCGTAAATCATTCAGGCTGCGCACCTGTGCCAGCTTGGTCCGGAACGCTATCTTCTGTTTTTCCTCCTCTGCGGCGCCTGCAGTCAAGGTGTCCCATTGCGCTGTCCAGATCCACCACCAGCCGCATGCAACGACCAGCAATACCGCTGCTGCGCGACATGCCGCACGCGGCGCGGCGGGCCACAAACCAGGGTGCCCCTCCAGACCGCGAAACTGGAGCACACAGGCTTGTAGCCTGTCGCGCAAACCCGGGCCGGTTTGCATGTCACTCATGAGTGCTCCTTAGATGCACGCTTCCACCCTACGCTGACGGTGAATTCAAAGACTTTGCGCAAGTCTTTGCCTTGCCCGAAACTCGCGGACTTGATCTCGACCAGTTCGGGCTGTGTCAGCCAGCGACCTTGCTTGCCCAGATTGCGCAGGAATTCGGACACGCGCTCATTCGACTGAGCGTAACCCGTGACGGTTATATTGTCAGACTGCCGCAGCGATTTCAGCACGACCCCGGTGGGCACCAGCGCGGTCATTTCATCCATCAGGTAGACGGGCTGATTGCGGTTGGCCTGCAAGGTTTCGACTGCTATCTGGCGCGCCTTCAAGGCGTCAATTTCTTCGCGCAATCCCGCCACTTCGCGAATGCGCACATCCAGCAGTTGATTTTCTGCTGCCAGCAGAGCAAGGCGTTCAGATTGCGCCGCAACTTTGCCTGCATTCCACAAACTGACCAGCACGACTATTGCGAGACCCAGCAACGCTGCCAGCAACATGCTTGCGACGAACGCACGCTGCTGTTGGCGGCGACGCGCTTCGCGCCACGGCAAAAGATTAAATACGATCATTGTGCAAAACTCCGCATCGCCAACCCGCAGGCCACTAAGCAAGAAGGTGCATCTATTTTCAATTGCAGATCGTTGATATGCGTTGAAATATGCATACCGGAAAATGGATCCGCCAAGCTCACGCTGGTCTCTGTTCGCTGCGCAAGCAGAGCCAACAGACCGGGCGTATGCACACTGTTACCGGCCAGGTAGATATGGGTGATGCTGTCGTGCGCTGTCGAACTGAAAAATAATTGAAGCGCACGTCCGAGTTCTTGCGTGGCGACTTCATTAAAGCTGTCATGAATTGCTTGTGCCGGCGTTGATGCGCGCGCAAGCTCCTGTTCGAATTTGTGGCTGCCAAATGCATGCTCGCGCTCATAGACCATGCGCTGCCCCTGCAAGACGGTCAGGCTGCTGGCCTCGGAACCGATTTGAATCAGCGCGACTGCGTGCGCTTCGGCCTGCTTGTCAGTCAGTCCATGACCGGTATCGCGCGCCAATAAATTTGACATTGCTGCGCGCGCGGCATGGGCTTCGATATCCATGACTAGCGGCTTGATTCCGGCAGCTTCAGCCAGCGCCAGTCTTTCATTGATTTTGTCCTTGCGTGCGGCCACCAGCAGAATCTCGTTCGCATCCGGCGTCATCGCACTTGGTCCGATCACGCCATAGTCCAAGCTGATTTCATCCAGCGTAAACGGCAGACTCTGGCTGGCCTCGACCTCTATCTGCACATCAAGTTCTGCTTCGCTCAGATTGGCCGGCATGCTCAGAGTTTTGGAAATGACAGAACCTGAAGGCAGCGCCAGCGCCGCATTACGGCAGCGACTGCCGCTTTTTTTCAACGCACGACGCAATGCCTCGCTGACCTGATCAAATTGCAAGATGCTGTCGTCGCGCAGCGCGCCGTGTGGCAATGCTTCACTTGCATAGTGCTCGACTTGCACACGCTTACCCGACTGCGCCAGTTCAATGACGCGGATGCCGCTGGCACCAATGTCTATGCCCAGCAAAGGCGCATGGCGAGATCCGAACAATCTGCTGAAATGAAATGCCAAAGGATTCTCCATGCGCCGGGATTGTTATCATTTTCTAAACTGGGTTGCGGATGCTAACAAGCTGCTTTCAAAGCTGTAAAGTCTCACCCATCCTGCGTTGTCAAATGCCGACGCATGCGTGGTGCAGCAGCACTAGAAGTACTGAAATCTGCATGCCCAGCAGTGCAGCAGCAGCCGCTATAATGATTGCCTTCCACGCACAGATGCTTTTTTCAAGCCCATCCAAGCCCATTCCGCATGAACTCAACAACTCCCGATAGCGGCACATCCAAAACCAGCCCAGTGCGCAAGCTGTCCACACCAATCAAAGTCGCTCTGAGTATTTTTGGTGTGCTAAGCGGTCTGGCTGTCATTGGTTTTTTACTTATCAGCTTCATGTTGATGATGGCGTATCCAAATTTGCCGGACATCGACTCATTGGCCACTTATCAGCCAAAAATGCCGCTGCGGGTTTTCTCTGCCGATAATGTTCTGATCGGCGAGTTTGGCGAAGAACGTCGCAGTCTGGTCCATTACAAAGACATACCAAAAGTCATGAAGCAGGCCGTGCTGGCGATCGAGGATGATCGTTTCTATCAGCATGGCGGCGTCGATTTCTGGGGCATCCTGCGCGCAGCCATTCACAATGCTTTTGGAGGCAGCCGCCAGGGCGCGTCAACTATCACGCAGCAGGTCGCACGCAATTTCTTTCTCTCAAGCGAACAGACTATCAAGCGCAAACTATATGAAGTGCTACTGGCCTGGAAAATAGAAAAGACGCTGACCAAAGACCAGATTCTCGAGTTGTACATGAACCAAATCTATCTGGGCCAGCGCTCGTATGGTTTTGCGTCGGCCGCGCAGATTTATTTCGGCAAGAAGCTCGATGAAATCACGGTTGCGGAAGCAGCAATGCTGGCCGGCTTGCCGAAGGCACCGTCGGCAAATAATCCGGTCGTCAATCCGAAACGCGCCAAGTCGCGTCAGCAATATATTCTGCGCCGCATGCATGATCTGGGCTATATCACGACGGCCCAGTACCAGCAGGCCCGCGATGAACAACTGAAGATCAAAATGGACAGCAATGAATTCGGTGTGCATGCCGAATATGTTTCCGAGATGGCGCGCCAGATGGTCTATGAACAATTCAAGGAAGACACTTACACGCGCGGCCTGAATGTATTCACGACCATCACCAAGGCAGATCAGGATGCTGCCTATCTGGCCTTGCGACGCGGTGTGCTGGACTATGAAAAACGCCAGGCGTATCGCGGTCCGGAAGGTTACATGAATATTCCGGGCGACAAGGCTGATGCGGAAGCCGCGATTGAATCGGAACTGGCCGAACATCCTGACAGTGATGGTTTGGTGGCTGCAGTGGTTCTGGCTTCAACGACCAAAAGTGTGCGTGCGCTGTTGGCCTCGGGTGAAGAAATCACCATTACCGAAAGCGGCCTGGCACAGGCAGCCAGCGCGCTCGGTGACAAGGCAGCGCCAAACCGTCGCATCAAGCGCGGCGCCATTATCCGCGTCACGCAAGATGACAAGAACTGGTCCATCATCCAGCTGCCGGAAGTCGAGGCTGCATTTGTATCGGCCAGCACCGAAGACGGCGCCATCAAGGCACTGGTCGGCGGCTTTGATTTCAGCCGCAACAAATTCAACCACGTGACACAGGCGTGGCGTCAGCCGGGTTCTTCGTTCAAGCCTTTCATTTATTCGGCATCGCTCGAAAAAGGTCTGTCACCCGGCACCATCATCAATGATTCACCCATCACTTTCGACACTGCGCATACCGGCAGTCAGGCATGGGAGCCGAAGAACTACGACAATAAGTATGAAGGCCCGATGACGATGCGCAAAGGCTTGTCGAAATCGAAAAACATGATTTCCATTCGCATCCTCGACAAGATAGGTCCGCAGTATGCGCAAGAGTATGTGACCCGCTTTGGCTTTGATCCGGAAAAAAATCCTCCGTACCTGACGCTCGCACTCGGTGCCGGCGCGGTCACGCCCTTGCAAATGGCTGGTGCCTACGCCGTGTTTGCAAACGGTGGCTATAAGGTCAATCCGTATCTGATTTCAAAGATCAGCGATAACAATGGCAAGATCCTGTTTCAGGTCACGCCGGAGAAAGCAGGCGACGACAGTTTGCGTGTAATTGATGCGCGTAATGCATTTATGATCGATAGCATGCTCAAAGACGTCGTCAAACATGGCACCGCGATGCGGGCACTCTCGCTCAAACGCTCCGACATAGCCGGCAAGACTGGCACGACCAATGATTCCATCGATGCATGGTTTGCCGGTTACCACCCGAAGCTGGTCGGTATTGCATGGATCGGCTTCGACAAGCCCAAAAACCTCGGCAATAAAGAAACGGGCGGTGGTCTGGCACTACCGATCTGGATCAACTATATGCAAAAAGCACTGGCAACGATGCCGATGCAAGAACGTGAAGTCCCTTACGGGATCGTTACCGGCGGCAGCGATTATTTATATGCGGAGTACGCGGAAGGCGGCAGTGTCAATGCGCTAGGCTTGACACCGGCCGGTGAAGCCAAACCCGCTTCTGAAAAAACGGACGATGCGGTAAAAAATGAATTGTTTTAACCGGGCCAACTGAGCGGTGCCCCGCCCTGAGCGCTGGCCAGCGCTGCGAGCGATGCAAACAGTTCGGAGCCGTCGCGCGTATTGCGCCAGCTGCCATCAATAAGCCGGTAATGAAAACCACCGGAGCGGGCAGCAACCCAGATTTCTTGCATAGGCGCTTGCGTGTTGACGATGATTTTCGAGCCATTGTCGACAAACTCGATCTCGAGCACATTGCCATTGCGGCTGAATTCCAGATCGACGTCGGCGTCCACGCCGGCTTGTTCCAGTCCGGTCTCGATCTGTCCCAACACGGCCTCGGCCAGCGCCAGGAATTCGGTTTCGCTCATGCTACACTCCAAGAAATTTTTTGATTAATAAAGCCATGTCACTTCTGCGTCGAACTTGCGTCATTCTAGCGGCGTTTGCCTTTATTGGCCTGACCACTGCCTGCGGGCAAAAGGGTCCGCTGCATTTGCCGGGCGAGCCGCAACCCATTACATCGAAAACAGATCAGGATACGATCGACTCGTCTGACATTCCTGCCAAATCCCGCTAACACACCATGTCACATTTCGCTTACCGTAACGACAAGCTGCACGCAGAAGACGTCTCACTTTCCGATATAGCCGCTGCTTTCGGCACACCCACTTACGTTTATTCCCGCGCCAGTCTGGTCGAGAATTTTTCTGCGTATGCGGAAGCCTGCAAGCGACACGGCCGTGGGGAGCAAGGCGCACTGGTCTGCTATTCGGTTAAATCGAATTCGAATTTGGCCGTGCTGAATTTGCTCGGCAAGCTGGGTTCAGGTTTTGACATCGTCTCCGGCGGTGAATTGTTACGCGTGATTGCCGCTGGCGGCGATCCGCATAAAGTCATTTTTTCCGGTGTCGGCAAGTCACGCGCCGAAATGCAGCTGGCGCTGTCGCATGACATTTTATGTTTCAACGTGGAGTCGATACCGGAGCTGCACAGACTCAACGAAGTCGCTGGCAGCATGGGGAAACGTGCGCCGGTGTCTTTGCGTGTGAATCCTGATGTCGACGCCAAGACGCATCCATATATTTCCACCGGCCTCAAAGACAATAAGTTCGGCATTGCTTTTGACGAAGCGATTACGACCTATCAGGTCGCTGCAGCGCTGCCGCACCTGAACGTGGTCGGCATTGACTGCCATATCGGCTCGCAATTGCTCGATGATGCACCACTACTTGAGGCACTCGACAAAGTGATTGAACTGGTTGACCAGCTCACCGCACTGGGCATCCATTTGCATCATCTCGATATCGGTGGCGGTATCGGCATTACCTATGATGATGAAAAGCCGGTTGCAGTCGGCGACTATCTGACTCGGCTGTTTGCGCGCATTGACCGCTGGCGCGCTGAGCACTATCAGGGCCAGCCGTTAACGGTCTTGTTCGAGCCCGGCCGCTCTATCGTCGGCAATGCCGGCGTGCTGCTGACCGAAGTGCAATATCTGAAGCACGGCACGACGAAAAATTTTGCCGTGGTTGATGCGGCAATGAATGATCTGATGCGGCCAGCGATGTATGAGGCATGGCATGGCGTGCAAACCGTCGTGCAGGGAACAGGCAGCGCACTGACTTATGATGTGGTCGGCCCTGTCTGCGAATCCGGCGATTGGCTCGCGCGCGAACGCGCACTGGCTATTCAACAAGGCGATCTGCTGGCGATCATGTCGGCTGGCGCCTACGGGATGACGATGGCCTCGAACTACAATACCCGTGGCCGTGCTGCGGAAGCGCTGGTCGATGGCGGCAAGTTCAGCCTGATCCGCCAGCGCGAATCAGCCAGCGATTTGTTTGCGCTGGAATCGATACCAGGTGACCAGTCTGAAACCTAATAGCAGTGCAACGATGCTGCCCATCAGTATAGGCTGCGCAAAATTTTGCTTACCGGCGCGCATCCACCAGAAATGCAGGATGCCGAGCACGGCGACGACATAGATCAGGCGGTGCAGTATTTGCCAGCGACGCCCCAGTCTGCGCACCATTGCATTGGTGCTGGTGACTGCCAGCGGAATCAGCAGCACGAACGCGCTGAACCCGACGGTGATGAAAGGGCGTTTCAGAATATCTTGCCACATTGCCTGCAGATCAAAGAAATGATCGAACCAGATGAAGGTCGTGAAATGCAGGCACACATAAAAGAATACAAACAGGCCCAGCATGCGGCGCAGCCGGACCAGCCAGTTCCAGCCAGATAGCCGCCGTAGCGGCGTGATCGCCAGCGTGATGCAAAGAAAATATAAAGTCCAGTCGCCGGTACTGCGGGTGATGAACTCAATTGGATTGGCACCCAGCCGGTCTTGAAACCCCAGCCATATCAGGCGTGCCAATGGCAGCAAAGCCAGCAGGAACAGCACTGCCTTGATGATGCGGAACTGCCTGGCGCCGGGGTTCTGCATCTGCATCCGTTCAAACTCAGTAAAACTTCTTCAAGTCCATCCCAGCATACAGGGAGGCGACTTCGGGATAGCCGTTGAACATCAGTGTCTTGCGCTTTTTTTTGAAGAAGCCATCCTCTCCTATGCGCCGCTCGCTGCCTTGCGACCAGCGAGGATGATCGACGTCAGGGTTCACATTCGAATAAAAACCATACTCTTCCGGCGCGGATTTGTTCCATGCTGTCTTGGGCTGGGTTTCGGTGAAACGGATCTGCACGATGGATTTGGCCGACTTGAAACCGTACTTCCATGGCACAACCACGCGCACTGGTGCACCGTTCTGGTTTGGCAGTACCTGCCCGTACATACCGACGCACAAAAGCGCCAGCGGATGATTGGCTTCATCAATGCGCAAGCCTTCGACATACGGCCAGTCCAGCACGCGACTACTGATGCCGGGCATTTGCCTGGGGTCAGCCAGCGATATGAATTCGACATATTTGGCGTTGCCGGTCGGCTCGACCTTGCGGATGAGTTCCGCCAGCGAATAACCTATCCAAGGTATCGCCATCGACCATCCCTCTACGCAGCGCAAGCGATACAAGCGCTCTTCCAGCGGCGCGAGCTTCAGCAGGCTGTCGATATCGAGCGTCAGCGGCTTCTTGACTTCGCCATCAATACGCACGGTCCATGGCCGTGGCTTGAGCGAGTGCGCAGTCTGCACCGGATCGCCCTTGTCAGTGCCAAATTCATAGAAGTTGTTGTAGCTGGTCGCGTCACTGTAGCTGGTCGGCTTGTCTTTTGCGATGTACGCCGGATTCGCACGAGCCGCCAGTCGCGCAAGCGCAGGATCGGCAAAGGCGTTGTTGATTAAGCCGGCACCGGCTATGCCGCCGAGTGCGAGTTGTTGCATAAAGAGCCGGCGCGATTCGAAGAGTTCACGCGGGGTGATTTCGGAAGGCCGTGGTTGGTCAAAGCGCGGGCGTTTGATGGACATGGCAGGCTCCGGTTAGACAGAGAAAAACCAAGACACTGGATACCAGTGTCCTTTAATAATTACAGTTCGCCGTAAGAATGCAAACCGGACAGGAACATATTGACACCCAGGAAGGCAAAGGTCGTCACCAGCAATCCGCACACAGCCCACCATGCGGCAACATGTCCACGCAAACCTTTCATCAAGCGCATATGCAGCCAAGCCGCATAGTTGAGCCAGACAATCAATGCCCAGGTTTCTTTCGGGTCCCATGACCAGTAGCCACCCCATGCTTCGGCCGCCCATAGTGCACCCAGGATGGTTGCAATCGTAAAGAAGGCAAATCCGACTGCGATGGCCTTGTACATGATGTCATCAAGCACTTCCAGCGGCGGCAGACGGTCAACAAAGATACCTTTGAATTTCAACAAGTAAGCCACGCCAACCATGGCTGCCAGTGCAAAGGTACCGTAGCCGATAAAGTTCGCAGGCACATGGATTTTCATCCACCAGCTCTGTAGTGCCGGCACTAGCGGTTGGATTTCCTGCGCATCGCGGCTCAGCATGTACCACAGCAAAAAGCCAACTGCCGCCGAGATGACCAGCATCACGAACGCACCGACTTGACGGGTTGCGTATTTGCCTTCGTAGAAGACATAGAACAAGGCCGTGATCATGCAAAACAGGATGAAGACTTCGTACAGGTTCGACACGGGAATGTGGCCGATGTCGGCGCCCAGCAGATACGATTCATACCAGCGCACCATCATGCCGGTAAAGCCCATCAGGATCGCTGCCCAGCACAGCTTGCTGCCTACGGCACCGCCGAAGTCGCTGCGTGCCAGCAAACCGCCCCAATAAAACAGGGTGGACAAGAAAAATAGCGTGCTCATCCACAGAATCGCGGACTGACTGGACAGCAAATACTTGAGAAAGAATTTGCTGTTAGCCAGCTCCAGATTGCCGCCATACAGCGCAACTGCGCTTAGCGCGAGCGCAGCGATCAACACCATCAGCAGGCGTGCAGGCTTCCAAGTCCAGCCCAGCCACGCAAAGGTCGGCACGGCGGCCAGCAAAATGCCTTTTTCATAGATGTCCATGAAGACACCGTATCGGTTCAAGGCGAACAAGGCACCGGCGGCTAGCAGGGCTGCGAAGATCCAGTCAAACAGGCTCAGGGATTTGAAGAGGCTGGGCGTGTCGGTGTAGGTTTGGTTTTCAGTGATGTCCATCGTCATTCTCCGCGCATGACCACGCTGCCAGCGTGGCCATTGCATTAGCTGCATAAAAAGTGATTGTCTGAGTATAGATCAGCGACTTGATTACTGCTGAACGAGCCGGATTTTGATGCGCTCGAATTCTTTGTCGAAATCCATGGTGCGGCGCTGTGTGCTCATCGCCATCAGTGCATGTGCGCCACCCTGCTCTTGCGGCCGGATCCAGATCCACAGCCGGCGTTCACGCACATAGAGCATGGCGAAAATGCCGAGCACCAGGAACAGGCAACCGAGATAGACGACATTTTTTCCCGGCGAACGTGTGACCTGAAACACGGACGCCTTGACCTCTTCGAAACCTGCCAGCTGCAAATAAACCGGTGCGTTGTAGTAGAACGCATCGGCTAGTGCGTTGGTAGCCAGTTGCAGGAAGCGACCATGCTTTTCGTCCGCTGGCATCGCAGGCAAGTTATCCTGCTCGCGCGCAACTTGCCATAATTCCCACAGGCTGCCATTCAAAATCTTCATGAAAATATCGGCTGCTTTCTCTTGTTGCTCCTCTGGCAGCCTGCCAACAAAACGCGCAACAGCCAGATAACCGGATTCATTCTGGTCGCCGGCAAACACGGTCATGCCGCGCAAGGCTGACGCTTCGAGTTGGGCGCGCAGCTTGTCGCCAGCTGCCGAGCTCAGCGGCACTTTGCCAGCGTAGCGTTGCGCTGCTTTTTGACGCAGCGCCGGATTCAAGATCGCCGCCCGCAGACGCATCCATTCGCCGACACTGTCCTGATCGTCTGCCGGTATGCGCAGAAAGCGGAAGCTTTCGGCCGGTGTATCACGCATGCCCAGCAAGAAGACATAGTCGCCGTCGACTTTCACGGACTGCATGTAATTGTTGAATTCACGCGCCTGACCATTTTTGTCGCGCAATTTATATTGCACGCTTGGCCCGACGTTTTTCAAGTCCTTGGTTTTGTTGCCGTTTGCAGCAGAGCCGAGCTGCTTATCAAGTCCTGTCGAGAATTTTTCGTTGAAGCTTTTGTTGCTGTTGACGGCCCTGACATCTTGCCCGTTATTGGCCGCCATGTTCTCGACATTGAAGGGCCTGAAGCCTGACCATTCAATGGCATACTCGCTGCCGCCACTTCCTTTGAGCGGCGTGGACTTACCGACTTCGCCTTCAAGCTTGAAAGAAGTATTGCTGGCGCCCTTCATAGCGTAACCGTTGAGCTTCAGATGACTGCCGCCATCTTCAAAGCTGGACTGGTAGACCGCCAAGCCTTTGTAAATCAGCGGCTGGTTGACCTTGATGGTCGCGTCAAAACTCTTGCCGGTTTCGTGATCGGTGACAGTGACGTCGCTGGCAAACAGCTTCGGCATGCCCGTCGTATAAAAATCTACGATAAATTTTTTCAACTGGATCGTAAACGGCAGGTCCTGGATCAGCACGCCTTCGCCAGCCGGTACGATGGCGGTATTGCTGCTGCTACCTTCCGGTATCAGGGTGTTGCCACGGAAAGTAGGATTGTTCAGCCCCAGCCTGTGCTTGGCCGGGATCTCGGCAATGATGCCATTGCCCATGAAGGGTTCAATATTGAATAGCCATTGCTGCGCACGGATTGGCAGGTTGGAGTCGAGCAGGCCGCCTATGCAAATGATGACGATGGCGCTGTGCGCAAATATATAACCGAGCTTGTTGGCCGCACCCTGCTTTGCAGTCAAAAGGATCGCGCCGTCTTTCTGCACCAAGCGAACACGGTAGCCGTCATCGGTGACTCGACGCGTTGCCTCTGCTGCCAGCGATTCCGTGCTGCCGGCAACGGTCCATTCGGCCTTGTGGTGAAAATTGCGCAGCGACTGTTCGCGCACATTTTCGCGCCAGCTTTTCATGTCCTTGATCATCTTCGGCGCATTGCGTGCAATGCACAGCGAGGTCGAGGCGACGAGAAAGGCCATGATCAGCAAGAACCACCATGCCGAGTAAACCGAATAGATAGAGACGCGCGCAAAGATCTCGAACCAGAACGGGCCAAACTGGTTCACGTAATTAGCCATCGGGTCGTTTTGCGTAACGACCGTGCCGATGATGGATGCGATCGAAATGATGCTCAGCAGACTGATCGCAAAACGCATCGACGACACCAGTTCCACAATATCTGCCAGCCAGCGACGGTTGGTTGAAATCGTTATGCCATCGGTATTTGTGTTCATCTGTTTGTGCTATTTGTGCCGGTTGTTGATTGATGCAGTGCTTGCAGTTTAGCGCTGAATGCAAAAAGGGGCAGCCTAGCGGCCACCCCTGAACATCTGTGTGTTGCTAGTGTACGGTTTGGTGCTTACTTCAGGCCAGCGACGTAATCGGCGACTGCCTGTATTTCTTCATCCGACATGCGCTTGGCTATGACCGTCATCTGCGCACTGTTGTTACGAGCGCCGGTGCGGAAGTTAGTCAGTTGCGCAACAGTGTAATCCTGATGCTGGGCTGCGAGGCGCGGATATTGCGCAGGGATACCAGCGCCGTTCGGGCTATGGCAACCGGCACAGGCAGGCACGTTTTTCTCGGCGATGCCGGCGCGGTAGATTTTCTTGCCGAGCTCGACGGTATTTTTGTTATGGGCTGCGCCAGGTGCGGGCTTTTGCGCGCTGACGTAGGCTGCCACATTGCGCATGTCTTCTTCGGTCATTGCCTTCGCAATCGCGGTCATGATGGCGTTGTTGCGGTTAGGGCCTTTGAAGTCATGCAATTGCTTGGCGATGTAGGCCTCGTGTTGCGCAGCCAGTTTCGGATTTTGCGAAATGCTTGAATTACCTGCTGGGCCATGGCAGGCCAGGCAGGCAGTAATGCCGCGTGCTGCGTCACCCGTGGAGTACAGCGTGCTGCCCTTGGCGGCATCCGCCTTGGGTGCTGCATGTTCTTCGTTGGCCTGCGCAACCGAGGTCAGCGAGGACAGCGCGAACAGCGCGATGGAAAGGAATTTTGCGACCGACGGGAATGCACGATTCATTCAAACACCCTGAACTGGAAATTAGTTTTCTTAGTGCCGCAATACGGCTTGGCCGGAGCGGATTAACAGGGTCGCATTGTACTACAATAGGCCCCTTCGTTTCCTCTCCTGTCTGTTTCTTCCCTATGTCCCTTTTATGGCAAGCCCGCTTTTTCACTACGGTTGATCACCTGAGGGATTTGCCAAATTATCAAGTCCCCGAGATCGCCTTTGCCGGCCGCTCCAATGCGGGCAAGTCAACGGCTATCAATCTGCTGTGTAATCAGAAAAAACTCGCGTTTGCGTCCAAGACGCCGGGCCGCACGCAGCACATCAACTATTTTTCGCTGGGCGGCTCGCACGTCGGCCAGCATCGCAAGGACGCGACCCGGGTCGATGAGATCCGCGCGTTTCTGGTCGATTTGCCCGGCTATGGCTACGCGCAGGTGTCGGGCTCGGCCAAGCATCACTGGCAGGATTTGCTGGGCCGCTATGTACAGGCTCGCGAACAGCTGGCGGCGCTGGTACTGATCATGGATGCACGTCGCCCTTTTACCGATCTGGATGTGGAAATGCTGGAATGGTTCGCACCAACCGGCAAGCCGATTCATTGCCTTCTTAGTAAGGCCGATAAGTTGAACCGCAGTGAAACAACCGAGGCGCTTCGGCTGGCGCGCTCGGTGCTGGCCAGTTATGTTGATGACGAAGGCCAGCCACTGCATTTCTCGGTACAAATGTTTTCGGCTTTAAAACGCATCGGGCTGGAAGAGGCGGATGCGACCATACGCAATTTGCTGGGCTTGAATGCGCCGACTGTTTCAGAACTGTCGGCCGACAGCCCCGAAGAATAAAAAAACCCTGGAGAAAGGGGAAGGTCTCCAGGGTCTAACGCTGTTTCGCTACAGACGAAGCAGCCCCGCTCAGGGAGGAGAAGCGGGAGGTGAGCAAATCACCCGCTAGTCTGATGACCGGTGCGGTCAAAAGTTTCAATCAATTCGTCCGTGTATTTTCGCTACGCATGGGCTTTACTGTCGGGAGTGTCATGTCTGGTTACCAACAATCTGTCCATTTTCCCTCTCTTCGCATGCGCCGCATGCGCAAAGATGCTTTTTCCCGCGCACTGATGCGCGAGAACGTGATCACCTCATCCGACCTGATCTACCCAGTCTTTATTCTCGATGGATCAAACCGGCGTGAGCCAGTCGCCTCAATGCCTGGCGTTGAACGTGTGTCGCTCGACTTGCTCTTCGCCGTCGCAGAGGACTGTGTGGTGCTCGGCATTCCGGTGCTGGCGCTGTTCCCTGTTATTGACCCTGCGCTGAAATCACCGGACGGCATCGAAGCGATCAATCCCGCAGGCCTGGTACCGCGTGCGGTGCGTGAATTGAAAGCGCGCTTCCCCGAACTCGGCATCCTGACCGATGTCGCGCTGGACCCGTATACCAGCCATGGTCAAGACGGCGTGCTGGATGCAGACGGCTATGTACTCAATGACGAGACTGTCACGCTACTGCAAAAGCAGGCACTGGTGCAGGCCGCTGCCGGGGTCGATATCGTTGCGCCCTCTGACATGATGGATGGCCGCATCGGCGCGATCCGCAGCGCGCTGGAGGCGGAGCATTGCATCCATACGCGGATCATGGCGTACTCTGCCAAATATGCATCAGCTTTTTACGGCCCGTTCCGCGACGCGGTCGGCTCTGCTGCCAATCTGGGCAAAGGCAGCAAGGCGACTTACCAAATGGACCCGGCCAATAGCGATGAAGCGCTGCGTGAAGTCGCGCTTGATCTGGCCGAAGGCGCCGACATGGTGATGGTCAAACCCGGCATGCCGTATCTGGACATTGTTCGTCGTGTTAAGGACGAGTTCAAGGTACCCACATTCGCCTACCAGGTCAGCGGTGAGTACGCGATGATCAAGGCGGCCGCCCAGAACGGCTGGCTCGATCATGACAAGACAATGATGGAATCAATGCTAGCCTTTAAACGCGCTGGCGCTGATGGTGTGCTGACTTACTTTGCAAGGGATATCGCCAGATTGCTGAAGTAAATCTCGGCAATTGTTCGACATTCGAACTTTTCTTCGTTAAACGTCACTTAATTTGCAGTCAGGCTCTTCCACTGAGGAATTGCTCCACGGGCAAATCAAGTATTCAAGTTTAGCGAGGAATCCATGAAAACCACCCCTGTGATTGGACAACGAGCATTAAATCCCGACAAAAATTTTAGCGTCAAACCCGGTGTCGTCGTGGCGCACAACCAAAATCTTCGCACTCCCGGCGGGAAAAAGGAAAAGCTGATTGTCTTTTCTCGCGTGCCCTACTCTCAGCTTGCAGAGGACAAATCCGGCAAGACAAAACTCGCTGCCAAGCGGGCCTTGAACATTTTGCAAGAGCGACTTAAAAAAGGGGGCTTGCCCCCTGAAAAAATCGACAACCTGTTGCAGCATATGTATGCGAAGGTTGAAGGAAAATTGGAATCCGATAAGAATGCACTGGGTAGCGATGCCCTTGATAGCTTGCTCGAAACAGGCAAACTTAAGTATGGCAAAGTACGTTTCGCAGGCAATGACCAACAGATTCCAGCGAAGCCCGTGCCCAGCGCACCGCTGCCGACCACCGTCGATTTGCCGGAACTGCCAGATGTAGATTGATTTTCTATCGATACCTAAAAGAATGCCCGCATTAGCGGGCATTCTTTTTTCTACTGCTATTTATTTGGCTGCGGCGTGATGCGCAGATACGGCTTGGGCGACTTATATCCTTTTGGATATTTTTGCTTGAGCACCTCTTCGTCCTGTACCGACAGCGGAATGATGACATCATCACCATCGCGCCAGTTGCCGGGCGTAGCCACTGTGTAGCCGTCGGTCAGCTGCAAGGCATCAATCACGCGTAGCACTTCATCAAAATTGCGGCCCGTGCTCATCGGATAAGTGATCATCAGACGCACTTTCTTTTTCGGGTCGATGACAAACAATGAGCGCACCGTTGCGGTCTCGGACTGATTCGGATGAATCATGTCGTACAAACCGGAGACGTGCTTGTCAGCATCGGCAACGATTGGAAATCCAACCACTGTCTTCTGAGTCTCTTCAATATCCTTGATCCAGTCTTTGTGCTTATCAGCCGGATCAACCGATAGCGCAATGGCTTTGACATTACGCTTGTCAAACTCTGGCTTGAGCTTGGCGGTCAGGCCGAGCTCGGTGGTGCACACAGGCGTGAAGTCTGCCGGATGCGAAAACAGAACTACCCACGCGTCACCTGCCCACTCATGAAACTTGATCTTGCCTATTGATGAATCTTGTTCAAAATCAGGTGCGGTATCACCTAGTCTTATTGCCATCCTGCTCTCCTTTTTTGATTGAAATTCTGTCTTTACAGGAAATGAATATAGGGTCTCTGACTTGCATTACAAAGATATTATCGCTCTTTGTTCATACGCAGAATATGCAGTTTGCCCTATTCCGCTAGTACCTGTTTGAGCGACTGCAGAAAGCGCTCCGGCGCCTGGTATCCGATGACGCGTGCAGTACGTATTTCTTGCCCGTCTTTGCCAAATATAATAATGCCGGGCGGCCCGAATAATCCAAAGCGTTTCAGCAGCGCTTTGTCTTCGGCATCATTGGCTGTGACATCGGCCTGCAGCAGCAGCATGTTGTCGAGCGCACTTGCTACTGCCTTGTCGCTAAAGGTGAATTTTTCCATCTCCAGACAAGAGACACACCAGTCTGCATAAAAATCGAGCATGACAGGACGGCCATTGGCGCTGCGAATCGCTGCATCGACATCGCTGCTGGTCTTGACGCGCTTGAATATTGTTTTGGATCTCTCGGTACCCGTCAGGTGCGCCAGCGGTGCCCATGCATCACGCCCGCCGCTGAGCATGCCTGTTATTTGTACCAGGCCCAGCAAGGCAAACAATATGCCCAGCGTTTTGGCCGGCACGCCCCACTTTTTTGATGCCAACAGAAAGCCGCCGTAGCCTAGACTCAGCAAGCCCCAGCCCAACATCAGTGACCAGGCCGGAATCAGAGAGGCGACCATCCACAAGGCTAGTGTCAGCATCAGCACGCCAAAGAAGGGTTTGACCGCATCCATCCAGCTTCCCGCGCGCGGCAGCAGCGCTCCTGCCGACAGACCGACCAGCAGCAGCGGCACGCTCATGCCGGCCGCCATCGCAAACAATGCGCTGCCGCCAATGACAACGTCGCGGGTCTGGCTGATGTAAACCAGTGCGCCGGCGAGTGGCGCGGCTACGCAGGGACCAACAATAAGTGCCGAGATCGCGCCCATGATGAACACGCCCGCGAGCTTGCCACCACGCTGCTGCTCGGAAAGGCGTGTCAACATCAACTGCAACGACGGAGGCACTTGCAGTTGGTAGAGGCCAAACATCGATAGCGACAGCACAGCCATCAGAATTGCAAAGCTGGCCAGTACCGGCGGGCTTTGCAGTGCTGCAGACAAGCCCTCACCAATCAGACCTGCCGATACGCCAAGCGCGGTGTAGACGATAGCCATGCCCAGCGAATACGCAAGCGACAACACGAAGCCGCGCTGACGGCTGGTTTGCGCACCCTCGCCAACTATGATGAAGGACAGGATAGGCACCATCGGCAATACGCATGGCGTGAACGACAAGCCCAGTCCAAGCAGGAAGAACAGCGGCAGGATCAGTAGCAGCCGGCCGCTGGCGAGCGAAGCTTCGATGCGGCCCATTTCGCTGTCTGCTGGTGCGGATGATGCGGCTGGCGCGGCTGCCAGCGGTACGGTTGAATGCTGCGGCGCTGCTCCCTGCGCACTGCTGCCCGCGACAGTCAGGCGAGCGACCGACTCCATAGGTGAATAGCACAGGCCACGATCGGCGCAGCCTTGACTGACGGCCTTGAAATTGAACGGTGCATTCGCCTGCACCGGAATCCGGACTGTGACTTGATGGCGATAGGTCTCGACCTCTTTGTTGAAGGTCGCATCGAATTTCACTTTGCCCGGCGGGATAACGGGCGTGCCAAGTTGCGCGCCATCGGCACTGAAACTGAAGCGTTCACGGTATAGGTAATAACCGTCTGCGACTTGGTAACTGACTTCAATCGTATTTGCATCGGCCATGCGTGCACTGAAGCGGAATGCCTGCTCTGGCTGCAGATAATCTTCCTCGGCCTGAACGTGCGCAACGATCGCGAACATTGCCAGTAGTGCGAACGTGAATGCAAAAAATTTGTGCAGCAATTTGTCAAGCATTTTTTTCCTGCGCGGTTTCCTGGCTGACCCAATGCAAATAGGCGGCGTGACCCGTCAGTGGCATAGCGATTACTTCGGGCAAATCATACGGATGCGCTACGATTATGGCCTGCTCGACTTGATGATAGCGGGCTTGGGTAGTTTTGATGATGAGCGTGACTTCGTGGGCCTGCTCGACCTTGCCTTGCCAGCGGTAGACGGATTGCACTCCGGGCAGCAGGTTGACGCAGGCCGCTATTTTATTTTGCACCAGCGAGTGCGCCAGAGCCTGCGCGCTTTCCACATCGGGCAAGTTGGTCATCACCAGCAGTACCTGTTCCATTGGAAGCCTCCGGTTTATTTCAGCAGGCGACGACGCGTGAGGATCGACGCCAAATAAAATCCTGCAACGCAAAACACAATCAGCGTGGTCAGGTCCTGCAACGGATGCTGTGGCCACTGCCCCAGCAGCAATGGTCGCACAAGATTTACCGCCGCGCTCAAGGGCAGAAAATCTGCCAGCGCTTGTAACCACGACGGCAACTGGCTGCTTGGATAATAGACGCCGGAGAGGAAGATCATGGGCGTGAGCACTAGCGTGAAATAGTAGGTGAAAAAATCATAGGCTTTAGCCAGTGCATTGATGATCAGCGCTACCGACGCAAACGTCATACCGGTCAGGAATAGCAAGGGCGGCACCAGCAGTGTAGTGGGATGCAAACCGATGCCAAGCCCGAACATGACAAGCAAAATTGCGATACCGGATATCAGCGATTTGGTGGCGGCCCACAGCATTTCAGCCAGTACGACATCGTCTAGTTCAAGCGGCGCATTGAGTAATGCTTCCCATGTTTTTTGCACATGCATGCGTGAGAACGCGGAATACAGCGCCTCAAAAGAAGCCGCCATCATGACCGACATGCAGATGGCGCCGCTTGCAAGAAACTGTATGTAAGGTATGCCATTGATTTCTTTAAGCAGGCTGCCAAGTCCGTAACCGAATGCGATCAAGGTTATCAATGGCTCGGCAATATTGCCGATCACACTAGCGACGGCAAGTTTTTTCCACACCAGAAAATTGCGCTGCCAGATGGGTACAAAGCGCAGGCTGAACAAAGGGAATCGATACATTAGAGCACGCATATCAGTCTCGCATTTCACGGCCAGTGAGCTTCAGGAACAAGTCTTCAAGATTTGCCGGACGATGCAGATATCGCACGCCGGATACATTTGCAAGACTGTGCAGAATGGGTTCTGCATCATTGGTATAGCAGAACACCGTCTCTCCACTGATTTCTACCCTGTCAGCGTTTTGACGGCCTGTAGTCTGCGACCAGTTGATGGCGTTATCTCCATATACTTCGACGACTTGAGATTCGATATGCTGGGCTATCAATGCGCTGGGTTCGCCTTCGGCAATCATTCGACCATGATCAATCACAGCCAGCCGGTTGCACAAGCGCTCTGCTTCATCCATGAAATGTGTCGTTAACAAAATGGTTTTTCCAGCCGCTAGCAATGTTTTTAATCGCTCCCAAATGAGATGCCGTGCCTGCGGGTCAAGACCAGTCGTGGGCTCATCCATAAAGATCAGGTCAGGATCATTTACCAACGCGCGGGCAAGCGTCAACCTGCGCCGCATACCGCCCGAGAGTTCTGCAATCCGTGCGCTGCGCTTGGCACTCAGACTTGAGAACTCAAGAAGCCAAGGCAATCTCGACTCAATCTGCGCGCGCGACATTCCGAAATAGCGGCCATAAACGCGCAAGTTTTCTTCAACAGTGAAATCCGGATCAAGATTGTCGCCCTGAGGTACGACACCGATGCGCATGCGTGCCGATCTTGCATGCATAGGTATTTCGTTCCCCACCAGCGTGATACTGCCGCTATCGGCTGCAGTTAAGCCCAGGCATAAACGCATGGTTGTCGTTTTGCCGGCGCCATTCGGTCCGAGCAATCCGTAGCACTCTCCACGCCTCAAAGTAAAACTGATGTCATCAATGACCGTGCTGCGCTGCTCTTTGATGCCAAATGATTTATGCAGGTGTTGTACGGACAATATAGGCATACTGGCTATGGAACGTTGGTTTGATAAACGATGATCTTGCCACAAAGTTTGACATCGCAAATTTGCAGCCTCAGAAATAGCAAAAGCCGGGAATTACCCGGCTTTTACAGAATGCTAAAAGCGAATTACTCGCCGCTGTTGTCTTCGACTGCTTCGGTGTGATCAGGACGATCGACCAATTCAACAAAAGCCATCGGAGCATTGTCGCCTACGCGGAAACCCATTTTCAGGATACGCAGATAGCCGCCGTTGCGGTTTGCATAACGTGGGCCGAGTTCAGCAAACAGCTTTACGACGATTTCGCGGTCACGCAGGCGATTGAACGCCAAACGTTTGTTGGCGAGCGTATCGTTTTTGCCGAGGGTGAGCATAGGCTCAACAACACGACGCAGTTCTTTTGCCTTTGGCAGCGTGGTCTTGATGGCTTCATGACGCAGCAAGGAAACGGTCATGTTGCGCAACATAGCGAGACGGTGCGAAGAAGTACGATTCAGTTTACGAAGGCCGTGACGATGACGCATGGTAGTTCCTTTTCAGTTTGATTCCAGCTCTTCTATCGCCAACCATCAGATAGGCGCGGGCCGGTAAATATTAAAAATATATGAGCTTACTTTTCCAAACCGGCAGGTGGCCAGTTTTCCAACTTCATACCCAGTGTCAGACCGCGCGAAGCCAAGACTTCCTTGATTTCGTTGAGTGACTTACGACCCAGATTCGGGGTCTTGAGCAATTCATTTTCGCTACGCTGGATCAAGTCGCCAATGTAGTAAATGTTTTCTGCTTTCAGGCAGTTAGCAGAGCGTACTGTCAATTCAAGATCATCAACCGGACGCAGCAAGATAGGATCAACGCTAGGTGCGCGCGATGGTGCTTCGGCAGCAGCTTCGGTACCTTCGAGTGCAGCGAAGACATTCAATTGATCAACCAGCACGCGGGCAGATTGACGAATCGCTTCTTCAGGCGTGACAACACCATTGGTTTCGATGTTGATGATCAGCTTGTCGAGGTCGGTACGCTGCTCAACGCGAGCGGACTCAACGTAATAAGAAACGCGACGAACTGGCGAAAATGATGCATCCAGAATGATACGGCCGATGGTCTTGTTGGCATCTTCAGCCAGGCGACGGACGTTACCCGGCACATAACCACGGCCTTTTTCAACTTTAACTTGCATGTCGAGCTTGCCACCTGGAGTCAGGTGAGCAATCACGTGATCAGGGTTGATCAGTTCAACGTCATGCGGCAGATCGATATCGGAAGCCAGAACTGGGCCTTCGCCTTCCTTTTTTAGGGTCAGGGTGACATCGTCACGATTGTGCAGTTTGAATACGACACCCTTGAGGTTCAAGAGGATATCAACGACGTCTTCCTGCACGCCGTCGAGTGTCGAGTATTCATGCACAACACCAGCGATAGTGACTTCGGTAGGCGCGTAGCCAACCATCGAAGACAGCAGGACGCGGCGCAGTGCGTTGCCGAGGGTGTGGCCGTAGCCGCGCTCAAAAGGCTCCATCACGACTTTAGCGTGACCAGGGCCCAGTGGTTCGACTTCGATAATGCGTGGTTTTAACAGATTGTTTTGCATGAAATGTCCTTTCAATACCCTCGGTTCGTTACACCGATAAGGCTGATGGCATGTCGAAAAGCCCTGAAGCTAGCTTCAGGGCCGGGGAATTTTATTAGCGTGAATACAGTTCGACGATCAGTGACTCATTGACTTCCTGATTGAAGTCAGCACGGTCTGGCAAGGTCTTGAGGGAGCCTTCCATTTTCTTGGAGTCGATAGAAACCCACATTGGGAATCCAGACTGTTCTGCCAGGGACAGCGCTTCAGCAATACGAACTTGCTTCTTGGCTTTTTCACGAACAGCGACGATATCGCCGACTTTAACTTGAGCAGAAGCGATGTTGACAACACCACCGTTTACAACGATCGCTTTGTGCGAGACCAATTGGCGTGCTTCAGCGCGAGTTGAAGCGAAACCGAGACGATATACAACATTGTCCAGACGGGTTTCCAGCAACTTCAGCAGCGTTTCGCCAGTGTTGCCCTTGCGACGGTCAGCTTCTGCGAAATAACGACGGAATTGACGCTCGAGGATGCCGTACATACGCTTGACCTTTTGCTTTTCGCGCAATTGGTTACCGTAGTCGGAGGTACGTACGCCTGAAGTACGGCCATGTTGACCAGGCTTGGAATCCAGTTTGCACTTGGAATCCAGCGAGCGACGTGCGCTCTTGAGGAACAGGTCCGTGCCTTCGCGACGGGAAAGTTTTGCTTTAGGTCCGATGTAACGTGCCACGATTTTTTCCTTGTTAAATGACGTTCCGAATACTCAACAGAGTACTCAAACGCTAGTCTGACCAATCATTGATCAAACGGTGGTCTTAAGAACAAAACCCGCCAGTCATTGGCGGGCCACTTGCTGCTACTACTGAACTGAAATTAGATACGACGGCGCTTAGGTGGACGGCAACCGTTATGTGGCACTGGCGTCACATCCTGAATCTCGGTGATCTTGATACCAAGGTTGTTCAGTGCACGCACAGCTGATTCGCGGCCAGGACCTGGTCCCTTGATACGAATTTCCAGATTCTTGATGCCGCACTCAATGGCCACTTTACCTGCAGCTTCAGCCGCGACTTGAGCTGCAAACGGAGTCGACTTGCGTGAACCCTTGAAGCCTGCACCACCGGAGGTTGCCCAAGACAAGGCATTACCTTGACGATCGGTGATGGTAATAATAGTGTTATTGAAGGATGCGTGTACGTGGGCGATGCCTTCAGCAACGTTCTTCTTAACTTTTTTACGCACACGTGCTGATGCGGCGTTATTTGGTGATTTAGCCATAATAGTTTCCTTGAATCCGCGACTGGATTACTTCTTCAGCGACTGCGCTGCTTTACGCGGGCCCTTACGGGTGCGTGCATTCGTACGGGTACGCTGTCCACGACAAGGCAAGCCACGACGATGACGCATGCCGCGATAACAACCGAGATCCATCAGGCGCTTGATATTCATCGACAGTTCGCGACGCAGGTCGCCTTCTACGATGAATTTGCCGATTTCGTCACGGAGCTTTTCGAGCTCGTTGTCATCGAGATCTTTGACTTTTTTAGTCGTCGATACGCCTGTTTCGGCACAGATTTTTTCTGCGCGTGGACGGCCAATACCATAGATGGCGGTGAGGCCAATTACGGTGTGCTGATGGTTGGGGATATTAACCCCTGCAATACGTGCCATTCGTTATTCCTCGATCAATAACGTTAATTAACCTTGGCGCTGCTTATGACGCGGCTCGATACAAATAACTCGAACTACGCCCTTGCGCTTGATGATCTTGCAGTTGCGGCAGAGCCGCTTCACTGATGCGAGCACTTTCATGATGGCCCTCTTTCTTTCAGTTTTTAATTACTTAATTTATCTAAATTAGCATGTGACCCGACTCGTTTAGCGAGAAGAGGCACCGCCCTTAAAATTCGCTTTGCGCAATAAAGAATCATACTGCTGCGACATTACATAATTTTGAACTTGTGCCATGAAGTCCATCGTGACGACCACGATAATCAACAATGAAGTGCCCCCGAAGTAAAAAGGAACATTCCAGCGAGCGATCAAAAATTCAGGCAACAAACAAACTAAGGTGATGTAAACCGCGCCAGCCAAAGTCAGGCGAGTCAATATGCGATCTATGTAACGAGCAGTCTGATCACCGGGACGAATGCCTGGAACGAAAGCACCGCTCTTTTTCAAATTGTCAGCCGTTTCTTTGCTATTAAATACCAAAGCGGTATAGAAAAAGCAGAAAAAGATAATCGCAGTTGCGTACAACAGAGCGTGGATCGGCTCGCCGGGCGCCATAGATGCAGCCAAATCCTTTAAGAAACGTACTACAGGACTCGTAGTGTCACCGGAAGTGAACCAACTTGTAATTGTCGCCGGAAACAAAATAATCGACGATGCAAAAATTGGAGGGATCACACCAGCCATATTCAACTTTAAAGGCAGATGACTACTCTGGCCGCCGTAAATCTTGTTACCAACCTGACGCTTCGCGTAGTTGACAAGTATCTTGCGTTGACCACGCTCTATGAATACAACCAGAAAGGTGACTGCTGCAACTACCAGGCAAATCAAAATGGCTGAAAGAGCATTCATTGAACCAGTACGTACCAGCTCAAATAAACCACCGATCGCGCTTGGCAAACCAGCCGCAATGCCAGCAAAAATAATGATAGAGATACCGTTGCCTAGACCGCGCTCCGTGATCTGCTCGCCTAGCCACATCAGAAACATCGTGCCAGTAACCAGAGTAACTACCGTGGTAAAGCGAAACGCCAAGCCCGGATCAAGAACCAGTCTTGCCTGCGCTTCCAGAGCAACCGCAATACCTAGCGCCTGAAAGGTTGCCAGAACCAATGTACCGTAACGGGTGTACTGCGTAATCTTGCGACGACCTGATTCACCTTCCTTTTTCATTGCCTCCAACTGCGGCGATACCACCGACAGCAGTTGCATGATGATCGACGCCGAAATATACGGCATGATACCAAGTGCAAAAATAGTGAAACGGGACAGCGCACCACCGGAGAACATGTTGAACATGCCCAGTATGCCGCCACGATTTTGATTAAACAGTGCAGCCAGCTGAGCCGGGTCAATACCCGGAACAGGAATGTGCGCACCGATCCTGAACACCACTAATGCGGCAAGCAGGAACCACAGACGGCTCCACGGGAAGCCGCTTGCTGCACTTTTAGCGAGTTTAGGAGAAGTAGCCATTAATGCCTTTTCGTTGCTTAGGCTACTGAGCCGCCAGCTGCTTCAATTGCTGCTTTAGCACCTTTAGTAGCAATCAAACCGATCAACTTGACCTTCTTGGTCAGTTCACCAGCTTTGATTACACGAACAACACGAGCCAGATCGGTAACGAGGCCTGCTTGCTTGAGTGCCAAAACATCGATGTCGGAGACTGGCAGTTTTTCCAGATCGGACAAACGGACTTCCGCTTTGTAAGGCGTTGCCAGCGACTTGAAACCACGCTTAGGCAAACGACGTTGCAGAGGCATCTGACCGCCTTCGAAGCCGACTTTATGAAAGCCGCCCGAGCGTGACTTCTGACCTTTGTGACCGCGACCTGCGGTTTTACCGAGACCGGAGCCAATGCCGCGACCTACGCGACGCTTGTAGTGCTTGGCACCTTCTGCGGGTTGAATTGTGTTCAGTTCCATGATTTGCTCTGGTCGTAAGCGAGGCTTACGACACCACTTTCACGAGATATGATACTTTGTTGATCATGCCGCGCACTGATGGCGTATCTTCCAACTCGGAGACCGAGTTGATGCCGCGCAGACCCAGACCTCGAACGGTTGCGCGATGTGACTCGCGTGTACCGATCAGGCCTTTAACCAGCTTTACTTTGACTGTGTTTGCCATATAGCTCGCCTCAGCTCAGGATTTCTTCAACCGTCTTGCCGCGTTTAGCAGCAATTTCGGACGGGGTGTTCATCTTTGCCAGACCGTTCAGCGTTGCACGAACCATGTTGTACGGGTTAGTCGAGCCATTTGACTTCGCTACCACGTTGGTTACGCCCATCACTTCGAAGATGGCGCGCATAGGACCACCAGCAATAACGCCGGTACCGTCTTTTGCAGGAATCATCATGACTGACGACGCACCATGCTTACCGCTGACCATATGCTGCAAAGTGCCGTTTTTCAACGTAACCTTGATCATCTTGCGGCGAGCTTCTTCCATCGCTTTTTGAACGGCGACTGGCACCTCTTTCGACTTGCCTTTGCCCATGCCGATACGGCCATCACCATCACCAACTACAGCAAGTGCAGCGAAACCCATAATCCGGCCGCCCTTCACTACCTTGGTGACGCGATTAACCGCGATCATTTTTTCGCGCATGCCATCATCAGGCTTGTCGCTTTGCATCTTCGGGCTCATTTTTGCCATAACGATTCTTCCTTAGAACTTCAGACCGGCTTCACGGGCGGCTTCGGCAACTGCCTTGACGCGACCGTGATAACGGAAACCAGAGCGATCGAATGCGACTTCACCGATGCCGGCTTTAAGTGCCTTCTCTGCAACGCGCTTGCCCACCAGGGTTGCAGCAGCTGTGTTGCCACCTTTACCCGATTGGCCGGCGAGTTCCTTGCGGACCTCTGCCTCGGCGGTCGACGCGCTTGCCAGGACAGTTGCGTCCGGGGCGATAATGCTCGCGTAGATATGCAGATTGGTACGATGCACGGCAAGGCGATTCACCTTGAGTTCTGCGATCTTGGCGCGCGTTTGACGCGAGCGGCGCAGACGAGATTGTTTCTTGTCCATGGTCAACCCCTGTTACTTCTTCTTGGTTTCTTTGATTACCACAACTTCGTCCGCATAACGGACGCCTTTGCCTTTATAAGGCTCAGGGCTGCGATAGGCACGAACTTCAGCGGCAACTTGGCCAACTTGCTGACGATCAATACCTTTGATCAAAATTTCGGTAGGCGTCGGTGTTTCGCATTTAACGCCAGCTGGCATTTGATGCACAACCGGATGTGAAAAACCCAAAGCCAGATTCAGCTTTTCGCCTTGCGCTTGCGCTTTGAAGCCCACACCAACCAACGAGAGCTTCTTTTCAAAGCCCTTGGATACACCGTTGACCATGTTATTGACCAGCGCGCGAACCGTACCGGACATCGCATTTGCTTCGCGAGTCTCATTAGCTGCGGTACAGGTCAGCGTTTCATTATCGTTCTTGATCAAAACGAGGCCATTCAAAGGCAACGACAGAGTACCTAACGGCCCTTTGACGGTGATTTTGTCGGCTGCAATCGTTACTTCGACACCCTTAGGTACCGCGATCGGCATTTTACCTACACGAGACATGTTGAATTTCCTCTCTTAGGCCACGTAGCACAGCACTTCACCACCGGTACCGGTAGCGCGCGCTTTGCGATCCGTCATCACACCCTTTGGGGTTGAAATGATGGTGACGCCAAGGCCGTTCATCACGGTCGGAATATCGCCTTTGCCACGATAGACACGCAGACCTGGCTTTGACACGCGGTCGATACGTTCAATCACTGGACGACCAGCATAATATTTCAGACCAATCTTTAATTCAGGCTTTGCCTTTTCACCAACGACCGCGAAGTCTTCGATGTAGCCTTCGTCCTTCAAGACCTGCGCAATCGCAACCTTGATTTTGGAAGACGGCATTGCCACGGAGGTCTTGTTGACAACCTGTGCATTGCGGATACGGGTCAGCATATCGGCAATAGGATCGCTCATACTCATCGCATCTTCTCCTATTTACCAGCTGGCTTTAGTCATACCCGGGATCTCGCCACGCATGGCGATTTCACGGAGCTTAGTACGGCCAAGGCCGAACTTACGGAAGGTACCGCGCGGACGACCTGTCAATGCGCAACGATTACGCTGACGGGTAGGAGCCGAGTTACGTGGCAGAGCCTGCAACTTCAGGCGTGCTTCGTAACGCTCTTCTTCCGATTTCGATTGGTCATCGATGATTGCCTTTAACTCTGCGCGCTTACCGGCGAATTTCTTCACCATGTTAGTACGCTTGAGTTCACGGTTAATCAGTGCCAGTTTTGCCATGGCAGCCTCAGTTTCTGAACGGGAATTTAAATGCGGCGAGAAGCGCTTTTGCTTCATCGTCGGTCTTTGCTGTCGTGGTGATGCTGATGTTCATTCCACGCAGTGCGTCGATCTTGTCATACTCGATCTCGGGGAAAATGATCTGCTCTTTCACACCGATGTTGTAGTTGCCACGACCGTCAAATGCACGACCCGATACGCCGCGGAAGTCACGTACGCGCGGCAGCGCAACGGTCGTCAGACGATCGAGGAATTCGTACATACGGGCACCACGCAGGGTGACCATGCAACCAATCGGATAACCTTCGCGGATTTTGAAACCAGCGATAGCTTTACGCGCCTTGGTTACGACTGGCTTTTGACCGGCAATCTTGGTCAGGTCGCCAACGGCGTGCTCAATGATCTTTTTGTCTGCAACAGCTTCAGACAAACCCATGTTGAGGGTGATCTTGAGGATACGTGGCACCTCCATTGCAGACTTGTAGCCAAACTTGGCTGTCAGGTCAGCAACGACTTTTTCTTTATAAAATTCTTGGAAACGGGCCATTTTCTTTACGCTTTCACGACTTCGCCGCTGGACTTAAAGACGCGGACTTTTTTACCATCCACAACTTTGATGCCAACGCGATCTGCCTTACCCGTAGCTGCATTGAACAATGCAACGTTGGACACATGAATTGGCATCAGCTTGTCAACGATGCCGCCTGTTATACCCGTCATCGGGTTAGGCTTGGTCGCTTTTTTTGCGATGTTGATGCCATCGACTACGAGGTGATCGGCGCCGACACGCTGCGTAACTACACCACGCTTGCCTTTGTCTTTACCGGTCAGGACAATTACTTCATCCTTGGTTTTGATCTTATCCATGACGACTCCTTACAGAACTTCGGGCGCGAGGGAAACGATCTTCATGAAGCGCTCAGTGCGCAGCTCACGGGTGACCGGTCCAAAAATACGCGTGCCGATAGGCTCAAGCTTTGCGTTCAGCAGCACTGCTGCATTTCCGTCAAAACGAACCAGGGAACCGTCTTGACGACGAACACCCTTGGCGGTGCGTACAACTACCGCATTATAAATTTCACCTTTTTTGACGCGGCCACGAGGCGCGGCAACTTTAACGGTGACCTTGATCACGTCGCCAATACCTGCGTAACGGCGCTTTGAACCGCCCAAAACTTTAATGCACATGACTTCACGCGCACCAGTGTTGTCGGCCACTTCGAGCCGGCTTTCAGTTTGAATCATGATTTTTTCTTTCCCAACTTAATCCGTTAAATTCGCACAATGCGTCATCACGGTCAGTCTTGGTCCCGCCAGCAGTTTCAAAAAATAAGAAACAGCCGATTGGGTGGACAAAAACTACTTACATTTATTTCAACAACCATTCCAGGCTGCGAAGCAGCAAGGAAGCCCGACATTATGCATTACAAAATGCCGGGCGTGCAAACTATTTTAATCAAACAGCTTGCGATTCTTGCAGTACGCGTGTTACCGACCATGCCTTGGTCTTGGAGATAGGACGACCCTCCACGATTTCGACTGTATCGCCTTCTTTGGCTACATTACCTTCGTTGTGCGCATGGTACTTTTGCGAACGCACGATAATTTTGCCGTACAAAGGATGGCGCACACGACGCTCAATCAGCACAGTTACGGTTTTTTCCATTTTGTCGGAAACAACGGTGCCAACCAGAGTGCGCTTGAGCGCTTGTTTAACTGGCTCGTTCATTATTGACCGTCCTTCTGTTTGATAACAGTCTTCACGCGAGCTATATCACGGCGCACTTTTTTCAGCTGAGATGTATTGTTCAGCTGCTGCGTCGCGATCTGCATGCGCAGACCGAATTGGGCTTTCAACAGGTCGTTGAGCTCTTTTGCGAGCGCAGCCTGATCTTTACCTTGGAGTTCTGATGCTTTCATGACTACCCCTTATTGGCCGACTTGACGCACGACGAAAGTGGTCATCAACGGCAGCTTGGCAGCCGCCAGGCGGAACGCCTCGCGCGCCAGTGCTTCGTCCACACCGTCCATCTCGTACAGCACTTTGCCCGGCTGAATTTCAGCCACGTAGTATTCCGGATTACCCTTACCGTTACCCATACGGACTTCAGCAGGCTTCTGCGAAATCGGCTTGTCCGGGAAGATTCGGATCCAGATACGGCCGCCACGTTTAATGTGACGGGTCATCGCACGACGTGCAGCTTCAATCTGACGTGCAGTCAAACGACCACGACCGACAGCTTTCAAGCCGAATTCGCCGAACGATACGCCAGTGCCGCGGTCATGCGAAATGCCCTTGTTGCGGCCTTTTTGCTCTTTGCGATATTTTCTGCGTGCTGGTTGCAGCATAATTATTCTCCTGCCTTTTCAGCTGCTGCAACTGGTGCGTCAGCTTTCTTGGCGCGAACCCGTTTAGCTGCAGGCGCTGCATCTCCGGCAGCAGCTACGGTTGGTGATCCTTCAGGACGCTTGGTGCGGGCTGGACGGGCAGCTGGCTTGCCATCATCACGGCGTGGCGCACGACGCTCGCGCTTGTCGTCGCCGGCAACTTCGACAACCGGCGTTTCGCCATTTGCCAAACGATCGCCTTTGTAGACCCAAACTTTGATGCCGATGATGCCGTAGGTGGTTTCGGCTTCGCCGAAACCATAGTCGATATCAGCGCGCAAAGTGTGCAGAGGCACACGGCCTTCGCGATACCACTCTGTACGCGCAATTTCGATACCGTTAAGACGGCCTGCCGACATGATCTTGATGCCTTGTGCACCCAGACGCATAGCATTTTGCATCGCACGCTTCATCGCACGACGGAACATGATGCGTTTTTCAAGTTGCTGAGCAATCGAATCGGCAATCAGCTGCGCATCGATTTCCGGCTTACGAATTTCTTCGATATTGACGTGGACAGGAACGCCCATCATTTTGCCCAGCGCCGACTTCAGCACTTCAATGTCTTCGCCTTTTTTGCCGATAACGACACCTGGACGCGAGCTGAAAATCGTGATGCGCGCGTTCTTCGCAGGACGCTCGATCAGGACGCGGCCAACGGACGCATTCTTCAGCTTCTTCTTCAGGTAGTCGCGAACTGCCAGATCTTCCTGCAGCATGCTGGCGAAGTTGCCATTGCCTGCATACCAGCGTGATCCCCAGTTGCGGGTGACGGCAAGACGGAAGCCGGTTGGATGTATTTTTTGACCCATCGTGACTCCCTTAGTTACCGACTGTCACAAAGATGTGACAGGATTGTTTGGAAATACGATCACCACGGCCTTTGGCGCGAGCGGTAAACCGCTTCAGTACTGCCGCCTTTTCGACGTAAATGGTCGTGACTTTCAGCTCGTCGATATCGGCACCATCATTGTGCTCGGCGTTCGCAATTGCGGACTCGAGAACCTTCTTAATGATAACGGCGCCTTTTTTCGGGCTGAACGTCAATATGTTGAGCGCTTGCTCGACTTTCTGGCCGCGGATCAGATCTGCGACGAGGCGGCCCTTTTGAGCAGACAGGCGCACGCTGCGGAGGATAGCTTTAGTTTCCATCATCGGACCTTATTTCTTAGCCTTCTTGTCAGCGGCATGGCCCTTGAACGTGCGGGTCAGCGCGAATTCACCGAGCTTATGACCAACCATGTTCTCGGACACATACACAGGCACGTGCTGCTTGCCATTGTGCACAGCGATCGTCAGGCCAATAAAGTCAGGCATGACTGTCGAACGACGTGACCATGTCTTGATTGGCTTTTTATCGCGAGTGGCTTGCGCAGCTTCGACTTTTTTCAACAGATGGGCGTCGCAAAACGGCCCTTTTTTTAGTGAACGGCTCATGTCTTATCCTTATTTCTTACCGCGGCGCGAGACAATCATAGAAGTCGTGCGCTTGTTGCGACGCGTCTTCTTGCCCTTGGTCTGCTGGCCCCATGGTGAAACTGGATGGCGACCTGCTGCTGTACGACCCTCACCACCACCGTGCGGGTGATCAACCGGGTTCATGACAACACCGCGAACCGTTGGACGCACACCGCGCCAACGCATCGCACCAGCTTTACCGATTTTGCGCAGATTGTGTTCGCCGTTACCGACCTCACCAACCGTTGCACGGCACTCAACGTGAATGCGGCGGACTTCGCCTGAGCGCAGGCGGACCTGCGCGTAGACACCTTCACGCGCCATCAGGACAACCGCAGCACCCGCGGTACGCGCAATCTGCGCACCTTTACCAGGCAGCATTTCGACGCAATGCATCGTTGTACCGACCGGGATATTCCGGATAGGGAGGCAGTTACCGGATTTGATTGGTGCTTCTGCACCGTTCATCACCTGATCGCCAACAGCCATACCCTTGCAAGCGATGATGTAATGACGCTCGCCGTCTGCGTAACAGAGCAAAGCAATGTTCGCGGTGCGGTTAGGGTCATACTCAATACGCTCTACCTTCGCAGGGATGCCGTCCTTGATGCGACGGAAATCAATAACGCGATAGTGCTGCTTGTGTCCACCACCGATATGACGAGTGGTGATGTGACCGTTGTTGTTACGACCAGCGGTCTTGGATTTCTTTTCGGTCAACGCCGCGAACGGACGACCTTTGTACAGGTCAGGGTTGACCACTTTGACCATGCCACGACGGCCTGGTGAAGTTGGTTTGACTTTAACGAGAGCCATTATTTAGCCTCCTCGGTGAAGTTGATTTCCTGACCGGGCTTCAGACAAACGAATGCACGGCGGGTGTTATTGCGACGTCCGGTGAAACGGCCCGAGCGCTTGATCTTGCCTGGGCGGTTTGCTACCTGCACCGACTCGACCTGCACTTTGAACATCATTTCAACAGCGGCTTTGATTTCCAGCTTGGTAGCGTCCGGCATAACCAGAAACACGACCTGCTCGTTTTTCTCAGCGACGAAAGTAGCTTTTTCCGAGATAACTGGAGCAAGCAACACTTTCATCAAGCGCTCTTCAGTAAATTTGACGACTGCATTCATGCCAGCATCTCCTCAATCTTTGCCAATGCCGGCTTGGTGATCAGCACTTTCTTGAAGAACACCAGTGACACAGGATCTGCATGACGCGGTTCGCAAACCAGCACATTCGGCAGGTTGCGGGACGCCAGCAACATGTTCTCGTCTAGGTTGTCAGTAATTACCAAAACCGATTCAAGACCCATGCCTTTGAGCTTTTGCGAAAGTAACTTTGTTTTTGGTGCTTCGACAGTGAAGTCCTCAACTACCGACAAACGGCCTTCGCGAGCCAACTGAGACAGAATCGAGCAGAGACCTGCGCGATACATCTTCTTGTTGACCTTGTGCGAGAAGTTTTCGTCAGGCGAGTTCGGGAATATACGACCACCTCCGCGCCACAGCGGGGACGACGACATACCAGCGCGAGCACGACCGGTGCCCTTTTGACGCCATGGTTTTTTCGTCGTGTGGTGTACTTCTTCGCGGTCTTTTTGCTTTCGGTTACCGCTGCGAGCATTTGCTTGATAAGCAACAACCACTTGGTGGATCAGCGCTTCATTGTAATCGCGACCAAAAATTGTATCTGGTGCTGCGACGTTCGAAGCGGTTTGACCTTGTGCATTCAGGAGCGTGAGTTCCATACCTTAGGCTCCCTTCTTGGCTTTGATTTTGATAGCAGGCAAAACGACCACTTGGCCATTTTTCGCACCCGGAACCGCACCCTTGACCAGGATCAGCTGACGGTCAGCATCGACGCGTGCGATCTCAAGGTTTTGAACGGTCTTGGTAACATCGCCCATGTGACCGGTCATGCGCTTACCAGGGAAAACACGACCTGGATCCTGCGCCATACCGATCGAGCCCGGCACATTGTGCGAGCGCGAGTTACCGTGGGAAGCACGACCTGATGCAAAGTTGTGACGTTTGATGGTACCGGCGTAGCCTTTACCAATCGACACACCCTGCACGTCAACCATCTGACCGGCTGCGAACAGGCTGACAGCGATCACATCGCCCGCTTTAAATTCAGCAGCTTTAGCAGCGTCAACACGGAATTCTTTTAAAACGGTACCTGCTTCGACACCTGCTTTAGCAAGGTGACCGGCAGCAGCTTTGGTCACGCGTGAAGCGCGACGCTGACCGTATGCGACCTGAACGGCAGTGTAGCCGTCAGTTTCAGGCGTTTTGATTTGCGTCACACGATTGTTAGACACGTCGAGCACGGTAACAGGAATTGAATCCCCGTCATCCGTGAAGATGCGCATCATACCAACCTTGCGACCAACAAGGCCTAGGCTCATATTATTTCTCCATTCCCGCCTACGATTGGGCAGGGCTGATGTTTGTTTACGAAACTTGGAACATAAGTCGGGTTTACACACGAACTTTTGTCGAAGCCGGCGATTATAACGTGAGAATCAAGGACCCACAAGAAATTATTGCAGGCCCTTCTCACTTACCGGTTTACTGCAGTTTGATTTCTACGTCGACGCCAGCTGGAAGATCCAGCTTCATCAGTGCATCAACCGTTTTATCAGTTGGATCAACGATGTCCATCAGGCGTTGATGGGTACGGATTTCGAACTGGTCACGTGAGGTCTTGTTGACGTGCGGTGAACGCAGAACGTCCCAACGCTGGATGCGGGTTGGCAGTGGCACTGGGCCCTTGACGACTGCACCGGTGCGCTTGGCAGTTTCAACGATTTCGAGCGCGGACTGATCGATCAACTTGTAATCGAACGCTTTCAGACGAATACGGATTTTCTGCTTGTCCTGCTTTTGCTTGTCCTGCTTTTCCATGATGCTTCCTTAAAAGAGCGAGCCGTGAGCGAAACTCGCTCACGGCATGATAGTTTTTTACTCGATGATCTTGGCGACGACACCGGCGCCGACGGTACGACCGCCTTCG
>JAOAUN010000036.1 GCA_030157545.1 Burkholderiaceae bacterium
TCGGAGGGAGCTTCTTTTAAAGTTGAAATAAAAAAACGGGAGGCGCGCATGGCGATGAAATCTTTTAAAAAGAGAGGGTTATAATCAACTCAATTTTAAAGTATTCGCTGGCCTCTGCGCCCGCTGATTGCACGACCCTTTGCAGATACTGCCTTCCGGTGCTACCGGCATCGCAGTTTTTCGGGATGATCGTGATGATCAGGGTGTAGCTGGCCGCAGAAAATCTGAGGTGGGCTATGCTGGATCGCGAAGGCTTTCGCCCGAACGTCGGCATCATCCTCTTGAACGGCCAGAATGAAGTCTGGTGGGGCAAGCGGGTGCGTGAACATTCGTGGCAGTTTCCGCAGGGCGGAATCAAGTATGGCGAGACGCCTGAACAGGCAATGTTTCGCGAGCTTGAGGAAGAAGTCGGCCTGCGTGCGGAGCATGTCAAAATCATCGGTCGCACCCGCGACTGGCTGCGCTATGAGGTGCCGGATCATTTCATCAAGCGCGAGATTCGTGGCCATTACCGTGGACAGAAACAGATCTGGTTCCTGCTGCGAATGGTGGGGCGTGATTGCGATGTCAATCTGCGCATGTCCGAGCATCCCGAATTCGATGCGTGGCGCTGGCATGAGTATTGGGTGCCGCTTGATGTCGTGATCGAATTCAAACGTGACGTGTACCTGAAGGCGCTGCAGGAACTGTCGCGCTTCCTGTCGCGCCCCCAACCCGGCGGCTATGGCGTAGCACACCGTCCGCGCGAGCGTGAAGAACAACCCGTCGCGCCGCTGAGTGCGACAACTTCCCTGATCGAGCCAGAAACCAAATGAATTCGTTTATGCGCCTTAGCCTGCTGCCGGCCATCCTGATGACGTTGCCGGCGCTGGCACCTGCGCTGTTACCTGCGCTGGCCAGTGCGGCGACCACAATTGCGGAACAGGACGCACTCGATGGCGAAAAGCCGGCCTGGCAAGAGAGTGCAGTCAGCTTGCCGGCCGCACCCAAAAAAGAAAATTTATTACCGTTTTATGTGAGCCCGACTGCGACCATCGACTTTTCCATTGATGCGAAGTCCGTATCGATCGACAAGGACGGCGTGGTGCGCTACACACTGGTCGCTTCCAGCCGCGCGGGCGCAACCAATATCAGCTATGAAGGCATACGCTGCCAGTCAGCCGAGAAAAAACTCTATGCGTTCGGGCAGCCAGACGGCAGTTGGTCACGCGCGCGGCGCGACAGTTGGGACGTGATCCGTGAAAACAATGCAAACCGCCAGCATGCGACGCTCGCACTCGAGTATTTTTGTGAGGGTGGCAGCATTGCCGGCAAAGCCGAGACTATTGTTGAGCGGCTGCGCAGGAAAAAGCCGCTGAAGTAAGTGGCTTTAAAGGCTATCTCGGCAGCTTTTAATGCAGTGCGACGGTGGGTTTCGCTGCGCTCTACCCACCCTACTTATCTTTGCATGCTGCGGGCTGTAGGGTGGGGTGAAGCGGGGGGTTCAGATCGCTTGCGATCTGCCCGAGTAACGGTGTTGGCTTGCAAGCCAACACGCGCCCTGCAAGGGGAGCGCAGCGAAACCCACCGAAAGTCACTAACGAGATAGACTCTTAAGATCAAACTAAAACCAGATTATCGCGGTGTATCAACTCCACCTCTTCCACATACCCGAGAATGGCAGCAATCTCGCCTGAGGGCTTACGCATGATGCGACGCACTTCGGTGCTGGCGTAGTTAGAGATACCACGCGCAATTGCCTGCCCGTTCTGGTCCACGCAGGTGATGACATCACCGCGACCAAAATCACCAGCAACATCCATCACGCCGATCGGCAATAGAGACTTGCCTTCTGCTGTAAGTTTTTGCACTGCGCCGCTATCGAGCACTACCTTGCCGGCGGTTTTCAGATGATCGGCCATCCATTGTTTGCGCGCAGTCAGATGCGCGGTTTGCGCAGTCAGTTGCGTGCCGATTGCTTCACCGTTTGCAAGCCGAACCAGAGCCTGTTCTTCCCTGCCCCACGCGATGACGGTATGCGCGCCTGAGGTCGCAGCACGACGCGCTGCGAGTATCTTGGTCAGCATGCCGCCGCTGCCTATGCCAGAGCCGGCGCCGCCGGCCATCGCTTCCAATGTTGGGTCGCCTGCTTTTGCTTCATGCACAAACTGCGCGTCTGGATTTTTACGCGGGTCTGCGGTAAACAGGCCACGCTGGTCGGTCAGGATGATCAGCGCGTCGGCATCAATCAGGTTCGCGACCAAGGCGCCCAGCGTATCGTTATCGCCGAACTTGATCTCGTCGGTAACGACCGTGTCGTTTTCATTAATGATGGGGATAACGCCAAAGTCGAGCAGCGTAAAGAGTGTAGAGCGCGCGTTCAGATAACGTTCGCGGTC
>JAOAUN010000037.1 GCA_030157545.1 Burkholderiaceae bacterium
AAGGTAGGCAAAATTAGCCCTGCATTTTACCTATTGCAGTGCAGAATGACAATCGGGCCGATGAAAGGCCTATGGTTTTTTGATAAGTCAGGCGAGGATTTTGAACTCAGTGACCTTCACTACTGGTCTGACCTGATTTTTATCACGTCTCATTTCAACCAGTCCGTAGTTGGACATTGTCTTGAGCGTGCGCGATAAATTGCTGGCTTTACGCCCGGTCATCTCAGCTAGTGATGTAATAGATTGTGGCTGCGACTCTTGAATTACTTTCAGTAATGCGCGATTCTCATCGCTCAACACCTCAGCCAACGAACGCATCGAGGTAAACCATATCTTGGGCTCTGTGGGTTTAGGCTTGTACTCACCGCGGGCAATAGCCAAGGTACGGGCACGGATGCGCTCTTGGGACAAAATACCGATCATGATTGATTTCATTTCATGTTTACCTGTTGCAGGACACGATCAACTTCAGCAAAGAAATCTGCCAACAATTGATGGGCGCTCTGAAATTCATAGGGAACACCCTGATCACTGACATGCCTGTGTTTGTGATCAAAGGTATGCCGTTTTCCAGCATATTTGAATTTTTTAGGTAGCTTATCCCATGTGCATTATCGTACCCAAGAATACGTTTACCATAAGGTTCATGCAGCGTAAGCGAGTAGCGAACGCCATGAGGAATCTCCTCGGAAATGAAAACTTGCCATGCTTCGATCTTGATCCAATAACCTGAGCCTTGGTCAATGACCTGATCATGAAGATCGAGAAGCGTATCAATTCCGTTGTCTCTGCGCATACGCCAGAATATCAATCGCTGATAAAGTTTGCCATTTTTTGGCAGCCCTATCAAGCTTACTTACAAGGTAAAAATGAATTCAAAACTCAAGCACAAGAAATTCATCATGACAACAAGGGCTCCCACCGCAAACTCACACCCTGCTCCACCAGACCCAGCCGCACATCCATACCCAGACCCGCCGCAAAAGCCAGTGTTTCGCTGACATACAGCAAGGGCAGCCAAGGTCTTTCGCGGGCTAAAATCCCGGATTCCTGAAACAGGTTTTTCAGAGTGCGTGACGGGCGATTGGCTGCCAGCTTGAGCCTTTCGCTGCCTTCGCGAGGACACAAGACTAACGGGCCAGATTCAAGAAGTTTTCTGTCAAAGCCGTGTGACGAACCAGTCTCGAAAACCAGTTTGCCCTGCCACTCAGGTAGCAGCATCTCCGCTTCGCCTTGCCAGCGCAGGGTCACTGGCTCGGTCGGCGGTATGGCATCACGATAACGATCGGTTACCGTCAAAAAACCAGCCCTGCGCTCGAGGGTCGCGCCAGACAAGCGCAGCAAAGGATGGGCTTCAGTCGATGCGCCCAGCATCTGGCTGCGCAATTGCATCAGCTGCGCCGTACTGGGCAAGCTCAGGCCTTGCTTGAGCAGCCAGTGGCGCAATAAATTGTCAATACGATCTGCCGACAGGCCTGCGAGCCTGGTAAGTGCAAGCGAGCCTTCATGCTCACACGCTAGCAAGTCAATTGCAGCCAGCTCATCCAGCAGTCTTTGCGCTGTTTGTACATGGCTGCTGCTGCGCGCGACCTGTGCGGCAAAGCCGGGGAAACTGGTTTCAATGACAGGCGCAATCAATTGGCGCACTGCATTGCGCCGGTAGCGCGTGTCGGTGTTGGACTCATCATTGATTGAGCTAATGCCTAAATACTGCGCCAACGCTTCCAGCTGCAATCTGGTGTGCGCAAGCAGTGGCCGACCCAATGCCAACCCTGCATGTAACAACGCATGGTCCTCATGCAGCAATGACATTCCGGACAAGCCCGGCAAGCCGGCACCGCGCAACAGCTGCAACAAGACCGTCTCGGCCTGGTCATCTTGATGATGGGCTGTGAGCAGAAGCGAGATCTGATGTGCGTCGCACAGGCTTGTCAGTGCTTCATAGCGCGCAATACGCGCGGCTTGCTCGATGCCGTGCTGATCAATCTCTGTCAAGCTGACACGCTGCGCGACAAATTTCACGTCGGCGGCAATGGCCTGCTGCTCGCAGTGCGCGAGCCACGCATCGGCGTTCGGGCTAAGTCCGTGATGAATATGAAATGCGTAGAGTGGTATTGCCTTGTCTTTGCAATAGCGGCTGGCTAGTGCAAGCAGTACCGACGAATCCAGACCGCCGCTGTAGGCAAGCGCAATGCCGCTATCGCCAGAAATGACAACGCGCGCCAGAATCTCTTCCAGCGCGCGCTCAAATGCAATTACCAGGCTATCTGTCAAAGCGACATTCACGTCAGCTGCGGCAGACTTAGTCAGACAGCGAGGTTTCCTTGAATTTGCCATAGCTCATCAGCTTTTCATG
>JAOAUN010000038.1 GCA_030157545.1 Burkholderiaceae bacterium
CTTAGTCAGACAGCGAGGTTTCCTTGAATTTGCCATAGCTCATCAGCTTTTCATGGCGGGCCGCGAGCAGGTCTTTGGTTTTCACGCCCTGGAACTGGCGCAAGGTATCTGCCAGTGCGCGTTTGAACAGCACAGCCATTTGCTTGGGATCGCGATGCGCGCCACCGAGTGGCTCGTTGACGATCTTGTCAATCAGGTTAATGGCTTTGAGCCTGTGAGCGGTCAGCCCCAATGCTTCGGCGGCATCGGATGCGCGCTCTGCGGTTTTCCACAGAATCGAAGCACAGCCTTCCGGCGAAATTACCGAGTAGGTTGCATATTGCAGCATCAACACGGCGTCACCGACAGCAATCGCCAGCGCACCGCCGGAACCGCCTTCGCCGATGATGGTGGCAATCAGCGGCACCTTGAGTTCTGCCATGGTGTAGAGGTTGTGGCCGATGGCTTCGGACTGACCACGCTCCTCGGCGTCGATACCGGGGAAAGCGCCCGGCGTATCGACGAAGGTAAACACCGGCAAATTGAATTTCTCGGCGACTTTCATGAGGCGCATGGCCTTGCGATAGCCTTCGGGCTTGGGCATGCCAAAGTTACGCAATGCGCGCTCTTTGGTGTCGCGTCCTTTTTGATGGCCTATGACCATGCAAGCCTGGCCATTAAAACGCGCCAGACCGCCAACGATAGACAAGTCATCGGCGTAACTGCGGTCGCCATGCAACTCGTGAAAGTCGGTGAAGATTTCGTTCACGTAATCCATCGTGTACGGCCGCTGTGGATGACGTGCGATCTGCGAGACTTGCCAGGGGGTGAGCTTGGCGTAAATATCTTTGGTCAGCTGCTGGCTTTTCTGCGAAAGACGATCAATCTCTTCCGAGATGTCGACAGCGGAATCATCCTGCACAAACCGCAGTTCTTCTATTTTTGAATCGAGCTCGGCAATTGATTGTTCAAAGCCGAGAAAAGTAATTTTGCTCACTGTGCCTCCTTATGGTGGTCGACCATGGATAGTGCCAATCTTGCATAATAGGTCATTATAGCGGTCAGTATTCTACCGGTACCGGGTCCAGACTGCGCCACATATACCAGGTTGCCACGGTACGCCATGGCTCCCAATTGGCCGCCACTTCACGCGCATCGCTGCGCGAAACAGGCTCGCCCGAGAAATAATTGACGCTAATTCCGCGCAAAAGTCCGAGATCATCCAAGGGCAGGATATTCGGTCTTAACATATTGAAAATCAAAAACATTTCAGCTGTCCAGCGGCCAATGCCGCGAATCTGGATCAGTTCGGCAATCACTTCTTCGTCCTGCATGCTAGACCAGTTCATCGCATGCACCCGCTCTTCACGGAAATTCGCAGCCAGATCCAGCAGGTATTCCGCTTTGCGTTTGGACACGCCACATGCCGACAGCTTTTCTTCACCGGCACGAATCACTTGTGCAGGCGTCATTTTCGGACAGGCTACGAGCAGACGTTCCCACACTGTTTGCGCAGCTTTGACAGAAATTTGCTGGCCCACAATCGAGCGCGCAAGCGTCACAAATGGATCACCGCGGCCAATCAGTTGCAGGTCGCCAAAGCTGGGGATCAGTTTCTTCATGATGCGGTCGCGCTTCATCAGCTCGGCCTTCGCGTCTTCCCAATAGCCTGGCACCAGCAGCGGCGATGTGGTCGGTTTTTTCACCATTGCTTACGCCCTTCTCCATTCCGTGACGCCGCCTGGCTTATCTTCCAGCACGAAACCTTTGTCCAGCAAGTCGGCACGGATGCGATCGGACTCACTGAAATTTTTGTCTTTCTTGGCCTGCGCACGCGCAGCGATCAGGTCGGCCACATCTGCGTCCGTCATGCCACCGGCGACCGCTGCACCTTGCAAGAAGCTCTGCGGCGCTCTTTCCAGCAGACCTAGCAAACCTGCCAAAGACTTCAACTGACGCGCCAGTGCCGGCGAATGCGTACGGTTTATTTCATTGGCAATGTCAAACAACACCGATATCGCCATGGGCGTATTGAAGTCGTCATTCATCGCATCGGCAAAACGTAACGCGTAAGCATCCTGCCTATCCAGCGCGCCGTTGTCAGCCGGTGTTTCTTTCAAAGCCGTATACAAGCGTGACAAGGCCGTGCGGGCATCATCCAGATGCGCATCCGAATAATTCAGCGGACTGCGATAGTGCGCACGCAAAATAAAGAAACGGATCACTTCGGCATCATACTTTTCCAGCACTTCACGAATCGTGAAAAAATTCCCCAGCGACTTGGACATTTTTTCATTGTCGATGCGCACGAAACCGTTGTGCATCCAGTAGTTGACGAACTCATGACCGTGCGCGCCTTC
>JAOAUN010000039.1 GCA_030157545.1 Burkholderiaceae bacterium
TTTCCGAATACTCGAAATAGTCGGCAAATTTTTCACCGGCTTCCTGCTTGCCTTCGATAACTTTTGAATCCACCACACCATGCTCGGCCAAATATTCGCGCAAATCCTGCAGCAGCGGCGCATCTTCAGCAAAACGCTCCATCAGAATTTGTCGTGCGCCGTCGAGTGCCGCCTTGGCGTCAGCCACGCCCGGATTTTCGCCCTGCTCGGTCGTGAAAGCAGGCTTGATATATTGCGCAGCTTCAGCTTCGGGGTCCAGCATGGGATCGGCGAGCAGCGCGTCGGCCAGCGGCTCGAGCCCGGCTTCGAGCGCAATCTGCGCCTTGGTGCGGCGCTTGACGCGATACGGCAGATATAAATCCTCGAGACGGGTTTTATCTTCGGCGTGGCTGACGGCTTCCAGCAGCGCCGGTGTCATCTTGCCTTGCTCTTCAATCGAGCTGATGATCGCGGCGCGTCGCGCTTCAAGTTCGCGCAGGTAGCGCAGCCGCTCTTCCAGCAGGCGCAGCTGGATATCGTCGAGCCCGCCGGTAGCTTCCTTGCGGTAGCGGGAAATAAACGGAACGGTAGCGCCTTCATCCAGCAGCGCAATGGCGGCGGCAACTTGATTCGGGCGGGCAGCCAGTTCGGTGGCAAGTCGTTGTTCAATAGTTGGCAACATCAGAAGTCCGTAGATCTACAGGTGAGCGTCGGATGATACGCAAATTTTTTCGGCGCGCCAGTCTTGACAGCAACGCTTATTTGACAGGCAAACGGGCGCCCGAAACGCGCGCGATACCGGCCAGATCGGGCCAGCTTTGCGCCTCTTCCCAGCCGGCTTTCTGCAACATCGCGCAAACGGCGGCAGACTGGTCATAGCCGTGCTCCATCAGCAGCCAGCCACCGGCTTGCAAGTGCTGCGGCGCGCCGTTGATAATCGCAGCCAGCGCGGTCAGTCCATTCATGTGGTCTGTCAGAGCGTCGACTGGCTCGAAGCGCAAGTCACCTTGCGACAAATGGACATCGCCAGCGACGATATAAGGCGGGTTGCTGACGATCAGATCGAAACTGCCGGCCACGTTGGCGTACCAGTCGCTCTGCGTGAAATGTACATTCACCGCGTGGGTCGCCGCATTTCTTTGTGCGACCTGCAAGGCCGCGGCGCTGATATCGGTGGCGCTGACTTGCGCATCGCGGCGCAGGTGCGCGAGTGCGACCGCAATGGCGCCCGAGCCCGTGCCCAGATCCAGCGCGCTGCCCTGTTGCGGCAAATGCGCAGCGGCCAGTTCGACCAGCAATTCGGTTTCGGGGCGGGGGATTAGTACGTCGGGCGTGACGGCAAAGTTCAAACCAAAAAATTCGCGCACACCGGTTACGTAAGCGACAGGCTCGCCTTCCATGCGGCGCAGGAACAGCGCACTGATCTTGCTGACGTCTTCTATGCTTAGCTCATCTTGCGAACGGATGACAAGTTGCACCCGCGAGCACTGCAGCGCATGCGCCATCAGCACGCGCGCTTCCAGCGCGTCTATCAATGCCAGCCTGAGCAGGCCATCAATCGTCATCGGCGGCGCAGCGTGACCGTGGCCAGCACGATGGCAATCAACACGAACCAGACGAGCGACCATTGCGGAATCGACAGCCCGAAGATGGGATCATATTCGGTCGTGCACAGGCCATCAGCCTGAAACAGAAAAGGCAGCCAGTCGGCAAACGGGAGTTTGTTGAGTAAAGTCTCGAGCGGATCAATACCGCACGAAACCGTCGGATTGGCTTTGATCCATAAATGCCGACCGGCGATGCCAGCGCCGCCCATAGCCGCCAGCGTTGCCAGTCCGGCCGTGATGCGCATGCCCAGCGGCGGCAATGTTGCGGCGATCAGGCACAGCAGCCCGACTAAGGCGAACGCATAGCGCTGCATGATGCACAGCGGACAGGGCAGCATGTCGCGCATGAACTGCAGGTAGAGCGCGAAGCCTAGCAAGGCGATGCAAATCAGCGATATGGTTAGCAGGATTAGTTTTTTTTGTTTCATTCGGTGCTCATTTCTATAAAGAGCCAATTTTGGTAAGAATGGAATAATTGTCTGCTGGTGGGTAGAGCGCAGCGAAACCCACCGAAACTCGCTACCGAATAAGCCCCAACTTTTAATTCGTCCCCGCCAACGCCGCCAACTGCTCGGTCTGATGCTCAGTCATCAACGCACCGGTCAGCTCTGCCAGATCGCCATCCATCACCATATCAAGCTTGTACAAAGTCAGGTTGATACGGTGGTCAGTGATACGGCCCTGCGGGAAATTATAAGTGCGAATCCGTTCGCTACGGTCACCCGAGC
>JAOAUN010000040.1 GCA_030157545.1 Burkholderiaceae bacterium
TCGTGTAGTGGCCGCTGTTATGCGGACGCGGCGCCATTTCATTGACGACCAGCGAGCCATCCTCGAGAACAAAAAATTCTATGCAGAGCACGCCGACATAATCAAGACGGGCAATGATTTCGAGTGCTGCCGCTTGCGCGCGCGCCGCACTTTCGGGACTGACGTTGGCACTCGGTACCGTGGTCGTGAACAGGATCCCATCACGATGCACGTTCTCTGCAATCGGATAGACAACGGCCTGACCATCAGCACCGCGCGCGGCCAGCACTGAGACTTCCAGCGCCAGCGGCAGCATTTTCTCCAGCACGCAAGCCACACCCTGCATTCCATCAAAGGCGGCGCGCACTTCGTCTCTGGTCTTGACCCTGACTTGTCCTTTGCCGTCATAGCCGAGCCGCACGGTTTTCACAATGCCGGGCAACAGCGTATCGGGCAGCGCATCAATATCGGCCTGCGAGCTAATGCCCCGGTGCGGCGCTGGCAACACGCCTGACTGCGCTGCGCAGGCTGTGAAGAACTGCTTCTCGACCAGCCTGTCCTGTGCAATCGATACGCAGTGGGCAGAAGGCGCAACGAATGCGTGTTGCGCCAGCAGCGTCAGGCTGTGCGCAGGTACGTTTTCAAATTCGGTTGTGACGGCTGCACATTGCTGACCGAGTTCGGCCAATGCAAGCGCGTCGGTGTAGTCAGCCGACAGCAGATGGTCGGCCGCATGGCCAGCAGGACAATCTTTGGCGGGTTCGAGCACGGCAACCTTGAAACCCATCGCTTGTGCGGCATGCGCGAACATGCGGCCGAGCTGGCCGCCACCCATTACACCGAGCCAGGTGGACGGTGACGCTTGCGGTATAAAAGGAGCGGGTTTGGTCATGCAGGTAATTTCATAGCAAGTGCGGCTTCGGTTTGTTGCGCACGGAAGGCCAGCAGTTTTTCTGCCAGTGCGGCGTCGTCAGCAGCCAGTATCGCTATCGCTGTCAGTGCAGCGTTTGCGGCGCCGGCTTCGCCAATGGCGAAGGTCGCGACGGGTATGCCTTTGGGCATTTGCACAATCGACAGCAGTGAATCTTCGCCGCGCAGATATTTCGACGGCACCGGCACACCCAGCACCGGCACAATAGTTTGCGATGCGATCATGCCGGGCAAATGTGCGGCGCCGCCTGCGCCGGCGATGATGGCGCGCAGACCGCGCTCGCGTGCCGACTTGGCGTACGCAAACATCTGGTCCGGCATACGGTGCGCGGAGATCACTTGCGCTTCGTGCGCAATACCGAACTCCTTGAGCATCGCAACCGCATGCTGCATCACGTCCCAGTCAGAAGAGGAACCCATCACCACGCCCACTAGCGGCTTTGCTGTTGTCATTTCAGTCCTTCAGTTGAATCGCTGCGTTCAGTCTTTAAGCTGCAGGCCGGTCAGACGTTGCAGCGCTTCGCGATATTTGCCGCCGGTTTTTTCAATCACGTCAGCCGGCAACGCAGGTGCAGGGGCCGTCTTGTTCCAGTCATGCAGGGTTTCCAGATAGTCGCGCACGAATTGCTTGTCAAACGATGGTGGCGACATGCCGGGCGCATAGGAGTCGGCAGGCCAGAAGCGCGACGAATCGGCAGTCAGTACTTCATCCATCAGATGCATGACGCCATTTTCATCCAGTCCGAATTCAAACTTGGTGTCGGCGATGATGATGCCGCGCGTGGCCGCATAGTCGGCTGCAGTCTGGTAGAGCTTGATGCTGATGTCGCGCATTTGCGCGGCGAGTTCTTTGCCGATGCGCTGTTCCATGTCGGCGAAGCTGATGTTTTCATCATGCTCGCCCAGATCAGCCTTGGCCGCCGGTGTAAAGATAGGTTCGGCGAGCTTGTCTGCTTGCTGTAATCCAGCTGGCAGCGCAATGCCGCAGACAGCGCCGGTGGCTTGATAATCTTTCCATCCGGAGCCGATCAGGTAGCCGCGCACAACGGCTTCGACCATGATTGGTTTGAGTCGTTTGGCGACCACGGCACGGCCACGCACTTGCTCGACTTCCTGCGGCGACACGACCGTTTCAGGTGCGATGCCGGTCAGGTGGTTCGGCACGATGCCGGCGAGTTTCGCAAACCAGAAGTCCGACATCTGGTTCAAAACCTTACCCTTGGCAGGAATCGGCTCGTTCATTACAACGTCGAATGCGGACAGACGATCTGTAGTGACGATCAATATCTTGTCATCGCCGACAGCGTAGTTGTCGCGCACTTTGCCATGGCCTAGCAGTGGCAGGGAGGTGATGCTGG
>JAOAUN010000041.1 GCA_030157545.1 Burkholderiaceae bacterium
CACCGGCCAGCCCCGATAACCTGAGCTGAACTTATGCGTAAACGTTTAATCTGGATTGTCTTACTGCTGGTCGTCGTCATTGGCGGACTGCTGCTGAAACCTAAAAAAACCGCTGCGCCTGTCCCGGCCCCGGTGGCAGCGGCTGCCGTGCTTGAATTCCTGCCGCAGGAAATCATCACAGTCGCACCGCTGGAGTTGCGGCAGACGCTGGCATTGTCAGGTGCTTTGCGCGCAGTCGAACAAGTCAGTGTGAAGGCCAGAGTAGGTGGCGATGTGCGCGAGGTATTAGTGCGTGAAGGCGAGGCGGTCAAGGCCGGTCAAGTGCTGGTGCGTATGGATACCAGTGAATATCAGGCCAAAGTCGATCAGGCACGCGGTAACCTCAATGCAGCGCGCGCGCAGCTCGATATAGCGACCAAGGCGCGCGACAATAATCTGGTCTTGCTCGACAAGGGTTTCATTTCACGTAACGCCTTCGACAATGCAGCAAGCCAGTACGCTATTGCGCAAGCCAATGTCGATGCCGCACGCGGTGCGCTCGATGTCGTGCAAAAATTCCTGAATGACACCGTGATCCGCGCGCCTTTATCGGGGCTGGTTTCGCTGCGCAGCGTGCAGCCGGGCGAAAAAGTTTCGCCGGACAATCGCCTGCTCGACATCATCAATCTGCAAAACATGGAACTCGAAGCGGCCGTGCCGACCAGCGATATCGGACAAGTTGTGCTCGGCCAGTCAGTCACCTTGCATGTCGAAGGACTGGAAAAGTCTTTCAGCGGGCGTGTGACGCGCATTAACCCTGCAACCCAGACCGGATCGCGTTCCGTGCTGGTTTATATACAAGTGCCCAACCCGCAAGCACTACTGCGCGCCGGCATGTTCGCCGAAGCGCAGCTGACCTTGCGCAGCAAGCCCGGCGTACTGGCGTTAACTTCGGGTGCGCTGCATCAAGACAGCGTTGCTTATTATGTCTATGCAATCGAAGACGGCAAGTTAGTGAGGAAAGCTGTCACGCCCGGTATCGAAGGCCGCGATGGCGATGACAGCAAAATCGAAATCACTGATGGCCTGAGCGCGGGCGCGCAAGTCATCCGCAATAATATGGGCACGCTGCGGACCGGCTCGGCTGTGCGGATTTCAACAGTCGCCGCCAATCCCTGATCGGAACAGCAAAGCATGTGGTTTACACGAATTAGCATTGGCAATCCGGTACTGGCCACCATGATGATGGTGGCATTTGTCGTGCTCGGCCTGTTTTCTTATCAGCGGCTTCGGGTTGACCAGTTCCCCGATATTACCTTTCCGGTGGTGGTGGTGCAGACCGAATATCCGGGCGCGGCGCCCGAGACGGTGGAAGCCGATATCACCCGCAAGGTGGAAGAAGCGGTCAACACTATCAATGGCATCAACAGCCTGACCTCGCGCTCATATGAAGGCCAGTCGGTTGTCATCATCGAATTTGCGCTGACGGTCGATGCGGCGCAGGCCGCGCAGGATGTGCGCGAAAAAGTCGCGGCGGTAAAGCCGCTGTTCCGGCGCGAAGTCAAAGAGTCGCGCGTGATGCGCTATGACCCGGCCGACAGACCGATATTTTCGGTGGCAGTCACGAATAGCGCAGGCAATTCAAATTACAGTCTGCGCGAGTTGACCACCGTTGCAGACCAGCTGGTGAAAAAGCGGCTGGAAAATGTGCGCGGCGTCGGTTCCGTCACCCTGGTGGGTGGCGTCAAGCGCGAGTTGCAGATCTATGTGAAACCGGCCGAAATGGAAGCACTGGGCATAGGCATTGATCAAGTCGTCAACGCAGTGCGCAATGAAAATCAGGAATTGCCAGCTGGCGCGGTGCGCGCCTTGGCCAGCGAGCAGGTGGTGCAAGTCCAGGGCCGCATCAAACGTCCGGAAGATTTCAACCGTATTGTGGTGGCGCGTCGCGGCGGCCAGTCGGTATTGCTGAGCCAGATTGCGACAGTCGTCGACAGCCAGCAGGAACAGCAAAACCTCGCGCTATTCAATGGCCAGCACACGCTCGCGCTCGACATTTTGAAAGCACAGGGCGAGAACACCATTGAAGTCGCCGACGGCTTGCAGAAAGCGATCACTGAACTGCAACCGACATTGAATGCGCTGCACCCGGGCATGCAGGTCAAGGTCATCAAAGACAGTTCGCGCCAGATTCGCGTCGGCGTCGACAATGTGCGCCGCACGCTACTTGAAGGCGCTGGTCTGACTATCCTGATCGTCTTTCTCTTTTTGAATTCATGGCGCTCCACCGTCATCACGGGACTGACTTTGCCAGTCGCGCTGATCGGCACCTTCCTGTTCATGGACTTATTTGGTTTTACCATCAACATGATTACGCTGATGGCCTTGTCGCTCTGCGTGGGCTTGCTGATTGATGATGCGATTGTGGTGCGCGAAAATATCGTCCGTCATGCCGGCATGAAAGTGCATGGCCGCTTCAAGAGCCATCGCACCGCCGCGCTCGACGGCACCGCCGAGATCGGTCTGGCCGTATTGGCAACGACTTTATCCATTGTTGCGGTTTTTCTGCCAGTCGGTTTCATGGGTGGCATTATTGGTCGCTTCTTCCATCAGTTCGGCATCACTGTCACCGCAGCGGTGCTGATCTCGATGTTCGTATCCTTCACACTGGACCCGATGCTGTCGTCGGTCTGGCCCGATCCTTCGGTACACGGCGACAAAGGCGAACGCCGTGGCTGGTATGCCAACAGCATCGGTCGCGTGCTGGAAAAATTCGAGCAGTTGGTGCAATGGCTATCGGACCTGTATCAGGTCGCGTTGAAATGGTCGCTGCGGCATCGCATCGCCACGCTGATGCTGGCGCTGGCCACGTTTTTCGGTGGTCTGGCCATGCCTGTGTTTGGCCTGATCGGCAGTGAGTTCGTGCCGCAAGCCGACTACTCGGAGACGGGCGTGGTTTTCAATACGCCAGTCGGTTCGTCACTCGAATTCACCGAAAGCAAAGCCACGCAAGTAGAAGCGGCCCTGCGCGCGCTGCCTGAAGTGCGCGATATTTACACGACGATCAACACCGGTAACGCACAAGGCAAAAATTATGCGACCGTCTATGCGCGACTGTCGCCTCGCAGCGAGCGACGCCGCAGCACCAAAGAATTGAACCAGCCCTTGCGCACTATGCTGGGCAATATCGCCGGCATCACAGTCACGCATGTCGGCTCGCTGGATGGCGTCGGCGGCGACAACAAGCAAATTCGCTTGTCAATACTGGGCACCGACCTGAAACAATTGGCAAAGCTGGCAGACGAGGCGGCGGCCAAAATCCGCGCAATCCCGGGTGTGGTCGATCTCGATTCAAGCCTGAAGGCGAACAAACCCACCATTTCTGTAGAGCCGCGACGTGAACTGGCAGCAGACCTGGGCATCGGTGTTGCGCAGATCGGCAATGCACTACGCCCTTTGCTGGCCGGCGAAGCAGCCAGCACCTGGCGCGCACCGGATGATGAAAACTACGATGTCAACGTGCGGCTCGCACCGTCTGACAGAAACAATATCAATGACCTGTCGCGTCTGATGCTGACCAGCAGCCAGTTGAACAGCGACGGCTCGCCGCGCATGGTGCCACTGCGTCAGGTTGCGAGCATAGAACCGGCTGCCGGCGCCAACCAGATCAACCGGCGCGACCTGAACCGCGAAGTCGAACTGTCAGCCAACGTCGTTGGCCGCTCGACCGGTCAGGCCAATGCCGACATCAAGCGTGCGCTCGACGGCATGAACTGGCAACCCGGTTACCGCTATCAGGTCGGAGGCGCGGCCAAGAGCATGCAGGAGTCGTTCAATTACGCAGTCTCGGCGCTGGCGCTGGCGATCATTTTCATTTACATGATTCTCGCCTCGCAGTTCGCCAGTTTCCTGCAACCGATTGCGATTATGTCGGCACTGCCGCTGACATTGATCGGCGTTTTCCTGTCGCTGTTGCTGTTCCGCTCCTCCTTGAATATGTTTTCCATCATCGGCTTCATCATGCTGATGGGACTGGTAACGAAAAATGCGATTCTGCTGGTGGACTTTGCCAATCAGGCACGCAAGGCCGGCGTGGAACGCAATGCAGCGCTGCTCGAAGCCGCACATGTGCGGCTACGCCCTATTCTGATGACGACGCTGGCGATGGTATTCGGCATGGTGCCGCTGGCGCTTGGTATGTCTGAAGGCTCCGAGCAGCGTGCGCCTATGGGGCAGGCTGTGATCGGCGGAATTATTACCTCGTCGATCCTGACGCTGGTGGTAGTGCCGGTGATCTATACCTGGCTGGATGACTTCGCCAATTGGGGACGGCGCCGCTTCGGTTTTGGTGAAACCGCCCACGAAAGCAGCGGCAGCGTGCCATTAAGCCGCGTCGCCGCCAAAAATGACGAGCCCGTTTGATAAAATCAACCCTTTTTACGAATCCGCAAAGAACCCGACCATGAACCTCGAACAAGCCCGCTTCAATATGATCGAGCAGCAAATCCGCACCTGGGATGTGCTCGACACCGATGTGCTGCAAACCCTGGTGGAAGTTCGACGCGAAGCATTCGTGCCGCCGGCTTACCGCAGCCTGGCCTTCTTCGATACCGAGATTCCGCTGCCTTGCGGCGAAAACATGCTGTCGCCAAAAATGGAAGCGCGCATGCTGCAAGAGGCCGCCGTGGCGCCGCATGAAAGCGTACTTGAAATCGGCGCCGGCTCCGGCTATATGGCTGCACTGCTTGCGCACTATGCGCGTCATGTGACAACCGTCGAAATCGAATCCGAACTGGCAGCGCTGGCAGAAAAAAACCTGGCCACTTACGGTGTAGCCAACGTCAACGTGGAATGCGGCGACGGCGCACGCGGCTGGTCCGGTAACGGCAGCCATGCAGCACCCTACGATGTCATCGTCCTCTCCGGCTCGCTGCCGGTGCTGCCGCAAGCCTTCCTGACCCAAGTCAAGGTCGGTGGCCGTATTCTGGCCGTCATTGGCGACGCGCCGATCATGACTGCCTGCCGCATCACACGCAGAGCTGACGATGCATGGGACACGCAAAAATTATTCGAGACCAGCATCAAGCCACTGCGGAATGCGGCCACGCCGTCTGCCTTTCATTTTTAATTTTTGATTTTTGATTTCTGACTGGATCATCAATGCAGCATTTGAAAGCCACTGATCTGGCTGCCTGGCTAGCCGACAGCAGTCGCGAACCGCCGCTGCTACTGGACGTTCGCGAGCCGTGGGAGTTCGAGACCTGCCACATCGCCGGCTCAAAACTGATCACCATGCAGACTATTCCAGCGCGTCAGGAAGAGTTAGATCCGCAGCAGACCGTCGTCTGCATTTGTCATCATGGCGCGCGCAGCATGCAGGTAGCGGCCTTCCTGGAACGCGCCGGCTTTGAACAGGTTATCAATCTGACTGGCGGCATCCACGGATGGGCGCTGCAAGTCGACAGCACCATGCCGACTTACTAATCATTTCAGTTAGAACCCACGGGAAAAAGAATGCGAAAAACTCAACTAGCTGCTGCAGTCGCTGCCTCACTGATTAGCGCCATCCTGGCACCGAATGCTCACGCACTCGACCTGATGCAAGCTTACAGCCAGGCGCAAGCGTATGACAGCCAGTTCGCCAGCGCGCGCGCTGCGCACACGGCTGCTGCCGAAAAATCAGTGCAGGGCCGCTCGGGCCTGCTGCCGGTGCTGGGCCTGACTGGCAGTTATAGCCAGATCGATTCAACAACAAGAAATTACGTCTCGAACAACCTGCAACTGCAGTTGAAGCAGCCGCTCTACAATCCGGCCAGCTTTGACTTGTATGAGCAAAGCAAGCTGCAAGTTGCTGCCAGCGACATTCAGTTCGCGCAAGCGCAAAACGACCTCGCGCTGCGTGTCGCGCAGGCTTATTTCGATGTGCTCGCTTCGCAGGATGCAATCGTCTTCATTCAGGCGCAGAAAACCGCCATCACCGAGCAACTCGCGTCGGCCAAGCGTAATTTTGAAGTTGGCACCGCAACCATTACCGATACCCATGAAGCGCAGGCACGTTTTGATCTGACGATGGCGCAGGAAATCGCCGCGCAAAATGACCTCGAAGTCAAACGCAATGCACTGGCCCAGATCACCGGCCAACTGCCGGCTGAGCTGGCAGGCCTGAAAACCGGTGTCAAGCTGAGTCCGCCTGAACCAGCCAAGCCGGATGAGTGGGTCAGCAGCGCGCAGGCAAATAATTTTGGCGTCACGCTGCAGCAACTCGCCGTCGAAATCGCCAGACGCGACATCACGCGCAACCGCGCCGGCCATCAACCCACGCTGGACTTCGTCGCCTCTCAGTCGCGCACGCAAGGCTTGGCCTTTGCACCGGACTTGACCATCAGCAGCACCTCGTACGGCGTGCAATTCAACTTGCCACTGTTTGCCGGCTATGCAGTCACTAGCAAAGTGCGCGAAGCGATTTCGCTCGAAGACAAGGCACGTGCCGACCTCGACAGCGCGGTGCGCACCGCTGCGCAAGGTACTCGCACTGCATTTTTAGGCGTGCAAAGCGGCTTGTCGCAAATACGCGCACTGGAGGCGGCTGAAGTTTCAAGCACTTCGGCACTGGAATCGAACAGGCTTGGCTATGAAGTCGGTGTGCGCATCAACATTGATGTGCTCAATGCGCAGCAGCAGCTGTACTCGACGCGGCGCGATCTGGCCAAAGCACGCTACGACACCATGATGAACGGACTGAAGCTGAAAGCACTCGCCGGCAGTCTGGCCGAGGCCGATCTGGCGCAATTGAACACGCTGCTGGAAGTGCGCTGAAAAAGTGCATTCATTAAGCGCGCGCAAAGGAACACTTAAGAACAACAAAAGCTACGTTAACACTTGCAATTTCTTTCATCTGTAAACACTGCCGACCTGATCGCCGGCAGGCAATAACTGGCTATACTGCCAGTCAATATCTGTTGATTTGACACTCTGCTTGCTTGACCATGACCGCCCCTATGCATAGTGGGCGGATTCTTTTTTTCGGTGCGAATATTTTAAGAACTTAGTTATGAACTCAGTTATGAACTCAGAATGCGTAGTACGCCGCCTCTTTATCTCTGGTCTGTTGCTGTCGCTGCTAGCCGCATGCGGCGAGAAAAAACCCGCAGTAGCGCCAGGTGCCGGTGCGCCACCGCCATCCATGGTGTCGGTCATCACCGTTGAACCGGAGCAGGTGGCAATCATTACTGAGCTCCCGGGCCGCATCGAAGCCACGCGCATCGCCGAAGTGCGCGCGCGCATTGCCGGCATCGTGCAAAAGCGCGTATTCATTGAAGGCAGTGAAGTCCGTGCCGGCGAATTGCTGTACAAAATTGATCCGGCGCCGCTGCAAGCAGCTGCCAACAGTTCTGAAGCCACCTTGGCGCGCGCCGAAGCGAACCTGGGACAAGCAACCACTAAGCTGGCGCGTTATCGCGCACTGGTAGACAGCAATGCCATCAGCAAACAGGAATTTGACGATCAACAAAATCTGCAAAAAATTGCCGCAGCCGATGTCGCCTCTGCGCGCGCAGCACTTGATATCGCCCGCCTGAACTTGTCTTACGCTACAGTGGCCGCGCCTATCTCTGGCCGCATCGGTCGCGCATTGGTAACCGAAGGCGCACTCGTTGGCCAGGGTGATGCAACCAACCTCGCCGTGATCCAGCAGATTGATTCGATTTACGTCACGCTGGTGCAGTCGAGCGTGGAAATGCGCCGCCTGCAACAAGTCATGGCGCAATCAAATAACGGCAAAGTCAAAGCCAAACTCACGCTGGTGACCGAAGACGGCAAGGCTTATAACCAGCCGGGGCGCTTGTTGTTCTCCGACGTGACTGTAGATCCGAACTCAGGCTCGGTCAGCCTGCGTGCTGAATTTGCTAACCCGCAACGCACGCTGTTGCCTGGCATGTATGTGCGCGTTCGTCTGGAACAAGGTGTACGTGCTGGCACTATCACCGTGCCGCAACAAGCGGTGATGCGCACTGCCGACGGCGCTGCCGTGATGACAGTGACTGCCGATAACAAAGTCGCGCCGCGTCCGGTTAAAACCGATGGCACGTATGGCACCAGCTGGATCATCAGCGAAGGCTTGAAGCAAGGCGACAGCGTGATCGTTGAAGGCCTGCAAAAAGCCAAGCCGGGTGCGACCGTCAAGCCACTGCCATGGCAGCCTGCTGAAACTGTCTCTGCTGCCCCAGCTGCTGCAGCTGCCGCACAACAGAAAAACTAAGGACGCACCATGGCAAAGTTTTTTATCGATCGCCCGGTTTTTGCGTGGGTGATTGCACTGTTTATCCTGCTGGCCGGCGTGCTGGCCATTCCGAACCTGCCGATCTCGCAGTACCCGGTGATTGCGCCGCCGACTGTCATCGTGACGGCCACCTATCCTGGTGCATCGGCACAGACGGTTGATGAAAGCGTCACCAGCCTCATCGAGCAGGAGATGAACGGCGCCGAGAATCTGCAGTACATAGAATCGCAGAGTCAGGCTGATGGCCAGTCGCAGGTGTCGGTGACGTTCAAGAACGGCACCAACCCCGAGCTTGCTGCTGTCGATGTGCAGAACCGTCTGAAGCGCATCGAGGCGCGGCTGCCGCAAGTGGTCGTACAACAAGGTGTGGTCATCACGCGTGCACGCAGCAACCTGCTCATGTTCGTGACGCTGGTCGGCACCGATGACAAGCAAACGCCGATCTCGCTGGGCGACTACCTGTCGCGCAATGTCATCAATGAATTGAAGCGCATTCCGGGCGTAGGCGTTGTGCAGCTGTACGGCACCGAGCGTGCCATGCGCATCTGGATCAATCCAGACAAGCTGATGGGTTACAAGCTCACGCCTGCCGATGTAACTGCAGCGATTCGCACGCAAAACGCGCAATTCTCGGCCGGTATACTGGGTGACCAGCCCGCCCCTGGCGCGCAGCGCATTGCAACGTCTATTGTTGTCAGTGGCCAGCTGTCGACCCCCGAGGAATTTGGCAACATCATCTTGCGCGCCAATCAGAATGGCTCGACTGTGCGCATCCGCGACATCGGCCGCGTCGAGATCGCAGGTCAGAATTACGGCTTCGCAGCGCGCCTCAATGGCAAGCAGATTTCGGGTGTCGGTGTGCAGCTGACCCCTACGGCAAACGCACTGGAAACTGCCAAGCTGATCCGCACAAAGATGGAAGAGCTTTCCAATTTTTTCCCGGCCGGTATTACGTATCGCATTCCATACGACACTTCACTGTTCATCAAGATTTCAATCGAAGAAGTCGTCAAGACACTGCTCGAAGCCGTCGCGCTGGTGTTTCTGGTGATGCTGCTGTTCCTGCAAAACATACGCTACACGCTGATACCGGCGATCGTGGTGCCAGTTGCGCTGATGGGCACCTTTGCGGTGATGTCGGCGTTTGGCTATTCGATCAATGTGCTGACCATGTTCGGCATGGTGCTGGCCATTGGTATCTTGGTTGACGATGCGATTGTGGTGGTGGAGAACGTCGAGCGCATCATGAGCGAAGAAGGTCTGGCGCCGCGCGATGCGACGATCAAGGCCATGAAGCAAATTACTGGCGCTATTGTCGGCATTACGATGGTGCTTATTGCCGTGTTTGTGCCGATGGCATTTTTCTCCGGCTCCGTCGGCGCGATCTACCGTCAGTTTTCGCTGTCGATGATTTCAGCGATGGTGTTCTCGGCCATCATGGCGTTGACTCTGACGCCGGCACTGTGCGCAACGCTGTTGAAACCTATCGATCCATCGCATCACGAACGCAAGGGTTTCTTCGGCTGGTTCAACCGCATGTTTACGCGCACCTCGGTCAGCTATCAGAGCCGTGTGGCCAAGATGATCAAGACCACCGGCCGCTACATGGTCATCTACGGCGCGATTGTAGTCTGCGTGATCTGGCTGATTGCACGCATGCCGACGTCATTCCTGCCGGCTGAAGACCAGGGCTATCTGCTGGCGAACGTGCAACTGCCGCCAGGCGCAAGTGCCGGCCGCACGCTGGCGGTGATGAAGCAGGCCGAGGACTATTTCATGAAGCAGCCCGGCGTGCAGGATATCGTCGCCGTGACTGGCTACAGCTTTTCCGGCAGCGGCCAGAACGGTGGCTTGTTGTTCGTGCCACTGAAGGACTGGGAAGAACGCAAAACGCCGGAACTGAGCTCGCAGGGCATCGCCACCAAGGCGCTGAGCCTGATGGGCACGATACGCGATGCGATTGTCTTCACGGTGAACCCGCCAGCGATTCGCGAACTCGGTAACGCAACAGGCTTCTCGCTGCGTCTGCAAGACCGCGGCGGCCTCGGCCATGATGCCTTGGTGGGCGCACGTAACCAGCTGCTGGGCATGATGAGCAAGAGCAAGCTGATCAAGGGCGCACGTCCTGAAGGCATGGAAGATTCACCGCAGCTGCGCATTGATATCGACCGCGACAAAGCCAGCGCACTCGGCGTGCAACTGGCCGACGTGAATGCAACGCTGACGGCCACCTTCGGCACGGCCTATATCAATGATTTCCCGAATATGGGACGTCAGCAGCGCGTGATCATGCAGGCCGATCCGGAAAAACGCCTGAAGCCGGAAGATCTGGACAAGCTCTATGCACGTAATTCACAGGGCACCATGGTGCCGTTCTCGGCTTTCACGAAAACCAGCTGGATCAACGGCGCGGTGCAACTGATACGTTTCAACGGTTATCCGGCCATGAAAATGCAAGGCGATGCCGCACCCGGCGCATCGTCAGGCGATGTGATGGCTGAAATCGAAGGCATGATGAAGCAGCTGCCATCCGGTATAGGTTACGAGTGGGCCGGTCAGTCATTCGAAGAAAAAGCGGCCGGCTCGGCGGCGATTGCCTTGTTTGCGCTGTCACTGCTGGCCGTGTTTCTGGTGCTCGCTGCGCTGTATGAAAGCACTTCAATTCCGGTTGCCGTGCTGCTGGTGGTGCCGCTCGGCGTGCTGGGCGCGCTGGCTTTCACCATCTGGCGCGATATGCCGAACGATGTGTATTTCAAGGTCGGCCTGATTGCCATCATTGGGCTGTCTGCTAAAAACGCCATTCTGATTATCGAGTTTGCGAAAGACTTGCAGGCCCAAGGCATGGATCTGATGGACGCGACGCTGGCTGCAGTCAAACTGCGCTTCCGCCCTATCATCATGACCTCGCTGGCCTTCATTCTTGGCGTGCTGCCGTTAGTGATGGCAACCGGCGCCGGCTCGGCGAGCCAACGCGCGATCGGCACTGGCGTCATGGGCGGCATGATCGCCGCAACCGTGCTCGCCGTATTTTTTGTACCGGTGTTTTTTGTGGTGATCCGCCGCATCTTCAAAGGCAGCGAGCGCCA
>JAOAUN010000042.1 GCA_030157545.1 Burkholderiaceae bacterium
GTTATATCTCGGGCTGGCAGTGATACTGGAGCCCTCTAATCCTGCATCAGGCGTGCAATTTGCAGAATGTCTTTTAATGGCGCGCAAAAAAAAAGAAGCAATTGATATTTTGCAAAAGACCAGAAATGAATTTAAAAAATTACCACAATATGAATTACTGATTCGAACAGTTGATGCCTTATTGAGTTTTGCATCATCGTCCGAATCACCAGAATTTACAAACGGGAGTAAATGATCATGAGCGGAATTTCTGGTCTCAATGGCAATACAAGCCGGATTGATGTAGCTTCCTCCCGTATTCAAACAACTGCTGGTGAAATTGATACTCCAGTCAGCAATAAGCTTTATTCAGATATGGTTGCGCAAATGGGCTCCGCGCATCCCTCATTGGTTAAGCTGGGAGCGCAGTTTACCGTTTTAATGTCTCAACCAAATCTTGATCCTGACACTGCAGCGGTGATATTGATGGACATGTTGGGAAAGTCAGGTGACGCAGATTCGAAGAACTCCATGGAAATGTTAGCGGCTTCATTTAAGCGCAGTGAAAAGCTAAATAGCACCCGCATGAAGAATTACTCAGATTCAATTAAAAAGGCAGCAGAAGCAGCTGAAAAGAAAAAAGCGCAGCAGACTTCAGCTGATGTCGGATTGGGTTTTCAGGTAGCTGGTGCCGTATTTGGCATGTTGGGCGCTATCCTATTGACCGTCTTTACACTTGGCGGTGGTGCGTTTGCCATTGCTGGTGCTGCAATTGGCCTGACTACCACGATCCTTGATGTCGGTACCCGTATCGCAAAGGCGACAGGTGCGACTTACGATGATCCCCGCGATCCCAAAAATAAAAAACAAGACCTCGACATCACAATTGGCGGAGCGGTCAAGCGAGCTATTGAACAGGCTGAAGCCGACAATGCTATCTATATCCCGCGTGGCATGAATACGGAAGAAAAGAAAGACTATTTGGCAAAAGTGACGATGGGGGTGACGATCACCATGAATCTGTTGGTAGCAGCGACCACTATAGCCTTTGGCGGTTTATCAATGGCCGGAGTTGGGAAGAGTATTGGAATGGCGAAAGAGGCTTCTACTCTTTCGAGCAAAGTCATCGCGGGTGGAGCGCAGTTGTTTGCCAGGGCAGCAAGTGCATCTCAGATAGCCAGCGATGCGGGTGGTGCAGCAAGCATGATCACTAAAGGTGCATATGGAATCAATATCGCACATATCACTTTCGAAAAAAATGAACTAGATAATCAAAAAACCCGAATGGATGTTTGGCAAAGCATTTTATCCAACGATATGCAATCGCTGCAGAGCTACATAAGTAATCGAGTAAAAGATATTAGTGATATGTATGAAGACATGGCGACATTGGTCGCAAATTATGGTCAAAGCCGGTCAAATACTATCCGAACAATATAAATGTAAAGCAGGGCAAGGAGAAAAACTATGACAAACACAATTTCAAGTGATCTTTCAGCACATTTGCAGCAGCTGTCGGAGCTGGCGAACGACAAAACACTTGGCAAGGATGAAAAAAAATCTGCACTGGAAAAAGCTGGAGCTAAGACACTTTCTGAAATCAATTCGGAAATATCTAGCCTGAATTTCACCAGCTCGAAATTTGCCGAAAGTATTGCGAGGCTGATCACTGAAGGTAAATATAATTTACTTCCATCGCCAGCAAAAATGTCAAGTGATCTGCAAGCTCTGCGCCAAGTAGCTGATGCGCTGATACAAAATTCTAATTCAATGTCAATTGATATAACAACCATCATGCGATTTTTATCAGAGGCTCATCGGACACTCGCAAAAACGAATTCAGACTCTCAAATCCAAAACAGAAAATTAAAGCTTGAAGCTGCAAAAAATGAATTTGAAGCAAGAAATAAAGCGAATGAAAAGCAGTTGACAGCCGATTTGCTTTCATCTGCGGCTGAAATTGTTATGGGTGCGGTACAACTCACGGGATCTGCTATTTCTATTCACGGGGCGTTAAAAAATATAGGGAAATCTAAGGCTGTACTTAAAGATTCGCATGAATTAAATAACATTTCGCAAGATAAAATAATTTCACAGAAATCAATTACGGATGCAGCGACTGAGCTTGAAGGATTAAAGCCAGGTGCTTTGAAAAAAATAAAACACTTAGAAGGATTGCAAAATTCCGGTTTCGCTACCGCTGCAGAAAAATCACAGTTAAAAAGTGTCCGGTCTACATTAAAGACCGCAGAAGCAAAGTTTGATCAAGCTAAAGCTGAATTTTCACTGGCAGAAAAAAATGAAAATGTTTTGTCAAAATTAATTGATGCAGATAATTTAAAAATTAAATCTTCAACGCAAAAATACGAAGGTTTTCAGCAAATCATGACCAGCTCGGCAACTATTTTGAAAGGTTTGACTCAATCGATCTCTTCTTTTTATACATTTCAGGCTAGTACTGATCGACTTCAAGCAGATAAACAAGGCCTGGAAAAGGATATGGCTAGTCAGTCAGAGCAAAGCGCTCAGGAGGGTTACCGTAACATGATGGAAGGATCACGTAATACGATCCAATCATTGAGTGCTATGGAGCAAAGTATTAATTCGAGCATGACTTCCATGGCCCGGATATAAACATGCTGGAAAAAATATGAGCCAGCTGAATGCACCAGTAGAACCTAAAATTGAATTCACTTCAGCAGTCATGGCTGAATTGGATTCACTGCAAGAGCTGCGCCAAAAAATTGCCGGCTTGCCTAGCTCAAAACGTTTCACTGATGAGCAAATAGAAATCATTTATGGAATAGGCTATTCCTTTTTTATGCAAGGTAAGTTCGAAAACGCCTGTGGCATATTTCAAATGTTGTTGATATATCGTCCACTTGATCCGCGCATTCTTGGAGCATTCGCTCTTTGTTGTAAACGTCTTGGAAAATTTGAGTCGGCAATCCCTGCCTATAGCGCAGCGCTGGTACTTGAGCCGACAAATCTGAGCTGGGCAGTACATATGGCCGAATGCCTGGCTGCATTGGGAAAGCGAGATGAGAGCCTGACATTGTTAGAGCCGTTGATCAAGCTTGCTGTACTTGATGAAAGCTATAACGATTTACGTTCTAGGGCTGAAACATTGCGTGACATGTTGAGGGTGGAATGAAAAAAAGTGCATCCAAATTTGTTGGGGAAAACAAGCAATTTCCATTAACTAGCGAAGAAATCAACCTGATCGCTGAGCTGGGTTTCATGGCTGCCACTAACGGTTTTGTGGTGCCAGCGATTCGTATATTTCAGGGTCTGCTTGTACTGCGGTCTGATCACTCCTTTCCGTACATAGGTCTTGCAGTGGCGCGACTTTATGCAGGAGCGTTCAACGATGCGGTACGCGTATTGCGGGAAGATGCTGCGCCTGTCCGACGAGATCGCGAGGAGATTGAATTGTATTTGGGGCTTGCCTTGCATCTTGCCGGTCAACCCATAGAAGCTGCCCGTGTGTTGTGCGCATTATTTGATCACGGAGAACTGGATACGAACCAGCGCTTGTTGGCAGAATCAGTACTGCTCCAGATTAAAGGTGGGATCCCGCAATCTGCGTGGCCTTCACCGGCACGCGTCGTTGATTTACAGGCTTTAGCTGGCATAAATAGTTGACTAATCGTTGTTTGACTAGTGAGGGTAATTATGCAAGAAGTTCTTAGCGCATTAGCTCAGGTAGCCGAATCATCGACAACGTCGCTGCCTGCTGCTGAATTTCCGCCTTCTATTCCAATCGTCACCCCGGAAGTTGAATTGGGCGGCGATCGGTTGACAGAGCTTTTATCTAATCAGCCCGAGCAGCCCGTCAATGCCATTGATCCGGTAGTCACTCAAGCAGAGGTAAGCGGTGTAGCCAATACACTTGGTGAAAAAATCCTTGCGCGACTTGATGCAGTTGGCTTGGAGTTCAGAACCAATATGGATCGCGCCCATGCAATGCTGGAAGTGGGACCTGGAAAAATGAGTTTGGAGAATTTGCTAAAGTTTCAATTGGAGATGACACAGGTGTCGCTTGAAATCGAACTAGTCGGAAAGGGAGTTCAAAAAGCCGTACAGCACGCTGAGCAACTAACGAAGCTCCAATGATGATGCTTAATTTTATTAAGTTCGCCAAGCTCTCGCGCTTCCTTTCAATTTTTGTGCTTTCCGTTTGGCTAGTGGCCTGCGGTGCACGCGTGGAACTGTTAACCGGTATTTCTGAAAACGAAGCTAATGAAGCGCTGGCTGCGTTGCTGGAGGCTGGCATCAAGGCCGGCAAGTTGCCGGGTAAGGATGGCATGGTTAGTCTCGATGTCGAACAAAGTCAGGTGGCACTTGCAGTCGGCATAATGCGGGCCGAAGGGTTACCTCGTGAGCGCTACGCAAAAATGGGTGAGATTTTCCGCAAAGAAGGCTTGATATCCTCGCCCCTTGAGGAACGTGCACGTTATTTATGGGCACTGTCGCAAGAATTATCAGCGACTGTGTCGCAGATTGATGGCGTCATCAAGGCGAGAGTTCATGTGGTATTGCCGGAGCACAGCACAGGTGGTGACCCCGCGCTGCCATCTTCAGCTGCAGTATTCATCAAGCATAAGGCAAGTAGCAATCTTGATGATTCAGTGCCTCAGATCAAGCGCTTGGTATCGAACAGTATTCCTGGTCTGACATCTGACAAAGTGTCAGTAATCTTGCTCCCATCTGGCGTAAAAATGGCGGAAGTCGGAACTACCCAGCAGCTCACCACGAATGCAGCGATCAATAAAAATAATGTATTACGGCCAGAAACGATCTGGGGCTTATTCGCAATTCTTGCGCTCATCTTGACAGGCATAGGCGTGCTTGCCTGGCGTCGCTGGGGTAAAGTTTTAAATGACAAACAATCTTCAGCCGAATTTAATAAAGTTGTAATCCCTGTGCCGCCGCCAGTTCAGCCAGAGGTTAATTGATGCATCCGTTTACGGAAAATTTTAAAACACTACTGACTAAGTCACCATTCGTTTTCAGTCAGCTATATACATTCAACTACACGCCTGCTAGTTATTTGCATTCGACCCGATATTCCCAATTTTTTGATGGCGCCTTGACTGACTTAATTTGGGAGGAGCCACGTGCCTGGGAAAAATTGTCCGCGCTGATGCTGGAGCAGTTAGGTCTGAGCGATCAACCCTGCGTCGTTTTCCCGTATCCAAAATGGGGGCTTGTGCTACTGCCGGTCCGCAGACAACAAAGGCTGGCACAACATATCGGCGCAATTGTACTTAGTGCGCGCATTCGTTCCAGCTTGGCCCGTGAAAAAGTACTGAGCTGGAAAGAACAGCTTGGGCATGATGCATTCCAGTTCGTAATGAACAGTGCCCGCTTGCTGCCTTCGATTCAATTTGAAGATGAAGCTCTTGATACTAACGATGTAGAGCAGATTGGCTATGACATGATCTTCGCAAGCTTGGGTGATGCGCCATCGGAGATGCGACAGCGTGCAATATTGAAAATGCCAATACAAACGAAGTCATCAAAAATCCCGTCCAAGCTGGTAAATCAATTAGTACAGTCCGTGACGATGACACTGGAGGCTGAATGGCATTCATCATTCGCAGCAATCAAGAGTTGAGCCTTCCTGATCGTTCTAAGAAAATAATCAAGGCGCAGGATTTTTGGGCCTATAAACAGGCACGTGAAGCAGTTGCGGAAGGCATTAAAAGACACGACCAGATTGTTGATGCTGCTCATGCTGCCTTTGAGGCGGAACAGCGGCGTGGTTATCTTGAAGGCAAAGAGGCTGCACGTCTTGAACAAACCGGTAACATGATCGGAATCATCAGCCAGACCGTCAATTACTTTGCAAAGGTAGAGGCGCAAATGGTTGATCTGGTATTGGATGCGGTAAGACGCATCATTGATGATTTCGATGATCGAGAGCGAATTATCAAAGTCGTTCGTAATTCGCTAGCAAGTGTACGCGGTCAGAAGCAACTACTAGTCAAAGTCAATCCTATTCATACATCAACCATTAAGTCGCATATTGCGTCACTTATGGATGTCTATCCAAGTATCGAGCAAATCGACGTCGTTTCAGATAGTCAGTTAGCTGAAGACGCCTGTGTAATTGAATCAGATATTGGTCAGGTCGAAGCCAGCATGGCTGGTCAGCTCGAAGCTCTGCGCGCATCTTTTGCTCGTGTGTTTGGTAATGCATCTGCAGATACGCAGAATGCGGTAATCAGCGAAGACCTAATCGCCGCCAGTCAGAGTGCCGGAACCCTGGCTGAAACATTGTTACCCAAATAACTTGGATAATTAGTAAAAAAACGTGATGACATTTTCTTGGCGTAGAAAATTTGTCGAGCTTTCCGAGAGCATATTCAGGGAGCTTGGCTTTCCTCCACCTTCTATGATGCATGAGGACAGCTTACCTCTAGCAATGGAACTCGAAGTTAGTGGCATTGAATTCGAGCTATTGCATTCATCGTCTGAGCAAGCAGATCGTGTATTGGTCATCTGTCGTTTAGGTTCGCTACCGGACGAAGGCGTAACAACAGGCATACGGCGTCTGTTGCAAGCGAACCTGACCCTGGCACGTACGCACGAAGCTTGCTATGGCATTAACTCAACGGGTGATCAAGTGCAATGTATGTATTACGAAGAGCTCGATATGGCAAATGCGCGCTTGATACTGGAAGGCATGCGTCAAATTGCTACAGATGCCGGTAACTGGAAGGACCAATTTTTTTCGCAAAGCCTGGCAGCATCCAATACCGGGGACTTCCATTCTGCCCATAGCCTAGCTTGAAGAAAGAAATGTGATGGACATGTTCGACATCAATCAGCAACGTTTACGGTTTCTAAGCATTGTTGATGAAATCCGCAGCGCGCTCGGCTACTCCTTGAGTAAGGAGGAAACACAAATTGAAGAAGAACTCGCCATGGAAATGATGTATGGCGGTTTTGATTTTGCAGTAGTTCATTCGAGCCGTAATTCACCAGAAAGAATACTCATTGAATGCAGATTCGGTCCTTTGCCTGAAGCTCGTGAACAACAGATCATGCTGCGCTTATTAAATATGAATTGTGCGTTGGCTGAACTGGACGCATCCGTATTTTGCCTTGACCCTGATAGCGGAGATCTGATTTATACATTAGGCCTTGCAATCGACGGTATGGACGGCAATACGCTGTTGGCCAAAATGACCGAGATTGTCTGGCATGGTCGTCGCTGGCTCGAAACCCGATTTGTTAAAGATGAAGATCGCGCTCAAGAATCGGCGCTGAACTTGTCTGCATTAGCTTAATTCAATCTGTAAGGATTTTTTATGTCACTCCCCCCAGGTACTCCAATTCCACCAGTAAACTCCGGTCACAATCCATTCATACCCGCAGGTCCAGCTCAAGGCTCAGTCCCAGGTCCGGTACCAAGTCCGGTACCAGGTCCAGTCCAAGCTCCAGCTCCAGTTATGATGCAGCCAGTTGCCGCAAATAATCCACTTAATGAATTTAAAGATGAGTGGTCAAAATCCATGGATCATATGAAAGGTAATCTGGCCAATATGGCGAGGTTACTAATGGAAATGCGTTCTTTATTAGAAGAGTTAAAAAACTTGATAGGACCGCAGGTTCCCGCTTCAATTGACGACCTGATTAATGCAGTGGACGCTACAAGTGTTAGTACGCATGATCTAAATGTAAAGCTCAATGATGTGAATGGAAAAATAAATAACTTACAGATTAGTGGCTTAACTGCGAATCATCCTGCATTACAAACTCTGGTAAGAATCAAAGAAAAATTAAGTGAAATGCTTAGACTTTCGATGGCTAATTCACCACCACAGCTAAATGCGGTGGGCCAACCGCCACAGGTAAATACGCCATCTAGTCTTGATGTAATAAAGAGCATATTATTTTTGATGCCACCTCCGCATGTGAATACCTTAAATGTTGCACAAAAAGCCTTGATTGTTAATGAATTGCAGTCGCAAATAGGTAATCCATTTCTTAAAATGGATTTAGAGGCATTTTTTTCTGATGGTGTAATGAACAATTTCGTCCAAAAGCATTTTGAAACAGTTTTTTTCAACGTGCAGATCAGATCACTATTAATAAATATAACGATTTATCAATAATTAATTTGGATATAAAAGAAAAAGAAGCAATCTGCCATCAGATGAATATAGCTTTGAATCCGCCCGTAGGTATTGTTCATCCTTACAACGAATTGAATGGGTTTTTGATAGCTGAGAAAAATGCTAATCAAGCGCAAATGCTCCCAGCATTAGTAAATGAAATTAATGCGTTTACCTTATTTGGCACGATTAATAGTCCAAGTCTACTGGGTACAGCTATTCAAAATTACCTACCTACATTGAATTCAAAAATTCAGGAACTGAAAGCGAGAAAGCAGAATTTGATTAATAATTTTTAAATGAAGCCTAATTCTCTGTCGGCATAATTGCATGCTTAATGTCGTACCTTGTAATCAAGAAGAGATTGGGGTCAGGTCTAAGAAATTGTGGTCAGACATTGGGGGCAGATCTTGCAATCACACATATTTATTCATGCAATTTCACAAGCACGAATGCAAGACCATCGCCGCCAATTTGATTGCGGCGTGTTGACTTAGGGTCAGTCCTTAAATTGACAGAGGGCAGCATTAATCGCTGACATTTAAGAGGGTATCTGACCTTGTATTTCGAAATGCCAGAGTTATCTATTCAACCTGCCTTGATTCTGCTTTGTAGCGCAGTCAATTGAGCAAGAGCCTGTTCCAGCACATTTATCACAAACGCACGTTCCGGAATGCGCATTGCAAGAAATAACTCGCGCTGGTTGCAACCTGCCTGCAAGGGCCAGCTACTGGGAGTACGGAAGTCTCCAATACGCAAGGCCTGCCGGAACAGTTCCGGTGTTGCATAGCTAATTGGTTCAGAACGGGTCACAACGACTTCCGGTAGCGCCAAATCAGGCAGGTGCTGTATGGCTATACTGCCGCCCTGTTGCAGGCTGAAGCGCACCTTGCCTGTGTAGTCCAGTGTCAAAGACGGCAGGCCTATGCTGTTGCCAAATTCGCTGATGGTTTGTTCCACCCAGTTCATTGCTGATTCTCCCCGGCTTGTGCTTGCAGCATGGTTTCTGCTTCGGCTTCTTCTCTTTCAATGGCATTATCAAGTGCCGTCTGAAGTGCATCGAGCACGGACGATCGCGCAGCTTCATCGGTATAAACCTTGATTGGCAATTCGCGAAGTATCTGTTTCACACCAGTCAGAAAATATATGATCGGGCTGCCGTCCGGCACACCCAACTCCGATGCAAGCCTCTCGAACTGCGAAGGCGCGATCCAGCTGCCTGATATCGTGCGTAGCAGCGCTAGCAGCAGCTTCTGTTCATCCAGCTTCGATTCAAGCTGTAGCGGGGTCACGGTAGATTCTCTGTAGGCTATTAGTCAGATTGCTGACCATATCCAGCAAAGTCGTTGAGATATGCATATGTGACAATTCACTTATTAAGGTGTGTAACTTGATGGGGTCGGTCGAGCGCAAGTCGGCGCTGAGGTCATCTGCAAGCGCCTGCTTCATAAGCGGCAGTACGGTAACTAACTCGCTTGGCTTGTATCGCTCCAACAATTTTTCCAGCGTCTGTGAAAAACCTGTCGATTCATGCACCAGGTCGTTGTAGCTCTCTATAAAATTGCTTGCATCGCCGCTTTGACTGGCTGAGCCAAGTGAGTTAAGGCTGGCGTGTATGCGTCCGCCATCAGTGCGCTCCAGTTCGCGAAGTTCATCTTCAACTTTTTCCAGCAGTTCTTGGCGCTCTTGGTCGCTGGGGTTTGGAATTTTTTGCGCATCTCGCAGCTTGTGTTTGAGTTGGTCAGGCTGGAAGCGCAGGGTTTTCATCATTGAAAAGAGTTCTTCTTGCCCGCCCGGCATGCCTCCGATATCCTTCATTAGCTCCGCAAGTTCTTCCGGATCTTCTTTGGCTTCGCGTAATCGTTCTCCGATCTCTCCCAAGGTACCGGATTTTTGTTCGAATGGTGTGAGTTGAGCGACAAAATCATCATCGTTCCCACGCAAAGCGGATGCCAGCTTTTGCAAGCCCATAAAGCGCTGCATTAAATCATTCAAGCCTTTCTCTTGCTTCGGCTTGGGTTCTTTGCCGTTACTAATAAAACTGTGTAAGTACTTTAGCGCAATGGTTGAGGTGGATTTGCTGCTGCCTGTCGCTTGCGTATACGCGCCAATTTTCTGCTGCGTTAACTCTGTTGCATGCTGATCCAATGCGACATTGCGCTGCGCTAGAAATTTGTGATCGACTGTGTCGCTTTTAATTCCTGTAGAGCGCATGTAAGTCTCGATCTGAATTTTTTCATCAATATCTTCTACTTTAGCAAGCGTGATCGATTCGCCCCGCCAGGAGCCAGCGGATTTCTCTTTTTTTTGCTGCTGGTCTTCGCCGTGTAAACCCTGAATTCCACTATTCTGGACTCGCATATCTTGAATCATAATTTCCTTTATTTAAAACATAAAGTTGTCTTAGATCATTGTCTGTGACACTGGGTGCAGCCTTGTTCCTTGCAAAAGAGAGACGAAGGAACTCCCTTTATTGCCTTGTTACAAAGAGAAGGCAGACAAGCGACACAATTTTCGAATGGAAAATAAATATGAATGATGAGGCACTTAAAAAAAGAACAGAAGCTGTGACTCAGGAAGCCAGGCGCGTAATTGCTGAGGCAGAAAAAGCCTTAAAACGGACAAATGATTATTTTTCTGAACATGGATTTACCTCGGAAAAGTTGATGGCTTATCTGGACAAACACGGTGGTGAAAACGCGCGGCGTGAACTTGAAAATACAGTGGAGCGCACCATGCGCGATGCTAGAAATGAAGCCCAACGCGCAATCGAAGGGGCAAGAGTGCAGCATGCAGTCAAGTCAGTGCGACGCAGGATACGGTCTTTGATATAAAACAGGTATTCCAGCTTTAGACGGGAGACATCATGAACATTAGTCCAGCAAGCAGTTCATTATCTGCAGTCAGTCTTGCCTATATTTCAAATCCCGACGATGCCCTGGATTTAAGCAATGCAACTCAGTCCGAGTTGACTGATAAGTTAAGCGATGCAATATCCGCGCGTATTTCTATAGCCGGAGCGCTAGTTAATAAATTGGAACGCTTGAACCTGATCGTAAATCATCTGAAGACCTATGGTACCGGAGCGTTCAAGCCCGTAACAGCAGATTCTTTATCCGCGACGCCCAAGACGACCGAAGCGTTGAAATCTTTATTTAACAACAATGGACCTTCGCTTGGCTCTAGTATAGAAGACGCTAACGCTACTATTGCTGAGCTAAAGGAATTAGGTATTTCATTTGATGCACCTAAGCTAACCCCTCTCCTTATAGATTCACAAGATAAAACGGGAAAATCGACAGGTCAAAATCTTGTTTGGGTGGGGGATAACCTGCTTGCATTATTAAAAGTTTTAAATCCTGTTAAAAGTACTATTTATCCAGATGCCAATGAATATAAATATAAAATATCAGATGATATAACTATTGTTTATACGTCTTTTGATAAAAATGCAAAAATTTCACCTTCTCAAACAGACATTAATTCTGCTATTGAAAAGATAACTATATTGGCTAAATCAATTAACGCAGAAATTTCTGCTGCAATGGATAAGGTTAGTGATGACTTCGATAAACTAGAAAAAATAATTAGCGATAATTCTAAAGAAAGGAAGAACCAGTCACAGCAGATTAATGCTCTAGCTAATCAGCAGAAGGAGCAAGTATTGGCAATAATAAATAAAATAAGAATACTTAAAATTGAGCGCGAAGCCAGTCTGCAGAAACAGGATAATAAAATTGGCCCTGAAATCAGCTCCATCGCAAAAAATGCCTCTGACAGAGTTGAAAATATCTCGAATATTGATGCAGACTTTTTAAGCCGATCCGCATCGGGAGCAGATGCTAATGACGACGTCCGAAGGTTTCAACAATCTTTAACTGGACTTGCTGCTGGACCAAACACCAACGCTCCCGATAACAGGATTCCCGTATGAGCGACGTTACTATCACCAATGGTTTGCCTGCTGATGCACCTTGGACATTGGCAAATTCAGACACGTCAAAACTAGAAGAGGCCAACTTGATTAACCTGGCCGTTGGTCGGCTCGCCTTATTAGGTGCTTCTCAAGGTCAGACCCTCCAAATTCAGACTGGTGTTCTCAAGGAATTGATTGGCGGACTCGATAAAGTCAATGAACAGCTGGATTTACTTAGTAATGTCAATTCAACGCCGAGTTCATGGTCGGGAAGTCCTGTGGATTGGGGATTTCCCGATGCAGGTATAGGGATTTCAGTTAGCCCCCAATTACTTGCTACTCCTTCTTTATTGACGCAAATGATAAGTGCAACAACGACAATGCGCTCACAAGGCGTAATTCCTCGCGCTTATGATGGTTATTCGTTTACATTGAATTCGCCTACATTAGTGCCAAATGGAAGCGCAGCCCAGGTGTCAAAGACAATTGCTACAGCAATAAACCGTACTTCCGGATTACCCGCAAAGCTTCTTTTACATGATGTGGTTTATGACGAGGCCGGCATTCAACTGGGTTTCAATGATGGTCAACTGCTCGAAGTAAGGAGTGGAGGTGTTTCTGCATTATATGTATTAAATAATAATATTTACTATAAAACTGATGGCAGTGGAACTGATAAAGTAACCATCAGTTCGCAAATGGGTTTCAACGTTCCTTTGAGTAAAGAGGAATTGCTTAATTGGGAGCTTCAAGCAAAACAAACAGCTAGTCAGCCGTATAATTTAAACGGACTCAGTGCAGGAGAACTTTCTATAAAAAATACACTTTCCCTCGCTGATGAAAATATAATTCTTGCAAAAAATACCTTGCCTGCCCCCGATCCTGTAGTTGCTAACCCCCCTAGCAATGCAGTTACGATGAAAATTGACAGCGGTAATGCTTTTAATATGGCGAAATATAGTTTTCTTGTAAATATTCCATATGCTTATGCAATTTATCCTCCCATACCAATTGCCAATCTTGATTCAACACAGTTAATTTCAGCTAATGTTGGTAAGGTTTTTCAGACAGAAAATCAGGGACTCCAATATGTATATATGAATAGCCGTGGATTTATTCAGTCGGCTACGGTCAGTACAACTACGCCTTTTTTTTATAAACCTACAGCTGACCAAATTGTTAATTGGAAAGGTCAATACGCAGAAAAAGTAATCATTATTACTCAACGTTCCTCTGATCAGCAATTATTTGTTAACAATCTTGCTCAAAAATATCAGTATGCGTTTGATGCTGCTACTTATGTTTTGAAAGCATTTACTGCTATGCTGAATTCAGCCGCGAATAATATTTGAAACACTGTTTTATATTAATTTGCGATCAATTCAGACGAATGTCTTCACACCATTTCAACTACATCACAGACATGCTTCAAAGTGCGCTTGCTCAGGCGCAGGTGGTGCGTGTACGCGGTCGGGTAGTTCAGGTAACAGGCACTATCATCCGTGCGGTGATTCCTTCAGTAAAAATCGGTGAGATCTGCCATCTGCAAAGTCCCGGTAATGAAATGCCGATGAGAGCCGAAGTGGTTGGATTTTCTCAAGGTTCGGCGTTATTGATGCCCATGGGTGATATGCAGGGCATTTCATCTGATACCGAGGTGATTCCGACTGGCCATGTGCATATGGTACCGGTTGGAAATGCGTTGCTGGGCAGAGTGTTGGACGGGATGGGCGAACCTATGGATACAGTTACGCATGGGCCGCTGCTTGTCAGTCGTTACTACCCGGTGCTAACAGGTGCGCCAGACCCTCTTAAGCGCCGCATCATTCGCAATCCTTTATCCCTGGGTGTACGCGCATTGGACGGCTTATTGACTTGCGGCGAAGGTCAGCGTTTGGGTGTCTTTGCCGCTGCTGGCGGCGGCAAGTCAACCCTGATGGCGATGTTGGTCAAAGGCGCGGATGTCGATGTGACTGTAGTCGCGCTTATTGGTGAACGTGGCCGTGAGGTGCGTGAATTTCTTGAAAATGAATTGGGCGAGGAGGGCAGAAAGCGCGCAGTCATTGTTTGTGCAACGTCCGACAAATCGTCTATGGAACGCTCTAAGGCTGCGTATGTGGCGACTGCCATTGCGGAATACTTTCGTGATCAGGGCAAGCGAGTTCTTTTCCTGATGGATTCAGTAACGCGTTTTGCACGTGCGCAGCGCGAAATAGGATTGGCGGCCGGCGAACCTCCAACCCGACGTGGCTTTCCGCCAAGCGTGTTTGCTACTTTGCCACGATTGATGGAAAGAGTTGGTATGGGTCACAAAGGCTCTATCACAGCACTTTATACCGTGCTGGTCGAAGGCGATGATATGACCGAGCCCATCGCTGACGAGACGCGCTCGATTCTTGATGGTCATATTATTCTCTCGCGCCGACTTGCTTCCGCCAACCATTATCCTGCTATCGACGTCCTGGCATCCGTATCGCGTGTCATGAATATGGTAATCACTCCAGAACACAAGCAGACAGCCGGCCGCTTGCGTGAATTGATGGCCAAGTACCAGGAAGTTGAACTCCTCGTCAAAATAGGTGAGTACAAACGTGGCTCTGACACCGTCGCTGACGAGGCTATTGAGCGCATGGATAGTATCCGTCAATTCCTGCGCCAATCTACTGATGAACATATTGACTTTGACGATACTTTAGAGCAAATGAAGCAGGCTATTGCCTGAACTGAGCTGTTCACCCTGGCTTTACCGATTATCTGGTATCTAGCGCTTCATATTTCTTCCTTCTATTGTTTCCCCGTACTTTCAGGAACCCCTCTCTTCGGGACGTTACATATCGACAAGATGTGGCGTTTTACTGACGAACAGTCAGCATTGATTGTTGAATTCAAAAAGTTTTTGCCCGAAAGGCTAATGTTCGATGAACGTACTAATGGATCTCTTGAGGATAAAAGTATTTCGGGAGGAAAAAGCCGAACTGGCGCTTGCACGTGCACGTCAGTTCCTTGCACAGACAGATGCGAAACTGGATGCTGCTCGTAGAACATTACAGGACTTTCTTGAGGAGTCCGATCGCAAGGAGCGCGAACTGTATGCCGATCTTTGTACGCGACTTGTTTTACGTAGGGAAATTGATGACGTTACGTTAGATATTCAATTAATGAAAGAGCAAACCACGCGATATGAAGTAGAAGTGGAGGAGGCTAAAGAAGCGCGCAATTCGGCTGCCGAGCTTTTGGAGCAGGCAAAACAGCACCATAGAGATGCAGTTCGCATGCGCGAAAAATTCACCGAGATGCTTAGAATTGTTCAGGAAGAGCGCGATATAGATGCAATGCGTCTGGAGGATCTCGAGTTGGAAGAGGCGGCAAGCACTCGCCATGCAAAACAAAAGGCGGATGCAGATCAACTCCTCACGGAGGAATTGTAATGTCCAGCAAGGCAGTCGATCTCGGTCCGATGTCGCTACCAGTAGGGGATGATACAGTCGATTTGCTTAATGGCTTGGTTGCACGGCAAGATGATGTAGAGCGCTTGAAGCAATTGCTGGCAAATAGCAGACAGCCTCAAGATGGCAGTGATGTAAATAAGATGGAAATGGACTCAGCTCCTCTAGTATTGCCATCAGATATGCCGATTGCTGAAGCTAATGCACTGATTCAGCTTACCGAGACTTTGCCTAATATGGTGCCGAATCCGGCTTCTTCTATATTGCGTACTGTGCAATTGAAATTGCACGGTGAACTCCTTCCGAACACTACGTTGACCGCATTTGAATCTGCCGGTCGACTCCATTTTGAGATTCGCATCCAAGACCTCTCCGAACAAAGCTGGCTTGCAAGCAGGCTGCCATGGCTCGTTCGACAGGTTGGAGAAAAACTTGGGCGACCTATCCGTGTGGTTTTGCTTGTATCGAATACTAATGGAATGCAAAGCACAACGATCGATTGGCCGGATGGGGGGGGAACTTGATACAGCCCCTGACTCTACGCAAAATCAACCGCGAGACTTTGCCATTTTATCGCCAGCTGGGCACTAGAAAAGTTCCTCTTTTTGTGGATTGCCTTGGTGCCGAGTGGGAGTTTCAGCTGCAGGCGGGTGTCAGTTGCAGGTCAGGACTACTGCAAATAGAGGCTGATTGGGGGGGGGCTCACATTTTCTTGCGCGTCGATGAATCCTGGGTTAGTCAAATTGTCGGCAACCTAATGAAGGTTTCCTATCCAGCACAATTGCCGGAGCCAGTTCGTCAGGTGGTACTGGAAGCTGCTTTTGCTAGCGCTGCTGGCGCTCTCGAAGAATCGACACGCAAGCGTTTCAGTGTTGTGTCTGCGACCGTGACCGGATTGCCTTCTCTAGAGCTCACGGGATTTCAACTCATGCTAGACGATGGAAATCGTGCGACCACCGCAGAGCTCTGGATTGATGAGCTCGGACTTGGATTTCTTGCTAATGCAATGCGTACTGTCGAGATTTCGCCAAGGAGCTTGAGCGACTTGGCGCAATTGCCGTTGCCAGTTCATTTTTGTGTTGGCTGGACCAGTTTGGCGCTGGATACACTAAAGAGCTTAAAAAAAAATGACGTTATTTTGCTGGATGAGTGCTGGCTTAGTGATGAAGACAACATCGCATTACGGGTTGGGAATGGTAGCGGCATAAGGGGGAAATTGCATGGCACGTTTATTACGCTTACACAAGGTCTGGAGGCAATCATGAGCGAAGAAGAGCAGCAAGATATAGAAGATGAAGCGCTCCTTGATGATGTCGGGATTCGAGTTAGTTTCGACCTGGGCGAACGCAGCCTGACCCTGGCCGAATTGAGGTTGTTGGGTCCCGGTTATGTATTTGAATTGGGTCGGGATTTAAGACGCGCAGTGACGATACGTGCCAATGGCAAAGCAATCGGAGAGGGCGAGCTAGTTGATGTTGAAGGTCAGACGGGTGTCTCTGTCCTCACTATCGCAAGCAAGTCAGAGTAAGAGGGGACAATCCTGTGAATCGGAAAATGCAGCGAAAATGAAAGCTCTTGATCCAGTCGCTCTAGCGTTTGCGCTTGGCTTGTTCGCGTTGCTGCCTTTGATCCTGGTGACGACGACAGCCTTTCTCAAGATAGCCATTGTGCTGTCTCTTGTTCGCAATGCACTAGGCGTTCAGCAAGCGCCGCCGAATATGGCGATCTATGCACTGGCGCTCTTGCTATCTGCTTATGTGATGGCGCCGATTGGCGCAAAAATAGCAGATGAAGTCGCTTCAGAACCAGAGGCGACCATGTCGGTAAAAGCCATGCTGACAGTTGCGCGAAAAGGAGCTGGCCCAATTCGTGAATTTCTTGTCTTAAATAGCAAACCAGAACAACGAAGTTTTTTTTTGGCGACAGCTAAAAAATTATGGCCGCCGAGTTTGGCCGACGAGGCAAAGCAGGATGATTTGCTTATTGTCATGCCGGCTTTTGTTGTCTCCGAATTGACTGCAGCGTTTGAAATCGGATTTTTATTGTTCCTGCCGTTTGTTGTCATTGACCTGGTCATCTCAAACATCCTAATGGCGATGGGCATGATGATGGTGTCCCCCGTAACTATTTCTTTGCCTCTCAAACTATTTTTGTTTGTGATGGTAGATGGCTGGTCGCGATTGATACATGGACTAGTTCAAACCTATATTCACTAAACAGTCTGATAAATAAATCATGGATATTTCCGACCTGACTTCGCAAGTAATAAGAGCCATGTTGCTGGTGTTATGGCTATCGCTGCCACCAATTGTTGTGGCATCGGTGGTCGGTATTTTATTCAGCCTTGTTCAGGCGCTTACTCAGATTCAGGAGCAAACACTGTCTTTCGGTGTGAAGTTGATAGCTGTCGGCTTAACGTTGTACATGACAGCACGATGGGTAGGAGGTGAAATTTTTAACTATACGATGGTTATATTCGATAACTTTCCAGCAATGGTGCATTAAATGGAAAATTCGATCATTGAATATCCATATTCATGGTTGACGGCGACTTTTTTTTCGATGCCGCGGATGCTCGCGATGTTTTCAGTGCTACCCATGTTTAGTCGGCAGGCTTTGCCCGGGATTCTAAGAATAGGTGTCGCATTCGGTATTGGATTATTTGAAATCCCAATTTTGCAGGAGCAAGCCCTGAGTATTGCGCGCACCGGCAGCTTGGTGTTTGCGATCATGCTTAAAGAAGCATTGATAGGTTTTGTATTGGGTTTCATCATCGCATTGCCTTTGTGGGCATTAGACATCATGGGTGCGTATGTGGATAACCAGCGTGGTGCAAGTATAGCTGCCAGTATCAACCCGCTGACTGGTCATGATACTTCGCCACTTGGTGAATTGTTCAGCCAGGCTGGAATGGTTTTTTTATTAATTAGCGGTGGTATCTACCTAATATTGAACGCTGTCTATGACAGTTTTTTGATCTGGCCAGTATTCGAGTTGTTGCCAAAATTCAGCCAAGAGACACCGAAATTATTGCTGGGACAGATGGACAGGCTGATGTCGATCGCTGTATTACTGGGCGCGCCAGTAATCTTCAGCATGTTTCTCGCAGAAATTGGTCTGGGAATGGTCTCTCGCTTTGTGCCGCAATTACAGGTTTTTTTTCTGGCGATGCCGGTAAAAAGCGGATTGGCCATGTTTGTCTTTGCTGTTTATGCGACGACCTTGTTTGGCTATGCCGGAGTAGAGATGGAAAACATCGGCCAACGCGCATTGCAGACCATGCAAGCAATTTTTAGATAAGAGGGCGCAATGAGCAGCGAAAAGACTGAGCAGCCCACTGAACACAAGCTACGCAAAGCACGCGAAGAGGGGCAGGTCGCGAAGAGTAAAGACTTTACTCAGGCACTTTTAATGGGGTCATTGCTGGGTTATATGCTCGGAAACTCGCAATCAATTATCCACAATCTGGTGGAGATAATGACCTTTCCTGCACAGTTATATGGAATGGATTTTCAAGATGCTGTACGAATTCTATTCGATCAAGTTTTGATCTCCGCCGTCCGCATAATTTTGCCATTTATTCTCATAGTTATTGGTATTGCCATCTTTGGCGAGGTTATGCAAACAGGTCTGATGTTGGCATTTAAGACGCTGATCCCTAAGGGTGATCGACTTAATCCTGCCAGCAATCTGAAGCAGATGTTCTCAATGAAAAATATCATGGAGTTCGTCAAATCTATTTTAAAGGTGTGCTTTCTTACCGTGTTGATTTCGATGGTCATTCGCGATTCATTACAGGCGCTCGTATTAATACCCGCTGCGGGCATGGGAGCGGCCGGTCTGGCAGTTGCAGACATGTTGAAGACATTGGTTATCTATTCTTTCATTGCATTTGGTGCTATCGCTCTCGCGGATCTTGTATTTCAACGCTATCAATTCCGTAAACAGCAAATGATGTCGATGGATGAAATTAAGCAAGAATATAAACAACTTGAAGGTGATCCGCATGTAAAAAGTCATCGCAAGGGATTGGCAAAAGAGATTGCAATGGGAGAGATGGTTCTTAAGACACGTAAGGCTTCAGTAGTAGTTACTAACCCTACGCATTTTGCAGTTGCTCTTTATTATCAGGAAAGCCTGACGCCATTGCCTATCGTTTTGGCTAAGGGAGAAGACGCTGTAGCGAAAGAGATGATTTTGGTTGCTAATTCTTATGGCATTCCAGTCATGCAAAACATAATGCTGGCACGTGCGCTTTTTGCAAATGCCAAGATTGATCAATACGTTCCATCCGAGCTTATCGAACCTATAGCTGAAGTATTGATCGCTTTGCGTCAGCTTACAAACGATTATAACGAAGGGGATGCATGATGCTGGAACGGTTGCATAGCGGACTGTCTGGTTATATGAGCAGGCAAAAAATGCCGCTTAATCAAGCCCGGTTAGATGGTGCTCTGATCCTCAACATTGATACGCGTTACAGGATTTTCTGTCGTCCAGGACCACACGGCGATCTAGTACTCGAAAGCCTGCTGTTGCAATTGCCAGATCGTCGAGATGAAGCTGACGACATGATTCATGAATGCCTTCTTGGTTCATGGGTCAGGATGATGGAATACGCTGATGTGCCAGTTCTTTCACAAAACGAAAATGAAATTCTTCTTCAGCAACGCGTCACAGCGGACGCTACGGTTGATGAATTTGAAAGTGCACTTGAACAATTCACAAATTCGATAGCCGACTGGCGAAGAATATTTCGTGTCTTGTAGATAGCGGAGAAATCATGCAAAGCCGTATTAGCCTTTCAGTATTAAGTTTTTTATTACTTTTCGCTATGTTGGCTGGTCGTCCTGTTACAGCAGCTCCTGCGCCTTGGCCAGATGCCAGTTTCACTTATATCGCTGACAAACAAGAGCTGTCTGTTGTGCTGGAATCTTTTTGTCAGACTTTTGGTTTGCAACTTCTATCTTCACAAGCAGTATTAGCTCGAAAGGAAATAGTCAATGGCAAATTGTCGACGAGTAGTCCGACAGAATTTCTGAATCAATTAGCTTCAACTTATGGATTACAGTGGTTTTATTACGGAGGTACTCTTTACGTTAGTCGCAATTTCGAAACGGCTACACGATCAATCAGCCCCGGTGCAACATTGCTGGCTAACTTCCACAAAGCCCTGATAGAGCTTGGCATAGTTGAGCAAAAGTTTGGGTGGGGCGAACTGCCTGACCGTGGCGTTGCCATTATTTCCGGACCACCTGCATATGTTGACTTGGTCGTATGGGCAGTTTCAACATTGCCTTTGCCGCAGCCTGATCAACAGATAAAAGTTTTTCGGCTAAAACATGCTCAAGTAGATGATCGTGTTATCGCTTATCGAGATCAGAAAATTACAACACTTGGTGTTGCAAACATACTTCGCAATTTGATAAATAGTGATATTAGTCGTTTTGGGGCGAACACGACCGAAGCGCCGGCATTGGCAGCACCACTTAAAATTATTCAAGCCAACGGGCCACAACAAGATACAAAGTCAGGTGAGTTTAACAAGCCTGAAGCTGGCAATGGGCAAGATGGCACCAAAAATGAAAATAAAAATTCAGAAGATAATCGCCGACGTCCCGTTATTCAGTCTGATTCGCGTTTGAATGCCGTTATTATTAAAGATATCCCTCAGAGGATTTCCATTTATGAAGATTTAATCAATGCTCTCGATATTCCTAGCAAGTTAATTGAAATTGAAGCAGTGATTGTCGATGTGAATTCTTCTCGAGTGTCTGAACTCGGTATTGACTGGGGGGCTCGTGCCGGAAATGTTGCAGGTGGATTCGGAATTCCAGCTAAAACCCCTGACTCAGCTACTGCTACTGTCGTTATAGGTAAAGGTGTAAACCCAGCGACTGTCATTGCTGATGCGGGCTCTTATTTAATGGCGAGAGTCCGATTGATGGAAGGTGATGGCGATGCAAAGATAGTTTCTCGCCCATCGATTTTGACAATGGATAACCTCGGTGCATTGATAGATTTATCAGAGACCTTTTATGTTCAATCTGTTGGCGAACGTGTTGCTAATGTTGTTCCCGTTTCAGTCGGCGTAACTCTCAAAGTAACCCCGCACATCATTGATATCAACAACCAGCTCTCCGTTCATTTGGTTGTTGACATTGAGGACGGAGCATTGCAAGACCGCGTGATACAAAACTTACCAACGATACGGCGTAGCACCATTGGTACTCAAGCAGTGATGAAGGAAAACCAGAGCTTACTGATAGGCGGATTTAATTCCGAACAAGATTTACGTCAGGTCGATGGTGTGCCCAGTATTTCTAACATTCCTTTCTTCGGGATATTTTTTAAAAAGAAGGCCACCAATCGTAGTAAGAGAGAGCGCTTATTTTTAATTACTCCAAAAATTATTTCTAATCCGCTACCTCAAGCGCTAAATTAATTGAAGCGGCTGAAAAAGTGAATGGAATTTTCTGTGATTTACCATTATGAATCTATCGAAAACAAAGCGGCAGACTTAAAATCTCCAGCATTTTTCTCAGGAGATCAATTCGACAAGGTAAATTTTTCAGAAAGTCAAAGAGAGCCTGAAAATTTTAACCCTTTAATAGCCCATTTATGGGCAGACTTGATCCTGCATCATCTACGAGCATGTGTTGCTGCTGGTGAAATCAATTTCGAATATTCGGTCGATATTCTCGATCTTGTGCCTGGTTTTGGACAGAGTACTTGGCTGGTGGTGCAGGCCTTGCTGAGACGTTCTAGTGAAATTGAAAATTTACAAATACGGTACCTGCCTGTTGCTCCCGAGCGTACCTGGTTTACGACTATTCGTGAATGTCCCGAATTCAATTCATTACTTAAAAGCGAAGTTGTCGTTCCCATGCTTTGGGATTTTCAGTGCAATAGTCCTTGTCTTTTATTGCAATCCGGAAGAAAGACTTGGAAAGCAAGGAATCCTTGCATTGTTCTTGCACATGACAGATGGTCTAGTCTTCCGCAGCGTCTCTTTGCCGTTCACTACGGAAAGCTACTTGAAGCTGATCTGGCGCTTCTTAAAAACACAATTGAGCCTGAGAGGCGCTCTCAGCAATGGAAAAGTGTAGAAAGTAACTCTTTTGACTCAAGTTTTCGCACGCTTATAGATAACTACTTAACGCAATTTAATAGCAGCCCTGTTCCTTATCCGAACAGTGCGCTTGCAATGATCGATCGGTTAATTTCCAATTTGCCACAAAAATATTTGCTCCTATCAGCGGCAAAAGGAATTGCTTCAGAACAAAGTATGAGGCTGTGTAATTTTGCTCAGTTGATAGACAGCTATGAGAAGGAAGGTCGTTTCTCATTTAATTTTCATTTTCTATCGCATCATTTACAACAATTAGGTTCTGAAACAATAGAAATAGAAATGCAAAAAGGTGTTGTATTGCAAATAGTATTGCATGGACATCTAGAAGGTAAGAAAAGAATCATGAGCATGGCAAGTAATGTCGATGCTGGCATGTTTCATCATTCTTGTGCATTAAATGAGGCTGTTACTACACTCGGTTTGAGCGCTGCCCTTGATAGTCGCCTCGCCCTACTTAAACTTTCTCAATATGATCCGGCTATTTTTATTGCAAGCCATGCTGCGTTGATTAAATCATTTACAAAGTCACCTAATTTTGACCACAAAAGTTGGCGGGAAGCTCTTGAGCGAATTTGGGGAAACTATTTGCCTGCTGAGAATGCTGGCAAACTGCATATTTACATGGCACCGGTAGCGATGCATTGTGGTCATTGGAAGTTGGCGCGTTCAGTGATCTTGCGTGGTATGCAGGCGTTTGGAAGAATATCAAATGATCTTGCCAATTTAGCTTGGTGTGAAACCCGAACTGGCAATATAAAAAATGCGCGCGTATTAATTGCTGAGGCGCTGAGTAAAGAGCCCGAAAATAGTTTTGTTGAGCAGGTAAGTCAACGGATCGAAGCTCGCTTGGCAACGTGGGATCAGCGTTGGCGTGTTGATTTACATCACGATACACTTCCAATCGTACTTGAACCTCTCGATCTTAGCCATGCAGAAGCTTTTTATTATCAGTACCGCGATCCACAGATTGCGGTGATGACAGGACTTCCTGGATTAAATACTCTTGAAGATGTGAAGACATGGATAACAGAGCAAGAGGCTGATCCAAATCGCGTAAATTACTCCATTATGCATACAGATTTCGGATTTGTAGGCTACATAAATTTAGCTGTTTCAGAGCATGCTTCTTATTTTTGCTTTTGGACTGGCGTTGATTTCCAAGGCCATGGAATTGCTACAGCTGCTGGTCGGTTAGCTTGCCAGTACGCTAGCAAGCTTGGTGTTAACGTGATGCTGACTTCAGCTTACAGCGACAATGCGCGCTCTATCCGTGCTTTAAAGCGCATTGGGTTTTTAGCGCTAGAAATACGTGCGCTGCCACCTGACCAGGACAGGATATTTTTTTCGATGATTGCGGGGGACGATACAAATATTGATAGTGCTGCCGAATTAGTTAACTACTATATTCGTGAGAAGTTACCTTTGCATTTTACTGACGTTAATGCCATAGAAAATTCAAAAGTAGATGCCTGAAAATGGGCGGCACTTATGTTGGCAGCCAGTGCTTTTATTGGCAGCAAACTCATACGGTACGGCGACACCGCTGATGAATGACATTTTGACTGGAGCTTTCAGCATATGACTATAATTTCATCTTATTCTATTGGTCCTTCCCTCGCTTCATCCAACGCAGCTGACGAAAATGACGCTCGGCACAAACGTGAAGCGAAGCGAAAACTGGTTAATGAGCCGCCACTGATGCGGCAGGCCGACCGTAAGAATTCTGAAAAGGTTTTGTCTGAAGCAATGCAATTGGCTTCATACAAAACGCAAAGGCAATCTATTCTTAATAAAGACGCACACAAATTAACAAAAAGTGCGCTTGAATTCATTGATGCTGGCTTTGATTCGAAGCATTCAGTAGTAATTCCAGAATTTGCATTTCCTAATGAAAGGTCAGAACAAACTACAAAAGCGACCCCCTTTGCTTTGAGCAAGGATGAGAAACCCTTATCGCTTGCTGACCTTTCAAAAAATTTGCATAAAATTGAATTTACTCTCGTTGAAAATTTTCGTCGCGCGGACCTTTCAGAATTTCTTGTTAGCCTTGAGAATTTTATTTTTCAGCTAAACACCGCAAAGCAAAATCCAGAATTGAACCCGAAGAAAAATATCAATGCTGAATCTCCAGATCAAGATATTGATAGCATGAAATGCAGTATTGATTTTATTGAAGGTTATTGTGAGGCTAGTTCAATCAGCGAAGAAATTAAACAAAAAATATCAGATGAATTAAGTAGGGTTAAAATTTTGCTTAACCCAGGTGAGTCTTTGGATGTGCCAGTGAAGTTGCCCGATTCAGCAATAGAAGCTATAGCATTGCAGGTTGCTACAGAAAATGTTCAAAAATCTTTGGGATCGAAGGCAAGTTTTAATGAATATAAAGCAAATGCAGTTAGCAGGAAGGAAGAAAAAAATCGTGAAGATTCTCTGCCACTAGCTACTTTGCGTTCAATTTGATTTTTTTAACTCGGGTAAATTAGAATTTCATTATGACGCCAGCATCTGCAAAATGTGCTCGCAACACAGCACGTGCTCTCGAAACGCGGCTACGCACAGTACCTAAAGGTATACCGAGAATATCAGCAGCATCTTGATACGAAATTTCGTCCACAGCGACCAACCCTAGCACTTCACTCATTTCTTCCGATAAATCGGAAAATGCCTTTTCTGCCAATTCCAGCATTTCTTTTTGAATCAGACAGTCGCTGGGGTCAGGCCAGTTTGATGCTACGGTCGTTAACGAATCGTCTGTTTCAAATTTCCATATCCTGTGCGGCGCGCGGCTTAAATAGTTTCTAACCATATTCATGGCTATTCCAAAGAGCCAAGTTGATAATTTTGAGTCGCCGCGGAAACTTGCTATGGTTCGTGCTGCTTCAACAAAAGCTTGTTGTGTTATGTCGGCGGCATCGTCAGGATGATCTATGTATTTAATAACAAATCGATATAGACGTTTTTGATGTTGAGCGACCAGTTCGCGAAACAAAGTTTCCTGATTTAGCTCTGAAGGTGGAATCTGTGATTCTCTAATATATGGTGGGAGTTCAACCTTAATTGCTATATTTTTTTCATTGCTGGATTCACTTGAATCGAAGCTTAGGCTAATTTCGGAGATGTCTACAAAATTCTCGGGTCTATCTGGACGCGGAATGAATTTATCAACATCAGTAGTATGAACAGCAGTCATGTTAACTCCCGTGCTTTTATTCGTAGATATGAATAACGTTAATGCTTGACTCAGAATTGATTAAAATGAATCTATGCTTTGATTTTTTACTGTTCTTTGCTATTTAAATTGCGATGCGCCAAACCTCTCAATTCCTTTTAGGTAATTAAAAATTTTCTTTTTACCTAGAAATCACAGCTGAAAAAAATAGTGCCAGCGAAATTTTTTTTCAACCTACCTAATTTGTGGGATTGACAAGCGGAGATTAATGCTTGTTTTTTTGTAAAGATATATGCATTCCAAACGAAACTTTGGCTATGCGCATCTTGCATAGCGATTCCAAGCAGGCAAGCTGCTTTGGCCTAAAACCAAGGCTGGCCTTATAATGCTGACTGCTTTTATTGGAAATTTTTTCTGCTATGCAATACGTCTCCACTCGTGGCCACGCAGCTACTCCCTCTTTTTCCGGCATCCTGTTAGGTGGTCTTGCCCCTGACGGAGGCCTTTACTTGCCTGCTTCATATCCTCAAGTTACTTTTGCCGAGCTTGATGCCTGGCGGTCTTTGTCTTATGCCGACCTGGCATTCGAGGTCTTGAGCAAATTTGCTACTGATATTCCTGCGGATGATTTGAAATCGCTGGTCAAGAAAACCTATACCGCCAGCGTGTACTGCAATGCGCGCGATGGAGAGGATGCGGAATCGATCACGCCATTGCGGATGCTGGAGGAGAGTGGTGATAAGAAGTTGATGCTGCAGGCTTTGTCCAACGGCCCGACGCTGGCATTCAAGGACATGGCCATGCAATTGCTGGGTAACCTGTTCGAGTACACGCTAGCCAAACAGCATGCAGAGCTCAACATTCTGGGGGCGACTTCGGGTGATACTGGCAGTGCGGCCGAGTACGCAATGCGCGGCAAGAAGGGCATACGCGTTTTCATGCTGTCGCCGAACAAAAAGATGAGTGCCTTCCAGTCCGCACAGATGTTCAGTCTGCAGGATGCCAACATTTTTAATATTGCTGTAGATGGCGTGTTCGACGATTGCCAGGACATAGTAAAGGCTGTATCAAACGATCTTGAATTCAAGGCGCGTCAAAAAATCGGTACGGTCAATTCCATCAATTGGGCGCGTGTGGTCGCGCAGGTGATTTACTATTTCCGTGGATATCTGGCAGCGACGACCAACAACGATCAAAAAGTTTCGTTCACTGTCCCGTCGGGTAACTTTGGAAATATCTGCGCTGGTCACGTCGCACGCATGATGGGCTTGCCTATCGACAAGCTGGTGGTCGCGACCAATGAAAATGATGTCTTGAACGAGTTCTTCCGTACCGGCGTTTATCGTGTGCGTAAATCTGCTGAGACTTATCACACCAGTAGTCCGAGCATGGATATCAGCAAGGCTTCCAATTTCGAAAGGTTCATTTTCGATCTGCTTGATCGCGATGCATCGCGCGTTCGTGCCTTGTTTTCCAAAGTTGAAACGCATGGAGGTTTCGATTTATCCGGACAGGCTGGTAGCGATGGTGATGAATTTTCAAAGGCTGCAGCATACGGATTTCTATCGGGACGTTCGTCGCACGCCGACCGTTTACAAACCATACGTGATGTCTATTCAAAGTACGGTTTGATGGTTGATACGCACACGGCTGACGGTATCAAGGTAGCTCGCGAAAACTTGACTGCTGGCGTTCCCATGATCGTGCTGGAAACAGCACTGCCTGCCAAGTTCAATGAAGCTATACGTGAAGCACTGGGGCGAGATGCCGAGCGTCCTGCAGGCTTTGAACATATTGAATCACTGCCACAGCGATTTGAAGTGATGGCGCCGGATGTTACGAGCATCAAGTCCTATGTGGAATCGCACACGGCACTGTAGTGCGTAGTTTACAATCCGGGTGGCGAACAAACTTACTGCGGCATCAGAATGACAATAAAAAAGCCTATGTTGAGCGTACAAGAAGCGCTAAATTTTCTGCTGTCGGCAGCACGTGCTGTTAGCAGTACCGAGATTATTTCTACGCTTGACGCAAATGGTCGCGTGCTGGCTGCTGACCAAGCTTCGCAAATCGACGTGCCACCGATGGACAATACGCAGATGGATGGCTACGCCGTTCGTGCTGCTGATTGCTCTAGCGGTAATGCCACGCTGCGCATATCGCAACGCATACCTGCAGGCCATGTTGGCCAGCCGCTTTTGCCGGGCACAGCAGCCCGCATCTTCACTGGTGCACTCATACCGGAAGGTGCGGACGCAGTCGTCATGCAAGAGCAGTGCGAAGCGGATACAACTGCAACACAAGTCACCGTCAAACATGCGCCGCGCTCTGGTGAGTGGGTGCGCCGTGCTGGTGAAGACATTCAATCAGGCAGTGTCATTCTCCCTGCTGGTACCAGACTGCGTGCTCAGGAACTTGGTTTGGCTGCGTCAGTTGGTTTAGCTACGCTGCCTGTATATCGCAAGCTGCGCGTTGCCGTATTTTTTACCGGCGATGAATTAACGATGCCGGGTGAAGCTTTAAAGCCGGGCGCAATTTATAACTCCAACCGCTTCACGTTGCGTGGCCTTCTGCAACAACTAGGCTGCGAAGTCACTGATCTTGGCATTGTGCCCGATACACTCGAAGCCACGCGTCTTGCTTTGCGCAGCGCTGCCACTGGCCACGATCTGATCGTTACATCCGGTGGTGTATCGGTTGGCGAAGAAGACCATATCAAACCTGCCGTTGAAGCAGAAGGGCGCCTGAACATGTGGCAGATTGCCATCAAGCCGGGCAAGCCGCTAGCCTTTGGTGATGTGCGTCGGTCCAACGCCGAGGGTGATGCCTTTTTCCTCGGACTTCCTGGTAATCCCGTTTCCAGCTTTGTCACGTTCTTGCTGTTTGTCCGCCCATTCATTCTCGCATTGCAAGGGGCGAAGCCTTTACCGCCAAGACGCTATCCTGTGCGTGCCGATTTCACTTGGGCCAAGGCTGATAAGCGTAATGAATTCCTGCGTGTGCGATTCAATGATCAGCAAGGTGTTGAAATGTATCCTAACCAAAGTTCGGCAGTGCTGACGTCGACGGTTTGGGGCGATGGCCTGGTCGACAACCCGCCCGGACAAACTATTGCGCCAGGCGATATAGTCAGTTTCATTCCTTTTAGCGAATTGCTCTATTAGTATGCAAATTCATTTACGGTTTTTTGCCAGCCTGCGCGAAGCAGTCGGTGTTTCGCAAGAATCAGTCAGCCTGCCTGCCCATGTCCAAAATGCGGGACAAGTGCGTGACTATTTGCGCCAGCGGGGCGGAATCTGGTTGGACGCATTAGCTGAAGAACGTGCATTGCGTATGGCCTGCAATCAGCAAATGGCAGAGGCGGCAACACCGATTTCAGAAGGCTGCGAACTGGCTTTCTTCCCGCCTGTTACCGGTGGCTAAATTCAATTAAAAATAACCATGACAGTCCGCGTGCAAACCACTGATTTTGACTTAACCACCGAGATAGCAGCGCTGCGAGCAGGCTTCCCTAAGGTCGGTGCCGTTGTCAATTTTGTCGGTACCGTGCGCGACCTGAATGATGGCGAGCAGGTAGCTGAAATGGAGCTCGAGCATTATCCCGGCATGACCGAAAAAGCGCTCGAAGACATCATTTCGCAAGCCCGTGGACGCTGGGATTTATTTGACGCGCTTGTCATTCACCGCGTCGGTCCCCTGAAGCCACTGGATCAGATTGTGCTGGTAGCAGTTACGTCCGCTCACCGAGGCGAAGCATTTGCTGCCTGTGAATTCATTATTGACTATCTCAAAACAGAAGCGCCATTCTGGAAAAAAGAGCAAACCCCACAAGGTGCGCGCTGGGTTGATGCACGGGTATCAGATGATGTCGCGTTGCAGAAATGGGCGAAACCATAATGCATTTTCTCGCCATCGGCATTGGTGCTAGCTTAGGGGCATGGCTGCGCTGGGGCTTGTCGCTTTGGTTCAACCCTATGTTTGTCAGCCTGCCGCTGGGGACCCTGATTGCCAACTTAGGCGGTGGCTATCTGATCGGTATTGCCGTTGGTGTATTTCAGGATTTTCCCGGCCTGCCGCCTGAATGGCGTTTGCTGGTTATTACCGGATTTCTGGGTGGCCTGACCACCTTTTCAAGCTTTTCAGCAGAAGCCATGCTGCTATTGCAACGTAACGAATATGGCTGGGCAATCGCCCATGCCAGCGCTCATCTGATAGGCAGTATTGCTTTCTGCATAGCCGGATTGGCTACCTGGCGGCTGGCTGCGGGTTGAGCCGTCTGTAGCCGATCTGCAAATCTGGCTTGAAATCCGTGCGTCTAGCCCAATAATGACTGCAGAACGAATTTTCTGGAGCCATTCTCATGCGTCTCGACAAACTCACTACCAAACTGCAAGAAGCCTTGGCCGATGCCCAAAGTCAGGCCGTTGGCAATGATAATCAATATATCGATCCGGTTCATCTGTTCATCGCCTTGCTCAACCAGGAAGATGGTAGCAGTCGTTCGCTTCTACAGCGCGCCGGCGTCAACATAGGTGGCTTGGCCAGCGGACTAAAAAGTGCGCTGGAGCGTTTGCCAAAAGTAAGCGGAACTGGTGGAGAAGTGCAAGTCGGCCGTGAGTTGGGTGCCTTGCTCAATCTGGCAGACAAGGAAGCGCAAAAGCATGGTGACCAGTTCATCGCCAGCGAAATGGTACTGCTTGCAATGGCAGACGATAAGTCCGAAGCCGGTAAGCTGGCGCGCGAAAACGGCTTGTCCCGTAAGTCACTCGAAACTGCGATTCAGGCAGTGCGCGGCGGTGCGCATGTTGACTCGCAAGAAGCAGAAGGCCAGCGCGAATCCCTGAAAAAATATACGCTGGACCTGACCGAGCGCGCTCGTCTGGGCAAGCTCGACCCGGTCATTGGGCGTGATGACGAAATTCGGCGTGCGATACAAGTGCTGCAACGCCGTACCAAAAATAATCCGGTGCTTATCGGTGAGCCCGGCGTTGGAAAGACCGCCATCGTTGAAGGTCTCGCGCAACGCATTGTCAATGGCGAAGTCCCCGAGAGCCTGAAAAACAAGCGCGTGCTTTCGCTTGACATGGCCGCGCTGCTTGCTGGCGCAAAATACCGTGGTGAATTTGAAGAGCGCTTGAAGGCGGTCTTGAAAGAGCTGTCGCAAGACGCCGGGCAGACTATTGTTTTCATCGACGAAATGCACACCATGGTTGGTGCCGGCAAAGCCGAAGGCGCAATGGATGCCGGTAACATGCTCAAGCCTGCACTGGCGCGCGGCGAACTGCATTGCGTCGGCGCGACCACGCTGGATGAATACCGCAAATACATAGAAAAAGACGCTGCGCTGGAGCGTCGTTTTCAGAAAATTATTGTTGACGAGCCGAGCGTCGAAGCGACGATTGCGATCCTGCGCGGCCTGCAGGAAAAATACGAAGTCCATCATGGTGTCGATATCACCGACCCTGCGATCGTGGCCGCTGCCGAGCTCTCGCATCGCTACATCACCGACCGCTTCCTGCCCGACAAGGCAATCGACCTGATCGATGAGGCTGCCTCCAAAATCAAGATCGAAATCGATTCGCGTCCTGAAGTCATGGACAAGCTGGACCGTCGTCTCATACAGTTAAAGATCGAGCGCGAGGCAATGAAAAAAGAGAAGGACGAAGCTTCGCAAAAACGCCTGAGCCTGATTGAGGAAGAAATCACGCGGCTAGAGCGCGAGTACGCCGACCTCGAAGAAGTCTGGAAATCCGAGAAAGCGGCAGTGCAGGGCAGCCAGCACATCAAGGAAGAAATCGAAAAGACCCGCCTGCAAATGGAAGAGGCGCGGCGCAAAGGCGACTGGCAAAAAATGTCGGAGCTACAGTACGGGCGCATGCCCGAGCTGGAAGCGCAACTGAAGCAAGCCGATAAAGGCGAAGCCGCAGCGGGTAAGCCGCGACTGCTGCGTACGCAAGTTGGTGCTGAAGAAATCGCCGAAGTCGTCTCGCGCGCAACCGGCATTCCGGTTTCGAAAATGATGCAAGGCGAGCGCGACAAACTCTTGCATATGGAAGATGAACTGCATAAGCGTGTAGTAGGTCAGCAAGAGGCCATCGCCGCTGTGTCGGATGCGATTCGGCGTTCACGCGCTGGCTTGAGCGATCCGAATCGTCCGTATGGCTCATTCATGTTTCTCGGCCCTACCGGTGTGGGCAAGACCGAGCTGACCAAGGCATTGGCCAGCTTCCTGTTTGACTCGGAAGACATGCTGATCCGTCTCGACATGAGCGAATTCATGGAGAAGCATTCCGTGGCGAGGTTGATCGGCGCGCCGCCCGGCTATGTCGGCTACGAAGAAGGTGGATATCTGACCGAAGCCGTACGCCGCAAGCCCTACAGCGTGATCTTGCTCGACGAAATTGAAAAAGCACATCCGGATGTCTTCAACGTGTTGCTGCAAGTGCTGGACGACGGTCGGATGACTGACGGGCAGGGGCGCACGGTTGACTTCAAGAATACGGTTATCGTGATGACCTCTAACCTTGGCTCGCACAAGATTCAGGCGATGGAGGATAGTGATCCGGCGCTAGTCAAGATGGCGGTTCTGGCCGAAGTGCGCCAGCATTTCCGTCCCGAATTCATCAACCGCATTGACGACATTGTTGTTTTCCACGCGCTTGACGATAAACACATCGGGTCCATTGCCCGCATACAGCTGCAGGTGCTGGAGAACCGGCTTGCGAAGATGGACATTGGCATGACAATATCGGATGCAGCGCTGCGCAAGATTGCAGAGGCCGGTTACGATCCTGTCTATGGTGCGCGACCTCTGAAGCGCGCCATCCAGCAAGAGATCGAGAACCCGTTGTCGAAAGCGATCCTGCAAGGCGGCTTTGGTCCTAAAGATGTCATTGCCATAGATATCAATGGTTCCGAGCTAAGCTTCGCCAAGGCTGCAAACGTAGCTGCAAAAGAGGCTGCAAAAGAGGCTGTAACTAAGCCAGCTTGAACGATGCAGTAGCAACATGATCTGCAGGATGGGTAGATTCTACCCATCCTGCGTTTTACAATCCGGTTGGATATTCAACCAGACCGGAGCCTTTCATGTCATTTGCTACCTGCGACCTGTGCGACGCCAACGAAGATAAAATCGCCGACAGCAGTCTCACAGTCCTCCCTCCTGTTTTTCAATCCTATGGCAAACGCGCAGCATTTGCTGGTCCTGCCGCCACCTTAAAAGTCTTCGAAGATAACGTACTGGTTCGTGCGGCTCTTGAAACACAGGGAGCAGGGCGCGTACTGGTCGTCGATGGCGGTGCGAGTCTGCGCTGCGCGCTGGTCGGCGGCAACCTCGGTGTGCTGGCTGAAAAAAATGGCTGGGCTGGCATTCTTGTTAATGGCTGCATTCGCGACTCGGTTGAAATTAATGCCTGCGATATCGGCGTTCGCGCATTGGCAACACATCCCCAGCGCAGCATTCGCAAGGGGGTGGGCGAATCAGACATACGTGTGAGCATAGCGGGTGTGGTTGTGAATCCGGGTGACTGGATTTATGCCGACGAGGATGGCATTTTGGTCTCTCGTGCTCCTTTGTTTTAATCGATCCGGACATTTTCAATAGCTGAAGAGCATATTTCATATTGTGAAAAAAAGTGGTGCGCAGCAGCACGAATATATTTCATTTAAAGAAATTGCATTTCGTATCGCAAAATCATAATAATAAGTTATTGATTAATAACAAAAATATTTATCTTATATGTCTTATATAAGACCTTGTTGCCACACAAAAAAAAGTCTAATATTTGTACATCAGATTTTCATTTGAACGTATCAATAGCGCTTACCCCTAGGAGAAATCATCATGGCAACTCGCGAACAGCAAGTACAGGCACTGGCAAAAGACTGGGCAGAAAACCCACGTTGGGCCGGCGTAAAACGTAATTATTCGGCAGAAGATGTTGTCCGCCTGCGTGGCTCGGTTCAGATCGACCACACCCTGGCCAAGCGCGGTGCTGAAAAACTGTGGACCTTGCTGCAGACCGAGCCATTCGTCAACGCGCTCGGCGCACTGACCGGCAACCAGGCTATGCAACAAGTCAAGGCTGGCTTGAAAGCGATTTACCTGTCCGGCTGGCAAGTCGCCGGTGACGCCAATCTGGCTGGCGAAATGTATCCTGACCAATCGCTGTACCCAGCGAATTCGGTGCCAATGGTGGTCAAGCGCATCAACAACACCTTCATGCGTGCTGACCAGATCCAATGGTCCGAAGGCAAAAACGATATCGACTTCTTCGCGCCTATCGTGGCTGATGCTGAAGCCGGTTTCGGCGGCGTGCTCAATGCATACGAACTGATGAAGTCCATGATCGATGCCGGCGCTGCTGGCGTTCACTTCGAAGACCAACTGGCTTCCGTGAAAAAATGCGGTCACATGGGCGGTAAAGTTTTAGTTCCAACCCGCGAAGCAGTTGAAAAACTCAACGCAGCGCGTCTGGCAGCTGACGTCTCCGGTACGCCAACCATTCTGCTGGCCCGCACTGACGCAGAAGCAGCTGATCTGCTGACATCGGATGTGGACGATAACGACAAAGAATTCTGCACCGGTGAACGTACCGTTGAAGGTTTTTTCAAAACCCGTCCAGGTGTTGACCAGGCGATCTCGCGTGGTTTGGCTTACGCCCCTTATGCCGACCTGATCTGGTGCGAAACTGGCAAGCCGGATCTGGCCTTTGCAAAGAAATTTGCCGAAGCGATCCAAGCGAAGTTCCCGGGCAAAATGCTGTCGTATAACTGCTCGCCATCGTTCAACTGGAAAAAGAACCTGGACGATGCCACCATTGCCAAGTTCCAGAAAGAACTCGGCGCAATGGGCTACAAGTTCCAGTTCATCACACTGGCTGGTTTCCATGCACTGAACTACTCCATGTTCAATCTGGCCCACGGCTATGCGCGCAACCAGATGTCGGCTTTCGTCGAACTGCAAGAACTCGAATTCGCTGCAGCCGAAAAAGGCTTCACCGCGGTCAAGCACCAGCGTGAAGTCGGCACCGGTTACTTCGACGCAGTGACCCAGGCAATTCAGCAAGGTCAGTCGTCGACCACCGCGCTGCACGGTTCGACCGAAGATGAACAATTCTTCGACAGCAAAAAAGTCGCTTAATTAGCGTCTGATTTGCGGAGGGTCGGAGGAGACTTCTGACCAAAAGAAAAAAAGCCGCATCTCACAAGGATGCGGCTTTTTAATTTCTGCGCTCAGACTTGTTACAATGATCCTCTTCCTCGATTTCCTGCGTCACGCACCCCGCCATGTTCAGTTACCGTCACGCTTTCCACGCTGGCAATCACGCCGATGTGTTGAAACACACTGTGCTGTTGCAGCTTCTTGAGTACTTCAATCAAAAAGAGACTGCCTACACTGTCATCGATACCCATGCGGGTGCCGGCGTCTATATGCTTGATGGCGAATTCGCCACCAAGAGCATGGAATCCGATTCGGGCATCGCCAAGCTGTGGGACCGTACCGACTTGCCGCCGGCAGTCGCCGAGTACGTCAATCTCATCAAGAGCATGAATCCCAGCGGCAGAATGCGCTTTTACCCGGGATCGCCGTTCTGCGCCGAGAAGACCATGCGCGAACAAGACCGCTTGCGTCTGTTCGAGATGCACTCGACTGAAATCAAACTCCTTGAAGAAAACTTCCGCAAACTCGAAGCGCACGCAGCAGCACAGGGACAGCGCGCCACCGTGCGCGGCAAGCGCGTGATGGTCTATCGTGCCGACGGCTTTGCCGGCGTCAAGGCCTTGCTGCCGCCGCCGTCGCGCCGCGGGCTGGTGCTGATCGACCCATCGTATGAAGACAAGGATGACTACCGCAAAGTCAAAGTCGCCATTGAAGATTCATTAACCCGTTTCCCAAGTGGCACCTACGCAGTCTGGTACCCCGTCCTTGGCCGGCTCGATTCGCAGCAGCTGCCGGAACGTTTAAAGCGCCTGGCTGGCACCGACTGGCTTAACGTCACGCTGTGCGTCGGCAGTCCGCAAGACGAAGGCATGGGCTTGCATAGCAGCGGCATGTTCATTGTTAATCCGCCTTGGACCCTGAAGGCCACGCTGCAGCAAGTCATGCCATGGTTGGTGACCGCGCTCGGTCGTGATAGTGGCGCCCACTTCACGCTGCAAGTTGGTGGCGAAACTGCAGCACCTGTGCCACTCAGGGAAGGCGCAACGGCAGTCAGGGAGCGCGTCGCCGCAGCCCTTAATCGCAAGACTGCGCCTAAGTCTGGACCGAAGCCCGCAGCTAGAGGACGCGGCAAGTGAACAAAGCCTTCGTCAAGGAAACGACTGACGATGACGACGACGAAAACAGTCTGCCGGAGATACCGGCTGGCGCAAAGAATTACATCACACCGCAAGGTTACCAGCGCATACGCGAAGAACTGCTGCAACTGATCGATGTCGACCGCCCCGAAGTCGTCAGGATCGTACACTGGGCCGCCTCCAATGGTGACCGCTCCGAAAATGGCGACTACATCTACGGCAAGCGACGGCTGCGCGAGATAGATCGTCGCATCCGCTTTCTGACCAAGCGCATGGATCTCGCTGCCATCGTTGACCCGACCGTTCACCATGGCAGCGACCAGATATTTTTCGGCGCAACGGTCCGCTATCGTAACGCCGCCGGCGCAGAGCACATTGTCACCATCGTAGGCATTGACGAACTCGATCCTCTGCACGGAAAAATCAGCTGGGTTTCACCAGTGGCCCGTGCACTGACCAAGGCCGTGGAGGGTGACAGCGTCATGCTTGCGACCCCGGGCGGGAATGAAGAACTCGAAATCTTATCTGTAAGCTATCCGTCACCTGCATGACGTAAAATGAATGCATCCTAGTAATCAGTAAAATCCGTTATTCGCATGCCTATCGTCTATCCCACCCTGAATCATCCGCTACGTGTGCCGCTGGCCGCAGAAATCCACTCGCGTCCGCCGATGACGCTGGACGCACCCGAGCGTATTACGCATCTGGCGATCTACGGCCGCAATGACATTCATGCCACGAGTGACAACGCCGCCCTGCAGCTGCAATTGCTTGCAGCCTTGTGTACGCATTTCGGTGTAACGGCACCAGCCAGTGAAGCCAAATATTTTTTCCATGACTTTGGTCGTTTTCGTCTGAAGTGGGAATGCCATACTGAATTTGCCAGCTATACCTTCGTCGCCGGCAATAAGTCCGTGCCGGTCAGCGGGGCATTGTTCAAACAGATGCCGCTTTCAGACTTGCCTGAAGAATGGTTGCTCAGCCTGCGCGGCATGGTCATGGGCGCTTCGCATGTTGTTCTCGAACGTTCGACAGCCACACCGGAAGAGGCCGCCGTGCAAATGCGCGAACAATTCGAAGGCAATGCCATTGTTGGATGCGAAGCCTCGCAAGCTGCGCAGGTCTGGACCGATTTTCTGATTCATGCTGACGGCTTCAGTCGTTTTGTCGTGCGCGACCACGGTCTGCACGGGCAGCAGGCCGGTCGACTGGTCCAGCGCATGCTCGAAATCGAAACCTATCGCACGATGGCTTTGCTCGGTCTGCCGCCAGCGCAGCGCGCCAACCCTGCTTTAAATGCGATAGAAGGCGAGCTGGCGACTTTAACGGCTGCAATGGTGGATGTGGACAAGCCGGAGCGCCAAAGAAGCGCTGATGGCGATCAGACCCTTCTGCAAAAGATCACTGCGCTGGCGGCAAGACTTGAGCGCCTGACACTCGACAACAGCTATCGATTCTCTGCATCGCAGGCGTATTTCAGGCTGGTGCATGCACGGATTGAAGAGCTGCGAGAGCGCCGTATCGAAGGTATCCCGACCGTTGCAGAATTCATGGACCGGCGGCTGACGCCGGCAATGAATACCTGCGCGGCAGTCGCGCGCCGGCAGGAAGTGCTGGCCGAACGTATCGCCAACACCAACTCCCTGTTGCGCACGCGCGTAGGTATCGTGCAGGAGCGACAGAACAGCAAGATTCTTGAATCAATGAATAACCGTGCCGCACAGCAGTTGCTGCTGCAACAATCAGTGGAAGGTTTGTCAGTGGCGGCGATTACCTACTACGTGGCGGGACTATTGAGTTACGTTGGTAAAGGCGCAAAGGCAGCTGGCATACACCTGGATGTGGAACTGACCACAGGCCTGATGATCCCGGGGATTGCATTACTGGTGTGGCTTGGATTAAAGCGGCTACACAAGAGCGTCAAGCATTAGCCTGACCTGTTAGGCGCATGAGCTTTGGAGCGAGTCACTCGGGCCACTGCTGTGCGTGCCGTGGTTTACTTAACTTGCTTCGCTGGCGGAATCCATACCCGTTTGCATAATAAACAGGCGCGCCCCGTCGGTTCCAATCTTATTTCCGGTAAAGACCGGACTTTGTAATGCATCTCTCACAGAAAGTCGCTTGCCGGGTTCGTATGCATCAGGCCGGGGTTCAGGGATAGGTGTTAAAGAGTTTAACTGCGCTCGCGCAGAATGCGAGCTACACCTGCGACACTGCGGACATTGCGCATCAAGCGCGCCAGGTGCACGCGACCTTCTACCTGAACCGTAAAGCGCAATTCAGTCAGCGATTCTGCATGTCCATCATCCATACCGACATGAACAATATTTGCATCCGATTCACCGATTTCGGCAGCCACGCGCGCCAGTACGCCTTTTTCATCCCGTACCAGGATACGGATGCGGCACTCAAAGCGTCGATGAAGTTCGGTGTTCCAGTTAACGTCAATCCAGCGTCCTGGCTCTTTGACGCGCATGCGTTTGGCTGTCTCGCATTCAGCCGTATGAACCAATAAAGATTGGTCGCGCCGCAAGTGCCCGATCATCGTATCTCCCGGTATCGGCAAACAGCATGACGCCAGCTGTACGGATGAGGGTTCGTTGCCGCTGATGGCAACCGGGTCAATTTTTGCCTCGATTGGGCGATCTGACAAGCTAGCGTTATTGTTGAGTGCTTCCATCAAGCCCAGGATATGACGCGCGACCAGAACCGCGAGACGTTTGCCCACACCTATGTCGGCACACAATTCTTCCATCGACCTGGCGCTGGTTTCATTGACTAATCGCTCAGCGATCGCCGACGGGATTTCTGCTTCCAGGTTCAGCGCAACCAGCGCTTGCTCCAGCAGCATGCGTCCCAGTTCTATCGCATCATCAGGGTTTATAGTGCGAAGGTGATGCCGTATTGCCGAGCGTGCCTTGCCAGTTCGTACAAAGCCCAGCCAGTTCGGTGTAGGCCTGGCGTCGTCGGATACATCGATCTCGACGATATCGCCATTGCGCAATTCGGTCTTCAGAACGGCGCTTTCGTGGTTGATACGTGCCGACACTGCATGGTCACCAATATCGGTGTGAATGGTGTAGGCAAAATCGAGTGCGGTCGCACCACGTGGCAAGGCAATGATGGTCGACTTCGGCGTGAACACATACACCGAATCCGGGAACAGATCAATTTTTACGTGCTCAAGGAATTCTGCCGAATCGCCGGTCTGGTTCTGTATGTCGAGCAGCGACTGCAGCCACGCATGCGTGCGCTGCTGCAGGTCGGTCAAGACACCGTCATCGTTTTTATAGAGCCAGTGCGCAGCGACACCAGACTCGGCCACGTGATGCATGTCTTCAGTGCGAATCTGGAATTCTACCGGCGTGCCATAGGGACCAATCAGCGTCGTATGCAATGACTGGTAGCCATTCAGTTTCGGAATGGCGATGTAGTCCTTGAATTTGCCCGGCATAGGCTTGAACAGCGCATGCAGCGCACCAAGCGCCACATAACAGTTCGGAAAATTATTGACGACGACCCTAAAGCCGTAAACGTCCAGCACCTGCGAAAAACTCAAGTGCTTGTTGCGCATCTTGCGATAGATGCCGTACAAGGTTTTTTCGCGTCCGTACACTTCAGCGTCTATACCGGCACCGGCCAGCGCCAGATTGACCGAATCCATGATCTTGCTGACTACTTCACGCCGGTTGCCGCGTGCAGCGCGAACTGCTTTGGAAAGCGTGCGGTAACGCACCGGATAAATATGCGAGAACGCCAGGTCCTGCAATTCTCTGTAAATATTGTTGAGGCCGAGCCGATGCGCAATCGGTACATAGACTTCCATCGTCTCGCGTGCAATGCGGCGGCGCTTATCAGCGGCCATTGCATCGAGCGTGCGCATATTGTGCAACCGATCGGCCAGCTTGACGAGAATGACGCGTACATCGCGCGCCATTGCCAGCAGCATCTTGCGGAAATTTTCTGCCTGCTGTTCGATCTGGCTCTGGAATTCAATCTTCTCCAGCTTCGACAGGCCATCGACGAGTGAGGCGACCGGCGCACCGAAGCGCTCGATCAATTCATCTTTTTTAACATCCTGATCTTCCATCACATCATGCAGCAGCGCTGCCATGATCGCCTGCGCATCCAGCTTCCACTCCGCACAAATCTCGGCGACCGCTATCGGATGAGATATATAAGGCTCGCCTGATTTCCTGACCTGACCCAGATGCATCTCATCCGAGAAGCGATACGCTTCTTTGATCTTCTTGAGCTCGGAAGGCGTCAGGTATTCAGCAAGCCGGGTGGTGAGCTGAGTAATGGACGCAACACTCACCGCATGCGGTGAGCCAGGTTCTGTTTCAGATTTGGTAGTAGAGGACGAACGTGGGGCAGACTTCCGCTTGGCGGGAGTGGTTGGGGTGTCATTCGATATCGGGTTCATGACGAGCTAGCCGCCCCATGGAAGGGTAAAACGCGATACTAAAACTAGAAAAATTAGCCTGGTACTTTTTTCAGCATTTCGATACCGACATGACCGGCAGCGATTTCGCGCAGTGCAACGACAGTAGCTTTGTCATCAGCAATAACTTTCGGCGCATGACCTTGCAGCAGTTGACGTGCACGATAGGTTGCAGCCAGCGTCAGCTGAAAGCGGTTTGGAATGCGTTTGAGACAGTCTTCGACAGTAATGCGGGCCATTTGATCTCCTGAAAACGGATCTAGTACAAATTTGCATGAATGCCCAGTTGGGCAAAAAGAGAAGGATTGCGTGCGGCCTGTTGCAGGAACCTGCAGCGGGTTGCTTTGACTATTGCAGCTAGTTGGGACAAAGCAGTCGCGAAATCTTGGTTGATAATAACATACTCGAACTCGGTCGCATGAGCGATCTCCCCACCCGCGGCCAGCAAGCGGCGCGCGATCACTTCGGGTTCATCTTGTCCGCGTTTTTCCAGCCGGTCTTTCAATGCAAGGATAGAAGGCGGCAAGATAAAAATGCCGACTGCCTGCGGAAATTGCTTGCGCACCTGCTGCGCACCTTGCCAGTCAATTTCAAGCAGAACATCATTGCCTTGCCGCGTCTGCTCTTCAATGGCGATTCGCGACGTACCGTAGTAATTGCCATGCACTTCGGCAGACTCCAGAAACTCGCCCTTGGCACGACGCTCCAGAAAATCTGCTTCGCTGGCGAAAAAATATTCGCGGCCATGCTCTTCACCCGGACGCGGTGCGCGTGTCGTGTAAGAGATCGATAATTTAATGCCCGGCTCCTGCGCCAGCAGCGCATTCACCATAGACGACTTGCCGGCACCGGATGGCGCTGCCACAACAAACAAACTGCCGGAAGGGGAAGGGGGCGTAAGCATTGTTGAGTGCTCCTTATTCCAGATTTTGAACTTGCTCGCGCATCTGCTCGATCAGTAGCTTCATCTGCATGGCTGCATCCGACAGTTCCTTGACCGCCGCTTTCGAGCCTACCGTGTTGGCTTCGCGGTTCAGCTCCTGCATCATGAAGTCGAGACGCTTGCCGACTTGCCCGCCCTTTTTGATGATCGTGCGCGTTTCTTTCAAATGCCCCGAGAGGCGGGTCAGTTCTTCAGCGATATCAATGCGTATGCCGTAGAGCGTTACTTCCTGCCGTATGCGGTCTTGCGCTTCTTCTTTCGAAATCGTTGGTGCCGCATTCGCGGCAGTACCCAATGCCAGTCCCAGTGCTTCCTGCATGCGTTCGGTAGCTTTTTGGTGAAAAGCTGCCACTGCCTGCGGCACCAGCGGCGTTATACGGTCAACGATCTGCTCCAGATCGCCAATGCGTGCCAGCAGCATGGTCTCGAGCACGGTACCTTCGCGGCTACGCGACTCGACAAATGCGTCAAGCGTTGCCGCCAGCGTAGCTTGCACATCGGCTTGCAAAGACTCCTGACTGATTTCACTCTCGGCCAGCACACCGGGCCAGCGCAACAAATCACTGATGCTTAAAGGACGCGCATCGGGAAACTGCACTTGCAATTTTTGCTGCAAGCTCGCCAAAGAAGACAGCAGCGCGTCGTTTGTTGCCAACGTGCTGTCTCCTTGCGCCTTGCGGCCGAAAGACAAGCGGCATTCCACTTTGCCACGCGCTGTACGGGCCATAATGGCTTCGCGTAATAAAGGTTCAAGTGACCGAAGGTCGTCATTAATACGAAATTGCAAATCAAGAAAACGTGAATTCACGCTCTTGAGTTCAATGGTCAAGGTGCCGGCGGCGCTTTCGCGGCTGCTTACGGCATAACCTGTCATGCTGTTGATAGTCAAAATGGTGGCCTTGTCACAATCTGGATACGAGTCTTTACAAAACAGTAATTAGTCCACACAATCCCGAGCCGGGATCACATGGAGCTGGGACGAAGGATGGCAGGTCAAAACAATGCACCCTTGCCCGAAGGGCTAGAACTAAGCGGATACCGCATTGTAAAGAAGATTGCGGTCGGCGGCTTCAGTATCGTCTACCTCGCCGAGGATAGCGATGGTCACGCCGTTGCAATCAAAGAATATTTGCCAGCGGCACTCGCAACCCGTGAACCGGGTCAACTGCCGCCCAAAGTCGCGCCTGAAAATATCGAGCTCTACCGCATCGGCCTGAAATGCTTCTTTGATGAGGGCCGTGCGCTGGCCAGCATCGTGCATCCGCATGTGGTGCGCGTCCTGAATTTTTTTCGTGCCCATGACACCGTTTACATAGTGATGGGCTATGAACATGGCCGCTCATTACAAGACCATATCGACCGTCGCAGGCTGAAAGGCGACAAACCGCTGGTATCTGAAGTCGCGATCCAACGCATGTTCATGCAAGTCATGGATGCGCTGCGCGAAGTGCATACCCATAAGCTCCTGCATCTGGATCTGAAGCCCGCCAACATTTACCTGCGCGTCGATGGCACGCCTATCCTGATCGACTTTGGCGCTGCCCGCCAAACCCTGCATGCCGACCTGAGCCGCCTCTATCCGATGTACACCCCCGGCTTTGCCGCGCCCGAACTGGTCACCAGAAAAGAACTGGGTCCATGGACCGACATCTACAGCATAGGCGCCACAATTTTTACCTGCATGGTCGGCGTGCCGCCGCAGTCAGCGAACGAACGACGGGAAGATGACCGCATGGAAGCTTACTTTGAACAGATGGAAGGCGTTTACTCTTCCGGCCTCATACAACTGATGCGCTGGAGCCTGAAGATGGATCCGCTGCAGCGGCCGCAGAGCGTCTTCGCTCTGCAAAAATCACTTCGTAAACTGAGCCAAGTCGCGCACGGCCACCCCGGCTTGCTGTCGCGTTTGCGTCGATTGGTGAAATAGCAATGCGCTTTTCTGTTTTTCAAGATAGCCAGATCGGCGCACGTGCGATTAATCAGGATCGCATGGGCTACTGCTACACCAGCGATGCGCTGTTGCTGTTGCTGGCTGATGGCATGGGTGGGCATCTGCAAGGTGAGGTTGCTGCCGCGCTGGCGCTGCAGACCATGGGCGCGTTGTTTCAGGAGCGTGCACAGCCCGCCATAGCCGACCCTCTGCAATTTCTCGACGAGCTGATCTTCGCCTCGCACCATGAACTGCATCGCTATCGTGCAGTCAACCGCTTGCCCGATGCGCCACGCACCACCATTGTCGTATGCCTGATTCAGCAAGGGCATGCCTGGTGGGCACACTGCGGTGATTCGAGGCTCTACTGGCTGCGCAATGGACAGATACTTGCGCGCACCCGCGACCATTCACATGTAGAGCGCCTGATCGCCCAAGGCCGGCTGTCGCCGGCAGAGCGCATGACCCACCCCGACCGCAACAAACTTTTCAACTGCCTCGGCGCGCCCACTCTGCCGCGCGTGGATAAAGCCGTACCCGTGGCGCTCAAAGCCGGTGACCAGATACTGCTTTGCTCGGACGGCTTGTGGGGGAGTGTGCCTGAACATAAACTGGCCTATCAGCTCAGCTCTGGCGAACTGGCGAAAGCCTTATCCGCACTGATCAGCTCTGCCGTCGTGGCCGGTGGCAAAACCGGCGATAATGTCACTGCACTGGCCGTTACCTGGCAAGGCGAAGATTTGGTGTTGGAGAACAAAACCTTGAACACCACCAGCCTGCCCATGGGTAGCGTCGTCACCAGCATTCAGACTGCGGGCCATGCAGACTTCGATGCTTCAAAGCCAGAGCAGGCTATCGATACCAGCATGATCGACCGCGCCATTGCCGAAATGCGCGTGACGCTGGCTAAAACAGAATCTACCTAATTAAAGGAATCAGCTTGACCAATACCGTCTCCAACACAGTGCAGCGTCCCAGCCAACGCGCTGCCCACGACCTGCGCGCCATTAGCCTGACACGTCATTACACGCGCCACGCCGAAGGCTCGGTGCTCGTCAAATTTGGCGACACCCATGTACTCTGTACCGCTAGCATCGACAACAAAGTGCCGCCATTCATGCGCGGCCAGGGACGCGGCTGGCTCACCGCCGAATACGGCATGCTGCCGCGCTCGACCCACACGCGTATGGATCGCGAAGCTGCCAAGGGCAAACAGTCTGGCCGCACGCAGGAAATCCAGCGCCTGATCGGCCGCTCGCTGCGCGCCGCGTTTGATCTCGACGCCTTCGGCGAACGCACACTGCAAATTGATTGCGACGTACTGCAAGCAGACGGCGGCACCCGCACCGCCGCCATCACCGGCGCCATGGTCGCAGCTTATGATGCATTTTCTACTCTGGTTGCTGGTGGTCATATCGCAGCTATACCTCTGAAACACTTTGTGGCTGCAATCTCAGTTGGTGTTTATCAAGGATTACCGGTACTGGACCTGGACTACATCGAAGACTCAGGCTGCGACACCGACATGAACGTCGTCATGACCGAAGAAGGGCACTTCATCGAATTGCAAGGCACCGCCGAAGGCGAAGCCTTCGACCGCGCCACCATGAACAAGCTGCTGGACCTGGCTGGCGGCGGCATCAGTGAACTCATAGGTCTGCAAAAACAGGCGCTCGGCATTGCTGGTTAAAGCAGGTTAATGCACGCCATGACACGTCCGATCATTCTCGCTTCCAATAACCAAGGCAAGCTGGCCGAGTTCGCGCAACTGCTGACGCCGCTTGGTTTCAGCTTGCGTACGCAAAGCGAACTTGGTATTACCGAAGCCGAAGAACCGCATGCGACCTTCGTAGAAAACGCCTTGGCCAAAGCGCGGCATGTGGCCAGAGAGAGCAAGCTTCCGGCGCTGGCTGACGACTCCGGCATCTGCGTGCCGGCCCTCGGTGGCGCACCCGGCGTTTTTTCGGCACGCTATGCCGGCGAACCAAAATCGGATGCCGCCAATAATGCCAAACTCGTCGCCGATCTGGCCGCGCAGACAGATAAATCAGCCTATTACTACTGCGCTCTGGTCTACCTGCGCCATGCTGAGGACCCGCAACCCGTTATTGCCGAAGGTCGCTGGGAAGGTGAAGTCATCGTTACGCCACGCGGGCAGGGCGGCTTTGGCTACGATGCGCACTTCTGGCTGCCGGCACTTGGCAAGACCGCTGCCGAACTGACTGCACAAGAAAAAAACCAGCTGTCGCACCGCGGGCAAGCCTTACGAATGTTGGTCACTAAGTTAGTGCCCAAGCTCTCATGATTCCCATCAAGCCCGACACCGCGCAAACACTTCAGACCCTGCCGGCGCGTGCAGCGGAAACTTACCTGCAACCCGGTATCCTTAACCTGACTGCGCTGCCGCCATTGTCGCTGTACGTGCATTTTCCGTGGTGCGTGCGCAAATGCCCGTACTGCGATTTCAACTCGCACGAAGCCAGCGGTGTTCTGCCGGAAAAAGAATATCTTGATGCATTGCGCGCCGATCTTGAACAAGCGCTGCCACTCATTTGGGGCCGCAAGATCTACACCATCTTCATTGGCGGCGGCACGCCCAGCCTCATGTCAGCTGCCGGACTTGACAGACTACTGTCAGACCTGCGCACCTTGCTGCCCATTGATGGCGCTGCCGAGATCACCATGGAAGCCAACCCCGGCACTTTTGAGGCAGAAAAATTCAAGTCCTATGCGGCCAGCGGCGTCAACCGTTTGTCTGTAGGCATACAAAGCTTCAATCCGCGCCATCTGCAAGCGCTCGGCCGCATCCACGATGGCGACGAAGCGCGCCGTGCCGTTGAAATCGCAAATGCCAGCTTCGACAACTTCAACCTTGATCTGATGTACGCGCTGCCGCAGCAAACCATGGAAGAGGCCAGACAAGACATAGAAACCGCCATCAGCTTTGCGCCACCGCACTTGTCTCTGTACCACCTGACCATGGAACCCAACACCGTATTCGCAAAGTACCCGCCCGTGGTACCGGACGACGACACCAGTGCCTCCATGCAGGACATGATCGCTGAGCTCACCGGCGCAGCCGGCTTCCAGCATTACGAAGTCTCGGCCTTCGCCAAGCCCGGCCGACAGGCCAGACATAACCGCAACTACTGGGAATTTGGCGACTACCTCGGCATAGGCGCAGGCGCGCATTCGAAACTATCGTTCCCGCACCGCATCGTGCGGCAGGCGCGTTACAAGCAACCGGCAGCTTTCATACAGCATGCCCTCGCAGGCAACGCCATCGTCGAAGAAAACGAAATTGAGCGGCAAGAACTGGGCTTTGAATTCATGCTCAACGGCCTGCGGCTGACAGACGGATTCGAGACCCGACTTTTTACCGAGCGCACCGGACTGACCTTCAGCGTAATCGAGCAGGCCTTGAACAAGGCCGAAACCAAGGGCCTGATCTACCGCGACTTCAAGACCATCCGCCCGACTGAACTGGGACAGCGTTTTCTGAATGACCTGCAGCAGATTTTCTTGCCGGATTGAGCAGTTTGTAAATTGCTTGGGTAGTAGGTTGCGATTCGGTATAATGCGCTTCGCAGCAAAATCAAGGAGGTGTGGCCGAGCGGTTTAAGGCACTAGTCTTGAAAACTAGCGAGGGTTTGCGCCCTCCGTGAGTTCGAATCTCACCGCCTCCGCCAAAATTCCAAAGTCCCCGTAAGGGGACTTTTGTTTTGGAGGCGAGCGATGTGCCTGCGCACATCGCGCGTGGGATTCGAAGGGTCTGGCTTGCAAGCCAGACAGCGGCCTGCAGGATGAAGGCGAATCTCACCGCCTCCGCCAAAATTCCAAAGTCCCCGTAAGGGCAATGTCAGTCAGTTAAGCGCAGACGCTGAATTCGGCTTGATTTGCGAATGGATTTTTTGTGTTCGCTAGCTAAAGTTTTTTCATTCACA
>JAOAUN010000043.1 GCA_030157545.1 Burkholderiaceae bacterium
GTCTGCAACAGCAGCGGCAGCAGGCCGAAGGCAGCGATGCTGGCCGTCATCAGCACCGGCCGCAAGCGTCGCTTCGCGCCTTCGGTCACCACTTGCAAGGCGGCCAGTCCTTCGTCCTTCAAATGGTTGAAGTGCGTGACCATCACCAGGCCATTGAGTACGGCAATGCCCATCAGCGCAATGAAACCGACCGAGGCCGGCACCGATAAATATTCGCCGGTGATGGCCAGCGCGAAGACGCCGCCTATTAATGCAAACGGGATATTCAGCAACACCAGTAGCGCCTGCCGCAGCGAACCGAAGGTGGTGTAGAGCAAAAGAAAAATCAGCGCGAGTGCGACCGGCACCACGATCATCAGTCGCTGTGCGGCACGCTGCTGATTTTCAAATTGCCCGCCCCATCCGAGCCGATAACCTGCGGGCAGCGCGACATGTTGCGCGACACGTGCTTTGGCCTCGTCAACGAAGCTGACCAGATCGCGTTCACGCACATTCGCGCGCACGACGACCATGCGTGAAGAATTTTCGCGTTCGACTTTGACCGGCCCGCCCATGGGCACCAGCCTGGCCAGTTGCGCCAGCGGCAATGCACGGCCGTCGGAGACGGGCAAGCGCAGTGACTCAAACAAGGCCGGAGACATTTGCATTGCGCTGCCACCGCGCACCAGCAACGGCAAGCGCCGGCCCTGTTCGATCACGACGCCGACCTGACGGCCTTCTAGCAAGGCGCGCAAATCGTTTTGTACCTGTTCCACCGACAAACCGAAGCGGCCTATGGCCTGCCGGTCGAGTTCAATCTGCAGATATTGCATGCCTTCGTTTTTCACGGTCAGCACATCTTCATGGCCGGGCACAGATTTCAATTGCACGACAATCTGTTGCGCCAGATCGTTGAGCACATTCAGCTCCGGCCCGTAAATTTTTACCGCCAGATCGCCGCGCACGCCGGACAACATTTCCGACGTCCGCATTTCAATCGGCTGCGTAAAGCTGACATTCACACCCGGAAATTCATCGCCGATCTTGCGCAGTTCATCGATCAGTTTTTGCTTGTCCGGATCGCGCCAGCTGGCCTGCGGCTTGAGTACCAGAAAGCTATCAGTTTCGTTCAGGCCCATAGGATCAAGCCCGAGCTCGTCAGATCCCGCGCGTGCAATCACGCTTTTAACTTCCGGTACGGATTGCAGAATGCGCTTTTGCACGGCTATGTCGATTTCGGATGAGCGCTTCAAATTAATCGATGGCAGTTTTTCAAGCTGCATGATGATGTCGCCTTCGTCCAGCGTCGGCATAAACGATTTGCCAATGAAGGGAAAGGCCGCGACTGCCAATGCCAGACTGAGGCTGGCGGCAAGCAGCACAATTTTCTGATTTTGTAGTGACCAGCCCAGCACGCTGGAATACATACGGTCGAGTTTGCGTACCAGCCAGGGTGGCTGATGTGCTGCCTGCTTCAGAATAAGCGAGGACAGCACCGGAATTACGGTCAGCGACAGCAGCAGGGAAGACGCGAGCGCAAATACAATCGTCAGCGCGACCGGAACGAAGAGTTTGCCTTCCAGTCCCTGCAAGGTCAGCAGCGGCACAAATACGATGATGATGATCGCGATGCCGGCAGTTACCGGCGCAGCGACTTCGCTGGCTGCCTGCCGGACCAGCTGCGGCAGTGATACGGCGTCACCTGCATGATGCGCAAGCCGTGCTTCGATATTTTCGACTACCACCACGGCCGCATCGACGAGCAGGCCAATCGCAATGGCAAGGCCGCCGAGCGACATCAGGTTTGCGCTCAGTCCGACATAACGCATCAGCAGGAAAGTGGCCAGCGCCGAGAGCGGCAGGATAACCGCCACCACCAGCGCAGCGCGCAAGTTGCCCAGAAAAAGAAACAGCAGAATTAAAACCAGCACGATCGCTTCAGTCAGTGCCTTGGTCACCGTGCCGACGGCACGCTCGACGAGATCGCCGCGATTATAAAAAGGCTGCACCGTCACGCCTTTTGGCAGCGTCTTGTTAATGTCAACCAGGTGCGCGCTGACTTGCCGGACCACTTCGCGCGCGTTGGCGCCCCGCAGACCCAGCACCAGTCCTTCAACCGCTTCGCCTTTGCCGTCCTTGCTGACGCTGCCGTAACGGGTCAGGCTGCCGATCTTCACGCTGGCGACATCGGCTATGCGTACCGGCACGCCGCCGCGCTGCGCAATGGCAATTGCGCGCACATCATCCAGCGTGCGTATGCTGCCTTCGGTGCGAACCAGCAGCGCTTCTTCATTTTCCGACAGGCGGCCTGCGCCGTCATTGCGGTTGTTGGCTTCCAGCGCAGCCTGCACATCGGCCAGCGACAGCTGACGCGCTGCCAGCGCGGCCGGGTCCGGCGTCACTTCAAAACTTTTGACCAGTCCACCAAGCGCATTGACGTCGGCCACGCCGCGTATGCTGCGCAGGGCCGGCCGTATCACCCAATCTAACAGCGAGCGTTTTTCCATCAGCGAGATGTCGCCTTCGATGGTGAACATGAACATCTCGCCAAGCGGCGTCGTAATCGGCGCCAGTCCTCCACTAGCCGTTGCAGGCAAGTCTTGCTCTACATTGGCAAGCCGTTCTGCGACTTGCTGGCGCGCCCAGTAGATGTCGGTGCCTTCATCGAAATCAAGCGTGATATCGGCGATCGCGTATTTCGATTGCGAGCGCAGCACGGTCTGGTTCGGTATGCCCAGCAGTTCGCGCTCTATGGGAGCGGTAATGCGCATCTCGACTTCTTCCGGCGTCATGCCGGGCGCTTTCATGATGATCTTGACTTGCGTCGTCGACACATCGGGAAATGCATCGATTGGCAGACCACGAAACGCCATGCTGCCGGCGACAAGCAACGCCAGCGCCAGCAGGATAACCAGCAGACGCTGCCTGAGAGACAGGGCAATCAGACTGTCGAGCATCAATGGGCTCCGGATTCCGGCGCACCCAGCCCGAGCCAGATGCCTTTCAGATTGGCAAGTCCTTTTACGGCGACTTGCTGGCCAGCTTGTAACGAACCCCGAGCGACAACATGTTCCGCGCTGCGGGTAACGATGCTGATGGCTTGTGCCTGCACGCCTGCCGCATCTTTTACAAATACATAGTCACGTCCGTTATTGCGCACAATTGCAGCGGCCGGCAATGACCAGCCAGACGCTGGTGCGGCCTTGCTGCTGATGGCAGCTTCCAGATACTGGCCGGCGCGTAGGCATTGTTCGGCGCCCGGCAAGCTCGCGCGGATGACGACGAACTGGTTTTGCGCCGACATCTGCGGCGCAATGGCGGTGACGCGACCTGCTTGCGCGCACTGGCTGAGTTTGACCTTGTCGCCGATATGGATCTGGTCGCCTTGCGCGCGACTGGCCTGTAATTCCAGCCACAATTCGCCGCTGCGTGCGACTTTGGCAAGTGGTGCGCCGGCTTCGACGCGCTGGCCCGGCGTGACCATGATTTCGAGTACGCTGCCGCTGATTCGGCTTCTGATATCAACGATTGGTGACAGCGCATGCTGACTGGCGAGCGCAGCAATGGCCGCATCGCTCATGCCTGCAAGCTTCAGCATTTGCGCGCGCGATTGCACGGCGACGCGCGCCTGCGTCAGCTGGTTACGCGTTTCCTGCAGACGGCTGGCCGCGATGATGCCTTCATTGAACAGGCTCTCGTCACGCGCGGTTTTTTTTGCCGCCAATTCAAATTGCGTGGACAGATGCACATATTCACGCTGCCACTCCAGCAATTCGGCACTGTGCAGACGCAGTACAACGCTGCCTGCACGCAGCTGATCCATGCTGCTGACTTGCAGCGACTGCACGACACCGGCAGCCGGCGCACTAACCGTTTCGATGCGTGACGGCGGATAAACGGCGCTGCCGGCAAGGCGCACGCCATCGCCATTTTCTTGTGCGGCACTGATAGAGGCGAACTCGACACCGGCATTGCGCAATTGCTGTTCACTGATGCGGATCAGATCGGCTGCCCGCGTGATGTTCATTGTCATTAAGGCCGCTGCAAGGACGGACATGATCCATATCGTTCTGATTTTCATATTTTTTTGGTGGGAAGTTTCCTGCTGATTATAGACAGCATTGCCATTCTTTTGCATTTCTGATTTGTCGTAAAGCCTGTAACAACAATGCTGGCAGTCTGGCGATATGGCACTCCGCATGCGTGGGCTCTATCTCACTGCAATCCGAATGACGTTGCTGCTGCTGTTTGCCTTATCGGCAATCGCTGCACAGATCAGGACGACCGCCGCGCCAGTCGTTGTGCTCAGACTGGAGGGCGCGATCAGTCCGGTATTGGCCGATTATGTTAGCCACGGCATTGCACGCGCTGCAAGAGAAGGCGCACAGCTGATTGTGCTGAACATTGATACGCCCGGCGGTCTGGATAGTTCAATGCGCAGCATCATCAAATCGATACTGGCGTCTCGTGTGCCTGTCGCCAGTTTCGTCTGGCCGGGCGGCGCGCGCGCTGCCAGCGCAGGCACGTTAATTTTGTATGCGAGCCATATAGCAGCGATGGCGCCCGGCACCAACCTCGGTGCTGCCACACCGATAGCAATGGGTAGTGGACAGCAAGCGGCTTCCGATCCAGAAAGAAACAAGGCAATCAATGATGCGGCCGCTTACATACGTTCACTGGCACGTCTGCGAAACCGCAACGCCGACTGGGGCGAACGGGCAGTACGCGAAGCAGCCAGCCTGACAGCGGAAGAAGCACAGAAACGAAAAGTGATCGATCTGGTTGCCACTGATCTGCCCGACCTGATGCGTCAGTTAAACGTGGCGAATGCACCGCTATTGCATTACCCACCCGACTGGCGTGTGCAACTGCTGGCAGTGTTGACCGACCCCGGTATTGCAGTACTGCTGATCATGATCGGCGTAGTCGGTTTGTTTATCGAGTTTACCCATGCCGGGCTGGTGGTGCCGGGTGTGTTGGGCGGCATCTGTTTGTTGCTGGGGCTGTTTGCGCTGCAGATGTTGCCGATAAACTTTGCCGGACTTGCCTTGCTTGGGCTCGGTATCGCATTCATGCTGGCAGAAGCGTTCGTGCCGAGCTACGGCGCATTGGGGCTCGGTGGCATTGTTGCTTTTGTATTGGGCGCCATCGTGCTGATGGATACCGATTTGCCGGGCTATGGAATTCCATTGGCTGTGATCGTGACTGCCGCAATTCTCAGCGCGCTCTTGATTGCCACCTTGGGTGGCCTGGCCCTGCGCAGCTGGCGGCGCACGTCTGTTATTGGGGACGCCGAATTGCTCGGCACAGTCGCTGAAGTGGTGGACGTCACGCCAGAGCTGATCTGGGTTTCCTTGCGCGGTGAGCGCTGGCAGGCAGAATGCAGCACGCCCCTGCAGCGTGGCCAGCGCGTGCAGGTTGTGGCACGGCGCGGGCTGTTGCTGCAAGTCGAGCGGCCGAAGCGATCGAGCAGTGATAGCAAACATAGATATCAAGCAGGAGAATGAGCATGGACATGGGACTTGAAATCAGCTTTACCGGCATCTTGTTTCTACTGTTATTTTTTTTCGCGACAGCGATACGCGTGCTGCGCGAATACCAGCGCGGCGTAGTTTTTCAATTGGGTCGATTCTGGAAAGTCAAAGGACCGGGGCTGGTGGTGCTGATCCCCGGCATACAGCAAATGGTGCGTGTTGATCTGCGCACCATTGTGCTCGATGTGCCGACGCAGGATGTGATTTCGCGAGACAACGTGTCGGTGAAAGTGAGTGCCGTGATTTATTTTAGAGTGGTTGATCCGCAGAGAGCGATCATTCAGGTCGAAAACTTTTTTGAAGCCACCAGCCAGCTATCGCAGACCACGCTGCGTTCGGTGCTGGGCAAGCATGAACTCGACGACATGTTGGCCGAGCGTGAAAGATTGAATCTGGATATCCAGCAAGTGCTCGACGCGCAGACTGATGCCTGGGGCATCAAGGTCACCAATGTCGAGATCAAGCATGTTGATCTGGATGAATCGATGATCCGCGCCATTGCTAAGCAGGCCGAAGCCGAACGCGAACGGCGCGCGAAAGTCATTCATGCAGAGGGAGAATTACAGGCATCGGAAAAACTGCAACAAGCCGCTGCCGTACTCGCGCAGCAACCAGCGGCCATGCAACTGCGCTATATGCAAACACTCAGCAATATCGCGGGCGACAAATCGTCGACCATTATTTTCCCGCTGCCGCTGGATTTCTTAACAGCGTTTGCAAACCGGCCGCGCGCTGACGAGTAAGCCACTTTTTACTGCGGGCACATTGCTTCCGCGAGCATACGCTTACGCTCGGCGGGGTCTTTGACATCCTGAATTTTCTGCATCAGTTCGGCCATCCGCTTTCCCTGTGCTTTCATAGTCGGAATTTCGGACATTTGCGGCACTTGGCTTGCCGGTGCAGCTTGCGTTTCGGCTTTCAAGGCTTGATCGTCATCGGCAGCCATGGCAGGCAGGGCTGCAATCAACAGAGAAGCACTGCACAACAGGTGAAGAGTTTTCATCATAGTCTCCCGGACGTGACTGACAAGAAAAGTCATTAAGTATTATATTGTGAACCGTTAAAAATTCCACACAACCCTTATAAGGAAAAACCATGCCACTCGTCAGAATCGACATCGCCAAAAACCACCCGCCAGGCTTTGGCCGCGCAGTCGGTGAAATCGTCTACCGTGCGATGCTGTCTGAAATCAATGTACCGGCCGATGACAAATTCCAGATCATCAGCACGCATGAAGCAGACGAACTGAACATTCCGAAAAGCTATCTCGGCATTGAATACACGCCCGGCATTGTGTTCATTTCCGTCACGCTGAATGCGGGTCGCACAACGGAGTTGAAAAAGAAGTTTTACCAGCGCATAGCAGACGATCTGGCTGCCGAGCTGAAGGTGCGCAAGCAGGATGTGTTTATCAGTCTGGTGGAAGTGTCGAAAGAAAACTGGTCGTTCGGGAACGGCGAAATGCAGTACGGGCCGGCTCTCTAATTGAAATTTTAATAGATCATATTTAATCTATTAGTAATTAAATATCCATTTAAAAGTTTATATATGGTCTATTAAATAAAAATATCTTCCTGGGTTTGCTATACTTCAGCTTGATCTTCCCTTCCCCGAGGAATGCACTCATGCTGGACTTTGGATTCGCCAATGAGCAGGAAATCCGTGCCGAGCTTGGCAAGCGTTTGCAGCAGCAGCGACTGACGCAAGGGCTGACGCAGGCCGACCTCGCGCAGCGTGCAGGAATCGGATTGTCCACTCTCAAGCTGCTGGAAAAAAAAGGTCAGTGCACATTGGAAAATTTCGTGCGTGCGACCATGGGCCTGGGGCTGGCGGATGACTTGCAATCCTTGTTTGCCTTGAAAGTCAGATCCATCGCTGCTATGGAAAAGGCCTCGCAGCAGCCGCGCCAGCGCGCACCTCGCGCCAGAAAAATCCGCGAGTCTTTCAAATGAAAAAATTAGAAGTTCTGTTTTGCGGATGGGGACAGCGCTGGTTGCTGGGTACCCTCGGCGACAACGGCAGAGAACTTCTGTTTGAATTTTCTTCTGAAGCGCTCGTTAAGGGAATAGAACTTTCGCCTCGTCATTTGAAATTGCGGCCACAGGCCTACGCCGACTTCCCGGCGCATCAGCACCGCTTGCCAGGCTTGATCGCCGATGCGCTGCCGGATGGGTGGGGCATGTTGTTGATGGACCGATTATTTGCTGCATCAGGTCTGGACCGCCGGCTGATCACGCCGCTTGACAGGCTGGCTTTCATTGCCGATCGCGCCATGGGAGCCTTGGCGTTTCAACCCGCCTCGAACATAGCGTTGCCACCGGCCGATTTGGCCCTGCTGACATTGGCTAAAGAAATCAGAGCTGTTGTCACGGACAAGGACAGCACTGCACTGAAACAGCTGGTGCTATTGGGTGGCTCGCCGCACGGCGCGCGCCCGAAGGCACTGGTGCAATATGAGCTCGCATCTGACAGGATCAGCACGCATCCGCTGGCGGTTGGTATGCCTTGGTTGATCAAATTCCCTGCCAAACATGAACACAAGGAAGTCTGCGCAATAGAGCATTTGTATGCGCAACTTGCGCGCCTTTGTCAGCTCGATATGCCAGCGACCCAGTATTTTGACATCGATAAATCATTGGCTGCCTTTGGCATAGCGCGCTTTGATCGTCATGATGGCATGCGCGTTCCGGTCCATTCCTTGGCGGGCGCTCTGCACGCCGACTTCCGTATTCCGGGCGCCGACTATCAGACCTTTTTACGCATTACACGGGCCTTAACGCATAGCGAGCGTGAAGTAGAAAAAGCGTTTGAGCGCTGTGTTTTCAATGTGATTTTCAATAATCGCGACGACCATACCAAAAATTTTGCTTATCGTATGGATGCCCATTTCAACTGGAAGCTCGCACCCTGTTATGACTTAAGCTATAACGAAGGTGCGGGTGGCGAGCATCAGATGGATATCGAAGGGGAAGGGCGGTGCCCGGCGAAGACGCATCTGCTGCAGCTGGCTGTCAGGGCGGGAGTAGGTCAGGCATGGGCAGCTGCCGTCATTGAGCGCATCGCCACTGTTGCGCAGGAATTCAAGATGCTCATGGCAGACTATCCGATTCGTGTTGCGACGCGAAACAGGATGGTAAAAGCAGTCGAAGATAATTGCCGAAGAATGATTTGATTAGGGTATCAACACGAAAAAAACATCATGATTTGAGGTTATTTTTCATGCTGCTTAATTTGTAACTCAAGCGGTATAAAACCGGCTTGAAATTAGAGCGAGTGGGCGAGTCCAGCCCCGAACGTGCTACCAACACTTTCCGCACTTCCTTATGCTTATCCAAGCATTTGCAACAGCACACCGTGCCACAATGTTTTGTCGATTTCACCCAATTTTCCGAGCAGCCTGACCTTGTCAACGCAGCGAATCTGATCCAATAAAATTCGTGCCGATTTACCATCGAACTCAACTTCGGGGCGACAACCCAATGCTTGCCCCTTGCTAGCTATCGGTGCCACTATGACGCGAGGTAAAACAGCATTCATGTCACTTGGTGAAATCACTAACGCAGGTCGTGTTTTCTGAATTTCACTACCAATTGTTGGCTCCGGGTTTACCCAATAGACATCCCCGCATCGTATTTGGTCACTTGCTTTCACCATTCCCAGTCACCGCTATCCAGACCCGGCGAGAGCCCCTCCCATGCGTCGATTTCTTCTTCAGCGCGATAGCTGTCAAACCATCCCGCGCGAGCCGGTCGAGCAGACTCTATAACGATTTTCGTTCCTTCAAGGTGCAGTTCAATTTCATTGGTGATGCCGCATTCGGCCAGCAGGGGTGCGGGAATCAGTATGCCTTGCGAGTTTCCAATTTTTCTAAGAGTGGTTCTCATAATCACCTCGCTTGTAATAACTAAGTTATTACATCATGATTTGCAAGTCAATGCAACTGTCGATTTTTAATTTGACTAAAAGCATGGCAAAAGACTTGCGCCGGCCATTAAATGACCTGATTTCGGAATGTGAGTTGAAAAAGAAGAGGGAGGGATGCGTGATTGCAAGACCTGACCCCAATCGGTGACCCCAATCGGTGACCCCAATCGGTGCGTTTTGCCGTTTTGTAACGCAGCGATGGCGGGGTTAGCTGTTGACATTCAAGGCGGTATCTGACCCCGTTTTGGCGTTTTGCGCATGAAAAAAAGCCACTCCGAAGAGTGGCTTTCAAGTACTGCGTTTCTAAAATATTCGGCGCTAGACCGAACTCAATTTAGAAAGAGTGTGCAACACCTACTGCGGTCATCGCGCCAGTTTTGTTAGCGGAGCCCAAGTTGCCGCTGTCATTGCCAGCTACCGCCGTATCAACGCTGAACTTGTTGTAGTTCAGGTAAACATAAGTTGCTTTTGACAGGGTGTATTGCAGCGAAACGCTTTTCATGTTGCCCAGTGAGGCGAGGTCATTGCGTGCATAAGTCAAGCCGCCTGACAGCGCGCCAACCAGTGGCATGGATGCGCCAACCAGATAGCCTTTGTTCGATACACCATCAATGCTGTTGGTTGCATAAGCTGCATTGAGGCGAACGCCTGAAACTGTTGTGTTAGCCGACAAAACCGTGTTCTTGGTGATTGCCGTGCCAGTGATTTTTTGATGTGCCAGGTTGAAGCTGATATCAGCAACAGTCGCACCGATGTTTGCAGCCATGTATTTGTCAGCTGTGATGCCGCCAGTGCCGGCTGTTCCTGCACGTGTACGTGACATCACATTGGCGCTAACGCCATTGAACGATGCGGAAACATTGACTGCATCCGGGATGAAGAAGCCGCCAGCTGACTGAGCGGTGCCTGCCAGATTGCCGCCGTTCAGGATCAAGAGGCCTGGCACAAAAACGCCATTGCCGCCAACACCAGTTGCGCCATTCAATTCACCAGCGATGAATGGGGAGATCTGCGCACCCAAGGTAAGGCCGAAGTTTTCATTGCTCAGGCCAACGTTGGCTTGACGATTGAAAATGACGGTAGTTTGATCAACAGCGCCGCCGTTAGCAAGCGCGCCATTGGTGCCGGTGTAGCCGGTTTCGAGGTTGAACGAAGCTTTCAGACCGCCGCCCAGATCTTCCGAACCCTTAACACCAAAGATGCTACCTGCGCTGTTACCTGCGCCAGCCATCGATGTACCAACATCAGTCTTAACAACGGAAACGTCCGCTGTACCGTAAACGGTCACGCCTTCAGCCATTGCTGCGGTCGATGCGATCAGAGCCAGTGCGGCCAGGGCGATGTTCGATTTTTTCATTGAATAATCTCCAAAA
>JAOAUN010000044.1 GCA_030157545.1 Burkholderiaceae bacterium
TCCAGATTAAACGTTTACGCATAAGTTCAGCTCAGGTTATCGGGGCTGGCCGGTGACGCCAGCAAGCCGTTGGTAATCAGATCAAGGAAGCAATCGAGATACTCGGGTGCCGAAATCGGTGTCAACTGACAGGCATTGAATGAATGTTTCCACATCATCAGCATGACGACAGGGGCGACGATGACGCGATTCGCATGTTCTGTATTAATCGCCCTGAATTCACCGCTGGCGATGCCGCGTTCAAGCATGCGGGTGATGAGTGCGTGGCTGCGTGAAATGACTTCTTCGTGGTAAAAGCGTGCAACGTCCGGAAAGTTGCCGGATTCTGCCATCATCAGCTTCGTAATGCCGGACAGCTTGGTTTCGCCAATGCGTTCCCACCAGCCCAGAATGAACTCGCGCAACAGTGCAGAGCTAGTGTCGCTGTATTGCTCAATGTAATCCTCGGCCTCGGCCAGCGCCGAAACCAGATTTTCCCGCACCACCGCCTTGAATAATTCTTCTTTGTTTTCAAAATACAAATACAGCGTGCCCTTCGACACCCCGCCGCGCGCAGCGACATCGTCGAGCCTGGTCGCGGCATAACCGAGTTCGACGAACAAGTCGAGCGCAGCAGCGAGCAGCTCTTGCGGACGCGCGTCTTTACGGCGTTCCCAGCGGGGCTTGGATTTTGTGTCGCAGCTTGACATGGGTGGGGCGGCTATTACTAACTATTGAGTCAGTAATATAGGTGTTTCGCTATCTCCCCGTCAAGCTAAGTACGCGGAAGCCAAAATAATTGCTGTCATTTTCGCTGATCGGAACCGACCCAAACTTTGGGTTACGAATTCTTGGTGTTTGATTGTCAAAAAAATAATTAAATTCATGCTCTTGCATTAAGGCAGACAACACACTCCAGCAGATACGATTCCCGAAAATTAATTCAGCAACTTAAAAGGTCACTCCCATGGACAGATTATCGTGCAGTAACTCGAGAGAGAAAATCAATGTGGAGGACAAGCCATCAGGTAAAGATGTTGCAAACACCCAGTCTTCAGAGGAGTCCTCGGAAAAAGAAGATCGAAAAGAAGGCGGAGGCCGTAAACGTGCTGGCACCTGGTCAATGACACCGACAAAACCGAAAATGAAAAGCGGAGTGCCCGCAGAACAAACGATGGCGTCTTCCAAAAAATCACCATCAACTAGTAGTAGCGCAATTCCATCCAAAGCAAAAGGTAAAACAGGTATCAAGCTTGATCTTGGAAAGCTGTCATCAGGTCAAGCGGCTGTGTCGTCAAGCTATCCTGTCGTATCTCCAAGAGCAGCATTATCATCGCACCGCACGGCGCAAGCAGAAGATTTTCCTAAGCAGAAATCATCAACGAGCACAACAGTGGCGTCCCTCGCAACGGTGTCACTACCCAGTTCTTCATCCTCGACATCGACGCCACCCGTGAACCCTATGTCACGAATTGATATGCCAGCAACCGCCAGGTCTAAAGGGGTGCCGGCAGAGAATTTAACTGAAAAGTCTCGCAGCCTGCTTGCAGCGGCAATGATGCAAGGAAAGGTTAGTCCGGAAGCGCTTGGCTACATCCTTGTTGATGTACAGACAGTCGGGTTCACGAAGCCCTTGGATGAAGCAGACCAAGGAACGCCTTTTCTGCGCGGGGGCCTGATCGTTAATGGTTTGCTCAACAGCAGTGGCACACCATATGAGCCAATCAATCTGGTTGAGAAATTTCTTCAGCCCGCAGCCGAGGCATTATTCAATTCACAAGAGTGGACGAAAATCAGGGATCGATTGATTAGTAATTATTCATCTGTCGCAGAGGATGTGGAGCTGATAGCCAGAGGAATGCGGCCTGCCGAAATGCAGAAGTCAGAAAAATTGAAGGAAATTATGGATCCAGTCATCCAGCCTTTGTTTGAGCAAGTTTGCGGGACAGATCAGACACTTGAGGGATCGGGACTTCCCGATTTTTGGAAGCGTATGTTGAGGAGTGTGGACGACGCAGTGATGCTTTGGGCTAAAAAAACAAATTTTGATAATCAGAAAGAACTCAATCAAATACGTAAGCAAGGGATCATTGCTTTGCTCTCAACGCGAGGAGTGATGGCAGTTTGGGGCAAATCAATTCAGGACATTTTCCAGAAAAAGGGGCTTGATTCAGTTAAATTTAGCGCGTACACGAATTCCTACTTTTCACATAGGGTGGAGAAATTTTTAGTCGATATTCTGTTGAGTCGTAAAGATAAAGAAGGCGACAAATTTGACAATCAAACCCGCAACTACATCAAGCTCTTGTCCGGGCAAAAAAAAGTAAAGACTAGCGCGCGATTGGATAATTCTGCTGAAAACACCGAGCTGAAAAATCTCAAACGCTTGAGAAATACAAAATCCAGCATGAGTATGGCGGGCGATCCAGAAAAAACGACGACTACTTTATCTCCACGGGCAACACAACGCGTGGCATTAGAAAAAACACAGCTGCAGACTGAGCAGAAAAAAGAGTTTCAGCGTCGGGATTTTTTCAAGAAATTTAATAAGGTCATAGATTTAGCCAAAATTGATCCTGATTATTATCGGTATTTCTACAAATATGTTGTGCAGACAATGTCAGACAAAGCTTATGAGCAATTTAAAATAGATCCAGTCAAATATTGTTTGAAGCATGTAGATAAATTTTATGTGGGACTACTGTCGAAAGAAAGAAATGACAAGAAAGCCAGGATGACTCAAGAACTTAACGCTGTTGACCCTGCAAAACTAAAGGCCATACACGTGGCATTGGAAAAATCGACAACTACAACCCCAACGCCAGCACCAGCACCAGCACCAGCACCAGCACCAACAACGTCCACATCAACGTCAACGTCTGCAGTAGCGCCGTCGGGCAGTTCATTTAGTTATCTCCCATTTCCTACAGAGGATGAGATTGGAGATGAAAAAGACGAATGAGCACTTTCGAATCCAATAGCCGCTCGAATCCTGATGAGGTTAATCCTCCAATTTCCTGAGTTCGATTTGAGTCATTGCCCGCCACTCTACAAAAGATTGGCGGGCATTTTTTATTTTCCAGCCTGAAGTCATGTGACCGCAAGCTAATCCCAGTAAAATCGCTGCAATTCAATAAGATGGTGATGTAAATGAACTGGATAAAAAAGCGCTGGATCTGGCTTGTACTAGCGATTGTCGTTGTAGCAAGTATTCTTGCTTACCAGGTCTGGGCAAGCAAACATGCTGAACCTGCCTATCGCACTGCAAAAATTGAGAAGGGCATGCTCACAGCCAGCGTCGCAGCCAGCGGAACGCTGCAACCTGTGATGTCAGTTCAGGTCGGATCACAAGTTTCCGGTCAGTTGAAAGAAGTCTTGGTGGACTTTAATAGCCTCGTCAAGAAAGACCAGTTGATTGCACGCATTGATCCCGAAACCTTCGAGTACAAAGTGCGTCAGGCCGAAGCAGATCTCGAGGCGGCAAGGGCGCAAGTGTTAACCCAGCAAGCAATGATTGTTGCGCAACGTGCCGTCGTATCGCAGATCGATGTCAGCCTGGCCGATGCGCGGCGTGACTTCGAGCGCAAACAGCAACTACAGGCGAAGAATTTTATTTCTGGAGCCGACGTCGACAAGGCGCGCGCAACTGCCAACGCGCTGGCTGAACAACTCAAAGCCGCTCAGGCTCAAGTAGAAGTCGCACGCGCCAATGCCGGCAATGTCGCCGCTGTCGTCAAGCAGCGTGAAGCGTCGCTGGCGCAGGCACGTGTTGACCTGGCGCGCACCGCCATCCGTGCCCCTGTTTCCGGTGTTGTCATTAAACGCAGCGTGGATAAAGGCCAGACGGTCGCGGCCAGCCTGCAGGCGCCGGAACTGTTCATCATTGCTGAAAATCTGACCGACATGCGGGTCGATACCTCGATTGATGAATCCGAAATCGGCAAAATTAAAGTCGGCCAGCGCGCTAGTTTTACCGTCGATGCCTTCCCCGGCAAGGTTTTCGACGGCAAGGTGCAGCAAGTGCGCAAGGCTGCGCAAACAGTCTCGAATGTCGTGACCTATCTGGTTGAAGTCTCGGCCGCCAATCCCGACTTGCAGCTGTTGCCGGGCATGACGGCAAATGTGCGCATCGTCACGGATGTTCGTGAGGGTGTATTGAAAGTGCCGAATGCAGCGTTGCGATTCCGGCCGCCGCAAAACGACAAAGATAAAAGCGAACGCAAAGGCTCTGGCGGAGGGGCAGGTAATAGCGCAGGAGGTCGCCAGCACGGCGGCCGCGGTGCGCCCGGTAGTGCGCGCGTGTATCAACTGCAGGCAGGCAAGCTGGTGCCGCTGCCGGTGCAACTCGGTGCGAGCGACGGGTTGATGACGGAAGTCAATGCGCCCGCATTGAGCGAAGGTAGCGAGGTCGTGATCGGTACGCTGCAGTCTGCTGACAGCAAGCGTCCAGTGCCGATGGGCGGCGGCCCGCGCATGTTCTGATCGCCAGCGATGTCAATGCTGATCGAAACAAATGGCCTGACCAAGGATTACCAGATGGGCAGCACGCATGTGCTGGCCCTGCGCGGTGTATCGGTGCAGATTGCCAGCGGCGAGTTCGTCGCCATCATGGGTGCGTCCGGTTCAGGTAAATCTACGTTCATGAATTTGCTCGGGTGTCTCGATTTACCGAGCGAAGGTAGTTATAAACTTGCGGGCGAATATGTCTCGGCGATGAGCAGTGACCAGCTCGCTGCCGTTCGCAATCAGCGTATCGGTTTTGTTTTTCAGCAGTTCAACTTGTTGCCGCGCACTAGCGCCCAAGACAATGTCGAGTTGCCCCTGCTGTATTCATCGGTGCCAGCCGCCGAGCGTCACCAGCGTGCGCAGGCTTGTCTGACCGAAGTCGGGCTGGCCGGCCGCGCCGACCATCATCCAGCCCAGCTGTCAGGCGGGCAGCAGCAGCGGGTGGCGATTGCGCGTGCGCTCGTCAACAAGCCTTCATTAATATTGGCCGACGAACCGACTGGCGCGCTTGATTCGCATACCAGTCTGGAGATCATGGCCTTGATGCAAAAACTCAACCGCAATGGCATGACCATTGTGATGGTGACGCATGAGGCCGATATTGCTGCTTTTGCTTCGCGCATCCTGACTTTTAAAGACGGTCGCGTCATGTCGGATCTCGCCCATAAGCCTGACGATGCCGTCGCCAGATTCGCTGATTCGGCTAATTTCGCGGCTAACGATAAAGAGTCTCCGCCATGAACCTGCTTGCGACGCTGCGCGTGGCGCTGAATGCCTTGCGCGTCAATTTGCTGCGCTCTATCCTGACCATGCTGGGCGTCATTATCGGCGTGGCCGCCGTGATCACCATGCTTGCTGTCGGCGCTGGCGCAGAAGCGCGCATACAGCAGCAGATACAGAGTCTGGGCTCGAATATCATGATCGTCACCGCCGGTGCGCGCACTGCCAGCGGCGTGCGACTCGCGACTGGCACCACAACCAGCCTGACCGAGGACGATGCCGCTGCGATTGCACGTGAGGTCCCTGAAGTTGAAGCCGCTGCACCGTCGAACCGTGGCGGCGCGCAAGTGGTTGTTGGCAGCGCCAACTGGGCTACGCAGATCTATGGCATCACGCCTGATTACTTTGTAGTGCGGAACTGGAGCCTGGCAGCAGGCCGTATGTTCGAGTCTGCCGAGTTGAGTGGCTCCGGCAAAGTTGCCTTGATAGGCCAGTCGGTTGCACGAGAATTGTTTGGCGATGCGGATCCTATGGATCAGAGCATACGCATCAAGAATGTCCCGTTCACTGTCATCGGTATCCTGAATCGCAAAGGCCAAAGTATGATGGGGCAGGATCAGGACGATGTGATCATGGTGCCATTATCGACGGCACGTAATCGTCTGCTCGGCACCACGCAAGGTAAGCTGCGTCAGGTTGGCATGATTCAGATAAAGGTGCGTGATGGTGCCAGCATGGCAGAGGCGCAAAGTAAAGTTGCCGAACTGCTGCGTCAGCGCCTGCGCGCCGGCAATGCGCAGGAAGATCCGTTTTCAATTTTGAACCTGACCGAAATGTTGCAGACGCAGGAAGAATCGTCGCGCATCATGAGCATATTGCTCGCTGCTGTTGCATCCGTGTCCTTGCTGGTCGGCGGTATCGGCATTATGAATATCATGCTGGTCTCGGTGACAGAGCGCACCCGTGAAATTGGTTTGCGCATGGCCGTCGGCGCCCGCAGCAAAGATATTCTTACGCAGTTTCTGGTTGAAGCGATCACGCTGTCGATGACAGGCGGGCTGATCGGTGTTGCGCTCGGTGCAGCCGGCAGCGCGATGGTGGCGGCATTTGCAGGTTGGGAGACGCGGATGTCGCCGGAGTCTATCGTGCTGGCGGTTGGCTTTTCGGCTGCAATCGGAATTTTCTTTGGCTACTATCCAGCCCGCAAGGCAGCGGCGCTGTTGCCGATCCAAGCGCTGCGCTATGAGTGATGTCATAAGCGAGATGCCATGCCGCAGCGGATGTGCTGCATGCTGTATCGCGCCCTCGATTTCGTCGGTCATACCCGGTATGCCGAACGGGAAACCGGCTGGTGTGCGTTGCGTGCAGCTCGATGCGAACCAAAATTGCTTGTTGTTTGGTTCGCCGCAGCGGCCGCTGGTTTGCGCCAGCCTCAAGCCTTCGCAAGCAATGTGCGGCGACAATCGTATACAGGCGCTGCATTTTTTGCAGCAATTGGAGCAGCTGACAAGCCCTGAGGTATCTGTATGAAACTTCGCGCCTTGCTCGTGATTGGCTTGATATTCGTTGCAACCGGCTGCGCGAGCCTGATCGGGCCGCAGGATAAAGAAGTGCCGTTATCCAGACTGCAGCAGGCACTGCAAAATAAATTCCCTTTCAATAATCGTTATCTGGATTTGTTCGACATTACGGTCAGTAATCCAAAGCTGAGTTTGCAGCCAGATACCAATCGTGTCGTTACTGCATTTGATGCGCGTGTTTCACCCGCTTTTTTGAAGCAAGCCTGGCAAGGCAAGCTGGTACTCTCAGGTGCCTTGAAAATCGATGCGACACGCAACGCGGTGGTGCTAACCGAGCCGCGGCTGGAAAATCTGAGTCTTGATGCGGCAACGGGCAGCAATGCTGGCAAACTTGCTAAGCTGGGTACGCAGCTGGCCGAAGATCTGTTGAACAACACCGTAATCTATACGTTCAAGCCGGAAGATTTTTTCATTGCCGGCATGCGCTTCGCGCCGACGAAAATCACGACGCGCGCCAATGCCCTCGTGGTAAGCTTTGAGCCGGTCAAATAACGCTGGTTCCGGCCAGCATCACTGGTCTGGAATGTGCGCGGTATGGAAATCGTCTTAGCAATAAAAATTATCATCATGGGCATCGTCGAAGGTTTGACGGAATTTCTGCCCATCTCCTCAACCGGTCATCTGATTCTGGCTGGCAGCCTGCTCAATTTCACCGGTGAAAAAGTCAAAGTATTCGAGATCGTCATTCAGGCCGGTGCGATGCTGGCCGTCTGCTGGGAATATCGATCGCGTATTGCGCACGTCGTATCTGGTTTGACCACGCAGCCGGCAGCGCGTAAATTCGTGCTGAATCTGCTGGTCGCTTTCTTGCCGGCAGTCGTGCTTGGCCTGATCTTTGGCAAAATGATCAAGGCGCACCTGTTCGCACCGGTGCCTGTTGCTGCGGCCTTCATTATCGGAGCGTTCGTCATTTTATGGGTGGAGCGTAGCCAGCGCTTGCGTCCCGTTGCGGTGCGTATCGATGCCGTTGATGACATGAGTTTGCTGGATGCCTTCAAGGTCGGCTGTGCGCAATGCTTCGCGCTGATACCGGGTACCAGCCGTTCCGGCGCCAGCATCATCGGCGCAATGGCGTTTGGGCTTTCGCGCAAGGCCGCGACTGAGTTTTCATTTTTTCTTGCCATTCCGACGCTATTTGGCGCGACTGTCTATTCTCTTTACAAAGAGCGCGCGCTGCTGTCAGTGGCTGACTTGCCCATGTTCGGACTGGGCGGACTGGCCTCTTTCATTTCCGCTTTCTTTTGCGTGCGCTGGCTGCTGCGCTATATCAGCACCCATGACTTCACCTTGTTTGCCTGGTATCGCATCGTGTTTGGCCTTTTCGTTCTGGTCTCGGCCTGGTCAGGCTGGATAGTCTGGGCAGAATAATTCCATGACTGAAGACACGCAAGCACGTGCGCTGCACGTGCTGCAAAGCGTATTTGGTTATCCGGCTTTTCGCGGTCAGCAGGCCGAGATAGTCGATTTGATGGCGCAGGGTGGCGACGCACTGGTCTTGATGCCGACCGGTGGCGGCAAGTCGCTCTGTTACCAGATACCGGCCTTGCTGCGACAGGGTTGCGGTGTCGTTATCTCGCCCCTTATCGCCTTGATGCAGGATCAGGTCGATGCACTTGCTGAACTGGGCGTGCGTGCCGCTTTCCTGAACTCCACCCAGAGCTTTGATGAAGCAATGCGTACCGAGCGTGCGCTGCGCATGGGTGAACTCGATTTATTGTATGTCGCACCCGAACGCTTACTGACGCCGCGCTGTCTGGAATTACTCGAGGCGTCCAGCATTGCGCTATTTGCCATTGACGAAGCCCATTGTGTTTCGCAATGGGGGCATGATTTCCGCCCTGAATACATACGACTGTCGGTCTTGCACGAGCGCTTCCCGCAAGTGCCGCGCATGGCGCTGACTGCTACTGCCGACTTCCAGACCCGCGCTGAAATTGTCGAACGCTTGCAACTGCAGGATGCGCAGCAATTCATTTCATCGTTCGACCGCCCGAACATCCGCTATCAAATCGTCGAGAAAGAAACCGGACGCCGTCAGCTGCTTGATTTCATTAAGAACGAGCACGTAGGCGATGCCGGCATTGTCTACTGCCTGTCGCGCAAAAAAGTCGAAGAGACTGCCGAGTTTTTGAATGAGAGCGGCATATCTGCCTTGCCGTATCACGCCGGCATGGACTACGCGGTACGCAGCCGGCATCAGTCGCGTTTTTTGCGCGAGGACGGCATCGTGATGGTCGCCACCATCGCCTTCGGCATGGGCATCGACAAACCGGATGTGCGCTTCGTTGCACATCTTGATTTACCCAAAAGCCTGGAAGGCTATTATCAGGAAACCGGTCGCGGCGGCCGCGATGGCCTGCCTGCGAATGCGTGGATGACTTACGGCCTGCAAGACGTTGTGCAGCAGCGCCGCATGATAGAAGAATCTGATACCGAAGATACTTTCAAGCGCGTGCAATCTGCCAAGCTGGATGCAATGCTCGGGCTGTGCGAAACCCTGAACTGCCGGCGTGTGCGCCTGCTTGATTATTTCGGCCAGCAATCAGCGCCTTGCGGCAATTGCGATACCTGCCTGAGTCCGCCTGTCTCGTTTGATGCAACCGAGTCCGTGCAAAAACTGCTGTCGACCATTTATCGTGTCGGCCAGCGCTTCGGCGCGGTGCACGTGCTGGAAGTCTTGCGCGGTAGTGACAGTGAAAAGATCAAGCAATGGCGACATCATGAACTCTCTACGTTCGGTATAGGCTCGGATAAAAGCGAGGCGGAATGGCGCGCGATACTCCGACAGGTCATTGCGATGGGCCTGATAGAAATCGATCATGAAAATTATGGCTCGCTACGGCTGGCAGCGACTGCGCGCCCCGTCTTGAAAGGCGAGCAGCAGATCGCGCTGCGACGTTATCAAAAACCAGTCAAACAAAAACGCACTGCAGCCAAATCCAGCGGCTTTACCGAAATGGATTTGTCAGCGTCGCAGCAGGCCATATTCGAGCGGCTGCGCTGGTGGCGGGTCGAGACGGCGCGCGAACACAATGTGCCGGCCTATGTCATTTTTCATGACGCGACGCTGCGCGAAATCGCCAAGGCAAAGCCGGCTTCGCTGGATGAATTGCGCGTAGTCTCGGGTGTGGGTGAGAGAAAACTCGAAAGCTATGGGCCGCAGATTATTGCCTTGATAGAGCAAACCGAATAAGTCGCGTCGCTATAATTTAACGCTTGGTGAAAACCAGATCCCACACGCCATGGCCGAGCTTCAGACCGCGGTTTTCAAACTTGGTCAAAGGCCGATAATCCGGCTGCGGGGCAAAGCCTTCAGCTGTATTCTTCAAGGCGGGTTCGGCTCCGAGCACCTCCAGCATCTGTTCCGCATAATTTTCCCAGTCGGTTGCGCAATGCAGATAGCCACCGGCTGCAATGCGCGAGGCAAGCAACTGTATGAAAGGCGTCTGGATCAGGCGGCGCTTATTGTGGCGAGCCTTGTGCCACGGGTCGGGGAAATAGATATGCACGCCAGCCAATGACGCTGGCGCAATCATGTGCGTAATGATTTCAAACGCATCATGTTGCATAACTCTCAGATTAGTCAGCTCGCGCTCACCTATCAGTTTCAGCAGACTGCCAATCCCTGGCGTATGCACTTCCACCCCGATGAAATTTTTCTCCGGCATACGCTGCGCGATATGCGCAGTGGTCTCACCCATGCCGGTGCCGATTTCGAGAATGGTGGGCGCATGGCGTCCGAAAGCGGCATCGAAATCCAGCGGCGTCTTGTTATAAGGCAGACAAAATTGCGGACCCAACGTAGCAATGGCACGTGCCTGCGCATCCGACAGGCGGCCGGCGCGCGTGACGAAGCTTTTGATGCGGTGTTCCGTCGGGTCGTAGAAAAGCGGCCTGCCGCTGTCTGGAGATTCGGTGTCTGCCATACGTAATCTGAAGATACTTCGATGAAAGAGGTCTGGAGCGGGTGAAGGGAATCGAACCCTCGTATGAAGCTTGGGAAGCTGCC
>JAOAUN010000045.1 GCA_030157545.1 Burkholderiaceae bacterium
GGCATCAGGCCGCGCGGTCCGAGAATCTGGCCGAGCGTACCAACGATACGCATGGTGTCAGGCGAAGCGATGACGATATCAAAAGGCATGTTGCCTGCTTTGATTTGTTCAGCCAGGTCATCCATACCCACGATGTCAGCACCAGCTGCTTTAGCCTGCTCAGCCTTGTCGCCAGTCGCGAACACTGCAACGCGGACGGACTTGCCGGTACCAGCTGGCAGCACGACGGAGCCGCGCACTACCTGGTCAGATTTCTTTGCATCAACGCCAAGTTGAATCGACACATCGATTGATTCGTTAAACTTTGCCGTTGCAAGTTCCTTGATCAGCGCCACTGCGTTATCGAAGGTATAAATTTTTGTGCGGTCAACTTTGGCCTTGATAGCCTGAGCGCGTTTAGAAAGCTTAGCCATTACAGACCCTCCACCGTGATGCCCATGGAACGAGCTGAACCGGCGATGGTACGCACGGCAGCTTCCATGTCAGCGGCCGTAAGATCCGGGCGCTTCTGGGTTGCGATTTCTTCCGCTTGAGCGCGGGTGATTTTTCCAACCTTGTCGGTATGTGGCTTCGGCGAACCTTTCTGGATGCCGGCAGCTTTTTTGATCATGTATGTTGCAGGCGGCGTCTTCATCACAAAGGTGAAAGACTTGTCTGCAAATGCAGTGATCACAACTGGGATTGGCATGCCTGGCTCAACACCTTGGGTCTGGGCGTTGAACGCCTTGCAGAATTCCATGATGTTCAAACCGCGCTGACCCAGTGCAGGGCCAATCGGAGGGGATGGATTTGCCTTACCAGCTGGCACTTGCAGCTTGATAAAGCCAATGATTTTTTTTGCCATTAGAGCTCCTTGATTGAGTGGTAGCGCCGTTTCGTTTTGCCTTGCGGCTAACTAATAGGGCTCCTCGATTTACTGCAACTGCATTTACAACAATTCTGCTATCAGGCTTTTTCGACCTGACCAAACTCGAGCTCGACGGGGGTTGCACGACCAAAGATCGTGACCGACACGCGAACTTTTGATTTTTCGTAATTGACTTCTTCGACATTGCCGTTGAAATCCGTAAACGGACCATCCTTGATACGGACCATCTCGCCCACTTCGTAGAGCACCTTCGGACGCGGCTTTTCAACACCTTCCTGCATTTGATGCATGATCTTGTCGACCTCATGCGGCGGGATAGGCGTAGGCTTGTTCGATTTTCCACCAATGAAACCGGTAACTTTGCTGGTGTTTTTCACCAAATGCCAGGTCTCATCCGTCATTTCCATTTCAACCAGCACATAGCCGGGAAAAAAACGACGCTCGGTCACTGACTTGTGACCGTTTTTCATCTCGATAACTTCTTCTGTCGGCACCAGAATCTGACCAAATTTGTCGTCCATGCCAGCGCGCGTAATGCGTTCAGCCAAAGCACGTTGCACGCTCTTTTCCATACCGGAGTAGGCGTGCACGACATACCAGAGTTTTTTGCTGCCAGTGCTGCTTGGTGCCGGCGCTGCGCTTTCTTGCGTGTTGTCGGTCATTTTTATCTCCAGCGCAGTATCAGGTCATACAGAACAACTTCCAGCAATTTGTCCGTACCCCACAGGAACAACGCCATGATCAGCACGAAGCCGAACACGATGCCGGTGATCTGCATGGCTTCCTTACGGGTAGGCCAGACAACTTTTTTTGTTTCGCGCACAGCCTCGCCGGCAAAGCCGATGAAGTCGCGGCCAGATTGGGAAGTCCAAGCAAATGCGACGGCCAGCACCAACCCCAAGATCAGCGCGCCTGCGCGAATCAGAGTTGTTTGACCCGCCAGCAGATAAAAACCGACTACGCCAGCTATGGCAGCACATACAGCCAGACCGATCTTTGCCTTGTCAGCCGATGTGGTCACGGTATGTACAGGTTGATTAGACATACTCTTTTACTTTCGGTGATAAACACCTGATTCGGTGGCAGGGGCGGAGGGCCTCGAACCCCCAACCTTCGGTTTTGGAGACCGACACTCTGCCAATTGAGCTACGC
>JAOAUN010000046.1 GCA_030157545.1 Burkholderiaceae bacterium
CGCCAGTATTTTCTGGAAAACGATGAAGAGAAATTGCCGTTCTCGCGCAACCAGCGCGTGATGGTGTATTCGCGCGCAAAAAGACAGAATGACAAGCGCGGCTTTGGCACCATCAAGGCGGTCTATGGCCATGACAGCGAGTGGCTCGGACATTCGGCCTCGCCGAAACACGCCGACCCCAAAAGCTTTCGCATTAGCATTGGCGGACCACAGTGCAGCCAGCCGTATCAGGCTTCCATCTTCAATATTTCTGCGATGAGTTTCGGTGCGCTGTCGCCGAACGCGATACGCGCGCTGAACCGTGGCGCACAAATGGGGGGTTTCGCGCATGACACCGGCGAGGGTTCGATCTCGGCCTATCATCGCGAATTCGGCGGCGACCTGATCTGGGAAATCGGTTCCGGTTATTTTGGTTGCCGCACCCGTGACGGCCGCTTCGATCCTGAAAAATTTGCCGCACATGCGAGCGAAGCGCAAGTCAAAATGATAGAGATCAAGCTTTCGCAAGGCGCCAAGCCCGGCCATGGCGGCGTGCTGCCGGGCGCTAAAGTCACACCCGAAATCGCGGCAACACGCGGCGTTGCGCTCGGTGAAGACTGTGTGTCGCCGGCCGCCCACAGCGAATTTTCCACACCGGCCGAACTCATCGCTTTCATCGGGCGCCTGCGTGAACTGTCCGGCGGCAAGCCGGTCGGCTTCAAGCTCTGTATCGGCCATCCGTGGGAATGGTTCGGCATCGCCAAGGCCATGCTGGCCGCGGATGTGTATCCGGACTTCATTGTCATCGATGGCAGCGAAGGGGGCACCGGCGCAGCACCCGTTGAGTTCTCCGACCATGTTGGCATGCCGCTGCGCGAGGGCTTGCGACTGGTACACAATACGCTCGTCGGCATCGGCAAGCGCGAGCAGATTTCAATCGGCGCTTCCGGCAAAATCATTTCGGCGTTTGATATTGCGCGCGCCATTGCACTGGGCGCCGACTGGTGCAATTCGGCGCGTGGCTTCATGTTTGCGCTTGGCTGCATACAGTCGCGTAATTGCCATACCGATCATTGCCCGACTGGCGTGGCCACGCAAGATCCGGCGCGCCAGCGCGCACTGGTGGTGCCGGACAAGGCAGAGCGGGTGATGAATTTCCACGAGCAGACGCTGGATGCATTGGGTGAGCTGGTGAGTGCTGCCGGCTTCGAGCATCCATCCGAGATCAGTGCCGACCACATCATGGTGCGCGACCAGGCCGGTCACGCGGTGCCTCTGGCGCTGACTTTACCAACGGTGCAGCTGGGCGACTTGCTGGTCGAGGGTGTTGCCGACAGTTTGCCGGAGCCGTTCCGCACTTACTGGCCAACAGCGACGGCGGAGTTTTTCGAGCGGCGTGCGCGGCCCCGCGAAATTATTCCGATTGCCGTGCAATATACAGGTCAGCTCAGTTTGTAAATCTGACCATGCTGCGGCAAACGCAGATCGCGCCCGCCCAGCGCGGCGCGCAACTCCTGCTCGATTTCAGTTTCCAGTCCGGGCTTGCGGTGGACAACGATGGCAGCGACCTTTTCCGGTAACTGACTGACGCGTTTGATGACGTCATCAACCTGAAGATGCCGGGACAGCTGCGCCATGTCGGCAAGACGTCGCGGATACGAGCATTCAACAATGACGGCAGCCAGCATCTGGTCGTGCGCAATCTTTTCCCAGAAAGCCGGGCAGTCTGCGGTGTCACCGGAGAATGCCAGCGCCACAGACTCTTTTTGAACCCGATAGCCGCAGCCGGCAATGCCATGCAGGGCAGGCAGTGCCGTAATCTGCCAGGGACCCAACATCAGCGGCCCGTTCTCTGGCAGAGGATGGAGTGTCACGAATGGATGGTGCGCATTCGGTATTTTGGTGAAATCAGGCCAGACCTGATCATTGAAAATATGGGTCTTGAGGATGTCGATGACGTCCGGCAGCGCCCAGACCTGCAAGGCAGTGCTGCGCATTTCCGCAACCGAGTCTGCCATCAGCGGCAGGCAGGCGACATGGTCAAGATGAGCGTGCGTCAGCACGACATGGTCTATGCGCGCGAGCTCTTCGAGTGACAGTTCCCCGAGGCCAGTGCCGGCATCGATCAGGATATGTTCATCAAGCACATAGCAGGTGGTGCGATGTGCAGGGCCACCAATGCCACCGCTGCAGCCTAGCAGTTGCAGGTTGATCATAAAGAAGTTTCAAGGAGTTGCATTGGCTGTTTTAAGCTGATTTAAATTCAAAAATCTTTGTTAATTGATGAAATACGCGCATCACCAACCCTCAGATATTGAAGTGAAATCATAACTTATATTGCATACCTTACAACCGGCAGCGCAGCCGGCCGGATTGCCACATGCAGGCTGCGCGTCTCTCCCAGATATTCGCCGTCAGCAGCCAGCGGTAGCGCGAGTCCGGAATCAATCTGCATATCAGCAAAATGCGTGTGGTTCACTTTGGCTTGCTCAAGATGCCAGCCCACCAGCAAGCGCGGCAGCAAATTGAGGATTTCACCCAGGCCGATTTCACCTGCCAGCAGCAGGTTAAGCCGTGCATCATCTATCTGTGCATGCGGCATGGCCGGCATGCCGCCGCCAAAGCTGCGGGTGTTGAGCGTGGACGCAAACAACGCCGGTCCCTGATGCAGGGTTTCACCGTCCACTGTCACATGCAAGGGCCAGCAGCGCAGTGCAAGCAACTCTCCGAGCGTCGCCCACAAATAGCGCGGCATGCCCGACAGCCAGCGCGGACCGTTGAGGGCACGTAAATTCACTGCCGAGTCAAAGCCCGCAGTCAGGCTGGAGATGAACAGAATGCGCCGCTCGCCGCCATGCTGCTCGTCGATAAAGGCAGCTTCACCCAGATCGATGGGTGTAGCCGTGCCATTCAATGCATGGTCCAGAGCAGCTTGCCACCCCAGCTTGTGCACGCCCAGCGCGCGTGCGGTGTCGTTGCCGCTGCCCATGGAAATCAGGCCCAGCGTATGGGCGCCGGCGACCAGCGATGGCAGCAGATTTTGCACGGTGCCATCGCCGCCCATGGCTATGACACGGCTGCCGGCAGGCAGTGCATTGAGCATCTGGCTCGCCTCGGTGGCGCTTTGGGTTATGAGTAAATTATCGGTCAGTCCGCGCGCAACCAGTGCGCTCTGCATGGCAGACCTCAGGCGGGCAGTGCGACCGCTGTTGGCGTTAGGGTTGAGGATGACGTAGCTGTTCAGGCTGCTTGCGGCTGCGGGACGTTGCAAATGCAGGGGCATACGCATGGTGTTGGCCCGTTCTTATTTTAGTTATCGTTCACGCTCTGCGGCGTGGCCAGAAGTGCAGTGTCTCGCTGCGCTTCTGGCTTAAATGTTACCTCATATCATGAAACTGGCGAAATCAGACCTCGACATCCAGATCGATTTGCTTTTCTTCGAGTGCAGGATTAAACCAGCGATACAGCACCGGCAGCACCACCAGTGTGAGCAGGGTCGAGGTGATCAGGCCGCCAATGACGACCACTGCCAGAGGGCGTTGCACTTCCGATCCGGGTCCGCTGGCGAACAGGAATGGCACCAGGCCCAGTAATGCGACCGTTGCAGTCATCATCACCGGCCTGAAACGCTGTATGCAACCCTCACGGATGGCTTCCCTGATTGCCATGCCTTCTTCGCGCAAGCGCTGGATACATGCCACCAGCACGACACCGTTGAGTACCGCGATACCCCACAGCGCAATGAAGCCCACTGACGCCGGTACGGACAAATATTCACCGGTCAAGGCAAGTCCGAACACGCCGCCGATCGATGCAAACGGCAGCACAGTAATGATCAGTGCAGCCAGCTTGAGCGAATTGAACATCATGAACAGCAAGAAGTAGATGGCTGCGATGGTCAGTGGAATGATGACCATCAGCGTGCCCATTGCCCGCTGCATATTTTCAAATTGACCGCCCCACGAAATGGTGTAACCCTCCGGCAGCTTTGTTTTCTGCTCGACCTCTTGCTGGACCTCTGCAACGAAGCTGCCCAGATCGCGATCGGCGACGTTGGCACCAACGACAACGCGACGCTTGCCCGATTCACGGGTGATCGCTGGCGGGCTATCTACCAGTTTGATGGTCGCCACCGAATCCAGCGGAATCACGGCATTATCAGGCGTGCGCAGCAATGTTTTACTGATGGCCTCGACCGAGTTGCGGTAAGACTCCGGATAACGCAACTGGATCGCGTAGCGACGCTCACCCTCGTAGAGTTGGGTGATTTCGCTGCCACCGATGGCAGTCTCGATGATTTCATGAATATCGGCGACGTTGATGCCGTAACGGGCAATGGCACGGCGATCAATATCAATAGTCAGCGTCTGTTGTCCTGATAGCCGGTCGATACGGACATCGCGGGCGCCGGGGACTTTCTTGACTATCTGGGCGACTTGCTCGGAGAGGCGTTTCAATTCTGCCAGATCGTCACCAAAAATCTTGATGGCCAATTGTGAGCGTACGCCAGTCAGCATCTCGTCTACCCGCTGCGCAATCGGTTGGTTCATCACGACTTGGACGCCGGGTACGACTGCGAGCGCATGACGAATATCTTTTTCGATTTCGTGCTGGCTGCGACCGGCCTTGGGATCGATGCTGACAATCGGGTTGGATTCATTCTGCGCTGCCGGATCAGCTGGTGAATCACCGCGGCCAAGACCGGCGACGACCAGCCGCACTCCCGGAATCTGGCTGACAATTTTCATTGCCTGCATTTCGATTTCGACAGACTCACCGATAGAAATATTTGGTGCACGAATGATCTGCGGCACGATCGAGCCTTCGTTCATGGTCGGTATAAAGCTCTTGCCCAACAGCGGCACGAGCATGAACGAGCCAAGCAGCAGCGCGATGGCGACGGCCACTGTTTTTTTCTCCGAGCCCAGCGCGGTTTGCAGCAGCGACAGGTAATGCCGTTTCATCCATGCGATAGGGCGGGTGTCATGGTCACTGCCGCCTTTGAGGACATAGAAGCACAGGGCAGGCGACAGTAACAACGAGATAGCCAGCGAGACCGCCAGTGCAATCGCGATCGTCATAGCCAGCGGACCGAACATTTTGCCTTCCATGCCGGTCAAGGTCATCAGCGGCAAGAACACCAGAATGATGATGGAGATGCCATAGATGGTCGGTTTGGCCACTTCGAGGGTGGCGTCCAGCACCACGCGCAAGCGTTCGCCGACGCTGTTGCTGACGGTGCCGAGCTTATGGAAGACGTTTTCCACCACCACCACCGTGCCGTCCACCATGAGTCCGATGGCAATCGCCAGGCCTCCCAATGACATCAGGTTGGCCGACAGGCCGATACGGTTCATGACCATGAACGTGACCAGCGGCGTGATGACCAGCGTGGCAATCACCACCAGGCTGGAACGCACGTCGCCGAGGAAAACCAGCAGCACGATCACGACCAGAATCACACCCTCCATCAGGACTTTGCCGACCATCCAGAGCGATGCATCAACCAGTTCGGTGCGGTCGTAGAAAGGCACAATCTTCAGGCCGTTGGGAAGCTGGCCCTTGGCATTGATTTCTTCAACGCGGCTTTTAACGCGCGTGACGATTTCTTTGGCGTTACCGCCGCGCAGCATCATCACGATGCCGCCAACGGATTCAGTGTCGCCATTTTTGACGAACGCGCCATATCGTACCGCCGGGCCGATTTTGACTTCAGCCACATCCCGTACATATACGGGCGTGCCGCTTTGTTCCATCAAGACGATGTTGCCAATATCTTCTGCGGTGCGGGTCAGCCCGATGCCGCGAATCAGGTACTGCTCCTCGCCTTGCGGCAAGATGCCACCGCCGGAGTTGGCATTGTTGCTGGCGATGGCGGTGTGCACTGTTTTGAGCGACAGATGATAGTGTCGCAGGCGATCCGGGTTGACCAGTACCTGGTACTGGCGCTCCAAGCCTCCCATGGAGTTGATTTCCGCAATGCCGGGGATTGAGCGCAGCATCGGACGCACGACCCAGTCCTGAATGGAACGTCGTTCCATGAGCTCGGTTTCGGTCAATTTGCGTTTGCCGTCATCCGGATGATCCAGCGTGTATTGATACACCTCGCCGAGGCCTGTCGATACCGGACCCAGCACTGGTGTGACGTCAGATGGCAGGCGCGAAGTGACTTCCATCAGCCTTTCCATAACCAGCTGACGCGCGAAATAGACGTCGGTATTATCGGTAAAAACCAGCGTAATGAGCGACAGGCCATTGCGATTGAGCGAACGCATATCGGTCAGCCCCGGCAGACCGGTCATGCTGATCTCGAGCGGGACCGTCACAAAGCGCTCGACTTCTTCGGTCGACCTGCCGGGTGCTTCGGAGGCGATTTGCACTTGTACATTAGTCACGTCAGGGAAGGCGTCGACGGACAGTTTCATGGTCGCGCGAATGCCGAAACCAATTAATACAAAGGCGAGGATAGTCATCACCAGCCGCTGCGTCAGCGACTCACGAATCAGTGCTTTTATCATCGCTTATTCCAGTTCTGCGCGCTTGCGCTGGCTGTTCAGATGAAAGGTGCCATCCACCACGATACTTACCCCTTCATCGATGCCTTTACGCACGGGCCGGATGTCGCCGGCGGCAGCGTCGAGCTGCACTTCGGTCAGCCTGAATTGATTTGCGCCTGTCTGAACAAATACATAGTCACGATCATTCTCGCGTATGACAGCCGAGGCGGGAACAGCCAACTGTTTCACGTAGGTGCCATTCAGTTGCAGGGTCGCCAGCATCTGCGGCTTCAGGGCAAACTTCGGGTTATCGACAGCGGTGCGAATGGCCACGGTGCGCGTTTCAGGGTGCACGGTGTCGCTGATGAAAACGATCTTGCCTTTTAGTTTGGCATCGCCTAAGGCAGCGACTTCGACTTCGACATGCTGGTTCAGGAAAACAGAATTGGCATCTTTTTCGGGCAGGGCACCGACGACCCAGACGTTGGACAGGTCAGCGATGGTAAACAGCGGATCACCAGGCTGGGCCACCTGACCCTGGCTGACTTTACGCTCAACGACCACACCGGCACGCGTGGCAGTGATGGCCACTTCGGAGGCGAGTGCGCCGTTTTCGCGCAGCCCTTCAATGGCCGAAGCTGACAAACCAATGAGCCTGAGCTGGTCGGCAGCTGCGCGCAATTCAGCGCGGGCAATGGATAACTCAACTTCACGGCGCTGCAATTCGGCGCCACCAATCACATCGGCCATGACCAGTTGCTGGGCGCGTTCTACCGAGCGCTCTGCCAGCTTACTACTGGAAACAGCGCGCAAATAAGCGAGCTGTGCATTGGTCAGTTCGGGACTGGACAGTCTGGCCAGTGGCTGACCGGCTTTGACGCGATCGCCAACTTCGGCCAGTAACTGCGTTATGCGGCCCGTGACAGAAGCTCCGGTGCGTGTGGTGCGTTGTTCATTAGCTTCAATTTTGCCGACGACTTTTTGCGTGATCGAGATGTTGGCCAGTTGCACGGCTTCGACCTTGAACTGGCTTGCCATTTCGGTGGTGACTTCAACCAGTAGCGGATCAATTTGTTTGGCAGCGACAGGTGCCTGGGCTGGCGCATTGCCAGATTTTCCACAGCCGGCCAGAGCGAAAGCCAGAAAGCAAGGCGCGAGGAGGACAAACAGTCGATCAGATTTTTTGGCAGTCATGGAATTTGGAAAAAATTTACAGGTTAAAAATTCGCAACATCAAAGCAAAACTGTGGAATCAGTTGACTGCATTTACGTAACGGCCAGCAAGGAAGTCGAGTTCAATGGTGGACGACTGCAATTCATAGCGCGCCAGCAGCAAATCACTGCGTACTGATCTCAGCACGCGCTCTGCGTCGAGCACATCGAGAATGCCGCGTTCGCCATAGCGGTAGGCGGCCTGTGCAATGCGCAGTGCTGCCTCGGCACCACGCATCGCGCCTTCGTCCAGTGCCTTGATGCGTAAACGAGCGACTTCAACCGAGCTCCAAGCCAGCGCAAGCTGTTGCTGCAATTCGTTGCGGCGTCCGTCGAGACGGGTGAGGGCGCGTTCGCGATCGGCGATCGCTTCGTTGCGCGGACCAGTACGCTGGTCAACCAGCGGAACCTGTATCGACAAACTGAGGATGTTTTGGCGTGCTTCTGGTTCGCGCTGATGCGTATAACGCAAATCAACACCGGGCCAGCGGCTGGCGATCGCTTCATTGATCCTGGCCTGTGCCCGTTCTACATCGGCTTGCAGCACGCTGAGCTCGGGATTGGATTTCAGGGCGATCGTTTTAATGGATTCCAGAGATTCCAGTTCTATTGCGTCAGCCAGATTGGCGTCCAGAGTCCAGCTTGGCGGTAACTTGCCTGCAGCCAGACGGTTCAGGTTGAGTACGGCCTGCTCAACTTGCAGCTTGGCTGTCTGTTCACGCTGGCGCGCCGTGATGATCTCGGTATCGGCCTTGATCAATTCATATTTTCCGGCCTCGCCACTGTCGACTTTAACTTTCACGCGTTGCTGTATCTGCTCCAGCAAAGACAGCGCATCGGTCGCTGCCAGCAACTCTTCTTTGCGTAACAGATAGTCAAATGCGCTCAGGCGCACTTTGGCGACCACTTCATTTTTAGTCGCCGCCACAGTTTGCAGACTGCCGCGCTCTATGGATTGCGCCGCATCGATGCGCGCGCTGCGCAGCGCCGGGTTTTCAAATAACTGCGCCACGCCTATGCCAGTGACGGCACCCTGTCCGCTGGCGCTGAATGCACTCTGTCGGCCGGCATTGCCTTCGATCCGGGGATTGGGACGGGCGCCGGCTGTAGTGACTCCGGCTGTAGCGACATCAAGCGACCGCTTGCTCGTTAGCAAAGTCGGATTATGCTGAAGAATTTCTTTGACCAAAGCATCGATACTGAAAGTTTTTTCTTCTGCCCCGACCGAGTTACATAGCAATGCCAATGACAGACAAATCAATCGGATTGGTTTCTTCATAAAATTGCGGGGCGGTCCTTGGCGGTTTTTTGAGGAAAGGCTTACATGCATAGTCATACTTTGGGTTAAAAAATTAAAAATTCTCGCTGCTTGAACTTGCGCTGACTCAGTGACTGCCTGACTGTCAGGAAACTGTCAGCTTCAAGGCCGCATTATGTCAGGAAAAATGGAAACTTTCAGACAAGCATTGAATTCATTTGTAACAATGTAAAAAAACCTGCCGTCAGGGATGCCAGCAGGTTTCAAGGGTTTTTAAAACCTTAATCAGTGAGTTCAGGAATCGGTTTAAGTTTGATTCTTTTTAAAAGTTCTTTCATTCATCCGTATTTATTTTCTTTACGAGCCCTTACTTGCGGCTCCAATAAGCAATATTCGCGGCGAGCACATCGGCTGCTGTCGTGATGACAAGTGGCGGTAAGGTTTTTGCCTTCACCTTATCGTCGGTGGTGGCGCTGTAAACGGATTGCCGGATCGGATTGGCAGCGCCGAAGTTGATGATTTTTGCAGTAGCCGGATCGGCAAACAGGCGTTCGGTACTTTCCGAGGTCTTCATTGGCAGGTCGTTCGGCACAGGTGTTTTTGTCACTTGCGCGAGCGCGGCCGAAGCGGTGACGGGTTCTGTGCCGAAAGCCTTCATCGCGCCAAAGCTGCCCAGGCTGTCATAGCCCATGGCCACCAGTTTTTTGGCTGCGCTGGCCTCGATTGCCAGCTTGCTTCCCGACATGCCAGCGGGCAGGGGATTCATTTCTCTGATGGAGTCCGGTAATTTGCTCAGTACCGCCAGTGCTTGCAGGGGGCTGATATTGGCATTCTTGAAGAAGCTGTTGTTAACGCCAACCATAGCCAGAATCGACGTCGCCTTTGGCTCCAGGATGTTTTTCGCATCGACCACCGTCGTCCCACGCGGGAAATTCGCCAGCGACTTGATGCCCAGTCCCGACAACGCGGAATAGCTTTCTTTGAGTGACGTGAACTGCGGCATTGAAATCTTGCCCGGCTTTTCGGGGTCTTCAATCAGCTTGAAGGCTTGGTAGGCGGTAGTGCCTGCCGGGAAAGCCGACAAGTCATAAATGCCGGATTTGGCCAGTGTGGAGGCGAGGATGCCGTTGGTTTTGCTTTTAAATAATTCGTCCAGTGCGCCTTCCACCGAAGTGCCTTTGGCAAAGCGCGACAGGTTGCTGTAGCCAAGATCTTTGAGTGATTGGGTACCGGCGATGGTTTTCTTCAAGAGGTCTGGCGACAGCACCAGCGTGCCGGGCGTGGCCGGATTTTTGTCATCGACGCGACGCGTTACCATCTTGTAAGCATCAGCCCAGCTGACACCAACGGGGAAACCCTTGGGTGTTGCATCCGTGCTTTTGGCATCAGTAATGCCCGCCGTTTTCAGCGCCTCGGTCAGATCGGTTTTAATCTGCGTTAAGGCCGCACTCGCGCTACTGACTTTGTTCGTCTGTGATGAGGTGACGCTGGTAACCATGGCTTCTCTGCTTATCCCTAAGGATTCTGATCAATATTCAGCAGGGAAATGCAATATGCGTACCAAGTAAGCGTGTCGGGAAAACCTGCAAATAACAGGAAGGCTAGGCTCAATGCCAGTCAGTTAAG
>JAOAUN010000047.1 GCA_030157545.1 Burkholderiaceae bacterium
GATCTGATATGCATGTGTTGTTGGTAGAAGATGATTTGGTGCTGGCCGATGGAATATCGCGCATTCTGGGCGGACAGGGCATGGTGGTCGACGTAGTGCAAAACGGACTCGATGCCGACCGCGTGCTGCAATTGCGCGCAGTGTCCGTCGTTGTGCTGGATATAGGCTTGCCCGGCATCGACGGGTTTGAAGTCGTGCGTCGCTTGCGCTTGCGTGGCGACACAGTGCCAGTGCTGCTATTGACAGCCCGCGATGATGTGCAGGACAGGGTGCGCGGGCTGGAGCTGGGCGCAGACGATTATCTGGTCAAACCCTTTGCCGCACCCGAACTGGTTGCACGCCTGAAAGCGCTGGTCCGGCGCAGCAATCCGCGACCGGTGGAAATTCAGCTGGGTAGTTTGCAGCTCGATGCGTTTACCCGGCGTGCCAGCATCGCCGGCCAGACCATAGAACTGTCGGCGCGCGAATGGGCGGTGCTGGAATATATGATCCAGCATGCATCGCGGGTCGTCTCCAAGCAACAGATCATTGATGCGATTTTGCCTTGGGGCGAAGAGGTCACACTCAATGCAGTTGAGGTCTATATATCGCGCATTCGCGCCAAGATTGTTGCGGCCAGCATCAACATCAAGACCATACGCGGGTTCGGCTATATGCTGGAGCTCGATACCAAATGAGTTTACGTAAAAAGCTGCTGCGCTGGCTGGTGGTGCCGCTGCTGGTTGTCAATTTGGCAGGCGCAACGGCTATTTACTGGCTCGCCTGGATACCGGCGCAGGCTGCTCTCGACCAGGGCCTTGCCGATGCCGCCTGGGCGCTCGTGCCGCATGTGCAGGAAACAGACTCTTCAATTGAATTACAGTTGTCGCAACAGGCAGAACAGGTTCTGCGAGTTGACCGATTTGATGAAATCTTTTTTGTGGTGCGTCATGAAAATGGCAAAACCATCGCCGGTGACAAGGATTTTCCGGCATTGCAAGTTCCGGAAAAATTCAATACTTCGCTTGCTTATGGCGCCGGAATGCGAGGCGAAGATGTGCGCGTTATTTCAATCAAGACAACGGTTGGCGGCGAAACAATACTGATCGGCGCAGCCGAAACGCGCGTGAAGCGACAGCAGATACGCCTGCGTATTTTCTTCTCTTTGTTAATGCTCGAAATTTTGCTGGTGTTGCTGATTCCTGTCGTCGTCTGGTTTGCGCTTGACAAGGGATTGCTCCCTCTGCGAGCGATGCAGCGCAATCTGGAGCAGCGGCGTCCGGATGACTTGTCTGCCTTGCCAATTCTGAATGCGCCGGCTGAGGTCGTGCCATTCATTCGTGCCATCAACGAATTGCTTGAACGTGTGCAGGCCAGTTCCCGGGCGAAGCAGGATTTTCTGGCCAATGTCGCGCATCAGATGCGCACGCCGCTTGCAGGCTTTAAGGCCCAGCTTGAATGGCTACAGGCACATTACCGCCATGATCCCGATACCGCGCGCTCGGCTGCCTTGATGGTGGCGTCGACTGAACGTATGGCGCGCAAGGCCAATCAGTTATTGGCGCTGGCTCGTTCGGAACCCGGTGGCTTCGAACGCAATCGTCTTGAACAATTTGCTCTTGACGAGCTGGTAGCCGAATCGGTGCAGCATTTTGTTGAAGAAGCTCTCAAGAAAAATATCGACATCGGTTTTCATCTTCGCCCTACGCAGGTCGCTGGCGACCGTTTCCTGCTGCGCGACCTGATCGATAATTTGGTCGATAACGCGATTCGCTATGCACCGGAAGGGACTGCCGTTACAGTCAGCTGCCAGATGGATGGTCAGTCTGGTGTTCTTAAGGTTGAAGACGCCGGGCCCGGCATTCCTGAGTCAGACAAAGAGAAAATTTTCAGCCGTTTTTACCGCTTGGACCAAACCCAGTCCGGCAGCGGGCTGGGCCTGGCAATTGTGCGTGACATCGCGCAAGATCATGAAGCAGTGATCCGTGTTGAATCCGGACCGGAGGGCAAGGGTACCGTGTTTACCGTGCTGTTTCCTGCCATTAGTTAACGCAAACAGTGTTCATGCACAGACAGCGTACTGCGCAGGTTTTTCATGGATAATGCCGGCATTGTGATTGTCATAAGCGAGATGCAGTTTGGCTTACAGCGTTAAAGAGATTTTCTACACTTTGCAGGGCGAAGGGGCGCAAGCCGGTCGGCCCGCTGTGTTCTGCCGTTTTGCCGGCTGCAATTTGTGGTCTGGCCGCGAAGCTGATCGCGCCACTGCCGTGTGCCGGTTTTGCGATACCGACTTCGTCGGTACCGATGGCATCCTTGGTGGAAAATTCGCTGATGCCTCTGGTCTGGCGAGCCTGATCAATGCGCAATGGCCGGCTGACCAGCCGCATCATAAATATGTGGTCTTCACCGGCGGCGAGCCGCTGTTGCAGATCGATGTCGCGCTGATCGCGGCAATGCATGCACAGGGTTTTGAAATTGCCATCGAGACCAATGGCACCTTGCCCGTGCCGGAGGGTATTGACTGGATATGTGTGAGTCCGAAAATGGGTGCTCCTCTGGTCGTCACGCGCGGCAATGAACTGAAAGTCGTGATACCACAGGCTCTACAGCGCTTGCAGGACTATGCTGCACTGTCCTTTGATTATTTTTTTCTGCAGCCCATGGATGGCCCTGCATTGGCAGACAATACAAAACTGGCGATTGCCACTTGCAAAAATCAGCCGCAATGGCGGCTGTCTGTGCAGACCCACAAATTGCTGCAAATACCTTAACAATCATGCTCACTATTACACGCAAGCTCGAGTTCGATGCCGGCCATCGTATCCCTGACCATAAAAGCCAGTGTCGCAATTTGCACGGACATCGCTATACGCTCGAAATTACGCTCGTCGGTCAAGTCATTGAGGAAGAGGGCAGCTCCGACAACGGCATGATCATGGACTTTTCTGACGTAAAAACGCTGGCCAAACAGCACCTGGTCGACGTCTGGGATCACGCTTTCCTGGTCTATGCCAAAGACGCGCCGGTGCGGGATTTTCTCGCAGCCATACCTGATCACAAAACCGTCGTCATTGATCAGATTCCGACGGTCGAGAACCTCGCCCGTACGGCGTTCGGCATCCTGCAGGCCGTATTCAAAGATCGTTACGGCACCGGTCTGAAGCTGCACAAACTGGTGCTGCACGAGACACCAAATTGCTGGGCAGAGATTACTGCGGACTGATGAACGACGCTTTCTACATGCAGCAAGCGATCGCCGCCGCGCAAAAAGCGTGGGAATTGGGTGAAGTACCGGTTGGTGCGGTGGTAGTGAAAAACGGTGAGGTGATCGCGACCGGCTACAATCAGCCCATCGCCCGTCATGATCCCACGGCACACGCCGAAATCGCTGCATTGCGTGAGGCAGCTAGTGTGCTGGGCAATTACCGGCTGCCGGGCTGTGAATTATTCGTCACACTGGAACCCTGCGTCATGTGTGCCGGCGCGATGATGCATGCCAGACTGGCTCGCGTTGTTTATGGCGCGACTGATCCGAAGACGGGTGCCTGCGGTTCTGTCGTTAACCTGTTTGCAGAAGAGAAATTGAATCATCACACTGACTTGCTTGGCGGCGTTCTTGCTGATGAGTGCGGAGCATTGTTGAAATCTTTTTTTGCGGAGAGACGTGCGGCCCGCTCTTGAGCGAGACTGCCAGCCAGACTCATGACCAGTCCAGCCAACATCGCCATCGTCGCACCCAGCGGTTATCCGCCTGACCTGGCTGCTTATTTGCGCGCTGTGGATGGCTTGCGTGCGCAAGGTCACACGGTGCATGACTACTATGACCCGCTGGCTAAAGACTTGCGCTTTGGCGGCACGGATGCGGCACGCGTTACACAACTGCATGCTGCCGCTCGTAACCCGCAAGTTGACGTTGTCATTGCGCTGCGCGGTGGCTATGGCATGTCGCGCTTGTTGCCGGATATTGATTTCAGATTGCTCGCGGACAGCGGCAAGCTGTTCGTCGGCCACAGCGACTTCACGGCCCTGCAGATGGGTTTGCTGGCGCAAACCGGCGCAGTCAGCTTCGCCGGCCCCATGATTTGCGACGATTTCAGTCGCGCTGAACGCAGCGAATTTACGCACCATCATTTTTGGCAATGCATCGCCGAGCCGGAACTGCGCGTGCGAATCGAGGCCAATGACAATCCAAAGATTGATGCCAGTGGCGTTCTCTGGGGCGGCAATCTGAGCATGCTGGTGCACCTGCTGGGCACACCATGGATGCCGGCAATTGATGGCGGCATTTTATTCATTGAAGACATCAATGAGCATCCGTACAGGGTTGAACGCATGCTGCTGCAACTGCTGCATGCCGGCGTATTGAATAAGCAAAAAGCCGTGCTGTTTGGTGATTTTTCAGGTTACCGATTGAGCGACTACGACAATGGTTATGATTTCGACACCATGCTCGCTGGCCTGCGCAAGCGCACCGGCGTTGCGCTACTGACCGGACTACCGTTTGGCCATATCCGCGACAAGCTCACACTGCCAGTCGGTGCAAGCGCACAGCTATCTTCCGATGCACAAGGATTTACGCTGTCTCTTTCCGGCTATCCATCCTTGCCGCGCTAATCATTGCGCCGCACAATGGTAAAATCACGGGTTAATTTCATCCCGTATCCGTAAAGGTTTCCGCAGTGCTTTCCACAGCTAATATCACGATGCAGTTCGGGCCCAAGCCCTTGTTTGAAAACATTTCCGTCAAGTTTGGCGACGGTAACCGCTATGGCCTGATCGGCGCCAACGGCTGCGGTAAGTCGACGTTCATGAAAATCCTGGGCGGCGACCTTGATCCATCGGCTGGCAATGTGATGCTGGATACAAACGAGCGGCTCGGCAAATTGCGCCAGGACCAGTTCGCGTACGAAGAAATGCGCGTGCTCGATGTCGTGATGATGGGCCACACCGAAATGTGGGCTGCCATGGCCGAGCGCGACGCGATTTATGCAAATCCGGACGCGACCGACGACGACTACATGAAGGCAGCCGACCTCGAAGCCAAGTTCGCCGAATACGATGGCTATACAGCCGAAGCGCGTGCCGGAGAATTGCTCTCCGGCGTAGGCATTCCGAATGCGCAGCACACCGGCCCGATGAGCAGCATCGCGCCTGGCTTCAAGCTGCGTGTGCTGCTGGCGCAGGCGCTGTTTTCGAATCCGGATATCCTGCTGCTCGACGAGCCTACCAACAACCTCGACATCAACACTATTCGCTGGCTGGAAGACGTGCTCAACGAGCGCAACTCGACCATGATCATCATTTCGCATGATCGTCACTTCCTCAACCAGGTCTGCACGCACATGGCCGACATGGACTACGGCACGCTGAAGGTCTATCCGGGCAACTACGACGACTATATGCTGGCATCGTCACAGGCGCGCGCGCAGCAATTGTCGGTCAATGCGAAAGCCAAGGAGAAAGTCGCCGAGCTGCAGGAATTCGTGCGCCGCTTCTCCGCCAATAAATCAAAAGCGCGTCAGGCGACTTCGCGTGCCAAGCAGATCGATAAAATCAAGGTCGAAGACTTCAAACCTTCATCGCGCCAGAATCCTTTCATGCGCTTTGATGGCGAGAAAAAACTGCACAGGCTGGCGGTCGAAACGCAAAGCATTTCCAAAGCCTACGACCATACCTTGTTCAAGAATTTCAGCTTTGCCGTCGAAGCTGGCGAACGGATTGCCATCATTGGCGCAAACGGCGCCGGCAAGACCACGCTGCTGCGCTGTATAGGCGGCGACTTGTGCGGCTTGCAACCGGATTCCGGTCTGGTGAAATGGGCCGAAAACGCCAATCCCGGCTATATGCCGCAAGACCCGACCGAAGAATTCGCCTCCGATAAAACCCTGACTGACTGGATGGGGCAGTGGACGCAAGAGGGTGATGACGATCAGGCCGTGCGCTCGATTCTGGGTCGCTTGCTGTTCTCCGGTGACGATGTGAAAAAATCCGTCAAGGTGCTGTCCGGCGGCGAAAAAGGCCGCATGATGTATGGCAAGCTGATGCTGGGCCGTCACAACGTGCTGCTGATGGACGAGCCAACCAATCATATGGATATGGAATCGATCGAGTCGCTCAACATCGCGCTTGATAAATACGCCGGCACCCTTATATTCGTTTCACATGACCGCGAATTCGTGTCGTCGCTGGCTACGCGCATTCTGGAAATCAAGGAAGACGGCATCACCGACTTCCTTGGCAATTACGAAGATTACTTGTCCACCCAGGGCATTGAATAAAGCAGCAATGGCGCAAACCATGGAAATCAAAACCATAGAATTCGACCATCCGCAGATGGCAACCGGTGCCAGTTGTACGGCATCGGCGTGGGCGAGTGTGCCTGCTCCGTTATCACCGGACCAAAAAGCCGCGCTGAAAGATCGTATTCGTGGCTTGCTCAAAGAGCGCGGTGCGGTGCTGGTTGCGCACTACTATGTCGATGCCGATCTGCAGGATCTGGCTGAAGAAACAGGCGGCTGCGTATCGGATTCGCTGGAAATGGCGCGCTTCGGTCGCGACCATGCTGCGCAAACACTAGTAGTAGCCGGCGTGCGTTTCATGGGCGAGACCGCCAAAATTTTGTCGCCCGAAAAAACCGTACTCATGCCGGATCTGGACGCGACTTGCTCGCTGGATCTCGGTTGTCCTGCCGACGAGTTCGCCGCGTTTTGTGATGCGCATCCGGACCGTACCGTCGTCGTCTACGCCAATACCAGCGCCGCCGTCAAGGCACGCGCCGACTGGATGGTGACGTCTTCGATCGGACTCGACATCGTCGCGCACCTGCATGCGCAGGGCAAAAAAATTCTGTGGGCGCCAGATCGCCATCTGGGTGGCTATATTCAGAAACAGACGGGTGCCGACATGCTGCTGTGGCAGGGCTCCTGCCTGGTGCATGATGAATTCAAGGGCGTTGAACTTGAATTGCTCAAGCGCGAGCATCCGCATGCAAAAGTGCTGGTGCATCCGGAATCACCGGCCGCCGTGGTGGCCATGGCCGATGTCGTGGGTTCGACTTCGCAAATGATCGCGGCAGCGCAGACGCTGGATGCAACGGAATTCATCGTCGCCACCGACAACGGCATCCTGCACAAGATGCGCTTGGCTGCGCCGGGCAAGCATTTTATTGAAGCGCCCACGGCGGGCAACAGTGCCACGTGCAAGAGCTGCGCACATTGCCCGTGGATGGCCATGAACGGTCTGCAAAATCTGGCGGATGTGCTGGAATCCGGACGCAACGAGATTCAGGTTGATCCCGCCATCGGCAAACAGGCTGTGGTGTGCATAGACCGCATGCTGCAATTTGCTGCCGAGCGCAAAGCCAACGTGCGACCGTCTGCCGATCTGGCTCAGGAACAAAAACTTTTCTCCGGCATTGGCCCTGCATGAGCACGCTTAACAATCCCTTTGCACCGTTTGACGCAGCATTAAGTGCTGCGTTTGAAGACAATATTCGCATCGCGCTGGCCGAAGATATCGGCAGCGGGGACTGGACAGCGCTGCTGGTGCCCGAGCATGAAATGGTGCGCGCCAGTGTCATCGTGCGTGAAGCTGCCGTGCTGTGCGGCGCGCCGTGGTTTGAAGCGGTGATGAAGCAATGCGATGCGCGTATCACGCTGGAGTGGCGCTATGCAGAAGGTGCGCTGATGACGGCCAATACTGAAGTCTGTTCCATCACGGCACCGGCGCGCGCCTTGCTCACAGCAGAGCGTGCTGCACTAAACTTTTTGCAGCTGCTGTCCGGCGTTGCTACCGCTACCCGCCACTACGTAGACCTGATTCAAGGCACACGCGCGGCAATTCTTGACACACGCAAGACCATGCCCGGTCTTCGTCTCGCACAAAAATATGCGGTGCGTGTCGGTGGTGGCAAGAACCAGAGGCTGGCTTTGTATGACGGCATCCTGATCAAGGAAAACCATATCGCTGCTGCCGGCGGTATCAGGCAGGCGATGGACGCGGCGCATGCACTGCATGCCGGTGTATCGATACAGATCGAAGTCGAAAACATGGATGAATTCCAGCAGGCGCTTGATGCGGGCGCCGCCTCTGTCTTGCTCGACAACTTCAGCACCGACCAGATGCGCAGTGCGGTAGCGATCAATGCCGGCAAGGCGCTGCTGGAGGCGTCGGGCGGCATCAATAGCGAAACCGTGCGCGCCATTGCAGAAACTGGCGTGGACCGCATTTCTATCGGCAGCCTGACAAAAGACATCAAGGCGACCGACTATTCGCTGCGGGTGACTGGCTGAACAGACCTAAGGCCTGCGCGGGCCGGACTGCTTGACCGGGATAATTTTACGTTCCGGTGTCAACACTGTTGGCAAGGCTTTCGGCAAGGTATCGGGATAATCGAGGCTGTAGTGCAGACCGCGGCTTTCACGGCGTGACAAGGCACTGCTGACGATGAGCGACGCGACTTCGACCAGATTGCGCAGTTCCAGCAAGTCACGCGTGATGCGGAAGTTGGTGTAGTACTCGTCAATCTCTTCTTTGAGCAATGCAATACGATGCTGCGCACGCTCCAGTCGTTTGGTCGTGCGTACGATGCCGACAAAACTCCACATGCAGCGTCGCAGTTCATCCCAGTTCTGCGTAATGACGACTTCTTCGTCCGCGTCCGTGACACGGCTTTCATCCCAGGCGGGCAGGGCAGGCGACTTCGGGATGGCTTGCTGGCCAATATCTATTGCGGCTGCGCGGCCCAGCACCACGCATTCCAGCAGCGAGTTGCTGGCCAGCCGGTTCGCACCATGCAGACCTGTATAAGCAGTCTCACCAACGGCATACAGACCTTGCACGTCCGTGCGGCCGTGCAGGTCCGTGACAATCCCGCCGCAGGTGTAATGCGTGGCCGGCACAATCGGAATAGGCTGCCGCGTGATGTCGATGCCAAGCTCAAGGCAGCGCGCGTAGATGGTCGGGAAGTGCTCTTTCAGAAAAGCAGGGGGCTGGTGGCTGATGTCGAGGTCGACATAATCCAGGCCGCGCTTTTTCATCTCGAAGTCGATTGCGCGCGCGACCACATCGCGCGGCGCCAGTTCGGCCCGTGCGTCATGTGCTGGCATAAAGCGCTGGCCAGCCGCATTCCCGGCAGTGGCGGGCAGCTTCAGCACCCCGCCTTCGCCGCGCACGGCTTCGGTGATCAGGAAGGACTTTGCATACGGGTGATACAGGCAGGTCGGGTGAAACTGGATGAATTCCATGTTGGAGACGCGGCAGCCGGCGCGCCATGCCATCGCAATGCCATCACCGGTTGCGGTATCGGGATTCGTTGTGTACAGGTAGACCTTGCCCGCGCCGCCCGTAGCCAGCACGGTCTGGCTGGCTGAAATGGTATGCACTTTGCCGCTCTGCACGTCCTGCACGTAGAGGCCGTAGCAATGTGTTGCGCCATTCTTGATCTTGAGCTTGCTCGAAGTGATCAAGTCAATCGCGCAATGCTGTTCCAGTAGGGTGATATTCGGATGATTGCGGACTTTTTGCTCCAAAGTCAGCTGCACCGCATGGCCGGTCGCGTCAGCGGCATGAATGATGCGACGCTGGCTATGACCCCCTTCGCGGGTCAGGTGATAGCCGAGTTCGGCTTGCTCGTCGCGCGTAAAAGGCACGCCTTGCTCGATCAGCCAGTCAATTGCTTCGCGTCCATGCTCGACGATAAAGCGGGTTGCGCCCTCGTCGCACAGGCCGGCGCCGGCCACCAGCGTATCGTCTATATGCTGGCTGTGGCTGTCGGTTGAATCCAGAACCGCGGCAATTCCGCCCTGAGCCCAGTCGCTGGCTCCATCCCGCAGCGCACGCTTGGAGATAATGACAATTTTGCGGTTTTCAGCCAAATGCAGAGCGACGGACAGGCCGGCCAGGCCACTGCCGACGATGGCAACATCAAATTTCATGGGAACTGTGATCAGGTTTAATTATTGCTGAGACTATATGCGATTTGGGCTTTGCCCGCAGTACAAAGCCTAGGTATAGGGGTAAAAAGATGGGCGATTGCAAAGCTATATGCAGCAAAAGCGACCGAGGTCAAATTTTTTTGGCACTTCAAGCGGAATAGACAACTTATCCAGTATAATCCGCTGACGTTGAGATTCGAGTAGCAGTGGTGCAGTATCAGTCTGTAATTCCTTACTTGGTTGAGACGATCTTTACGCGGGACTATTCCGCACAACTTACTAAGATAGGAAATGCAATGGCAACAGGTACTGTTAAGTGGTTCAATGACTCCAAAGGTTTTGGCTTTATCACCCCTGACGAAGGCGGCGAAGATCTGTTCGCTCACTTCTCGGCTATCCAGTCCAGCGGCTTCAAATCGCTGCAGGAAAACCAGCGCGTGCAGTTCGACGTGAC
>JAOAUN010000048.1 GCA_030157545.1 Burkholderiaceae bacterium
GAACCCAGCGTCTTTCGTTGCAGATGAAACAATTTCGCCTTAACTGACTGGCATTAAGCTAGGCTAGCCTTTGCTTGCGAAGTTCCAGCCAGTCGCGGGTGATGAAAAACAGCCGGTAAGCGCCTACGCTAAGCGCCATGCCCCAGACCATGCCGGTGAACATGCCTCCCAGCATACGGTCCAGTGCAAGTCCGTTAACCGATCGTATTGATTGCACAAAGACCGTCGCGCCCAAGGTCATACCGATCAGCATCCAGGTCGAGCAGAGTACGTTCTGCGTCAGCATGGAGCATAGCCGGCGGCATTCGGGGCGCAGCACGCGCAATGTAGGGATGGCGGCGATGCCGCCGGCCACCATCATCACATGCATGCCGGGCAGCAGAGTCATGTGAAAAAGCATTGACTCGAGAAAATCAAACTGGTTGCTTGTCACGCAGAGTGCTTCAATCATTCCTAACGGCGTCCGCCAACCATCCCACAGCAGGCCCAGCAGCATGCCGCCTATGCCTAGCGACAGCATCACATTTGGCGGTGACAGACCAACGCGCTGCGGCCGCAATAGTGCCAGTACCAGACAACCGCTGGCGACGCCTGCCAATGTCATCAGCATCAAATACCAGTCACCGCTGCCTACGCCGCGCACCATCCAAAGCGTGAGAGCGACCAGCAGCAGCAGCATCAGGCTGACCAGATTGTTGGATTTATTTTGCAAGGTGTTCATATATTGCTGTGTTATAACATGTATTCGATGGTAGCATGACTCATTGGTCGTAAAAAGTCGCAATAGTTTAAAATTGAACGATTGGTATGAATTCTGTGATGTTTGACCAGTTTTAAATCCCGAATTAGCAGTAGAGAAGTAGCAAAACAATTATAGAAACGCGTAAGGTGCACGATGACCGCACCGAGCCGATAAAACAAGGAGAGATGCATGATTCCACCGTCATTTGATTACCACTGCCCTAAGACAGTGGTCGAAGCCGTAGCTTTGCTGAGCAAATTCGGCGACGAAGCCAAGCTGCTGGCAGGCGGCCATAGCCTGCTGCCCATGATGAAGCTGCGCTTTACCGAGCCGGCCAACCTGATTGACCTGAACAAGATTCCCGAGCTGCGCGGTGTCAAGGAAGAAGGCGGCGTGATCAAGATCGGCGCCATGACGACCGAAAACGAAGTTCTGTATTCCGACCTGCTGTTGAAAAAAGTGCCTTTGCTGCCTGAGGCAGCCAAGCTGATCGCTGACCCGCAGGTGCGCAACCGCGGCACGATCGGCGGCGATATCGCCCACGGCGACCCGGCCAATGACCATCCAGCGATTGCGATGGCACTCGATGCCACTTTCGTGCTGCAAGGTCCGAACGGCAGCCGCAAGGTCAAGGCAGTCGATTTTTTCCACGGCACCTACATGACGGACATGGCCGACAACGAAATTCTGACGTCTATTGAAGTTGCGCCTTTCGCTGCCAACACCGGCTATGCGTATAACAAGCTCAAGCGCAAAACCGGCGACTGGGCAACGGCCGCTGCCGCTGTGGTGCTGCAAATGAATGGCAACAAGGTCTCGCATGTAACGATAGGCCTGACCAACGTCGCGCCGATGGCCATGCGTGCAACAGCAGCAGAACAACTGATGATCGGCAAAGAAATTACGCCGGCATTGTTGAATGAAGTAGCAGATGCAGTGCGCGCCATTTGCGATCCGGCCGAAGACTTGCGCGGTGACGCCGAGTACAAGACCGCGATGGCTGGCGAAATGACCAAGCGTGCAATCACGGCGGCTCTGGCCCGCTGCAAATAAAAACTATTCGGAGAATTCGTTATGAGCAAACAAGTCGTCTCAATGAACATCAACGGTAAAAAAGTAGAAGAGGCCGTTGAATCCCGTACGCTGCTGGTCCATTTCCTGCGCGAGAAACTGAATCTGACTGGCGCACATATCGGTTGCGAAACCAGCCATTGCGGCGCCTGCACGGTTGACATCGACGGCAAATCCGTCAAGTCCTGCACCTGCTTCGCAGTCCAATGCGAAGGCAGTGACATTACGACAGTTGAAGGTCTGGCCAATGGCGGCGTGCTGCACGCCGTGCAAGAAGGTTTTTACAAAGAGCACGGTCTGCAATGCGGCTTCTGTACACCCGGCATGCTGACCCGCGCTTACCGCTTCCTGCAAGACAACCCAAGCCCGACGGAAGAAGAAATCCGCATGGGTATGTCGGGCAATCTGTGCCGCTGCACGGGTTACCAGAATATCGTCAAGGCAGTGCAGTATGCCGCCAACAAAATCAAGGAAGACGCGGCCAAGCCCGTGGCTGCCTGATCCCGACAACACAACAACAATATTCGGAGAATCTTATGAATGCACCCCTGGACCGTAAGGCCGCCCTGCAAGGCATGGGCGATTCACGCCTGCGCAAGGAAGACGCGCGTTTCATTCAAGGCAAAGGCAACTACGTCGACGACGTGAAAATGCCGGGCATGCTGCACATGGACATCGTGCGCTCGCCGCTGGCGCACGCACGCATCAAGAGCATCAATAAAGAACGCGCATTGGCCATTCCCGGCGTGATCGCCGTGCTGACTGCAGAAGACCTGAAGCCTCTGAAGCTGCACTGGATGCCGACACTGGCCGGTGACGTCGCCGCCGTTCTGGCGGACGAAAAAGTCCACTTCCAGATGCAGGAAGTCGCGATCGTCATTGCAGAAGACCGCTACATTGCCGCTGACGCGATTGAAGCCGTTGAAATCGAATACGAAGAACTGCCAGTCGTCATCGACCCGTTCAAAGCATTGCTGCCGGACGCACCTGTCCTGCGTGAAGACCTGGCCGGCAAGACCGAAGGCGCGCACGGCAAGCGTGAGCATCACAACCACATCTTCACCTGGGATGCAGGCGACAAGGAAGCGACTGACCTCGCCTTCAAAAACGCCGACGTAACCGTACAGGAAAACCTGCTCTACCCGCGCGTGCATCCTTGCCCGCTCGAGACCTGCGGCTGCGTGGCGTCGTTTGACCCTATCCGCGGCGAACTGACCACCTACATCACCAGCCAGGCGCCGCACGTTGTGCGTACGGTTGTGTCGATGTTGTCGGGCATTCCTGAATCCAAAGTGCGCATCATCTCGCCAGACATCGGCGGCGGTTTCGGCAACAAGGTTGGTATCTATCCTGGCTATGTCTGTGCCATCGTCGCTTCGATCGTGCTCGGTCGTCCAGTCAAATGGGTGGAAGACCGTATCGAGAATTTGTCGTCGACCGCATTTGCGCGTGACTACCACATGGATGGTGAGTTGGCTGCGACTGCAGACGGCAAGATTCAGGCCTTGCGCGTGAATGTCATCGCCGACCACGGCGCGTTCGACGCTTGTGCCGATCCGACCAAATTCCCGGCCGGTATGTTCCACATCTGTTCCGGTTCGTATGACATTCCGGCTGCGCATTGCTCGGTCAAGGGTGTGTATACCAATAAGGCACCGGGTGGGGTGTCATATCGTTGCTCGTTCCGCGTGACCGAGGCTGTGTATCTGGTCGAGCGTATGGTTGACGTGCTGGCGCAAAAACTGGGCATGGACAAGGCCGAGATTCGCCGCAAGAACTTCATCAAAAAAGAACAGTTCCCGTACACCTCGGCCTTCGGTTTCGAATATGACTCGGGTGACTATCACACTGCGCTCGAGCAAGTGCTCGACGCCGTGGATTACAAGGCCTTGCGTGCCGAGCAGGCAGCCAAGCGCGCCGACCCGAACAGCTCGACCCTGATGGGTATCGGTCTGGTCACCTTCACCGAAGTTGTCGGTGCCGGTCCTTCAAAGATTTGCGACATTCTGGGTGTCGGCATGTTCGACTCCTGCGAAATCCGCATTCACCCGACCGGCAGCGCGATTGCCCGCATGGGAACGATCACGCAAGGTCAGGGCCACCAGACCACGTACGCGCAGATCATCGCGACCGAACTCGGTATTGCGTCGGAAGTGATTCAGATTGAAGAGGGCGACACCAACACCGCGCCTTACGGTCTCGGTACCTATGGTTCACGTTCGACTCCGGTTGCAGGCGCTGCGATTGCACTGGCTGCACGCAAGATTCACGCAAAGGCCAAGAAGATTGCCGCTCACCTGCTTGAAGTCGGCGAGAACGACCTCGAATGGGAAGTGGACCGTTTCAAGGTCAAGGGTGATGGCGAGAAATTCAAGACCATGACCGAAATCGCCTGGGCTGCCTACAACCAGCCGCCAGCCGGTATGGAGCCGGGCCTCGAAGCCGTGCACTACTACGACCCACCAAACTTCACCTTCCCGTTTGGTATTTACTTGTGCGTGGTCGACATCGACAAGGGCACCGGCGAAACCAAGATCCGCCGCTTCTATGCGCTGGACGATTGCGGCACCCGTATCAACCCGATGATCATCGAAGGCCAGATTCATGGCGGCCTGACCGAAGGTTTTGCGGTTGCAATGGGTCAGCTGCTGTCGTTCGACGAGCAAGGCAATATTCAGGGCAACAGCCTGATGGATTATTTCCTGCCTACTTCGGTCGAGACACCGCACTGGGAAACCGATTACACGGTGACACCGTCGCCGCATCATCCTATCGGCGCCAAGGGCGTGGCTGAATCCCCGCACGTGGGCAGCATCCCGACCTTTACGTCAGCGATGGTCGACGCGTTCGCTCATCTGGGTGTGACCCATCTGGACATGCCGCACACGTCTTACCGTATCTGGAAAACTCTCAAGGCCCATGGCCTGACAAAATAAGGAAAGCTTCAATGCAAGTCACGCTCGATAAGAACTACCCGATCAAAGCGCCACTGGCGGCCTGCTGGAGCATCCTGTCGGATGTTACAGACCTCGCTACCTGTATGCCCGGCGCTGCGATCACCGAGAAGACGGACGAGACTCACTACAAAGGCTCGGTCAAGGTCAAAGTAGGACCTGCGACCGCTGCCTTTGCCGGTGAAATCGAATTGCTCGGTTTGGATGCCGGCGCCTACACCATCAAGCTGATGGGCAAGGGCTCCGACAAGGGCGGCTCGTCTGCTTCGATGGAACTGACCGCCACCTTGCAAGAGGGACCGGACGGCACCACGAACCTGATCGGTAAAGCCGACGTCATCGTCAACGGCAAGTTTGCGCAGTTTGGCGGCCGCATGATGACGTCTGTCTCCGACATGATCCTGGCGCAGTTTGCCGGTAACTTCGAGATCAAGGCCATGGCACTGGCGCCAGCTGTTTCTGCAGCGCCTGCTGCAGGTGAGCCTGCTGCTGCCTCAGCACCGGTAGCTGCTCCTGCTGCAGTCACTGAGCTGAACGGTCTGGCGATTGCGTGGATGTTGATCAAGAACTTCTTTGGCGGCTTGTTCGGCAAGAAGGCTTGAGTTTTTTATTGATCGTTTTTGTCTTTGACGAAAAAATACTGGGTTCCAGCTTCTGCTGTAACCCAGTATTTTTAACTGTTATCCCTCTGAACAAATGATTCTTCAACCAGAAATCACACGCCTGCTAGACGCCTCCGGCTACGTGGTCGACGACAGTCTCTCCACGCTGGTCTGGATGGCATTGGCGCTCGACCGGCCACTGCTATTGGAAGGCGAAGCCGGGGTTGGCAAGACGGCGATTGCACAAGCCTTGTCGACCGGCCTCAAGCGTCCGCTGTTTCGTCTGCAATGCCATGAAAGTCTGGACCTGAATCAGGCTGTCTACGAATGGAACTACAGCAAGCAGTTGCTGGAGATCCGCATGCGTGAAGCCGAGAAGGGTGCGACCTCCAGTCTGCGGCAGGATTTGTTTACTGAAGAATTTTTGCTGAAGCGGCCGCTGATGCAGGCCATCACGTCGACTCAGCCAGCCGTATTGCTGATTGATGAAATCGATCGCGCCGATGAATCCTTCGAGGCGTATCTGCTCGAAGTATTAGGCGAGTTTCAAATATCCGTTCCGGAACTTGGCACCGTCAAGGCGGCTTCGCATCCTATCGTGATCCTGACCAGTAACGGCACGCGCGATCTGTCGGACGCCTTGCGCCGGCGCTGCCTGTATCACTATGTAGATTATCCAAGCCTGCCGCGCGAAATCGAGATCGTTAAAAAACTGGTGCCGGAAGCGAATTTGCTACTGGTGCAGCAGGCGGTCAGCTTCGTGCAAAAATTGCGCAAGCAGGATCTGGAAAAAGTCCCCGGTATTGCCGAGACACTCGACTGGGTGCGCGTGCTGTGCGCAATGAAACAGGACAGCATGCCGGATGATCCGGCAATCATTCGTTCCTGCCTGTCGGCGCTATTGAAGACCCGTTCGGATCAGTGGCAGATGGGCACCGAGATTGTCGCCAAGCTGCAATCTGAAAGCAGGGTGGGGATTGATGTCGGTATCGCCGGCGACCTCCGTTAGCAGTTCGTCTGCGAGCTCGTCTGCAAACTCGCCTGCAATTTTGCAGGCCGAGCTGCCGACGACGCAAATCCGCGGTTTCGCCAGTTATCTGCGCGAGCACGGCTTCCTGATCGGACTCGCCGAGCTTGATGCCATGCTGCGCATAGGCATGCGTGTCGAACCAGAACAGCATAAAAGCCTGAAAATCTGCTGGCGCGGCATAGCCTGTTCAACCGCCGAGCAGTGGCGCAAATACCCGGACTTGTTTGACACCTTCTGGTACCCGCATAGAACACGCGGCAGCACACGCAGCGCCAGCACCCAAAAAAAAACCAAATCCCTGAAGCAGTTGGTCGAGCAAATGCATGCCGGCATGGACGCGCCTACCGATGCAGCCAAGCCAACAGTCGGGCTTGACTTTGACGGCGGCACTGGCGACGGCGTTGAAAGCCCGAAAGCAATGGGCGGCGCCAGCAAGGTCGACCCCTTGCATCAGGATTTCAAGAAGTGGTTGCCGGAAGATGTCGCGCAGCTCGAAGCGCTGATTGCGCCGCTGGAGAAAAGACTGCGTAAAAAACTCATGCGCAAATGGCGTGTGACGCACAAGAACCAGCGCATTGATCTGCCGGCCACCATACGGCAAGGCCTGGCGACCGGCGGTGAGTTGTTGAAGTTGAAGCGCAAGCAGCGTGACCAGATCATGCCGCGTGTGTATGTGCTGGTGGATGTGAGCAAATCGATGGAATCGCATGCACAGTTTTTTCTGCGTATAGGACGGGCGTTTTGCCAGATACTGAATGCGCGTGTGTTTGTGTTTCACACACGGCTTGCTGAAATCACGCCGCTGTTAAAAAGTAATAGCGGGCGTGTGCAGGAAAAAATCAATGCAGTGACTTTCGGTTTTGGCGGCGGCACCAAGATTGCCAGCAATCTCGAGACCTTTCTGAAAGTGCATGTCGGCCGCGCGCTCGGTTCACGCGATTTAGTGTATGTTTTGTCGGACGGCTATGACACCGATCCGCCGGACGACACCGAGCGTGCAATCCGCGCGATCCGGCAGCGCGGCGCGAAGCTGTTCTGGCTGCATCCGAACAAGGAAGAGCCGGGCTCGGAAGCGATACAGCAAAGCCGGCATTTGGTTAGCGAATTCATGGCAATCAACAATTTGCAGAGCCTGGAAAATCTGGTGAAGCTCAGTTAGATAGCTAAGTTAAAAAAGGTGAAATTATGGGATGCATGATGAAGGGCGGCGGCGGCCTGTACGAACGCCTGCGTGTCGGTGCGGTGTTGCTGGCCGCTGGCGAAGGCTCGCGCATGGGCGGCGTGCCGAAGTGCATGCTCAAACTGCAAGGTGTGCCACTGATTAACCGGCACCTGATCGCGATGAGTGGCGGCGGCATCGATGAAGTGGTCGTTGTCACTGGCTATTACCATGAACAAATCGAGCCGGCAGTCGAGACTTTCCCTGTGACGGTCGTGCGCAATCCGCATCCGGAAGAGGGGCAGCAGTCCTCTGTGAAGCTTGGGCTTGCAGCGCTGGGTGCAAAATTTGATGTGGTCATCGTCGCGCTGGCCGACCAGCCCTTAGTTGGCAGCGCCGAGCTGACCGAACTGATCGCTGCATTCAAAAAGCGTGCGCCGGGCACCAGCGTGGTGTATCCGGAAGTCAAAGGTCAGCGTGGTAATCCGGTCGCGTTTTCGGGTGAAGTGATCGCTGAAATGCTGGAGTCGGGCAAGAACATCGGCTGCCGCAAATTCATCGATGCCAATCCGGCGATGGTGCACAAGCTCGACACTAGCAATGACCGTTTCATCATCGACCTCGATACGGTTGACGATATCGCCGCCTTTGAAAAGCGCACAGGCTGGAAGCTGACCATGCCGGACGCCGTGACTTCATGATGCAAACCTTGTGGCCAGTTCCACTCGACGTGCAGCGTTTCGCTGAGGCTGACAGCATCAACCCCGTGCTGGTGCGCGCCTTCAATGCCGTGCGGCTCGCGCTCGAAGGCGAGCAGCGCCAGAATTTTTTTGCCAGCCCTGATGATTTGCTGGCGCGCATAGAGCTGCCGGAATTCAGCAGCCTGATTCAATTCATTGCCGGTGCCGTGCAGGGTCTTGCCAAGCAAGTCAATGCGCAGGCCTGGCCGGCAGGCAAGCTGTCGCTGGATTTGCGTTTCGCCGGTTGCTGGTTTCAAATCCAGAATGGGCAGGCTTTTCATGATGTGCATACGCACGGCAATTGCTCATGGTCCGGTGTTTACTATGTGCAGATTGATCCTGCCAAAGAGCGCGCCGCCCATGCCGGACTCGGCGAGTTGAATGGCGCCACCCGTTTTTACGGCCCGTACAGTCAGTTTCAGGCCGGCGCGTATATGGACATGGGGAATGCCTATCTGCAGAAAAATACGATAGACATTCAACCTGAAGAAGGCATGCTGGTGCTGTTCCCGTCGTACTTGCCGCACAAGGCGATGGCTTATGAGGGCGACAAGGACAGGATTATTCTGTCTTTCAATGTGCAGATCAATTCACGCACAGGTAATCAGGTGTTTGACTACGCCAACGCCTGAGTTGGTAACTGAGTTGGTAACTGAGTTGGTAACTGAGTTGGCACCTGAGCCCGGTTCTGTGTTCCATTACCGGACGGATTCAGTCTAGAATCGGAACTTCTTCTCTGTTTCCGGCGCAATGACTCCCGACACTTCCGACCGCGACCAGTTCGCACCCAAACTGAACCTGAAGCAGCGGCTGATGTCGCTGTCGTGGAAAGACCTTGCCTTCGTACTGCTGCCGATTGTGATGCTCTGCATTGCCTCAGTCTGGGTTGCAGTCAAGCTGATACAGCCAGCGCCGCCCGATACGCTGGTGATTCTGAGCGGGCCGGAAGGCAGCAGTTTTCGCAATACCGCCGATCGCTATGCCAAGATCATCGGTACCCATGGCGTCAAGGTTAAGGTTGTCTCCACCGATGGCTCGGAAGAAAATCTCAGGCTGCTGCTGAATAAAAAAACTGTAGCCGATGTTGCGCTGGTACAGAACGGCCTGGTCGACAAAACCGAGTCGCAGGCGCTGATGTCGCTGGGCACGTTGTATGTGCAGCCGATACTGGTGTTTTATCGCAGTAAGACAAGCATTGACCACATTGGCCAACTTAAACGCAAGCGCATTGCCATCGGGCCGCTAGGCAGCGGCACGCATGTGCTGGCTTCGAAAATACTCGAAGAAAATGACCTGACCAAAGAGGACGCCACGCTATTGACCATGGATGGCGACGAGGCGATGCAGGCACTGCTTGAGAATAAAGTTGATGCCATTTTCGTGATGAGCGAATTAATTCGCGGTAAAAAAGTGCGTGAACTGATGCAGGCCCCGAACATCAAATTAATGAGCTTTCGTCAAGCAGATGGTTACTTGCGTCGTATGCGGTTTTTATCGCGGCTGACTGCGCCGGAAGGTAGTTTCGATCTCGGTAAAAACCTGCCGCCTATGGATATCCAATTAGTAGGTACGCCAGTCGAGCTGGTGGCGCGTGAAGGCCTGCATCCTGCCATCTCGGATTTGCTGATTTCCGCTGCGCGTGAAGTACATGGCAAATCCGGCCTGTTTCGCAAAGCGAATGAATTTCCTGCGGCCGTAGAGCGAGATTTTCCGTTGAGTGAGGAAGCAAAGCGGTACTATGCGTCCGGCTCGCCATTTTTATATAAACGCCTGCCGTTCTGGCTGGCCAGCCTGATCGACCGGATTTTGTTATTCATCGTGCCTTTGGCAATTGTGCTGGTGCCGGCGTCCCGATTGCTTGCGCCGCTCTACCGCTGGCGCGTGCGCTCGAAGATTTATCGCTGGTATGGCGCGCTGATGGTGATCGAGCGTGAAATGTCATTGGCAAATTCCGCAGAGCGTAGCAGCCAGATTCATGCGCGACTGGCTGAAATTGAAAGCGCGGTCGATGCGATGCATGCGCCGCTGGCCTATGCCGATCAATTGTATGTTTTGCGCGAACATATAGGCTTTGTGAAGAAGCGGTTCAGGCCGGTTGGTTAGGACTGAATCTCCTGTTTGAAATTAAAGACGCTGGATCCCAGCCTGCGCTGGGATGACGGTAGAAATGGTGAGAGCGCCTCAATATCTATCGTCGTCCCAGCGCAGGCTGGGACCCAGCGTCTTTTGTAAAACATCCATCTACACGCTACAGTAACTACCAAATTTAATCAGCCCGAATGGCTAGAAATACCTCCATGACAACAAGCATCAACACAGCAGACACTCCTTTCCCTACACTGGTCTGGACCGAAAACGAGCAAACCCACAGCCTGCGCTGGCGCTCGGAAAACGGCGTCCAGCCACCCAAGCGCGTGGTGGTTGCCGACGATACGCTGACTGCCGACTCCGCCTTCCGGCTGGCCAGTGAAGGCACCGGCATTTTGTGGCGCGGCGATTTCCAGAATGCGCGTCAATTGCTGCAGGCACTCGCGCGTCGTACCGATCGCCCGTCAAAAAAATCACACAGAAAATCCAACAAGCCCGAGCCGACGATGACGGAGGCGTTTCATCTGCACCGTCAGGCACAGTCGCAACGCTCGCGTACGCTAGGCATGCTGATCATTCCGTTCGACGCGGACCATAGCGTACCGCTGCGCCGCGCACCCGACATCAAGCTCGCTTGCAATGAAGCTTACGGCCGTGGCACCGAGCCCTATGCGGCTTCGCTGCGTGAACTGCTAGGCGTCATCAGTGCGCATGAATGGCGCAAGCGTGGTGTGGAAATTCCCGCGCTCGCGAATGCAGAGGGTCCGCAGCGCATACATCCGCATTACGGCGTATTTGCACCAGTGCGTACTGAATATGTGCCGCTGGTGGCGCAAGCGCCTTTGCCAAAACTGCTCGCTACCAATTCGCTGGCATTTGATATCGGCACCGGCACTGGCGTGCTGGCTGCCGTACTGGCCACACGTGGTATCGAAAAAATTCTGGCCACCGATCAGGACCAGCGCGCGCTCTCCTGCGCTCGCGAAAACATGGTCAGGCTGGACCTGACCGATAAAGTACAGGTGCTGGAAGCGGACTTGTTCCCTGAAGGACGTGCGGCGCTGATTGTCTGTAATCCGCCGTGGGTACCGGCACGGCCGAGTTCAGCGATTGAATTTGCCGTATTCGATCCGGACAGCCGCATGCTGCGCGGTTTTCTGGCGGGGCTGGCAGAGCATATGTTGCCGGGCGGAGAAGGCTGGCTGATCCTGTCGGATCTGGCCGAACATCTGGGTTTGCGCACTCGCGCGGAATTGCTGGAAGCGATAGAGGCGGGCGGTCTGAAGGTGGTGGATCGTATTGACACGAAACCCGTGCATGGCAAGGTTGCCGATACTGAAGATGCCTTGCATGTTGCACGGGCTGCCGAAGTGACTTCGCTGTGGAGGCTGGCGGCGAAGTGAAGCAGAGGAGAAGATCGCTTAGTGCCTGATTGAAAAATCAAAATGCAAGAAGCTGGCAGCAACACTGTCTCCAAGCCAGCAACTCCGCATTGAACAGCCAAAAATTCTGCAGCCCGGTATGGCGTTTGCCGCGTTTGTTTAAGCAGCAGCTATCCGTGCTGCCAGATGCGCAAGCGCTTCCTCAACCTGATCCACCAGCACCAGGCACTGATCGCCAGGATTGAGCAAAGCCAGCCCACGATCAATGGCAAGGAATTCGCCGCGTATTTCTTCGATATGCGTCGTGCGGCTCGCACCATCCAGACCTTGCCGCAGCAATCCGATGACTTCGCCTTCGGCACGGCCGCGCTGGCAGGCGTCTTCATACAGCACGACATTGTCAAATGCCGCGCCCAGGATATGGGTCTGTTCACGAATGTCCTGGTCGCGCCTGTCGCCTGCGCCGCTGATAACAACGGTGCGTTTTTGTCCCGGCGTCACAGGCAGTGCATTGAAGGCCGCTACCAGTGCATGCATGGCATGCGGATTGTGGCCGTAGTCGGCTATGACGGTGGCGCCTTTGTATTGCATCAAGTTGAAGCGGCCGGGCGCGTTCTTGCTGTCGTTATGAAAACTGCTGACACCGTTGCAGATTGCCTGCCAGTCCATGTCCAGCGCCCAGCATGCGCCCACAGCAGCCAGCGTATTTTCTATCTGGAAGCCTAGCAAGCCGCCACGCGTCAAAGGCACGTCTGCCAGTGCAAGTCTTTGCTGTAGCTGGCCTTCGACAGCGACGATGTCACCGGCCTCGACGAATACGACGCGCTTGCCGCGTGCCCTGTGTGATACCAGTGTCGGATTATGTGCATCCTGCGCAAAATAAATCACTTGGCCGTTGCAGTGCGCAGCCATGGCAGCGACCAGCGGATCGGCAGCATTCAGCACCGCATAGCCGTGAGGGGCGACGTTTTGCACAATGATTTGCTTGACGCTGGCCACGTCTTCTGGCGTGTGAATATGGTTCAGGCCCAGATGGTCGCCTTCGCCGACATTGGTCACGACCGCGACTGCGCAGCGGTCAAATCCCAGGCCTTCACGCAGCACGCCGCCGCGTGCGGTTTCCAGCACGGCCGCTTGCACGTCCGGATGCGATAGTACGTTGCGCGCGCTTTTCGGGCCGCTGCAATCGCCGCTGTCCGTCTGGCGACCGCCGACATAGACACCATCGGTGTTGGTCATGCCCACGCACAGACCGGTGTTGGCCAGCACATGCGAAATCAGACGGGTGGTGGTGGTCTTGCCGTTGACGCCGGTGACGGCGACGACCGGAATCCTGCCGTCGTCGCCCGGTGTGTAGAGCTGCTTCATGATGGCGCCGCCTATCTTGCGGCCCTTGCCATACGAAGGCGTCAGGTGCATGCGCAAGCCCGGTGCGGCATTGACTTCAACTATACCGCCGCTCTGTTCTTCGAGTGGCATCTGTACGCTTTCGCAGACCACATCGACGCCGCACACATGCAGGCCAATCATGCTGGCTGCATCGATAGCGCGTGCCGCCACTTCGGGATGCACGTCGTCGGTCACGTCGGTGGCGGTGCCGCCGGTGCTGAGGTTGGCGTTGTTGCGCAGGACGACGCGCAGTCCGTTTTCGGGAACGGATTCGGGCGTGAGTCCCTGAATGCCAAGTCTTGCCTTGGCGATGTCATCGAAACGGATTTTGGTCAGCGAGGTCGCATGACCATCACCGCGGCGCGGGTCGGCGTTGACGATATCAACCAGCTCGCGCACCGTGTGCTTGCCGTCACCGACGACAAAGGGTGGATCGCGCCGTGCAGCAGCAACCAGTTGCTGACCGACGACCAGCAGCCGGAAATCGCCGCCCGGCAAAAATTTTTCGACCAGCACGGTGCCTTCTTCTGACGCCACATTGAATGCGATTTCAAGGTGCTCGCGACTGACGATATTGACCGTCACGCCGCGTCCCTGGCTGCCGCTTTGCGGCTTGACCACCACCGGCATGCCGATGCGCTGCGCAGCAGCCCATGCCTCTTCAATGGTATGCACCGGAAAACCGACCGGCACCGGCACACCGGCGGCTTGCAGCAAATGCTTGGTCAAATCCTTGTCTTGTGCAATCGTCTCGGCCACGGCGCTGGTTGCATCGACTTCGGCGGCCTGAATGCGGCGCTGGCGATGGCCCCAGCCAAACTGCACCAGACTACCGCTGGTGAGGCGTCGGAATGGAATGCCGCGGGCGATAGCGGCGGTCACAATCGCGCCAGTGCTTGGTCCCAGGCGCAAGTCTTCGTCCATTTCACGCAGCTGCGTGATCATGGCGTTCGTGTCCGGCACGCCGGCTGCAGTCTGCGCCTGACCGTTCGCGTTTTGCCACGCACCCACGACCAGATCCCAGGCCATTTTCAGCGCGGCATGACCGACTTCCTCTTCGCTGTACTCGACTACGACCCTGTATATGCCAGTCTCGGGTGTAGGTATCGTGTTGCTGAAGCTGATCGGGCAACCGGCCTGCGTCTGCAGTGCCAGCAAGGTCGCTTCAAGCGCATGGGCCAGCGTCAGCGGGCCGCGCTTGCTTACTGTGCTCAAGCCGGCGATGCCGTTGCACAGGCTTTGCAGCGCAAGCTCGAAGCCGCTTACGTTATCGAGAACGCATTCAGCCGGAGCGCATTGCAGCTCGATTTCGAGCACGGTATGCCGGCTCCACAAATTGGGGCCGCGCAGGGCCCGGGATCGGATCAGTTCCATATTTTCAGTGGTGAGTCTGGTCAGAGCGAGCTGGCACGCGTGGGTGCCGGCTCAAAAGTTTCAAGGCCGGTTGCCACCATATCGGGCTCCAGTCCGAGCGCCCATGCGGCGGCAACCGAAGCCAGCAGCACCGGAACCGGCAGGCTGCGTGCGGCAGGTCGCAGATCTTTTTGTATGTCGAGCACGTTGATAGTTTGTGCGCCATGCGCCTGCACGATCATTGTGCCGTTCATGAAGACGACGCGGCCACCTGCCTCGCGCTGCGCCAGCAGGGCGGCGTTGTTGACGTCTTGCGCATACAGCAGCACTTCACCATCGCACAGGCTGGCCATGTCGAGCACCAGCGCATCTTCTGCATTGAGGACGGCGGCGCCTTCCTGACGCACGACATCAACTTGTGTGCGCAGGACTTTATAGCGCTGTTTGTCGGTGTCATATTCGTCCATCGTCACGATCGCATCGGCGTCGGTGACGATGCCGATGTCGCAGCGGTCATAGGACAGGCCTTCGGTCACGATCATCTGCGGGCTGTTCTCAAAGACTGCGGCTTCAACATTGCGATTGATCAGCAGGCGCTGGCCGCTTTCCCAGTCACTCGCGCCATAGGTTTCCAGTCTGCGCGCGCCAACGAACAGGCCGTCGCTGCAAGACAGGCCAACCTGCATGCCCGACAGTTGCATCAGCCATGCCACCAGCTGCGCAATCGGCGCAGTATCGCGCGTGCCCGTCACGCCGACGATGGGAATGCGACCGGTCCCGTTATCCGGGAATAGATGATCGACGATGGCCTTGCCGACCGGGCGCGGTTCTCCTTGCGCGGGATTCAAATGCATCAGCAGGCTGGGGCCGGCGTTGACTTCAACGATTGCGCCGCCTTGTTCATCGAGCGGGCGTCCTATGTCTTCACAAACAAGGTCAATACCGGCGATGTCGAGGCCGACGATGCGCGCGGCCAACTTGCAAGCATGCGCGACTTCAGGATGAATCTGGTCGGTGCATTCAATCGAATGGTTGCCATTGCGCGCAATGAGTACACGACGGCCCGCTTCGGGCACTGATTGCGGTTTCAGGCCTTGCCGCTGCAGATTGTCTTGCAAGACGCTGTTGGCGAGCAGGTTCAGGGTTTCCAGCGGCTGTATGTCAGCCGAGCCACGGCGCGGGTCGCTGTTAATTTGCGCATCGACCAGTTCCAGCAGGGTGGAGCTGCCGTCGGCCGTGATCCACACGCTTTCGCCGCGCACGGCTGCCACCACGCTGCCGCCGACCACGAGTACGCGATGCTCTTCGCCGGCGATATAACGTTCCACGATCACGCCGCTGCCTTCTTCATGCGCGACGTGCCACGCCGATTCAATTTCGCCTCGGGTTTTAAGGTCAAGCATGACGCCGCGTCCGCGGTTGCCGTCAGTCGGCTTGACGACCACCGGCAAGCCCAGTTCCTGGGCAGCTTCCCATGCCTGTTCGATACTTTCGACGACTTCGCCTTCCGGCACCGGTATGCCGCAACTGCGCAACAAGTTCTTGGTCATGTCCTTGTTACTGGCGATGCCTTCGGCGATGGCGCTGGTACGGTCAGACTCGGCGGTCCAGATACGGTTCTGGCGTGAGCCATAGCCAAGCTGGACCAGATTGCCTTTGTTGAGGCGAATGTAAGGAATTTTGCGTTTGCCGGCGCTGATCACGATATGCGCAGTGCTGGGCCCGAGCCAGTATTCATCTATTTTGCTGTGTACTTGCGCGACGGCCTGCTTCAAGTCAAACGGCTTGTTGTTGAGCACCGCTTCCATCAGCGCGTGACCAGCCGCCAGCGCAGCGCGCGCCACGGTTTCGTCCGGCACCCGGAACACCATACGGTAAATGCCGGAGACCGAAGTTTCGCGGGTCTGGCCGAAGCCGGCAGTCATGCCGGCCAATTCAAGGATTTCAATAATGACGTGTTCGAGAACGTGGCCCATCCACGTACCTTCGCGCAGCCGCAGGTGGAAGCCGTCCGTTTCACCGATGCTGCAGCGATGCGCGGCTACGCTGGGCAATACGGCCAGCAGCCGGTCTACGAATCCGGGCAGGCGGTTGCTTGGCCATTCTTCGAGTACGCCGAGGTCGAGCCAGGTTTCGAGTACTTCGGTATAGGTCCAGATATTCGGACCGCGAAGAAAAGTCGTACTTAGAATCTTCAATTCAAGCGGAGCCGGAGGCAAAGTCTGGCTTGCCGCGGTGCTGGAGGAGCTCATATTAAAACCGCTCATGTGAATAATTGAACGCACACATGGACGGCAAAGCCATATTCGGCGAAAATTCGGCCTTTGAGTCGTCCAGTAGGGCGGCCGCCAGGGTCAGCGGGGAACTTGAATTTTTGTTTAGAATGCTGCATTGACTTACCCACCCCATGCTACCAAGCTCCCGATCTTTGAATACTGCTGAAATTCCCGCTGATTTTGACAACGTCGCTGCTGGCGAACCCGGCTTGCGCCCGGGAGAACTCGTACTCGCCACGCTAGGGACAGACCTGAACGCGTCGCTTCAATTCGCAAGCAGCAAAGTTTTGCTCACAACAGAGCGAATGATAAGCGATTCGGATGGCAAAGGGTGGACTAGCTGGCCGCTTAAATCCGATCTGACCCTGCATCACAGCGACCATGCCGGCGTCGGCAGTCTGACCCTGCATGAAGGTGAGCACTGCATCGCGCGCTGGCGTTATACCCTTGCGCAGGATGTGGCGGCCGTGCGGCTGCTGCAGCAGTTTGAAAAACAGCAGGCCAGTCGTGATGGACAAGTGGACGATAGCGACGAGCACGCGGCGCGTTGTCCGAGTTGTCATTCGCCGCTGCCGGACGACAGCGAAGAATGTACTTTATGTCATCGCGAGCTGGTGCAGCCGGCGTCTACCTGGGTATTGTTCCGGTTGTGGCGCTTTGCACGGCCTTACAAACTGCAGCTGCTGCTCGGCTTCCTGCTGACCTTGGCATCCACCGCTGCCACCCTGGTGCCGCCGTATCTGACGATGCCGCTGATGGACGAAATCCTGATCCCGACTCACAACGGCACGCAGATCGATACGCATGACGTGCTGATTTTGCTGGGCGGACTGCTAGGCGCTGCGCTGACAGCCTGGGGACTGGGCTGGTGGCGCACTTATTTGCTGGCGCTGGTATCGGAACGCATAGGTGCGGATCTGCGCACCGCGACTTTTGATCATCTTTTGCAATTAAGCCTCGAATACTTCGGTGCCAAGCGCACCGGCGACCTGATTGCGCGTATCGGCAATGAGTCTGATCGCATTTGTGTTTTTTTGTCGCTGCATGCACTGGACTTTGTCACCGACGTTCTGATGCTGCTGATGACGGCGACCATCCTGTTTTCGATCAATCCGTGGCTGACTGTGGTGACCCTGGTGCCGCTGCCGCTGATTGCCTGGATGATTCATCTGGTGCGCGACAGATTGCGTACCGGCTTCGAAAAAATCGACCGCATCTGGGGTGATGTCACCAACGTGCTGGCCGACACCATTCCGGGTATACGCGTAGTCAAAGCCTTTGCACAGGAAAGCCGCGAATCGCAACGCTTCAAGGATGCCAATCAGCACAACCTCGCCGTCAACGACAAACTCAACCGCATCTGGAGCCTGTTTGCACCCACGGTGACGATGCTGACCGAAGTTGGCTTGCTGGTGGTGTGGGGCTTTGGTATCTGGCTCGTCACGCACCGGTCTATTTCTGTTGGCGTGCTGGTGGCTTTCATTGCCTACATCGGCCGCTTCTACGGCAGGCTTGATTCAATGAGCCGGATCGTCTCGCATACGCAAAAAGCCGCTGCTGGCGCAAAACGTATTTTTGACATTCTCGACCATAGCTCCAGCGTGCCGGAGCCGGCCAATCCAGTGCCGGTGCCGCAGGTGCAGGGCGCGATCAAAATTCGTGATATCGGATTCCGTTACGGCAGCCGGCGCATTATCCGCGGCATGACCCTTGATATCCGGCCCGGCGAAATGATTGGCCTGGTTGGTCACAGCGGTTCTGGCAAAAGCACGCTGGTTAACCTGATCTGCCGCTTTTACGACGTCAGTGACGGCGCCATTTCCGTCGACGGCGTCGACATTCGCCGCTTTGCGCTGGCTGACTACAGACGTCACATCGGGCTGGTGTTGCAGGAGCCATTCCTGTTCCACGGCACGATCGCCGAGAATATCGCCTATGGCAAGCCGGATGCCACGCGTACCGAAATCATTGCTGCCGCGCGCGCCGCGCATGCGCATGAATTCATTTTGCGACTGCGTCATGGCTATGATTCCATCGTCGGCGAACGCGGGCAGGGACTGTCTGGCGGCGAACGCCAGCGGATATCGATTGCGCGCGCTTTGCTGATCAATCCGCGCATCTTGATGCTGGATGAGGCAACCTCGAGTGTCGACACCGAAACCGAAAAGGAAATCCAGAAAGCGCTCGACAATCTGGTCCAGGGCAGGACTACGATCGCGATCGCGCACCGCCTGTCGACTTTGCGGCGTGCAGACCGCCTGGTTGTGATGGACCGCGGCGAAGTGGTCGAAGTCGGTTCGCATGAAGAATTGATGGCTGCGCGGGGCGCCTACTGGCGCTTGTATGAGGCGCAGGTGCGCAATGTCGACACTGAAGACAGCGAACCGCAGACGCTGCATATTCCTTTAGCCAAGGTGGGCACATGATGGAAACCTTGATAGTGCGCCAGTACCAGTCACTGAAGCATAAGCTGGCTCTGGACTCGAACAGTGAGCTGATCTTTACCGACGAGGCAGGCACAATCCATCATGGCGTCATGCCAGTGCGCGCCTTTCCCATCAATGCGCCGGACGAAGGCTTGTCACTGGTCGGAACGGACGGACATGAACTCGCTTGGATTGCCAGCCTGTCGGAGCTTGCTACCGCTGAAAAAATCCTCATCGAGCAGTTTTTGGCCAAGCGTGAATTCACGCCGCTGATACAGCGTGTCGCAGCGGTCTCTTCTTTTGCAACGCCGAGCACCTGGACCGTGCACACAGACCGTGGTCCGACCTGTTTCATTCTGAAGGGCGAGGAAGATATCCGCAGATTGCAAGGTCATGGTTTGTTGATTACCGATAGCCATGGCGTCACGTATCACGTGGCCGACATGTCAAGACTGGATCGCGCATCACGCCGTTTGCTGGACCGGTTTTTGTAAAAATAAAAAAAGGGAGCAGGTGCCATGAATGCCATGAATGCCATGAATGTCACTATCAGCCGGTTTGTCATTGCAGTGAGCTTTTGCCTGATGCAGAGTTCTTATGCCTACGCGCAGAAATACGACGCGTGGATAGTCGGCCCGATTGATGGCGATGAAGGCCTGTACGCTGCCACCGTGAACGACAGTTCAGGTGTGCTCGGCCAGTACTGCTACACCGAAAGCAATAATTGTCTGTGGCTGATTGCCACCGATGTGACCTGCGAACAAGAGAGCAAATATCCGGTGCTGGTGAATGCCGATGGTGGTTCCGCCCAAATGGAACTGGTGTGCCTGAAATTTGAAAACAAGCCGCGCTATGCCTTTACCGATTTCAAAAAAATTGATGAAGTCATCAGGTCATCAAGTATCTACATCGGTTTTGCTTTTCCGATGGAGAGCGGTCATTTCAAAGTCAGCCGCTTTCTGCTCGGCGGCTCCCTCAAAGCCATCACCATGATGCGCAACAAGGCTGAGAAGAATCAGCGCTCCAAACCCAAGCGCAGTACGCGCGATTTAAGCTTGTGATTTTACGGCTGTGACTCTGCTTAGATGGCCGCTAACGGCGCTGCTCGCATGGGCAGGCACCTGGCTCATATTCATCCTGCTGCTGACGCCTAACTTGCCGGTACTGGCAGCTGTTGGCGTCGCCACCGCGATCGGTGTCCTTTTCAGCGTACTGGGCGGCACGCTATGGCGCCGTCTAGCCATAGGCGCCGGCTTTCCATTGTCTTTACTGCTCTCTGGCGCAGTCGCGATGCCGGCATGGGCGTGGCTGGCGCCGTTTGCGCTGATTTTGCTGGTCTATCCAATGAATGCATGGCGCGACGCGCCGCTCTTTCCCACGCCTTCCAAAGCACTGGTGGAGTTGCCTTTGCATCTCAAGCTTAAAGAGGGCTCCTGTATTCTGGATGCCGGCTGTGGATTGGGTCACGGGCTTGCTGCGCTTCATGAGGCTTTTCCACAAGCACATTGTTCAGGCATTGAGTGGAGCTGGCCTCTGCGTTTCGCTGCCGCGTTGCGCTGTCCTTGGGCCAGCATACGGCAGGGCGACATGTGGGCAGCTGACTGGCAAGCCTTTGATGTGGTGTATCTGTTCCAGCGTCCTGAGAGCATGCCGCGCGCAGTTGCCAAAGCGGCAGAAGAACTCAAGCCCGGTGCGTGGCTCGTGAGTCTGGAATTTCCTGCGCATGAGCTCGAGCCTGTTGCCGCTTTGCAGAGCGTGGAAGGCAAGCCGGTGTGGCTGTATCAAGCGCCATTCATTTACACATAAGTGCCGCCATAGGTCACCACCTGACCGCCGGTGCCGATCTTGAAACGTGAAATGCCGGCCAGACTGCGGGTGTTAATCCCGCCCAGATCGAGCGTCTGTATGCCGCGTTCGCGCAGTTCTTCGCAGGCGCGCCACAGCAATAGATTGTGCGCACTCACGGCACGGCCTGCCTCATTAGACCAGCCTACATGATAGGTGGCGCTGGTGCCGTGGATGAGGAACAGCATGGCCGCTACTTTTTCTTTTTTTTGTTCCGCCCGCAAGATCAGCACGGTCTTGGCTGTTTGCGGCCTTGACTGAATATAGCGTTCTACAAATTCAAGCGGCAGCCCGTAAAAACTTTTGCTTTCGCGCTGAGACATTTCCTGCTCCAGCAGCCAGCGGTATTGCGCCGGATTGGAACCGGCGCGCACGATCTTCAGTTCGGCTCGTTCGGCCGCATTTTCGGCAGCCACCAGTCGGTTGCGCCAGCGTCCTTCCATACTGGCACGCAGTTGTTCGCGCGGCTGCGTGAGATCAATGCGCACGGTGGAATAGCCCGTCATTACCCTGACAAGTCTGCCCACGCTCGGTTCAGCGGGATCGATCAAGTCCGGTGAAAACAAGGCAAAGCGCGGACGCGACACAGGCAGGCCGCGCTTCAGTGCACGATAAATCGCCGCCTGCGTAGTTGCGGGCAGGGGCTGCAGCCAGAGCGGACCACGAGTGCAGAGCGCAAAACCAACAAGGCCCGCAAAGCGGCGGCAAATGAACTGCGCCAATGCGACGGTCTGTCCATCAAGAATGACTTGTGCACGGTGGCAGGAAATTCCCAGAGCTTCCAGACTAGCGCCATAGACCCAGTCTTGTTGCAGGGCGCCGCCCAGAACATTATGGGCTTCATCCCATTGCGGCTGGCTAATCTTGTTCCATACAATTTCCATAAAGCTATAATCGGTCCTGAATTTGATTGATTACTGACTTGTTTCTTTAAGCACATGATAGATCGTTTTTACTCCAGGAAAAAAATTCAGCCGGTACTCGGACACGACATCGACAAGCCCAGATTGACGCTGGCAGGTTTTGTGCTGATTTTTTTTTATCTGGGCGTACCGGCGATGTTGATAGGCGGCCTGATTGATTTGCTGGTTCAATTGACAACAGGCCATTGCGTTGGTGTCTGGTGCCTGTTTATAAAATAGATCAATCAGCCCTTATTGTTGGCAGAATTGATATCAGTAGTTTAATCCGGTGTCGATAGTGCCCATAAAGGTAGCTAAAAGGCCTTGTTTGTTTCACAATAGCAATAGATTCTTACATCCGGCAACTTTAGTTAAGGCAACTCATGTCGATACAAGTAAGGATGCGGCATAAAAAGTGATTGCCATGTGCCGCCCGAAGTTTGATCAAGGAGATACAAATGTTTTTTTTCGTTGGATTAGCCGTCGTTTTCGGCTGCGTCTTTGGCGGTTATATTATGGCCGGCGGCAAGATGGCACCGATTATCAAGGCAGCGCCAATCGAGGGTTTCATTATTGTGGGCTCAGCTATTGGCGCACAGTTGATCGGTAATAGCGTTGGTATTTTCAAGGGCGCGATTTCCGGCATGGGTAAATGCATAAGCGGCGCCAAATGGAAAAAACAGGATTATCTCGATCTGATTCTGATGGTGGGCAAGCTGCTTGCCGTGATGAAAAAAGAAGGTGCTGTCGCTCTTGAGGCACACGTGGAAAATCCGGATTCCAGTGCCATTTTTGGCGAATATCCGCGTCTGCTTAAAGATCATTCCATTGTTCATATGATTTGCGACACCTTGCGACTGGTGGTCATTGCGCAGGGCAATCTGGACGCCAATGCAGTTGAAGATGTGATGACGAATGCCATCAAGACTCATCATCACGACGAACTGAAATATCAGGGCACATTGTCTTCTATCGCCGGCGCGCTGCCAGCGCTGGGTATTGTGGCTTGCGTTCTCGGTGTGGTGAAAACCATGGGCGCGATTGACCAACCACCGCCGGTTCTGGGCGCGCTGATTGGTAGCGCGCTGGTTGGCACCTTCCTTGGCGTGTTCGTCGCTTACGGCGTGTTCGACCCGATGGCCAGCCGCCTGGGCCAGATCATTGACGAAGAAGGTCAGGTCTACAATGTCATCAAGCACATGATCGTCGGCACCCTGCAAGGACATCCTATTCCACTGGTGATTGAAGCGGCGCGTGCCGTCATCAGTCACCATAATCAACCGAGCTTTGCCGAAGTGTTCGACGGCTTGCGCGGCAAGTAAATTCCAGAAGCATAAAAAGAGCTCGCCGATGGCGAGCTCTTTTTATTGGCGTCAAGGTAAGAGGCGATCAATCAAGGGCGCTATCCATGGAATGGCAACAGCCCCCAGAATTCCGTGCAAGCCCATCGCCAGACTTGAATAAGCACCAGCTTCGGGATGTACACTGAAAGCCCTTGACGTGCCTATGCCATGCGCGCCGACGCCAATGGCAAAGCCACGCTGCCACCAGGCTTCTATCTTCAGAAAGTCGAGTACATAGCGCGCCAGAATGGCACCTGAAATGCCAGTCGCCACGGCGAAGACGGCCGTCAGCGTGGGGGACGCGCCTATGGTCTCGGAGACGCCCATTGCGATGGGTGCAGTAATGGATTTGGCATACATACTCTTGATGATCATCTGGTCGGCGCCAAGCAGTTTGGCAATCGCGACTGCGCTCACCATCGAGGCCAGCCCGCCACCAATGAGTGCACTGAATAACGGAATTGCGCGACGGCCAATGCCTTTGATACCGCGGTAAATCGGCACGGCCAGCGACACGGTTGCCGTGCCGAGCAAGAAGTGCACGAACTGCGCACCCTTGAAATATTCGGCGTAAGGCATGTCGATGGCATTGATGACGAATGCGACAATCAGGATGGCGATGCCGACCGGATTGGCTAGCGGATTGCGGTTGAAGCGTTGATAAAGCGTCAGCCCGATCTGGTAAGCCAGTAGCGTTACGATTAACGCAAACAGCGGGTTGCCGGACAGGTAAACCCAGATTTCTGCGATTGGTAATCTTTGCGGTTTCATGATGATTCTTTGCTCAGGTATTTCATGATCAGTACGCTGACAGCAATCGTAATCGCCACGCTGCCCAGCAGCGCCAGTACGATGGCTCCCGCATGTTCTTTCAGGGCGGGCAGATACAGGATCGCGCCGACAGCAGCCGGAATGAACAGCAGTCCCAGATGCTGGCTGAACGTATCCGACACCAGCAGCAGATGCGGATTGATTTCTTTTTTGAAGAACAGGAATACAAGAAGCAGCACGAGGCCGATGACGGGGCCGGGAATGGTGGGGAGCAGGAATTTTGAGCAGAGCTCGCCGAGTCCCTGAAAAATAAGAATCTGGGTCAGGCCTATGATCATTTTTTTACCTTTCATTTTTGCCGGAATACGCTGACGCTTGCGCTCCTGTCTGGCTTTTATACTACAAATGTTCTGCGGCACCGCACTGCAAGAGCTTTACAATACCCGGATTAATTATGGTGGTGTTCATGTCCGAATCAGTCCGTCTTGCCAAACGTGTTGCCGAGCTTTTCAATTGTTCGCGGGGAGAGGCGACCTTGTATATCGAAAACGCCAGCATCACGGTCGATGGCGTGGTGGTCGAGGAGCCGGGCTTTCGCGTATCAGGGCAGGAGCAGATTGCGCTGCTTCCCGGCGCTGAACTGACGCCGATTGAAGACGTCACGATCATGCTGCACAAGCCGGCCGGCATCTCTGTTGCCAACGCCGACTCGTTGATTGTCGCCGCCAGTCAGGCAGCGGAAGACCGTTCCGGCCTGCATTTGCTGAAGCGTCATCTTAAAGACCTGACCATGCTTGATCCGCTCGAGACCGCTGCCAGCGGCCTGATGGTCTTCACGCAAGACTGGCGCGTCAAGCGCAAACTGGTGGATGACCTGTCGCGGGTGGAGCAGGAATATATCGTTGAAGTCAGCGGGCAAATTATTGAGAACGGTTTGGTGCTGCTGAACCAAAGTATCCAGTTCAATGGCAAGCCGTCCGCACCGGCCAAGGTCAGCTGGCAGAACGAGACGCGGCTGCGCTTCGCCCGCAAAGAACTCTCGACCCGGCTCATCACGCTTTTGTGCGAGAGAGCGGGGCTGACTGTCGTGTCCATCAAGCGCATACGGATAGGCCGCATACCAATGGCGGGCCTCGTTGCAGGTCAATGGCGCTATCTGATGGGTTACGAACGCTTCTGAGCGTGCTATGCCTGCTGTCGCTAAAACACTGGAGCAATTAATCGTACTGGAACCGCAAATTCTGTACGAGCAGGGTGTATCTCTGCGAATGGGTGACGGCGTGCCGCAGGACTATCTGCAAGCCATACGCTTGCTGGGGCTGGCTGCACTGCAGGGGCAGGTTCATGCGCAATATGTGCTGGGCCTGATGAGCATGCGCGGCGAGGGTTGCGATAAAAATCCTGTGCAGGCCCTGATGTGGTTTTACCTTGCTTCAGGACGGAATGAAACCAGAGCCATCATTCAGAGCGATCAGCTTGCTGCGCGACTCAATGCGAACGAGATCAGGGAAGCGCAGCGCCGCATGCAGCTCTTCCCGAACGCACACACTTTTTTCCGTTTGGCGCGCACTGACAAGGATGCCCAGGCCATGACCAATCTGGGCGTCATGCTGCTTGCAGGGCAGGGCGTCGCACAAGACGCTGCCCAGGCAGTTGAATGGTTCAGTCTGGCAGCGTTGCAGCAGCATGCGCAAGCGCAGTGCCATCTCGCGACAGCGTACGCCAGAGGCCACGGCATTAAAAAAAATCTGCGTGAAGCCCTGCGCCTGTATCAGCTCGCAGCAGCACAGATGAATCCGGATGCGCAATATCACTGGGCTGAGCTTATTGAACACGGTCAGGGACAAGCCGCTGATATGGCCAAGGCTAGCAAGCTTTATGAGGCGGCTGCAGAACAAGGGCAGGTGAGCGCGCAATGTCGACTCGGCTTTCTTTACCTTACAGCCAATCGCAGGGATACCGCGTCTCTGGCGAAGGCGCATCATTTTTTCATAATGGCCGCGCAGCAGGGTGATGCTGAAGCGCAGTTCCAGCTGGGATTGTTGTTTGCGCAAGGGCTAGGCGTATCACAAGATTTTGAGCATGCAGCGCACTGGTATTTACAGGCTGCGAATCAGCGGCATCCAAAAGCGCAGTTCAATCTTGGATTTTTATGCGCGCATGGGCAAGGTGTGGAACAGGACTACACACAGGCTTATGCGTGGTACAGATTGAGTATCTTGTACGGTAACGCGGCTGCTCAGGCGAATCTGGACTTTATTGCGAAAAAAATGTCGGAGGCTGCGATCGAAAAAGCTTTATGGATTGCCGACCATTTTTTCTTCAATCATGCGAATAGCTGGCCGTAATTTAAAAAGAAACACCGGGTCCCAGCCTGGGCCGGGACCGAGTGTGTATCGCCGCCCAACAAATTAATTGCGACGCCCGACACTGATTGCATATACAAGAGGGCGCGCCAGCAGCACAGGATCGGCCGAAGGTGCAATACCATCCGGCAGAATCAGCGGATTGAACGCCAGCGCTTTTTCTGCCTGCTTGCCGTCGGCAACCGGCTGGGACAAAGTCAGCGTGCCAAGTTCAACAACAGCACGTTCTTTCGGCCAGACCACGCTGCCGTCATTGGTGACGTCGCCTTTTTCAGCCAGTTGCAAAACGATCTTGAACTTGACTTCACCTTGCGCCAGACGAGCAGGCAGTTCATCCATCAGATAGTTGGGCGAGCGCTTGGCTGCTTCTTCTTCCGAGATGAACTCGTTACCGCCAACTGGAATAATCCGATAGCGACCGAAGCGACTCGCGCCGCTGGCATTAGTAAATTCAAACGCATTGACGCCGAAATACGTTTGCGAACCAAAGCTGACCGGCGCCGGTTTCGGCGCTTGCACAAATGCCAGTGCGGCAGGATGCGAGCCCAGGAATTTTTCTATAGGTGCCGGGCTTTCGGTGGACTTGCCGATAGTAGCCACGGCATTCAGCAGACCCAGAAAATCTTCTGGCGTCGAGACAGGAAAGCCGTCATACGAAATGCCGACGAAGTCGGTGAAGCCGCCTGTGGGCAGGGTGAAGCGGATTGCCATGCCGTAGGGTCGGCTGTTTGGATTCGCATCCGGGATCACAGGTACGCCGGTGCCGGTTGAAAAACGCACGGTGACAGGAACAGACTCCTTGAAATGCGGTGCCTTGCTGATCGATTGTGCTTCTGCAGACGGTTTGAAGGTGCCGGTGGCGAGTACGCCTTTGGCATGATTGGCGCGGAAGCCGGCGTGCGGGCCGCCCGACAGACCATTCAAGGTGTCTATCGTTTGTTCCGGAACGCTTTTGCTTTGCTCGGACTGCGCTGTAAAGGAAAGGCCGGCGAGCACCATAGACAGGGCAATGGAATGCAGTTTCATGTTGTCTCCTGATTTGTTAACAATGTTTTATGCAGGCTGCATCATGCCTGATAGGGGATAGGATTCAACGAGCGGATTCGGTGAAACTGGCGTCAGTATTTTCATGAGCGTGAAGCATGATTTTGACTTGAGCATTTCGGCAGTCGAGAAATCCGCATTACTGTTGATTCCGTATTTGATAGACAATCAAACTGTGTTGATTCAAGTTATTGTCAAATCAAGATTAATGGGTGCCGGCGGCAGTAATAATGAAGCAGGAGAACTGCGCTGGAGCAGCATGCTGGCCGACTATAAATTCAGTAAACGTAACGATGTCTATGCCGGTCTGGCTTATGCTGATTGTCGAGGAGCCAAATTTACCAATGCAGGCCAGCCGAATACGAATATCACGTTCATGGTTATTGGTATCCGTCATAAGTTTTGAAGAAAATGTCATTTAACCAATGCGATTTCCTGCGGTTTAAAGGTCGTGTTTGTGGGATTAAAATATGAAAATCCCAAACTTCTCCATACTAAGCCCTGTATAGAATTGATAAGACGTTTGTCGAATGCTTGCTGTTGCTGTAAAAGCCACGGGATTGTCGTGGCTGTTTTCGAAAAAGCTTTTTTAGCTTTCTACTAAAAACGATAAGGAGCCTGAATCATGAAATTCAAAAAGTTAATGCTGGCGGTCGCAGCCTGCGCCATGACGGTTTCTGCCGCAGCGGCAGACATCCAGTTATGGCAATTGAAGGGCGGTAGCCTCGAGCTCGACAAAGGCTGGCTGACTGCAATGAAAGACGTCGGCACAAAAATCACCGTGCCGGTTCCGGTTTATGTCGTCAAGCACCCGCGCGGCCTGATCGTATTTGACACAGGTAACAACGCTGCAACGTCGGACGGCAATTGCGCCAACTACTGGGGTCAAGGCCTGTGCGGCGCTTTCAAGACCACCCAATCGCGCGACGAGATCATTGACCGTCAATTGAAAAAAATCGGTTACTCGACTGAAGACGTGAAATACGTCATCTATTCGCACTTCCATCTGGACCACGTCGGCAATATCAAGATGTTCCCGAAAGCGAAGCACGTCGTGCAAAAAGAAGAGCTGAAGTCAGCCTGGTGGCCAGAAAAATTCCAGCGCGCTGCGTATGTCCTGAAGGATTACGACGAGACACGCAACTTTGATTTCATGGAGCTGAGCGGCGACTTCGATCTGTTTGGTGACGGCTCTGTAGTCATTCTTGACACCAAAGGTCATACTCAGGGTCACCAGTCATTGATGGTCAATCTGAAGAAAACGGGCACAGTCCTGATTTCGGCCGATGCGATCTACATGGCGGATAACGAAAAAGGCGTCATTCCTGGCATTACCTGGAATACCAACGAATCAATGAAGTCGATTGATCGCCTCAAGAATATTCGTGATGCCAGAAACGGTACCCTCTGGTACAGCCATGATCCAGTTCAGTTCGGAACGAACAATCACGACAAGCCATATGAATAAGATGGATCTCGACGGTGCAGAAACTGCATCGTCGGTTTTTCTTGATCGGGCCTGCAAATTTTTTGGCCCGCATCAAGTTTTGTTTGATGTATCGCTGTCTGTTCAGCCCGGCGAGATTGTCGGCTTGCTTGGTCCGAACGGCAGTGGTAAATCAACAGCGCTCAGATGTATCGCTGGTTACTATGCCATCGATAGCGGCACAGTCAGTGTCTGTGGCGAAGCAGTCGGTCCGCAAGGTCTGTCGGCTCGTCGCCTGATTGGCTACCTGCCTGAGAAAGCACCTCTCTACGACTCCTTATCGGTCGTTCAATATTTAGAATTTGTTGCGCAGGCCAAGGCGATCCCGAATTCGGCTCGCAAGTCGGCGATAGAGCGCGCCTTGCGCGCCTTCGATCTTGGCACTGTGCGCAACAAGGCAATCGGTCGTTTATCCAAAGGCTTTCGACAGCGCGTCGGACTGGCGCAGGCCATCCTGAATGATCCGCCGGTGCTGTTGCTTGATGAATCCACCAATGGACTTGATCCCTTGCAAATCGTCGAAGCGCGCGAAATGATTCGCAGCAGCTCCACTGGCCGTGCTGTGATTTTCAGCAGCCACTTGATGCAAGAGATAGAAGCGCTTTGCACCCGTGTTGTCATGCTGCGTCAGGGGCATCTGGTTTCTGACGAGCCGCTAAGCCACGGTCTGATGAAAAGCAAGGACGAACATATCCTGTTGACGATGGAGCAGTGTGATCCGGAGTTGATCAGGAATGCGCTGCTTGACGACCGCAATATCGTCGACGTAGATATCCGTCCCATTAGCGCGGGCGGCCAATGGCAACTGCGTTGTCACTGTGCCGACAATAATAATGTGGCCTTTGACAACATCGTACGCACTGCCATTTCCTTCGGACGGCTTGTCGATGTGCGTCGTACCGGCGCGCAAGTCGAAGCGGCGCTGCTCGATATGATGCGTGCAAATTAAAAGGTTCTTATTGTGATGTTTAACGGATTGTTCGCGATCTTCAAAAAAGAGGTCAAAGAATATTTTGCTGCACCGATTGCGCTGGTTGTCATTGCGACCTTCTGGGCTTTGTGCGGCTATTTCTTCAGCTTCAACCTGTTCTTTGTGAATGTGGCGCAGATGGTTACGTCCTTTCACAACATGACTATTCTGCTGATTTTGATGATGCCTCTGCTGACCATGCGCATTTTCGCGGATGAGAACAAGACCGGCACCATTGAGCTCTTGCTGACCTTGCCGCTCAAAGACTGGGAAACCGTGCTGGGCAAATATGCGGCGGCCGTATTGATTCTCGCGTTGATGCTGGCAGGGACGGCCAGTGCTGTCATTCCACTAGCGATTTTTGCCAAGCCTGATTTCGGCCCCATCATTGGCGGCTATATCGGCGTGTTTATTTTTGGCGCCATGTTCATGGCCATAGGCGTGGCTTTGTCGGCGATCTGTACCAACCAGATTGTTGCCGCGATCCTCACATGGGGAGCGCTGGTGCTGCTGTGGTTCATCGACTATCCGGCCTCGCTGGATCTGTTTCCAAAGTTTTCTGAAATCCTGCTGCACATGTCGCTGTCGGCCCAGCACGTGGATTTGATCCGCGGTGTTCTCGATGGCAGAAGCATGGTTTATTTCTTTAGCGTGATTGTGTTTTCCCTGAGCGCGACCATTCAACTTCTGAAGTGGAGGAGGATGAAATGATGGGCGCGAATCTGAAGCACCGTATCGAGGCCCTGCTGCCTATTATCGCAATCCTGTTTGCACTGATCGCCATCAACCAGTTTTTCTGGAACCGTCTGGGACGGATGGACCTGACCAGTGCCGGCGTGTATTCCTTGAGCCCGGATAGCAAGCGCATCATCCAAAACATCAAGTCGCCAGTCAAGGTGATCTGGTTTTATGACTTGCGCAACAAGAGCATGGTCGATGCCAAGGCTTTGCTGGACCAGTATGCGCAGGAAAATCCGTTGATTAAGGTCTATGCAGTTGACCCGCTGGTTCATCCTTCCGAAGCCAGAAAATACAATATCCAGTTCGCCGGCAGTGCCGTGCTGGAGTCGGGCGAAAAGAAATTAACGATCAATGGCGGCAGCGAGACCGATTTCACGAACGCGCTGATCCGTATTTCCCGTAACAATGCGCAAACGATCTGCTTCCTGACCGGGCATCTGGAGGCTAATCCTTTCAGTCTGAAAACTCTGGATGATCTGGAAGATCACAGCGACGAAGAAAATATCGTCGCCCGCGTCGAGCTGCATGAAAAAGGTGGCATGGGCATGGCGCGCGATGCGCTCGAAACATTGGGCTTCAACGTCACGCAACTCAATTTGCTGAGCGACGACAGACCGCTTTCCCGTTGCACGGTGATGGTGATTGCTTCACCCCAAAAAGCCATCACGGAGCCGGAAACGGCCCGTATCGCAGAATATCTGCGCAAGGGCGGCAAGGTAATGGCCATGCTCGACCCTGGCAGCAATGTCGGCCTGGCTTCTTTGCTCGAAGAGTACGGCATTGCGTATGAAGGCGATGAAGTGCTGGATGCGGGTAGCCATTACCGCAGCGATGCCGGCTCGCCGGCGGTGTCGGAATATCCGCGCCACAAAATTACGCGCAACCTGCAACTGACTTTTTTCCCCGGTGCTGCGTCATTCGTACCGGCTGAAAAGGGTATCCCGCGCGGCATACGCATTAACCCTATCGTCACCACGAGCGATAGCGCCAGAACGCAAAAAAATCCGACTGAAAGCACCAAGACCTTGATGGTGCTGGCCAGCCCTGCGATCAATGCCGACAACATGGGCAAGCCGGAAGCGAAAGCGGCGTTGCTGGTAGTGGGTGATGGCGATTTTGCGAAGAACACGCATTTTCCAGTGCTGGGCAACAGCAGCTTGTTCCTGAACTCGGTCAATTATCTCGCCGAGCAGGAAGACCTGATTGATATTACGCCTAGAAATTATGAACAAGCCGCCGTTGAATTGACCAACGTTCAAATGAAGGCAACCTTCTTCATCAGTGCCATTCTGTTTCCATTGCTGGCGCTTTTGACAGGCCTGTATTTATGGTGGAGACGCCGGTGAAAAAAACTTCGTTAGGTTGGCTGGCGCTGCTCGTCATTTCCTTAGTGGCGATTTCGTATCAGTCCACAGACAATTCTCATGAGCTGTTGGCTGGCAAGAGTGAGCATCCCGCAAAGCCTGTAACGACCGCGCTGTTTGTGTGGACCGCAGATCAGGTCTCGACTATCCATGTTAGTCATGCGGAAAGCAAAGCGCTGGTCTTGAAACGATCTGCATTGCAGGAATGGACTGCGGATCAGAAAGTAGATGCCGGCCTGTGGAAGAATTTTGACGTGAATGTTTTTCTCGGCACTCTGTCGCGGGCAAAAGAAGAGCGTCAGTATGGCAAGCCGGAAGACGGCAGCACATATGGTTTCGCAAATCCTGTCATCGTGCGCTTGAGTGGCATTGATGACAGCCATCCGGTTGCTGAAGTCAGCATTGGCGACCTGGCCCCTGATGGCTTGTCCCGCTATGTGCAGGTCAAAGGTAAAGAGCAGATCGTGTCCATACCGAACTATCACGTCAAAGAACTGCTCAGGCTGTATTCATCGATAAATTCCTGAGGGTTGTGATGACAAATCAATTCCGCACAAGACTAGTCTTGGGATTGTCCTGTCTGCTGTTTTTCAGTGCAGCCTGTCTGGCCGCGACGCCGGATTTTCTGGAAAGGCAAAACCTTGAGCCTGAATTGTCATTGGCCAAAGAAGCCATTTCCAAGCGTGAGTGGAAAACTGCCAGATCCCACCTCGACAAATTGTTGCAGGCAAATCCAGATAATGCCGATGTGCTAACCCTTGCTGCATTCGTGGCGCGTAAGTCCGGTGACCTTGATGGCGCTTTTACCAACTATAAAAAAGCGCTGAAGCTTGAACCCGGCAATCTGAAGGCACTCGAATACCTGGGTGAAGCGTATTTGCAGGCTGGGCAGCCAAAGTCGGCGCGCATTCAACTCGACCTGCTGGAAAAATTCTGTTCTAAGCAATGCGAAGAATGGAAAGACCTGGATCAGGAAATCCGCGCTTTCAAAGACAAGCATCCTTCAAAATAATCAGTTCACTTTTTAGCTTAATCGCTTGCCGACTTTGCTGAGGCTGACCTGCTTTGCTGTTTTTCGATAAACTGTCGGGCCACGCGCAGTTTTGCGCTATCAAAATCCATTATCAGGAAGTCCATGAAATCTTTAACGCTTGCTACCGTCCTTTCCGCTGGAATGCTGCTGTCAGGCGCAGTTGTCGCTGACAGCAAACCGAAATCCGAAACCCTGCCATCAGGTGTAGTAGTAGAGCACTTGAAAGAGGGAACTGGCGACAGTCCTTTGGCTACTGATACGGTCGTTGCGCATTATCGCGGCACGCTCATGGACGGCAAAGAATTTGATAGCAGCTACAAACGCGGCGAACCGATCGCATTTCCATTGAGCCGTGTAGTCCCTTGCTGGACGCAGGGCATGCAAAAAATCAAAGTCGGCGGCAAGGCGCGCCTGACCTGTCCAGCTGCAACCGCTTATGGCGAGCGTGGTGTGCCCGGTGTGATTCCAGGCGGCGCTACATTGAACTTCGACGTTGAACTCGTCGCCATCAAGAAGTAAATAATTTTCATGCGTATTCATGCAGACTTGTCCCAGCGCGTCGTCCTTCAGCATCACGACTTGCCATGGACAACTTCACCGGTGCAGGGCATAGAGCGCAGGATGCTGGATAGGGAAGGCGGGGAAGTGGCCCGTGCGACATCGGTAGTTCGCTATGCCGCCGGCACCCAATTTACCAATCATGCGCATGACGCAGGAGAAGAAATATTTGTGCTGGAGGGCGAGTTCAGTGATGAGCACGGCACTTATACAGCGGGCACCTATGTCAAGAATCCGCCAGGTTCTTCACATGCGCCAAGAACAGATAAGGGTTGTCTGCTATTTGTGAAGTTGCGCCATCTGGATGCAAATGATAACGAGCGACAAGTGATTGATACCAAAGCGGCATCCTGGTATCAGGGAATGGTGGCAGGCCTGACCGTCATGCCCCTGTCTGAATTTGGCACGCAGCATACAGCCTTGGTAAGGTGGGCACCCCAGACGTTTTTCAATCCGCACCGGCATTTCGGTGGTGAAGAAATTTTAGTGGTCGAAGGCGTGTTTGAAGATGAGCATGGACGTTATCCGGCAGGCAGCTGGATTCGCAGTCCGCATCTGAGCGCCCATCAACCATTTAGCAAAGAGGGCTGCATGATTCTGGTCAAGACAGGTCACTTGATCTAGCTTGAATTCGCCGCCTTCCGGCACAAGCTTCGATGCAGTAACAGGTTAAAATTCCATTCGTCTATCATTATTCTTGTTATGAATACATCAATTAAAAAACTCAAAGCAATCACGGACTTTTCCAAAGACTTTACCCAGTTTCAGGTGGATAACCTGTCGGTAATCTCCAGCGTGACTTCGCTTCTTGGTCCAGCCTTGTCGGATGGCCTGATGGACGGCTACTTCATGGAACGGGTCAATGAATTGTATGAAGACTTGTTCATTATCGCCTCGCAGGATGTGGCGCGCGAACAGCTGCTGCCGATAAAAACGGCATGTCATGAATGGGTCACGCAGCATCTGCGCAATGCAACGAACATGACACTGGTGGCGTTGACGCTGTGGCTGGATGGTGTTGAAGATGGTCGTGAAGCGCTGCTCAGCGAAGCAGGCATGCCGGATTCGACTGAAGTCTGAAATTAAGAAGCTCTGACAAAAAGACCCAAACCGTCGTCCCGGCGCACGCTGGGACCCCAGCTTTCGCTGGGGCGACAGATTTAACATCAGGGGCATTTTGTTAGAAGCTCTAAATTACTGAACTGATTTGTGCGATGGCGCCAGTTAATGACTGGCGCCATTTTTTTTACAGCTGCGCGCGCATGGACTGATTGCGGCCCTGAATGATGCGGGCCAGCTGGTTGGCCAGCATATACAGAAAATAGCGACCCACTGGTGGTGCGGCGTCGAACAGATCATTGAAGTCGGAGCGAGTGAGAGCAGCGACGGTGACGTTTTCCATCGCCTTGCAGGTTTCAAACGCCGTTAAATTGTCTGTCAGCGACAAAAGACCGAACCATTCACCGGTGCGCAAGACATTTGTCGTGACTGCGTCAGTCAGCGGGTCTTTGCTGCGCATGGCGACGGCGCCATCCACTACCAGATAAATGCTGTCACTGCTTTCACCTTGGGTCGTGAACGCATGATTTTTCGGATACAGCTGCACGTGCATCACACGCTCCAGCGTATCGAGTTGCTCGCGCGTGAAACTCTCCATGCCTGGCAAGTCTTTTAAAAAAGTGCGGATCTCAAGCAAGGTCTCGCTCTTGACGCGTGGCGGCGATAAGGCGGTATCTTGGATGTGATCTGGCAGCGCATCAGGCTGCACAGCTTTTTGCTTATGTGAAGCCTGTAACTGCGTTTCCAGTTTACTCAGACGGAAAGAAAGCATCAGTACCAGATGGCGCAATACCACGATAGCGATATCAAGATCGTTCGAGATCAGGTCTTCAAGCGCCTGATGCCGTATGCGCAAAAACCGCGCAGCCGTTGCAGTGACAACACTGGCGCTGGCATGCATTTCACGACTCAATACAGAAATCTCTCCCAGCCATTGGCCGGCACCGAGGTTGCCCAATGCTATGGATTTTGATCCGGTGTCCACCGTGATATCGACGCGACCATCCAGAATCAAATAAACAGAATCGACCGGATTACGATCCTTGATTAATTTTCTTTCCGCAGGAAGGTCCAGAACGGAGGCGGATTTAAGGAATTTCTTTACGTTCTCCGAGCCAAGTTCCTCAGCGAGAGAGGCAAAGCTTCTGGAAAATTCGGCGATTGTATTTGAATCCACTTATTACCTTCTCGGGTTTTCAATTTAAAAACAACTCTCCGTATAAATAAAAGCTGATTATCAAATACGGCTTACCGTTATTTGGTTGGATTGTATAGGTTCAATATCCCAGCGGCAAGGGGCTGTATTGCAATATATAGAAGTGTTTAAGTTCACAAAGCTTACATATTAAACATCGCGTATTAGAACTAAAAAATTCACATTATTTTCGGTGCAAACCGCTTTATTTCTTTAAGGAAACTATGTTACATTCAGAAACATTTGGCAATTACCGTGACTTAAGTTCTGTATGTCCTGGGGGCATACGGAATTTAATGGTGGGCAAATGTTCTGGTTTGTCTGCACAGCCAGTTAAACGATTGAACCGGATCCGCGGTTTTACCAATTAATCAAATCCGGTAGGTATTTTTTTACTCATTAAGGGGGTGTCAAATGAAGTCTGCAATTTTCGCCAAGCGCAAACAAGCCGGTCAAGGCATGACCGAGTACATCATTATCGTTGCCCTGATCGCAGTCGCAGCGATTGGCGTTTACAGCTTTTTCGGTAAGGCCATCCGTGGCCAGATGCAAGGCATGACCAATGAAATCGCTGGCACCAGCGCTACGGCCGGAACGGCGAACGCAACTGCTGCAGCGACGAATGCGAATGTGGAAGGCGCCGCCAGCAAGGGTATGTCTAATTACAACAACGACGCAGCAAGAGGTAAATAATTTTTTTTACTGAACATGTCTCGTGTAAAGACTTTCACCAGACAAAAAACGCTTGGTCACGCACATCAGCGTGGCCAGGCGCTTGTATTCACGACTGTCACAGCATTAATCATGTTGCTCGCCATGCTGTCCATGTATAGCATCGGCCAACTCACCAACGAAAAAATCCGTTTACAGAATACTGCTGACTCAGCTGCTTATAGCGCTGCAGTCGCACAAGCTCGCGACTATAACTTTAGCGCGTATACCAATCGCGCAATGATTGCCAATGATGTCGCTATAGCGCAATTGGTCGCTTTGCGTTCGTGGTCAGAAAATTATAATGAGACCTTCAAGAACGGTGGCATGACATCGAAAGCTGATCCGGGTAAGGGCGGGTCTTATTCATGGGTTCTTGGCGGGCCACTGTATTCGATGTGGTCAGTTTCCGAAGCGATCGCTAAAGGTGCGGCGGGCTCAATGTCCAGCGCACTTAAGACAGGGTCTGAACTACTGATTCCCATTTTATTGACGATCAACGATGGCTTTGGATTAACTCAGAAAATCTACCACTACGGCACAGCCTTGACGGTCGGACAGATTCTGGGCGTGGATGGCAGATTCAACGAAATAATGCGGAATTCCCTGGGCTTCGACCTGGGTTCGATTACCAGTTTCATCCAATTCGGAAATAATTATAACGTCATACAAATGAATGACAGCCAGGCTGCACTCAGCCTGCTCGGCTTTGGTAGCTATGCGTATAACACTTCGCAGTGGTTAAAATTTACCGAGAACCGGAATCCCGTTGGCCCATGGGGAACCGATACTTCAGATGAATCCTGGTCTTATGTTCAGGAAGAATGTCACGGTTGGGAAATCTGGAACGCATTTGGCAAAAATTGGTGTATTCCCGGGTGGGTTGACGTTACTTATTACGTTTCCGATATCAGAAGCAGAAATTTTCCGGACGATGGCACCTTTGACGGTCCTAAAAAAGACCGCTTTGCCAATGTAGTCACTGCATCGCTCGATGAATTCACCACGGACCGCAACAAGAACTGGTGGCTGCCGATGCTGGTGGATCCGATTATCCTTATTGGACCGGACGCTAAATTGCCTTCAGCCTGGTTCTTCAAAATGCTGTTCCACAGCAGTGAAGGTGCCGAACTTGCCAATAATGACAGGCTGAATTCTCGCGCTGGAGCTGGCAAAGGTTATAAGAAAAATCCAGGCTCCTGGAATAACCGCTGGCAATCACATGATGAAACTTCGTTCGTCGGACTGGGGACATTTCCTATCTGCGGCATCCCGTTCTGGGGATGTATCAACATCCCAGCCAATGTGGTGCTCGCTCCGGGGCAAATCAGCAAGGCCCAAGCCGATGCCTCCACCGGCAATCCGGATGGGAGCATATCGACAAGAGAAATATTCAGGACTTACCGTGATGTCAAAGACGTAGAGCAGGGCACGGATACGGCGCATCAAAACTGGACTTCGCCTGCCATCCTGGTCGAGGTGGAGCGCAGAACCGGGACAATTGCGACTGCTCCGACCGGCAATCTTAAAATCGGTCGCGCAGCGGATCCCGCGAGCCGCTCTTCCGGTTGCGATATCGGCAGTACCGCGCGTAATGGTCGAACGGTGCAGACAGTTTTTGGCAGCGGCAATATGGATCTGGGTGACGGATCCTCCGCCAATTGCATGCGCGCGATCGCCAAGGCTGAAGCTTATTTCTCGAGGCCCACTGACCTGTGGGCACGCGAAGACGGCAAAACTGAATACGGCAGCCTCTACAATCCTTACTGGCAGGCGCGACTGGTGAATGAAAGCTTGATCGATAAAACCAGTTCGCTCGCATTTCAGTACTGCTCGGGCAAGGGTTCGGTAGGTTCTTGTGTTGACGGCATCCTGTCGGGCTTTCAGGTTGTGCTGAATTTGGCGGGCAATGCCTTTGTCTCTTCAGCCAAGTCCTTTCTTCCCTAGGCCCGGTTATGACAAGAAAATCACCGGGTCATAACTGCTTAAATAATCGTCAGCGTGGTCAAGCGCTGGCCGAGTTCACCATCGCAGCGGCTGCCGTACTGGTGCCGCTTTTTTTGATGGTGCCCTTGCTGGCCAAGTATCAGGATATGCAGGCCACGACCATACAGGCTGCACGCTATGCAGCATGGGAACGTACTGTGTGGATCGACGATAGCTCATGGTCGTCGAATACCAAGAGCAATGCGGCGATACAAGGGGAAATCCGGACCCGCTTCTTTGCCGACACGGCGACCAATAAATTGCAGAGCACTGATGCAACGCCGGCGGGTTCCAGCAAGCCGCTATGGCGAGACCAATCCGGTACGCCTATCCTGGCAAGTTATGGAAGCGCTTTGAGTAAGTCTCAAACACCGGGAACGTCAGATCAAATCCTGAGCGCCATGGTCTCCATCATCAGTCCTATTGGCAAGGTGATGGGCGCGAATGGCTTCAAGCTTGACATGAACAGCCTCTACTCGGTCAATGCCAGTATGCAGTCGGCCAATACCGCCGCTATTTCGCGCGCATTTACCGGGCAAAGCGCAGGCACCTTTGCCTTGCCTGGCCTGACAGAGCGGAATGTTCTGGTCTCCAACGGCTGGAGCGCAAAGGGTCCTGACGCAGTCAAGGCGCAAACCGAATCGCTGGCACTGACTTCAGTATTCCAGCGCTCGCCTATTGATAGCATCATGAATATTGTCCAGACTGTTTTAGGCACCTTTGTAGAAGAACTCAAGCCGGATTCTTTGAAGCTGGGCGGCAATATCCAGGTGGATCGGGTGCCGGCAGATCGCGTCAGCGGTGGACTCGCGCCTGTCGTCAAGCCGGTCCGCGTCAGCGCGGCGGACAGGGCCGCGCAAGAGCAGGCAAAACAGACGGCAGCTGCAGAGGCGAAGAAAGTCGCATTCCAAAACGTGATGAATAACTTTGCCAGCACGGAAAGTGGCATCCAGTCGAAACTCAATGCCTGCATGGATGCCAAGCAAAAAGAAATGCTGGCTAACTACTGGGGCCGACGCCATGTACAAAAAACTTGTGGCTGGTGGATATTCGAGTATGACTGTTCTTATGATGAAGATTATGTGAAGTCTCCGCCCGGTGGACCCGGCACCAGCTACACGCCGAACTCGGATGCGGATGCCAGCTGCCATGGCAGCAGCCTGAATACGCGGATCAGTCAACTGACGCAGAGCTACAAGGACAGCGACATCGTCAAGGAAAGCCTGGCAGCCTGCACCCCTGACGCCAACGGCGCTTACAGTACCGAATGCACGGCCCTGAAAGCCAAACTTCAGGAGCTGGATAACAAAGTCACTGTTTTACAGACCCAGGTATCACCGCTCGATACGCGCTTTACTTCGTGCACTTCACGGGACGTCGGATCATGCCGCTAGCCACTTTCACAATTGGCGCATTGGCAGACTCGGCTGGCTGGCAGGCACGACTGCTATGCGTGACCCTGTTGTGTGCAGGTGCTTCTGCGGCAAAGGCTGGTGATTTGCCCAAGCCCGATTGCAAACCTTTCATTCTGGACGGTCTGAAAATGACGGCGGTCGGTTCTGATATTGTCCACAACGGCCAGCCTTTAACCGTACTGCGCTTCGATAGTGCACTCAGTGATATCGCGGTCCTTGAAGGATATCGTCGCGCATGGAAAGCAACGGACAGCGATCCCATGCTGCCGACTTCGTATGCCGTAGGCAAATGGCGTGTCGTTTCAAAAATTTCGGGCACCTGCCTTTTTACCGTACAGGCGCGCAAAGTACTGGATGGCTCCACCGGCATGATAGGCATTAGCCAGATGCATGCCAATCCACAGATGCCGGTGTTGGGAAAATATTTCCCCAAGATGTCGGACAGCGTTGTGGTGTCGGATATCACCCACCGTGACATTGGCAAAAATGCTCGCACCATCATGCTGGTGAATGCGTTTTCACCCGATGCTAATGCAGCTTTTTACCGGCGCACCATTGGCAATGATGGCTGGACTTTGATTGCAGATAACGCCATTCCCATGAAGGGCAGTAATCGCAATTCTTATGCGTTGACCTTCAAGCGCGGGCAGGAAGAAACCAGTATGGCGATCGCGCAAACAGCAGGCGGCAGCAGCGTGCTGGTTAACTGGGTGGATAAGCCATGATTAATAAGAAAAAAAACAGCATGAGATTTTCAACCCTTACTCATTGCAGCGGTCAGGCTGCAATTGAATATACGTTGGTGGTTGCTATGGCAGTGATCATTCTGATCGTGCCCGATGCGAGCGGTGATGTCGTGATCGTCAAACTGGCTAATGCAATGAAAGCGTATTACAACGCTTTTGCTTTCGCTTTATCGTTTTCCAACACGATCACGCCTTTGTAGGTATTTTTAATTCAGTGGTATTTCTTTTATTGTTCGAAGGGTTTGGGACGGGAACATGCGAAAAATTATAAATTTATTCCGCAACATCAACCGGCTGTGGGTACTCATTTTTCTGGCGATCTGTCTGGGCCTGGTTGCGTCCTGGCTGTCATCGTCTTATCTGAAGTCCAAGGAAAATGCGATTGCGCAGGAAATGAAAGTCAAAATCGCTGGTGGAAAAATGACGGACGTTGTTGTGTCCAGTCAGGATTTGCCGCGTGGCGCCACGCTCGGCCCCACCTTGGTCAAGCGCGAAATTCTCGCTGATCTTGTCAGTGACGACATGGTCTTGCCGCAAGATTTTGACCGCGTCAACGGTGTCAAGACCACCCAGCCGTTGCGCGCCGGTTTGCCGCTGAGAACCTCGGACTTCACGGAGAAGAGCAAAACTTTTTCCGATACGGTTTCTACAGGCATGCGTGCCATCACCATCGAAGTCGATGAAATCAATTCAATGGCGCAGATGGTCCAGCCCGGCAATCACGTTGACCTGATGCTGATCGTTGCCGACAAGGCCGACCCGGACGGCGGACAAGAAGCGATCGTCGTTTTGCAAAACGTCAAAGTGATGGCGACCGGGCAGAGCATGGCAACGCCCACGCCTGCTGAAAATGGTTCGTCCTATTCAGGCAAGCCGCCGCAGACTTATTCCAACTTCACTTTTGAAGTATCACCGGTTGATGCGGCGCGCATCGCACTGGCGCAGTCAGTCGGCAAGATACGTGCAGTGCTGCGTAACGCTGGCGATAAAGTGCCGGCCATTGTCAAGGATGTCAATTCCAGAAAACTCTTGAGCGTCGATTTAAAAAACGAAGAAAAACGCAAGAGCGCACTTGCCAACGCCAAGCAGCAAATACAGGCGCAGGAAATGATGGGGCCGCGAATCGTTCCGGTGCAGTACATCATTGGCGGCATGGGTTCATCCATGGCTGATCCGAATGCTGGCGCGAGTGCAGGCGCTCCGCCGCGAGGCGCGCCTGCTGCACCTGCAGCGCAGATTGACCCGCGCGCTGCTGCTTCGGTACAAACCGCCGTGCAGGCTGCGATGAAAGCCACCGGCCTGCCACCTGAACTCATGAATGCCGGTCGCCAGTAATGCCCGGATTTGACTTGCGAAAAATTTTTTTAGGACAATCGATCATGCGTTTACGTTCTGTTTTGATATTCATTTGCCTGCTCGGAGCCGGTGCGCAAAATCTTGCGCTGGCTCAGGCAGTCGCTTTGCCCATTAATCTTATCGTTGGTGAAGTAGTCACCCTGCCGACCAACGGCAAGGTGATCCGCGTCGGCGTGGGCAATGGCAAATTGTTCCGTGTCACACTTCTTGAAAAAGAGCAGGCAATGGTTCTGGTGCCTGAAGCAGCCGGTAAATCCAATCTGATTTTATGGGATGACAAAGGTCATTGGACCCAGCACCAGGTTAATGTTTTGCCGGTTGATATGGAGCTGACGACCAAGCGCATCAACGACATGCTGACCGGCATAGGTAATGTTCGTGCCGAGCGTGCAGGCGATCTGATCCTGATCGTCGGCAGCACGACTAAAAACAATATGTCGCGTATTGATGCAGTAGCCAAGCTCTATCCGGCCGTGGTGCATAACGTGGTGCGCGATGAAGAACTGATGATGAAGCGCATGGTGTATTTCCGCGTGCAGATCGTTGAAATGAAAAAGTCGCTGTCTGAAAATCTGGGCATCAAGTGGGACAACAGCATCAATGGTCCAGCTGCCGGTATCGCAGTCAACTTCAATGATCAAGCCAATTTCCGCATTCCGAATACGCCACCGACCGGCTTCCCTAACGCGATTCCTGCCGCAGGTTATGGATGGCGTCCGTTCCTGGGACTGACCTCGTCCATTACCTCTATGGTCAACCTCGCTATCAATAACGGCGACGCCTACGTGCTGGCCTCGCCGGAGTTGAGCGCCCGCAGCGGCGGCAAGGCCGAGTTCCTCGCTGGCGGACAAATTCCTATCGTCTCGCCGGCAAGCGGCACCCAGCCAGCCTCGGTGTCGTTCAAGGACTATGGCATCAAGCTGTCGATCGAGCCGGTGGCAGATGAAAAAAACAATATCAGCACCAGCTTGAAAACCGAAGTCAGCAGCGTGGACAGCTCGGTGGCCGTAAGCGGCAACCCGGGATTTCTGACACGTAAAACGGATTCCGAATTCAATCTGCAATCGGGACAGACCATCGTACTTTCCGGCCTGGTCAATAAAGAATTATCAAAAGATATCTCGAAGATGCCGGCCCTGGGCGACCTGCCTGTGCTGGGCAATCTCTTCCGTTCGTCCAATTTCAAATCTGGTCGCACGGACATGGTCATTCTGGTGACTCCTTACGTCATCGAAAGTGATCTCTCCAAAGGCATCAATCAAGAGATGGTGGACAAGGCGCGCGAAATTGAAAAAAAGGCAAATAGCACAGCTGGTGCAAAAGGAATTTTGCAATAAAGCTTGCGCACCGATCGCGTTGAACAACCTTTAATTTAAATCGTAGCGGGGACCAGCCATGTTTCGTATCGAGTATCAGGCCGGCAAAGGGGAAAAGAAAACCCTGAGCTGCGAAATTGACAGCTGCACAGTCGGAAAATCGGATGAGAATCTGATCGTGCTGCGCGGCTGGTCCGTTGGCAAGCGCCATGCAACCCTGCACAAGAAACCGAAAGGTTTCTTTGTCGAAGACCATGGTGCGATGGGCGCGACGCAGGTCAATGGCAAGGACATTGCTGGTGAATACGGACCGCTGTCCGCGACTGATGTCATCAAGATTGGCGACAACATCATCAAGCTTATTTTTGACGATGCCAGCGAGCAGGATGTCTTGCCAGCCGCTCCGGTGGCATCAACTGCAAATGCCGTTGCGCCATCGCAGCCACTTCCGCAGCCGGAAGCGCCGCCCCCCGTTCAGGCGGCCAAGATTGAGGACGAGAAGCCGGCGGTCAGTCCTGATCTTCGTTTAAGAATGAATCAATCCCGTCAGGCGCTGCACGGTAAGCTGATCATGCAAATGGATTTGCGGCGACTGGACGTCAGCAGCATGTCCGAAGACGACTTGCGTACGTCCACCCGCAGCATGATTACCGAGATCCTCGATGCGGATAGCAGTTTGTATGAAGATCTCGACCGCGAACGGCTGACAAAAGACTTGCTGGATGAAGTGCTGGGACTGGGGCCGCTGGAAGAGCTGCTGGCTGACCCGGGCATCTCGGAAATCATGGTCAACTGCTACAACGAAATTTATATCGAACGCAAAGGTCGTCTTACCAAAGCCGACGTATCGTTTAGTAACGACAGGGCTGTGCTGGGTGCGATTGAACGCATCGTAGCGCCGATTGGCCGCCGCATTGACGAAAGTTCGCCGATGGTCGATGCGCGCCTTAAGGACGGCTCACGGGTGAATGCGGTGATTCCGCCGCTTGCGCTCAAGGGCTGCAACATCACCATCCGTAAATTTTCAAAGAACAAGCTCGTTGACAAGGACATGATCAACTACGGCTCGGTGACGGCCGAAATGATGAAATTCCTTGAACTGGCCGTGGACCAGGCCGCCAATGTCGTGATCTCCGGCGGTACCGGTTCCGGCAAGACGACTTTGCTCAACGTACTGTCGAATTACATTCCTGACGACGAGCGCATCGTCACCGTCGAAGATGCGGCCGAGTTGCAACTGGCCAAGCCGCACCTGATCTCTCTTGAGTCACGGCCGCCGAACTCGGAAGGCAAGGGCGCCGTGCCGATTCGCGAACTGGTGAAGAACTGCCTGCGTATGCGGCCAGACCGCATCGTGGTCGGTGAGTGCCGCGGCGGTGAGGCGCTGGATATGCTGCAGGCGATGAACACAGGCCATGACGGCTCCATGACCACAGCGCACGCCAATACGCCGCGCGACTGTATCGCGCGTCTGGAAGTGATGACTCTGATGTCGGGACTTGAGTTGCCCATCCGCGCCATTCGCGAGCAGATCGCGTCGGCTGTTCATCTGATCGTGCAGCAGAGCCGTTTCCCCGATGGCAGCCGCAAGGTCACGCACATCACCGAAGTCACCGGCATGGAAGGCGACATCGTTCAACTGCAGGACATCTTTTTGTTCAAGCAGGATGGCTATGATGAAAACGGCAAGATCAAGGGCAAATTCGTAGCGACCGGAAACGTGCCCGACCTTTGTCAGGATCTGGCAAAACGCGGCATTCCGGTTGACCTGTCCATCTTTCAACCAGAAAAGAACGGCTGACGACTATGGCTATTGTCATTATCGCGATAATGCTGACTGCCACGGCAGTCGGACTGATCCTCATGCTGCTGCTGCAGCAGTCGCTTGAAAAGCATAAGAAAACCCTCGATCAGACTGCCAAAGACAGCTTGGCCGAGATGTTCATCTTCGTAGATCCTGCCAAGCTTTTCAAATACAGCGTTGCTGCCGTTTTTATAGTGCCGGTCATCCTGTGGCTGCTGTTTGATAACCCGCTGATTCCGTTTGCTGCTGCCATTGTCATTTTTGTCCTTCCTAAGAACATAGTCGAGCGTATTCGCAAAAAGCGTCTGACCGACTTCGAGAAGCAGTTACCTGATGCTTTGCTCATGGTGTCGGGTAGCATGCGCGCCGGCGCCAGCCTGTCGGTGGCGATGGAATCCATGGTGCGTGAACAGAAGCCGCCTCTGTCACAAGAGTTTGAGCTGATGTTGCGCGAGCAAAGGCTGGGTGTGGACTTTGAGGTGGCACTGTCGAATATGGAAAAGCGCATGCCCCTGCCGGACTTCGTGCTGCTGGTGGCCGCTATGCGTATTACCCGCGAAGTGGGCGGTAATTTTGCGCAGATTCTCGAATCGCTGGCTACCACACTGCGCCGCAAGCATGAGATGGAAGGCAAGATCAACGCGTTGACGGCGCAGGGCAAAGCACAGGGCATCGTGATGGCCGCCTTGCCATTGTTCCTGATGCTGATCCTGACTTATATGGAGCCGGAAGCTATGGCGCCGCTTTATCACACATTGTATGGCTGGGCCACGCTGGTCGTGATTTTCTTACTGATCATCATTGGCTACATGGGTATCCGAAAAATCGTAAACATTGACGTCTGATATGACAAACGACTTCATCATCTGGATTATTGGCGGTCTGATAGGTACGTGCATCGTGCTTGTTTATTACGTGCTGTCGACCTTGACGGCAGAGGTGCCGGACGAAAATCGCGAGTACCTCGATCCGCTTCCCAAGGGACTCAGGCTGGTATGGCCTCTGGTGAAAATTCTCGAGTATCACGTCAGCTCTCATATTTCGGCTGAAAAGCTGGAAAAGACCAGCGCAAAACTGAGCTTCTGCGGCGTCTCCTATCTGATGAACGCCGAACAGTTCTACGCTGTCCGCGTTACCTCGGTAGGGGTGATGGTCGGACTGGTCTGGCTGATGCAGGCGATGCTGGATGCTTATTCGTCTACCTACCTGCTGCTGGCGCTGGTTTTCGGCTTTTACTATCCGGATATCTGGCTCAGCGATGCTCGTAAGCGCCGCTACAAGGAAGTGCAAAGAGCGATGCCGATGTTTTTGGACTTCATCACCATGGCAGTGGAGGCTGGACTTAACCTGACTGGCGCGCTCAATCAGGTTGTGCAAAAGGGCCCGCCTGGTCAATTGCGGCAAGAGTTCTTCATGGTTGTGCGTGATTTGCGCTCGGGCTTGCCGCGTGCAGAGGCATTGCGGCGTATGGAAACCCGACTAGCCATGCCGGAGATTTCCAGCTTTGTCGGTACCGTCATCCAGGCAGAGAAAATGGGCGCATCACTGGGTAATGCTTTGCGTTCGCAGTCCGAGCAAAGACGCACCGAGCGTTTTCAGCGCGCCGAAAAACAGGCTATGGAAGCGCCGGTAAAACTGATCGCGCCCTTGATGATGTTTATTTTCCCAGTGACTTTCATTGTGATTGGCTTCCCGATCGTAATGAAATTCCTTTCCTCTGGCGCATTTTGAAAACGGGAGCAATCTTCTCCGCAGACCGTGGCATCTGCCTTGTTCCTGCAGTCCGGCGTGCGCAAACTGCGTGGGAGCGCACTCGCGGTTTGCTTGCTTATCCGACTTTATCCCTTGGTGAAGGCATGTTGATCAGCGCGTGCTCGACCGTACATACGTTTGGCATGCGTTATGCGCTGGATCTGGTTTATCTCGATAGCGCCGGTCAGGTAAAAAAAATGGTACATGGACTGAAACCGGCGCGCTTCTCCGGCGCCTGGGGCGCGTCTTCAACACTGGAATTGGTTGCAGGTTCTTTGCACTCGCTGCATATCACGCTGAATGAAAAACTCGTCTGGAAAGAAACTGTGCAATGAAGTGGAACGGATTCCTCATCGTCGCCGGAATTTCGCTGCTGCTGCAAGGCTGCGCGACTCAGCAGCGCATGGACAGTGATTTGCAGGCGCTGCATCGCGAGGCGCAGGCAGCGTATGACAGTGGCGACGATCTGAAAGCGGAATCGGCTTACAAAGCATTGTCGGTCAGGCAGCCACAGGAAGCGGAGACATGGCTACGCCTTGGTAATGTTTACGCCCGCAATAAATATCTGGACAAGGCTATTGATGCCTATGGAAAGTCCTTGAAAATCAACCCAACTGATGCGCGGCCTCTGAATAATCTGACCATCGTTCATTTGCGCAAAGCCTGGATGAGCGCGCTGGCGGCACGACAGGCTTCGGCGCCGGAGCAGGCTGCCTATCAGATCAGTGGGGAAATTATCGCTGCGCTGGAAGGCTTGCCCTATGTGGCAGAAGTGAAGTCGGATGCCAAGCCCGATCCGCTAAGGTCAGCAGATAAAGTCGTCTTGCAAAAAGCATCTGGCTCCGCCAGCGCAGTCGACCAGCAAATTTTGCCGGAGTCACCAGCGCCGGATGAAGGTGGTCAAAACGTCGATCTCGTGGCGGCAAAAGCAATGCAAGCAGCACCTGCAGCAGAAGCACCTGCTGCAGAAGCAGCGCCTTCAGTAGAAGAAGCACCTGCAGAAGAAGCAGACCAAGCGGAGCAAGAAAAATCCGATGTGATCAGTCAGCCAGAGTCTGAGATCGTGCAAGTGGATGTTAAAAAAATTCGGGGTATCAATGCTTCGAATCTTGCAGGTTCGTTTTATGTACGCGCCTCCAAGCCAGCGGTGCTGGTGACTAAAGATTTGAAGAGCCCGGCTCAGGCCGAGATGCGTATCGATCTGGCCGCTGGCGAAAATAAGCGCATCCAACTCTTGCCAACCGAGGTAGTCAGAGTTGTGCAAGGCGAGCGTATAGAGATTTTTTATCAGGGATATCGCGTGCCGAAAGCGATGCTCGACAGCGGCGACTGGATGCAACTAGTGCCTGCAACAACGAAGAGCAGGCCTTAGTAATTATGAACGACAAGCGCATGCTGCGAAAAAAGCTCAAGGGTCAGGCGATGACGGAGTATCTCATCATCCTGCCTTCGCTTTTGTTGCTGATATTGGGCGTGATCCAGCTGGCTTTCATTTACCAAGCCAAGTCGACTCTCAACTACGCAACCTTCATGGGGGCGCGCCAGGGTGCTCTGAAAAATGCGAACCTGAATTCCGTCAAGGACGGCGTGGCCGCTGGCATGACGCCTTATTTCATGCATACGAGTACGGCGCCGGATATGCCTGATCTGGTCAAGGCGCGACTGATTTCAGCTATCGAAATATTCAATCCAAAAACGGCGTCGGTTGAAATCCTGAGCCCTTCTGCCGCTGCATTCAATGCGCTGAATCTGGGTGGCTCCATACCAAATGACAACCTCATGTATCGCACTGCTACCGGCGATGGCATGAGTATTCAGGATGCCAACCTGCTAAAAATTCGCGTCACTTATTGCGTCAAACTGATCGTGCCATTTGTGGACAGGATTATTTACGGACTCGCCACTGGTATCCAGAGCGTGACGAATCTGACTAATGAATCGTTCTGGCAATCGAATGCAGAAAGCCGGCCGAATTTGTGTTCGGCGATGAATGCGGCTTATGGCAACGGCGACACCACCATACAAAACATGAATGCAGCAGAAGCAAGCGGCTTGAGCGGCCCTCAAAAGACAGCCCTGGCTGGAGCCCTCAGCAGCGTGATCCCGGGATTGAACTGGAACCTTGGAGGCTGGCGCATCCCGATTACCTCGGAAGCGATCGTGCGCATGCAAAGCCCTGTAATCATGACTCCGTAAATCAGAATGAAATAAAAATTACAGGCTAAAGCCGACAATAAAATGAAAAGAGAATCACAGGCAGCAGCATCTGCATGGATACTATCGTCGCTCATTCCTGTTTTTGCACAGCAGAGCTTGCCGGCAAATCCGGTCGTCATGCAAGGCACAGTGACGATAGATCAGTCAAACGCAGCAATCACGACCATTACACAGACCACGCAAAAAGCGGTCGTCAACTGGGACAACTTTTCCATCGTCAGCGGCAATACGGTCAATTTCATTCAACCAGACCGCAACGCCATTGCGGTCAATCGCGTCACCGGCAGCGGCCTGTCGCTGATTGACGGCGCGCTTACTGCAAATGGCCAAGTCTGGGTCCTCAACCCAAACGGCGTCCTGTTCGGTGCCGGCTCACAGATTAACACTGCGGGTTTTTTGGCGACGACACGCGCTCTGTCGGACAGCGACTTTAGCGCAGGTCGTTACAGCTTCACCGACCCGCTAAAGCAGGGTGGGCAGATCATTAATCGCGGCACGATCACGTCGCATGCGGGTGCTTATGCTGTGCTGGCTGGCCAGCAGGTTCGCAATGAAGGCATCATCGAGGCCAAGCTGGGACAGGTGGTGCTGGGCGGCGCTCAAGCGTTTACGCTAGACCTTATTGGTGACAAGCTGCTGTCCTTTGCCGTGACAACGCCGGTCAGTCTGCAGCCCGTTGACGGCCGCGCGCTGGTGGACAACAGTGGTGTGCTGCAGGCAGATGGCGGGCGCGTGCAGATGTCAGCGCGTGCCGCGGCCGAAGTGGTTGGCAGCGTCATCAATACCAGCGGTCTCGTGCAAGCTGACAGTGCCAGTTTTGTCAACGGCACGATTGTGCTTGACGCCGGCGCGTCCGGAAACCTGACAAACACCGGCATCATTAGCACTAGTGGTGACACGGGTGGCAGCATCTCCATTAGTGGCAAACAGATTTTTCAGACCGGCAGCATTCATGCTGATGGTGCTGATGGCGACGGTGGCGCCATTACTCTGCTTGCATCAGATCGTTTGTATGGCGGCGGGTCTATCAGTGCCAATGCCGGTAATAGTGGCAACGGCGGCAGTGTGATCCTGATGAGTGATCTTGCAAACCGCAATAGCGCAACTATAGTAAGCGGCAATATCTCGGCGCAAGGTGGTACCGTCGGCGGCAATGGCGGTTTCATCGAGACTTCAGGCAGCACACTTAATATCGACGGTAGCACCAGCATCAATACTAAAGCGCCCAAGGGTAAAACGGGAACTTGGCTGCTGGATCCGGGCGAGATTAACATCGTCGCCGGAACTGGCGGTAGCTACACGGCGACCGGAACAGACCCAAACATAATCAGGACATTCAATAGTTCCGGCAGCATAGGCGCTGAAAAGCTGGTAGAGGCTCTCGGCTTTTCGAATGTGGAGATCGCTACTGACGCTAATCTCTCGGGTAGTGGCGACATCAATATCAATGCGCCGGTGAGTTGGGCTACGAATAATCTCAAGCTTACAGCGCATAACAATATTAACGTCAATGCGCCCCTCGATGCAGGCAACGGTTCACTGACTTTTCAGTACGGTTTCGCTTCTGCAGACGGCTATGGCAGTGCTGTAAACGTGGCCCCTAACGTAGAAATTCTGATTCAAGATGCCAGCGCGTTTCACTGGCAAAAAGGCAGTTCCGGAAACTTGAACAATCTGGTGCTGCAGAACGAATATCTGCGCTTTGGTGATGGAATCGTTGCATCAATCAATGGCAGTGGCGCACCGATCGAACCTTACTACAAGGATCAATACGGGGCTAGCTGCAGTATTGTAGATGGCTGGTGCAAGGCGTCTTATTCGACGACGCCGCTGTCGTTCGGCATCGGGCTGGGCACTTATTCAGGTGCCAGCTATGGTAGCTGGAATACCGACACCGTGATCTATCAGACACAGGACGCTTACACACAACAATATCCAGTCATCATTTCTCCTGCGGGTCAGGTCGCTCAGCTTGCTACTTCCGGCCAGACGACTTCAACAGCTACGTCTGTTCCGGCAGGCTATGTCTTCAGTCTGCCGAGCATGGTACTGAATATTGCCGGTTACAAAATGGGTACCGGCTCGATTGAGGCTAAGTACACCTTTGCTTATAACAATAGCGAAGTCAAGGTCAGTAATATTTATTCGCTGAAGTCAGGAGACAGATTTCTGGCAACTACCACCGCAGTTCAGGCCGGGGCATCTGCGCTTTCGAATATACAGTTCTGGACTGGTATCAGTGATGACTGGTTGTCGAGTTCAGATATTGTATTGAAAACCAAAGGCAATCTGAACGCGACCGGGTTTGATATGGCTACGTCGACCAGTGCGCAGGCCAATGCGGTTATGGCGACTGATCCTTCCAACCTGGCAGTTGCGCTTTTGTATTCGTCGGCAGTGACTGCAGATAGCATTTTGGGCGAAACATATGGTTCATTTGCACAAATAATTACCAAGGATCCGAAATCATCCGCGCTGCAGTTTTCAAGCGATGGCGCGTATGGTCTGTATGCGAAAGCGAATGATCTGGCTGCGTATGGACAAGCTAGCGTTGTTTCTTATTTTGGATTGGCGCTTCAGAATGATGTCGCGGCGTTGACAACGCAAATTGCCGATGCTTCCGGGCTGACCGCTGCCGCTGCGAAAGCAGCAGCAGAAGCAGCAGCAGAAGCCAAAGCTATCGCTGATGCAAAGGCAGCTGTCGCCGCTGCCACTTCTGCCGTCGTTCAAATTGCACCTGTCCCAGTTGCACCGGCACCAGCACCAGCTACAACTTCGGCACCAGCGCCAGCTACAAGTTCGGCACCTGCACCAGCTACAACTTCGGCACCAGCACCAGCTACAACTTCGGCACCAGCACCAGCTACAACTTCGGCACCAGCACCAGCTACAACTTCGGCACCAGCGCCAGCTACAAGTTCGGTGCCGGCGACTAGTTCTCCAGTAAATACGGGCAGTCCGGTTGCAATTGCCACGAGCGTAGTCGCACCGCCGCCGCCATCGCCAGTCGGCACGGTCAAACCACCAACGCCAACCGATGCTGCAGATAGCGGTGACAAGACGCTGTCTGCCGCTGTGCCGCCTCCACCTCCAGCGGCGGCATCGCAACAACGTCGCAGTGCCGCTCCGCCTCCCAATGCCGTCGTTGGGATGGTAAGCATTGAACCGCTTGCGCAAGCGTCGATACCTGCGGCAGCAGCAGGCGAGCAGCGGTTTTCATTAGGGGGCAATAGTTCGGCATGGTAAAGCGCGCATCAATTATAAAAGTGACGGGGCTGGCCTTTTGCCTCACCTTGAAGTTACTGCCCGCACTGGCAATACAGACTGGCAGTGCTGTAGTCGGAGAAAATCTGGTTGGTGAACGCTGCGAATTGCGCGAACGAGATGATGTCGCAGCTGCAGCAGGCTTGCCTGTCGATCAGATGCTGCTGTGCGAAGGCAAACCGGCAGGACAGATCAGCTTCGATCGTTTTACTGTCGCTGGCAAATCTGATCTTGCCGCAGAGCGCGCAAGCTTGCTCGCGCAGTTTGCGCGCAGCCGGCCGGCACGCGCGCTGGCCGCCAGAACCAACTGCGGCGAAGCAGTCTGGGCAGATCAATCCGCGGCGCGCGCTCTGGCGATTTTTCCATGTCAGTTGAAATCAGGCGGCTGGCCGCATTTGATTGTGGTTAACGTCAACAAGGATGCGCTTGCGGTAGCTGACGGTTCGCCAGTGATGCTGCCGGTGATCTTGAAAGCACTGGGTGCCAGCGCAGAGCTATTGCAAAATACGGCCGGCAAGGCTTATCTGCAGACGCTATGGAACAAACCGGTCGTGCTGGTGTCGGCATCGGACCTGGCGCGCTTCCGGCAGCTAATTAGCGATGGTCGCAGCGCCAGCACGCACCTTGAATTTGCGCAGGCAGAAAGTATCTTACGCAAGGCGCTTGTGCTGCAGACCAGCTTCCTGTCCGAAAACGATCCCGCCATTGCCGATACGCTGATGGATGTCGCGCTCAATGCCAGTAATCAGGGCAAGGACGACGAGGCGCAGGCCTTGTTCCTGCGTGCCGAAGCCATAGTGCAAAAATCACCGTTCGAATCCGACCGAGCACGGCTCGCAAGTTATCGTGGTTATGAAGCTGCGAACCGCAGCGACTACGAAGCTGCATTGAAGAACGCAAAAATGGCCAGCACCGCATGGCGCAAGCTGGCAAGTGGTGGCGCGCAAGATGTCCTGCGTGGTGACGCAGGTGGCAATCTGCCTGAACGCGCAGAACTGGCAATGGCGCTCAACTTTGAAGCACTGATGGCGCTGCGCACTGATGACATTGAATCAGCTGCTGCTCTGGCCAGTGAAGCGCTGCTGACACTGACGCAGATCGAAACTGCGCCTCTATGGTGGAAAGCCGATGTGATGACTACGCTCGGTGAACTCAGCATTATGCAGGGCAGGCTGTCCGCATCCGAAAAATACTTCAATTCGGCATTGGCAATACGCCGGCAAGTATTTGGCGATGGTGCGATGAGTTTGCCGGTGCTGGCGTCGCTCGGCAAGGCTTACCAGCGTGAAGGCATGAATACTTCCGCCATCATTACTTATCGCGAGATGTTCAAGACGGCGCGTACTTTGCCTTCATCTTCGGCGGGCGTCAGCAATGAGCAGCTGGTACCGTTTGGGGCTGCCATAGCTGATTACGCAGCCACACTGCGAGAAGAGAATGAAAAGCAGGGACTATATGCAGAAGCGTTTGACGCTTTCCAGCTGAGCCGCTCCAGCCTGGTCGATAAGACCATCGCCAAAGCGCAGGCTCGACTAGGCACCGATGATCCGAAGATTGCCGCGCTGGTAGATGAGCTGCAGACGCGGCAGCGTCAGATCGATGCAGCCAAATTGAACCTCGCAAGCGAGCAGGCTTTGCCGGATCATGAGCGCAGTGCCATCGCAGAAAGCCGGCTGCAAAAGGATATTTCCGAGCAAAGCCAGCGTGTGAGCGCTCTTGATCAGGCGTTGGTCGTGCAATTTCCTGCTTATCATCAGCTAGCCAATCCCAAGCCGATTGCTTTGCTCGACATGCGGCAGCGCTTGGGCGATCGTGAAGCGTTGGTTTCATTCATAATCGGCAAGCAGCAGTCCTTTATCCAGGTCACGCGCAGGCAGGGCAATGTAGTTGCCAAAATTAATCTGGGTGAAAGCGCATTGCGCGATGAAGTTAGTCATTTGCGGCGCGCCCTCGAAGTACAGGGCTCTGCCATTAACGAGTTTGATCTGGTGGCGGCTCATCAGCTCTACCAGCGCTTGTTTGGCCAAGTAGAGCAGCAGTTGAAGGATGTCGATCACCTGATCGTTGCCGCCTCCGGTCCATTGGCAAGTTTGCCGTTTGCGTTGCTGGTCACGGGCACACCCCGCGCAAGCGATTATGTCAATGCGCAGTGGCTGGGTCAGCGCTTTGCGGTTACTCACACGCCGTCGCTGCAGGCGTTTTATGCGCTACGTGGAGCAAAGTCGCGTAACGCAGCTTCGAAGATGATGCTGGCTTTTGCTGATCCGATTTTTGAGGGAAAGCGTACTGCGCAGGAAGGCGCTAGCCTGCCATGTCTGCCTGACGGTCCGATGAACAGCAGTACGCTGCGTGCATTGAGCCCGTTGCCGGATACGGCTCAGGAAGTGCAGGCAGTTGCCCGCGTGTTTGGTACAGAGACCTCGACTGTTTTTTTACGAGCACAGGCAAGTGAAGAGAATTTCGAGAAACAATCTTTGCAAGACTATCGGGTTTTATATTTTGCGACCCATGGATTGTTACCGGGTGAGTTGAAATGTCAGGCCGAGCCGGGCCTGGTGTTGACGCCACCTGTGCAACAGGCGCAAAACAAAAATCAGGATGGCTTGCTGGCTGCCAGCGAGATTGCGGCACTCAAACTCAATGCGGAACTGGTGGTGCTCTCTGCCTGTAATACGGCAGGTAGCGGCGGCAAATTTGGCGGAGAAGCACTGTCGGGTCTGGCTGAGTCATTTTTCTTTGCCGGCGCACGTAGTCTGGTGGTCAGTCACTGGCAAGTTCCGTCTGCTGCCACCACCAAGCTGATGACGGGCATGTTCAACAAGCTCGGCCCTGACTTGGCCGGTGGTGCAAGCCCTGCGCTGAAAGCGGCGCAGGCTACTCTGATTGCTGAAAAAACTACCGCGCATCCATTTTTCTGGGCGGCGTTCGTGGTTGTTGGAGACGGTCTGGCAGTAACAGCTGCACCGCTCTTGTCGCAAAATGGAGGCGCGCAATGAAGCTCTTTTTGATGCGTGTCGCACTGAGCATAGTTGTAGCTCTGCTTCCGGGTTTGACCTCAGCAGCCAGTCTGGTCGTGCTGGATGCGCGCGGTGCAGGGTTAAAGACCGGCATGCGCCTCGACAGCGGTGCAACGCTGAATTTGAAAGAAGGCGAACGGGTCACCGTGATCGGCCCGGACGGCAGTAGCGTGACACGCAAAGGTCCCTTCAATGGCCCGGTGATGGAAGCGGCTAACAATACCGTTGATACAAAACGCGCGCTTTCTGCGCTGCTGGCCACACGTGAGATACGTTCCAGTGCTGTCGGTGTTGTTCGCTCCGGTATTGCCACAGTCAAGATTCCCGAACCATGGCTGATTGATGTGACGCGACCAGGTCCGCGTTGCTTGCTGGAAGGCGAGCGGCCTGTCTGGTGGCGGCCCGATGCGGCATTAAGGGAACACTTCGCGGTGTTTCCGGTTGACCGTTCATGGCGTGCCGATTTTGTGTGGGAGCAGGGACAGGACAGGCAGACAGTGCCCGCCTTGTCGCGCTTTGACAGTACCAAACTTTTTTTCATTAAATACGAAGAACAAGAGTTTGCAATCAGCCTCCATATCGTTCCTAAAGATATGGATAACGGACTGGTCCTGGCTTCGTGGATGCTGGAAAAAGGCTGCTTGCAGCAAGCTGACGCATTGCTGCTGGTACTAAGCCGCGATGTGCAAGACCAGCAGAACTTGCAGAAGTTGAAATGAGTGCAAAATTTTTAAAACGGCTGGCAGCGTCGCTCGCTGCAGTGCTCGTTGCAACGCTGGTTGCTGTATACGCAACGCGCACGATTTCATTTCTGGCCGGGCTGGAAAATACCGCCGGCGATATTCGTATCGCTGCGCTGCAGCCGCCACAGATGCAGTCAAAAGACATTGTCATTGCTGCCATCACTGAAGAGACGCTGGAACGCTTTACTTACCGCGCACCGGTTGATCGCGCTTTTGTGGCCGAGCTCTTGCTAACGCTGGAAAATAAAGGCGCGAAGCTGATTGGTGTAGACCTGCTGTTCGACAAGCCAACTGAACCCGCCAAAGATGCTGCGCTTAGCAAAGTGCTGCGCAATTTACGCGTGCCTTTGTTCATTTCTTATTCGAATTCGCCCGAGATTGTAAATGAAGAGCAGCTCGCCTTTCTGCAGTCCTTCGTGCCTGAAAACATGCGCGCGAGCGCGCACATGGGCACCGATCCTTTCGATGGATCAGTGCGCTGGATTTTGCCGGGCCTGGACATGCCCGGCTTGCCGCTCGGGTTTACGCACAAGGCAATGGCCATGTTGGGTCAGCAGCCGCCGCCACAGCAGGTAGAAATTACCTGGAAGCCGGGGCCGGATGTTGATACCAAGCCTTTTCCGGTTTATCCGGCGCATACGCTGGCCGTGTTACCTGATGAATGGTTTAAGAACAAGATCGTGCTGGTTGGCGCCGTTCTTTCACTGACTGACCGTCATCGCACGCCCATGTCGGTTGTGTATGACGACTACCGCGGAAACATGCCGGGAGTAATGATACAGGCGCATTCAATTGCGCAGTTTCTCGAAGCGCGCGCGCCACAGCGGCTGGAGTTTGGCTGGACAATTTTGATCAGCCTTGGGTTGGCATTGCTTGGGTGGCTGGTTTCACTTTTTAAAAAAGGTATTGTGTTTAACGGCATCGCTGCGCTCGTCATTATCAAGCTGTTCTGGCTCGGTTCAATGGGCGGCTATACGCTAGGCTTGCCGTTGGTGCCACTGGTAGCACCTACGCTGGCCCTTGTGTTGACAATCTGGATGCTGGATGTCCTGCAGGGTAGTGCTGAACGCCGGCAGCGACAGTTTGTGCAAGGTGCTTTCTCGCGCTATGTGTCGCCGGCCGTTGTCGAGCATTTGCTGGAGTCGCCGGAGAACTTGACTGTGTCTGGTGTGCGGCGTGACCTGACTTTCATTTTCACCGATATCGCCGGCTTTACGACCTTGTCCGAAAAGCTGGATTCGGAGCAGCTGTCTGATGTGCTGAACGCCTATCTTGATGGTGCCTGCGCGATCATTTTGCGACATAACGGCACCGTCGATAAATTCATCGGCGACGCGATCATGTCAATTTTTAATGCGCCAGTGCTGCAAACCGATCATGTGTCGCGTGCAGTACGCTGCGCACTCGATCTGGATGTCTATGCCGAAGCATTCCGGAAGCAGAAGATTGCCGAAGGCATCCCCATGGGCGAGACCAGAATAGGCATACACACCGGGCCGGCCGTAATCGGCAATTTCGGCTCGAGCTCACGTATGGAATTCACGGCGCTCGGCGACACGGTCAATACCGCTTCGCGCACGGAAGGGGTGAATAAATATTTTGGCACGCGCATCTGCTGCACACAGAGCGTGATAGAGGCTTGCCCTGATTTGAAGTTCAGGCCTGTAGGTGACGTGGTCCTTAAAGGCAAACTGACGGGCGTGGAACTTTACAATCCAGTGACCGATGAGCAGGCCGCGTCAGAGTTGTACCGTCGCTATCTGGATGTATATGCGCAATTGAAGAATGCAGACCTGCATGCACCAGATGCGGTGCGCCAGTTGCATGCAGATTATCCGGATGATCCATTAGTGCGTTTTCATTATGAGCGCGTACAAGCAGGATTGAATACCAACCGTGTCGTCATGGAGGACAAGTGAGACGAGTCGCAATAGGTGCAGTGCTTTTGTCCAGCCTGCCAATGACAACGCAGGCGCAGTCGTTGACGCCGGAGCAGATCCGGCAAATTGATCAGCAAACCAATATCTCGCGCGAGCGTATGCCCGCGCTGCCGGCAGCAACGCCTGAATTCGATTTTCGTATCCTTGCGCCCGAAAAGTCTGCAGTCGCCAAAGCGGTCGATGAAATTGAATTTGAAGTCAAGGGAGTCGAGATTGAAGGGTTGAGCTTTTTCCCGAAAGCTGAGGCCGATGCTTTATTTACGCCGCTGCTGAATAAAAAAACCGGGCTGTCGGCGATCCGCGATGCTGCCAGCGCCCTTGAGGCCAAATATCACGAGCGTGGTTTTTTTCTGGTGCGGGTCTTCATTCCGCCGCAGCAGGTTAGTGGTGGCATCTTCAAAGTGCAGGTGATTGAAGGCTTTGTGTCTCAGGTTTATGTGGAGGGACCAGACAGCAAAATCAACGAGATGGTCGAAGCTTATGCGCGACCGCTGGGTCGCTTGCGGCCTCTGGATATGCCTAGTCTTGAACGCATCCTGTTGATGATCAATGACATACCAGGCATTGCAGGCACGGCCGTATTGCGGCCTGGAATGGAGCTCGGTGCATCGGAACTGGTGATATCGGTAGTGCCGCTATCGTCAAGTCATACCGCGCTGCTCAGTAATAACGGATCGAAAACGACCGGTCCTTACGCAATGAACTATAACGGCACATTTCAGCAACCGTTTAACAGTTCTGGTCAATTAAATGTCGGCTTGACGATGACGGGCTCGCCCGAGAATGATTTTGCCGGCGTGCGTAGTGTCAATGCGCGCTACAGTCAGGCTGTAGGCAGCCGCGGTCTGATTTTCAGCTTTGGCGGCTCGCGTAGTCTGGCCAAGCCGGGCGATTATCTGGAAGCTCTGCAGATCGTCAGCAATGCGTATTCGATTTCACCACGGCTGCGCTATCCGCTGCAGCGTTCGCGTGCGAGCTCTGTTTATCTGGATGCTGGGTTGGCCGTCAATAGCAGCGAGACTACGATCGCCGGCGATCTGCTGACGAAAGACAAATCCAGCGTTTCCGACCTGGCTGTCAGCTGGGTATTGAATGGCTGGATGGGTGGCGCGCAAACAGTGGGTGTAGGCATTTCTCGCGGGCTCAAGGTATTCGGCGCAATGGATAAAAATGCCGCATTCCCTTCGGCGACAGGTTTCGAGCCTGAGTTCCTGAAATATACAATGACGCTGCAGCGTCTTCAGTCACTGCCAAATCGTTTCAGCCTTCGCTTAAACGCGATGGGGCAGTACACGCGCGATAAACTTTTGGTTAGTGAACAGATTATTTTTGGTGCCTCAACAATCGGGCGTGGTTTTACGCCAGCGATTATTTCAGGCGATTCGGGTTTGGGTGGTTTGCTGGAATTGCGCTACGACTTGAATCCCGGCATGGCGAGCTGGCTCAGTAGTCCGCAAGTCTATATTTCCCGTGACTGGGCCAGTACCCGCACGGTGGCAACTGCTGCAGCCAGCGCAAGTAGTGCGTCCATCAGTTCCGATGCCATAGGATTGCGTTTTGTGATGAATAAGAAGACCTCGATCGATCTCAGAATGACGCACGCAGTCCAGACTATCGATACACGCGATCCCTATAGAAATAACAGACTTTACGCCGAACTCATTTCTCAATTCTGAGCACGTCTGTCAAATTGACGCTGACAGCGTTGCTTCGTTTGCCAGCCCCATTGGAAAAAACGCCTGAAAAAAGCGGGATTGATCCGGCAGCTAGCCTGCCGGACAAAGCGCTGCATAAATTTTTTGATGTACAGGCCGCGTTTCTGGGTTCATCCAGCCGTTTGAATTGATCATGCCTGATACCTCACCGCCGCCCATGCTTTTTTTCAAATAGACGCCGGACATAAGTCGCAGCGCCTTCTTACTGCAGTCGGCTTCGTACAAGAGTCGCGCAGACTGGTCCCCCGATGCTGTGGCGACTTTGAAATTTCTGAGCACCGCAATACGCGGTCTTTGCGCCTCATTTTTACTCGACGCATCCAGAAAATAGACAGTGTCATCGTCTTCGTATATTTCGGCCCATTCAGCCTGACTGGCTTGCGCGCTGAGTAAGCAAAAGAGAAACAGGATTTTTTTCATTGCGTGAGACTGGAAGTGGCGGTTCGAACCGAAAATAGAATTAATGTTATAAATTTGGTTTTTGCGAGAGCAGTGTCATGCAGCCCAATTCAATCAGATGCTAAAAATGAAAAAATCTCTCTTGTTCGCCATGTTGTTTGTTGTCAGCCCCGTCTATGCGGACACCTGGGTACGCTATACGCAAACCGATGAGGCAAGCCTGTACTTTGATAAGCACCGCGTCATCAAGATGGGTAGTACGGCGATGATATGGGATCTGCATGATCTCAAGACAAGTGCGCTGGATTCAAACGGACATACTTATCGCTCGGTTCTGATTGCCACCGAGTATAACTGCCGCATGGCGAAGTATCGTTTGATCAGTGTGCAAAGGCTGGACGGCGCAATGGGCAGCGGCAGCGTCGTCTCTGAAGTCAACGAGGCAGGCGAGTGGCAGGAAGCGGCGGCATCAGCTGCTGCAGACAAGCTGCTGATGGAAGCGTGCGATCTCAAGTAATGCATATCTTCTAAAACCAGACCGGTCAGATTCCGCCTTGCGGGTGAGTCGGGTCTATCCACAAGACGGTTTCCGGTTTTTCGGCCGGCTCAATATCCACATTCACTGCCACCGCCTGACCGTCACTGCGGCAGAGCACGCATTCGAGTGCCTCGTCTGCGCTGGCATTGATTTCCTGATGCGGAACATACGGCGGCACGCAAATAAAATCTCCGGGTCTGACTTCGGCTTTCAGCAATTTCATATTGCATTTTTTTGATTGTAGAGCGCATTGCGAAGTCCATATCTTCGCCACTGGCTGCAGAATTTGCGGTCTGGCCTGATGCTAGTTTAATGAGCAAGCTTGATTACGAAATGCTTGCTTCCAGGAGCAATCCATCAGTAGCGTGACGATATGCGCTGAAATGGGACTATCGGACTGCGCACAACGCTCGCTTACCCCAGGCAGCCACCAATCATGACGGTGATATCCCGCAGCTTATAAAACCATTTTCCTTCTGAGCGAACTACCGCAATCAGGCTGGAGGTTTCGGCGACTTTGATGCGCACCGAATAGGAAGCCTCGTTGACGGGCAGGACATGAAAGCCCACACAAACGGGGTTGGGGTTCATGTCGGCCAACAGCGCGATGAAGTCCGTGTTTGCGATCTTGCTGGTCAACGTCACTTGAACATTGGTGCCGTTCTCGGCCAGCTCAGGTGCTTCGATGAGGATGTCGTTTTCTTTGGCCGCACTCAGTCCCGGAGCTTTGCCGCGTTCAACGACTGTCTTGGGGGTGTTCGGTGTTGTCGTGTCGCCATTCATCGCTATGACAAACGCTTCGAGGCTCTTTGCCGTGAAGGCAGCGCCATTCCACTCCGAGGCCCAGGCTGTGCCTGCAAATACGTCCGAAGGTTTCAGCAGGCCAGCCGTGAAGGCAATGGCCAGCCCGGAGGCTATGCGCATTACATCGCGTCTGCTCTGATCCATCGATGACTCCTTGTATTTGTTTTGCGGCATTTTGACATAGAACCGCTGTTGGCTCCGGTGTTTTATTTCTCCAAGTTCGGGGTTAAATACAGCCTAACTGCACAGTAAGTCCCGAGTGGTATGCTCACTTTTTCTGATTTTCAAAATATCATCGGTTTCATCGCTGATGTCATGCTAAATATAACAAGAAAATTACATGAGACTGAATCTGTGGCGAAGACTGGGGGCATGCTGCCTCGCGCTGTTGTGCATGCTGTCGCATGCGCACGCGGCTTCGCTAACGAAAGAGGGCGTCGAGCGTCTGGTCGGCGAGCAGTTTATCGTCGGCGAAGTTCAGTCCGACATGGCGGTATATCCGCTGTTCAAGCCTAATCCTGCTCAACCCGACGCCAAGCCCGAACTGGCCGCCTATGCATTCGAGTCGAATGACTTCACGAACACGCGCGGCTACAGCGGCAAGCCGATCAATATTTTTATCGTGATGGACTTGTCCGGCAATTTTGTTTTCATCAAACTGCTGGCCCATAAAGAACCATTGTTCCATCGCCCAAGTGACTCTGCGCGGCTGTCGACCTTTGCCGATCAGCTCAAAGGACTGTCGCTGCGGCATACGGTACAGGTCGGCAAACCATCCGACACGCCGAGCCGTACCGAGCAGTCTGCGCACCTGCATGGCGTTCATACCGGCACGACCTCGGCCAAAGCCATCTCGCGCACCATCCTGACTGCCGCGGCCAATGTCGCGATGGCCAAGCTGAAGCTGGAGAATATCGTGACCGTCGAAGCAACTGCCGCAGATGTGGAGGTCAAGGCAGAAACGCCGTGGGAGGCTCCGCCCGAAGTAGACGACGTAGTCAGGCAAAACCCTACGGCACAGACGCTCGCAACACCGAAGCTAACAGCAAACACCGAATCGGAGTTGATCGCCACAGACACAGCGCAGCCGTCCGAGCCGCTACCATCCGAAGCCAAAGCCGCCAGCGTGCCGTCGCTCGCCAACCTGCAAACCGACGACGCCGAATGGAAAAGCGAATGGCACGCACGCCGGATCGAGATTGCGATACTGCTCGCCGGCCTAACGCTATTGACCGTTGCCCTGTTTATGCAGAAGCGCTTCAGTGCGCACGTAAAACGGCTGCGTGTACTGCGCACGCTCTACCTGATTTTTACGCTCGGTTACCTGGGCTGGTTCGCACAGGGCCAGCTGACGATCGTGAACATCACGGCGGCTATTGAATCGCTAGCCAGCGGTGACGATCTGAGCTACCTGATGAATGATCCTATGACCGTCATTCTGTGGATCTTTGTCGGAGGTACATTGCTGGTCTGGGGGCGCGGTACTTTCTGCGGCTGGCTATGCCCGTTCGGCGCGCTGCAGGAATTGATCAGCCTGCTGGCCAATGCGGTGGGCATCCGGCAGCGCAGGGTGCGTGCTGCGTTAGACGCCAAGCTCAAGTGGATCAAGTATGGCGTGCTGGCCGTGATCCTTGCATCCTTGTACGTCGCGCCGGATTTCTCCAGCTGGGCAGTCGAGATCGAGCCGTTCAAGACTGCCATCAGTCTGTACTTCCAGCGCTCGTGGCCTTTCGTGCTGTGGGCCGCTGCATGCCTCACTCTCACCATCTTTGTTTACCGCGGCTATTGCCGCTATATTTGTCCATTGGGCGCTGCGCTGGCATCCGTGAATTTCCTGCGTCGCTGGTCGTGGATAGCGCGCCGTACAGAATGTGGCACACCCTGCCAGTCTTGCCGGCATCGTTGCGAATATCAGGCCATAGCGCCGACCGGCAAAATCAACTATAGCGAGTGTTTTCAGTGCCTCGACTGCGTCTCCATCTATCAGGATGAGCAGCGCTGCTTGCCATTGATTCAGCAGAAAAAGCAGGCTAGGACCGTGATCGCAATTCATGCGATGGGGGAGGCAGCATGACGCAGCGTCGTCAATGTTTTCGCTGGGCGATAGGCCTTTTCGGTGCCGGCGTATCGGCACAGGTGTTCTGCAACACTGCACCGGCCTTGGTCTGGCGCGAGCGCGCGCTACTGGGATTTGGCACGACGCTATGGCTGAAGGCCGGTCATCCGGATGCAGATCAGCTGGAGGCGGCATTGAGCGCAGCCGTAGCGGCAATCCGGCAAGTGGAACGGCAAATGAGTCTGTTCGATGCGGGCAGTGCGCTATCGCGGCTTAATGCACAAGGGCAGCTGCGTAATCCCGATGCGCATTTGTTGAAGGTGCTGCGGGTGGCGCGTCACGTCTCTGCTGCCAGTGCCGGTGCATTCGACGCCAGCATGCAGCCGCTATGGCAGCTATGGTCTCACGCGAAAGAACAAGGCGCGTTGCCTTCACAGCGCGCACTCGACCGGACGCGGCAACTGGTGAACTGGCGCGCAATTGAGTTATCGGCTGCTGCGATAAGACTGAATCAGCCGGGCATGAAGCTGTCGCTGAATGGCATCGCTCAAGGCTATGCGTCTGATCTTGTGCGGACGATTTTGCAATCGCACGGCATCCGGCACGCAATGATCGATACGGGTGAAACCTCGCTGCTCGGTCATGCGCCAAATCAACGTGACTGGACCTTAGCCATTGAAGATGCGGCGCACAAAGCTCAGGAAGTGCCGCCACTGCTGGTAGCCGATGGCCGCGCTATCGCGACCTCGTCCGATGCGCATACGGTGTTCAGTGCAGACCATAGACATCATCACATCATGGACCCGCATACCGGTTACTCGCCAACTCACTGGTCATCGGTTACGGTTCTCGCGCCTTCATGCACGCTTGCCGACGCACTGACCAAAGTGTTCTTTGCGCTGCCGCGTGAGCAAGTGCTGCCGGCTGCGCGGCGCTGGCAGGTGGACGTGGTGCTGCAAGATAAGGCTGGACGCTGGACTTCCACGCTGTAAAAATTGGCAATGGAGCAGCGCACATAAGTTCGCGTAAGGGCACTTAAGCGCACGCCATGATTTTGTCAGCGATTTGTACTCATACAACAAAGCTAAGCGCGTAGAGCCAGCTCCGGCACGCCCCATTCTGCTGCCAGCACTTTGATTTTTAAATACGTTTCCCTTTCACTGCATGATCACTCCACTGCAATGCGACCGGCAATTCGGCCTGTAGACAACGCAGCTTGCAAGTGGAGAGCCGGCGATGCCAGACGACTACGACAGTCCGTGGAAAGAAGTAATCGAGCGCTATTTCTGCGACTTTCTGCATTTCTATTTCCCGCATGCCCATGCGCAGGTCGACTGGTCAGAGCCGCCTCTTTTCCTTGAGCAGGAATTGCGCGCCGTCGTGCAGGATGCCGAACTCGGTACCCGCTTCGTCGACAAACTCGTGCGTGTCACCCTGCGCGATGGCGATGCCGAGTGGATCTACGTGCATCTCGAAGTGCAGGGCAGTGCGCAAGAGTCGTTTGCCGAGCGGATGTTCGTCTATAACTATCGCCTGTATGACCGCTACCACGTACCGATTGCGAGTCTGGCTGTGCTGGCCGACGAACAGGCCAATTGGCGGCCAGCAGTCTTTGCTTATGACGTGCTCGGCTGTCATATGGGAATTCGTTTTCCGGTTGCCAAGTTACTGGACTGGACCAGCAGTGAGACCCGACTGGCCGACAGTGCCAACCCGTTTGCCGTCGTCACGCTCGCGCATCTGGCCACCCGTGCGACCCGCGGCGACCCGTCGGCGCGCTATGCGGCCAAGTGGGCGCTGGTGAAAGACTTGTACCGGCGTGGGTGGGAGCGCAAACAGGTCATCGATCTGATGAAGATACTGGACTGGATGATGCGTCTGCCCAAGGATCTGGCGCAGGCACTGCGGCAGGATATGCAAACACTGGAGGAAGAAATGGGCAAACCCTACGTGACGTCATTTGAACGCCTTGCCATCGAAGAGGGCATGGCAATGGGTATCCAGCAAGGGATGCAGCAAGGTATGCAGCAAGGTATGCAGCAAGGTCGCCTTGCTGGCGAGGCACATCTGTTGGTGCGTCAGCTGGCCCGTCGTTTTGGCGAAGTGCCGCCGTGGGCACTAAGTCAGTTGCAGGCGGCGTCGGAGTCCGAACTGGAGGTGTGGGGCGAAGCAGTGCTGTCGGCTGCTTCCATCGAAGCCGTGTTCAGCGCGGCGCGGCATTAGCAAGCATACATAAAACGAATCGGCTTAGTTCGTTCATCCTGCGATAAAGACCGGATACAGCCAGATTAACAAAGGCACGATCACAGCCGTAGCAACGCCGTTCAAGGCCATAGCTAATGCTGCAAATGCGCCGGCTGTTTCGTTGCTCTGCATGGCTCGCGCCGTGCCGATTGCGTGTGCAGTCAAGCCTAAAGAGAAGCCGCGCACTGCAGGGTCTTTAATGCCAAGCATATTCAGAAGGGGGCGCGCAATGATGGTCCCGCCTATGCCCGTGACGGCAACGGCGACTGCAGCCAGCGCGACAAGGCCATTGAATCTTTCGGCGAGTGCCATGGCGATAGGCATCGTTGCCGATTTTGGTGCGAGTGAGATCAAGGTGCTGACAGAGGCACCCAAGGCCCACGCAACCAGCACTGCAGACAAGATGGCAGTACTTGAACCAACCAGCAGCGCTACCGTAACAGGTAGCCAAATTTCCCGGAGTCGTTTGATTTGGCTGTAGAGGGGCACAGCCAGCGCAACAATAACGGGTCCGACAAAAAAGTGAATGAACTTCGTTCCTTCAAAATAAACCGGATACGAAGTATTAGTCAGCTTCAGTATGGCAATCAGAGCAGCCACAGAAGTCAGGACCGGGATCAGGAAAGGATTTTTCCCGTTGCGCAAATACAGCCAGGAAGAAGCCAGATAGACTAGCAGCGTCACGGTAACCCAGAGCATGGGCGAAGACATGAGCTTCATTGCTCCGTCCCGCGCTTGAACTTGAGCATCCACGCAAAGGTCAGTGATGTCACAATCAGCGTCACGGCTGCGCCGACGATGCAGGCTGCCATAAACGGAAACCACTCGGCAGCCATGCGTTCTGCATGCATCATCACGCCGGCAACAAGTGGAATGAAAAATAACATCATGTGCCTGAGCATCTTGCCAACCGTGCTGTTGAGTTTTTCAGGTACGCGACCATACAAAATCAAGCCGCTGAAAAGCAGTACCATCCCGACCAGTGGGCCGGGAAGTGGTAGCCCGATCGATTGAACAATGCATTCACCCATAAGCTGACATACGAAGAGAGCCGCGATGGCGTAGATCATAAATTTATTTTTTATTTTATAAAACGGGCCATTATATCGGCAGCGTTTCCATCTTCGGTTAATGTTGATAAATCATGAAAAAAATTCTTCCCCTGATGATTCTCTTTTTCTGTTCACTCCATTCAGTTGCGTATGGTGAGACTGACGCGCAAGCCTTGAGCACGATCGATACATTGGATGTGCCCCGCTATATGGGCAAGTGGTATGAAATTGCCCGTTACCCGAATTGGTTTCAAAAGAAATGTGTCAGCGATACTTCCGCCGACTACAGCTTGCAGACAGACGGCAAGGTACGTGTCATCAACCGTTGCCGCCAAAGCAATGGCGAAATTAAAGAGGCAATCGGGATTGCACGTCAAATCGGCGGCAGTACGTCACCCAAGCTGCAAGTGAGCTTTGTGCATCCTTGGCTGTCCTTTATTCCGGCGGTGTGGGGAGACTACTGGGTGATTGATCTGGATAGCCAATACCAGCTTGTCGCAGTCAGTGAACCTTCCCGCAACTATTTGTGGATACTTGCGAGAACACCAGCGATAGACCAAAAAACTTATGACGCCATGCTGGGCCGCTTGAGGCAAAGAGGTTTTGATACGGATAAGCTTATTCGCAGTCATCAAAAATAATTTTCCATTTTTTGACTGCAGATTGAACTGGTGCGGAATTTTATTTCAACAATTGGGTACGGCTAGTGCCAATTTTGTTGAGCGTGCAATAGAACTTGTAATAGAGGGTTGCTCCTGAAGGTCTGGCAAGTGTTTGTTAATGGTCTTCCAGAGAATTTCCAGATCAACCTTGAAGTAACCGTGTGCCAAGGCATTGCGCATTTCATAAGCATCGATGAGTGGCAACGAGGGGTGTTGCCTCATGAAATCCGGAAATTTACGATCTATGTTTTTGCTTGCTTCCCCGATCACCTCGAAATTTCTGATTACGGCATCTTGAAGCATTTCATTTTCTAGGAAAGCTAATTCATTTGCATCAGCGCAGTATCGTTGGATCCGCTCAATCGCTGCCAAGATGTGTTTGATGTAATCATCCAGCAGATGCGGATCTTGGCTCATATGCGCTTGGCTTCTGCTAAGACTCGCTCACGGAAGCTATCTGGCAGGGCATTAGGGGTTAGAACATCAACTTCTATACCCAGCAAACATTTCAGTTCTCGTCTGATTGCGCCAATATCGAAGAGTGTCGTTTCTGCTGTGGGATCAATCAGGATATCAAGGTCACTGTCTTCTCTGTCGGTTCCGTGGACCACTGAGCCGAAAACACGGGGGTTGAGGGCGTTATGACTCTCGATGATCTGGACGATCGCCTGACGGTGACTTTCAAGGGCTGTGGACGGGCGCATTGTCAAATTATGCTGAGGATGCGGCTCAAGAGCAAGCAGGGAGGCGGGCAGTGCATGAACTCGCACTGTAAAGCGAAAAAGCCCGCAAACTTTCATTTGCGGGCTTTTGTGTTCTGTGGCTCCCCGACCTGGACTCGAACCAGGGACCTGCGGATTAACAGTCCGTCGCTCTACCAACTGAGCTATCAGGGAACAGAGGCAATATTATCTACGAGATTGCTGCGTTTGTCAAAAAGCTTTCGTAAAAGAATTTATTAAAGCACCTTTGCGATCGCATCGACCACGCGATCGATGTTGCGCGAGTTCAAAGCTGCGACGCAAATACGGCCGGTATCAACTGCATAGATAGAGAACTCGTTTTTCAGTCTTTCAACCTGCGCCTTGGTCAGGCCGGAGTAAGAGAACATGCCACGCTGCTTGACCACGAAATCAAAATCATGGGCCGGAGCCTTGGCTTTCAGTTTGCTGACCAGTTCTTCGCGCATCGCGCGAATACGCACGCGCATGCCAGCGAGTTCTTCTTCCCACAGCTGACGCAACTCGGGCGTAGCCAGGGCCGTGGCGACCACCTGGCCGCCGTGCATAGGTGGATTCGAGTAATTGGTGCGGATCACGCGTTTTAATTGCGACATCAGGCGCGATGCTTCCTCGGCTGACGCTGCGACGATGGAGAGGGCGCCGACGCGTTCGCCATACAGCGAGAACGATTTCGAGAAGGAGTTCGAAACGAACAGTGGGCCGCCTGCAGCCGCGAACTGGCCGACCACTTTGCCGTCTTCTTCAATGCCGTCGCCAAAGCCCTGATAAGCCATGTCGAGGAAAGGAATCAGGCCGCGGGTGGTGACGACGGAGATGACTTGCTGCCATTCGGCGTCAGTCAGATCAGCGCCGGTCGGGTTGTGGCAGCAGGCGTGCAGCAGCACGATAGAGCCGCTCGGCATGGCCTTCAGGTCGGCCAGCATGCCGGCGAAGTTCACGCCACGGGTGGCGGCGTCATAGTAAGTGTAGTTGTTGACCACGAAGCCTGCCGACTCGAACAGTGCGCGGTGGTTTTCCCAGCTCGGGTCGCTGATGTAGACCTGAGCGTCCGGTGCGAAGCGCTTGAGAAAATCTGCGCCCAGCTTCAGCGCGCCGGTGCCGCCGATGGCTTGCGCGGTGATGGCGCGCTTCGAAGTCACGACTTCGCTGGCAGCGCCGAAAACCAATTCCTGCACAGCCTTGTCATACGCAGCCAGGCCTTCGATAGGCAGGTAAGTGCGCGGGGCTGCCTTGCTCATCAGCAGCGCTTCGGCTTTTTGCACGCAGCCCAGCAGCGGCACTTTGCCGTTGTCATCGTAATAAACGCCCACGCCCAGATTGGTCTTGTCGGGGTTCTGGTCGGCGTTAAAGGCTTCCGTAATGCCGAGAATCGGGTCGCGTGGCGCCATCTCAATGGCGGTAAAAAGTGGGGCGTGGAGCGGTGCGTTCATCGTGATACCATCAAAAGTTAGCTTATCTAAGCATTGCACTAACAAGGGTTGCAAAGGCGCTGAGAATTCAAATAATTCCGGCGCGTTTAGGAAACCGGTTATTTTACCAAAGGTCAAAAGCAGATGGCTGAATTATCCCAAGTGGAAAGCCCGCTCGATGCGTCCAAGTTCGTCAGCTTTCCTGATTCTCCTTTCAAGCTCTGCCAGCCCTTCGAGCCGGCCGGTGATCAGCCACATGCGATTGCCAAGCTGGTGGAGGGTATTGAGGACGGACTTTCCTTTCAGACTTTGCTGGGCGTCACTGGTTCCGGCAAGACTTTTACGATGGCGAATGTGATCGCCCGTATGGGCCGGCCGGCCATCGTGTTTGCACCTAACAAGACTCTGGCAGCACAACTTTATAGCGAGTTTCGCGATTTTTTTCCGCAGAATGCGGTCGAATATTTCGTCAGCTATTACGATTATTACCAGCCTGAAGCCTATGTGCCGCAGCGCGACTTGTTCATTGAAAAAGACTCCGCCATCAATGAGCACATCGAGCAGATGCGCCTCTCTTGCACAAAATCATTGATGGAGCGGCGCGACGTCGTGATCGTCGCCACTGTGTCGGCCATTTACGGTATCGGCAATCCAAGCGAATACCATCAGATGGTGCTGACCCTGCGCGCCAAGGACAAGCTGTCGCAGCGCGATGTGATCGCACGCCTGATCCAAATGCAATACACCCGCAACGATATCGATTTTGGGCGTGGCACCTTCCGTGTGCGTGGCGACACGCTCGATATTTTTCCGGCCGAGCACGCCGAACTGGCAGTACGAGTTGAATTGTTTGATGATGAAGTCGATAGCCTGCAACTGTTCGATCCCCTGACCGGCCGTGTGCGGCAAAAGATTCCACGCTTTACCGTCTATCCGGGTTCGCATTATGTGACGCCACGCTCGACGGTGCTGCGCGCGATCGAGACTATCAAGGATGAGTTGCGCGAGCGGCTAGAGTTTTTCCGCAAAGAGAACAAGCTCATCGAAGAACAACGCATAGAGCAGCGCACCCGTTTCGATCTGGAGATGATGCAGGAAATCGGTTTCACCAAGGGCATCGAAAACTATTCGCGCCATCTGTCTGGCGCCAAACCGGGTGAGCCGCCACCGACGCTGGTTGACTACTTGCCGCAGGATGCACTGATGTTCCTCGATGAGTCGCATGTGCTGACCGGGCAATTGAACGGCATGTACAACGGCGACCGTGCGCGCAAGACCAATCTGGTGGACTACGGTTTCCGTTTGCCCTCGGCCCTGGACAACCGGCCGCTGCGTTTTGATGAGTTCGAATCAAAAATGCGGCAGCTGGTGTTTGTGTCTGCAACGCCAGCCGAATACGAGCGCACGCATTCCGGGCAAGTGGTGGAGCAGGTGGTACGCCCGACCGGTCTGGTTGATCCGCAAATTCTTGTGCGTCCTGCCAGTACGCAGGTGGATGACCTGATGCAGGAAATCCAGCTGCGTGTTGAAAAAAACGAGCGCGTACTGGTAACGACGCTGACCAAGCGTATGTCCGAGCAGCTGACGGAATTCTTAAGCGACAACGGTGTCAAGGTGCGGTATTTGCACAGTGATATTGATACGGTGGAGCGGGTCGAAATCTTGCGTGATTTGCGCTTGGGTGTGTTTGATGTTCTCGTCGGCATCAACCTGCTGCGCGAAGGTTTGGATATTCCTGAAGTCTCGCTGGTCGCCATCCTCGACGCCGACAAAGAAGGTTTTTTGCGTTCCGAGCGCAGTCTGATTCAGACCATAGGCCGCGCTGCACGTAATCTGAATGGCATGGCAATTTTATACGGTGACAAAGTTACCGAATCGATGCGGCGCGCGATGAGTGAGACTGAGCGCAGGCGCAACAAGCAGCTTGAATTTAATGCGGCTAATAACATTACGCCGGTCGGTGTTAAAAAGCACATCCGCGAAATGATTGACGGCGTCTACAAGGTCGACGAAGCGCGTGCCGAACTGTTTGCAGCCCAAGAGCAGGCCAAGTATGAATCGATGAGCGAGAAGCAGGTCAGCAAGGAAATCAAGCGGCTGGAAAAGCTGATGCAGGACCACGCAAAAAATCTGGAATTCGAAAAAGCCGCGCAGGTGCGCGACCAGTTGCACGTGCTGAAAGAGCAGTTGTTTGGTGCGCCGGGGTCGGACAATATCACGTCCATTACAGGGAAATAGAGCGGCCTGAGCCCGATATGGTTTCGGGTCAGGCCGCGTTTAAGCGAGCCGTTGCCGGCCCGCTTATATCAACCTTCGGTGAAATGATGAATTCAGACCACTGCAGAAATTGAATCAATGGCTGATGAAATGCTGGCGTCAGATGCTTGAATGTCGTCTCCTTTGTTTTTAACAGAGGTTTTTGTTGATTCGGGATTTGCAGATCGTTTATCACCGCAGAGGCGCTGTACCAAATAGACGCCGCCAAAGACAAGTACACCTGTCCCTAGAAGTGAAGCAGTAATGATTCCACCCAGAGTGGTGCGCTGCATGCCGTCGCTAGTCTTTGGTGAAACGCGTAGATAGCGGATGCTATCTGTTTGATTGCCCGTTTTTTTTGACGCGAGCCAGTTATCCATCTGCTCTTTTGATAAATAGATATAGGCATCCTTGCTTTGATCGAGCAGGCGATTGATCTGCTCGTTTGTCGTGGTGCCGTTTGCGTCGGGTACAACGCAAGTCATGCTGCTGGATACATTGCATTTCGCTGCAACGGCAGATGAACTAGTGAAATCAAGTACGTGAAATTTGTTTGGATAGGGGCGGTAGTCTGGCAGCAGTTCACAGGCCTGACCGGGTTCGCCATCAATGAAGATAGGTACATCACCGATACAGTTAGAGGCAGGGCTGATATCTCCCACTAGCTGAACAGACAGATGGTAGTCATCTGATCTCACTTGTAACCAGGCGACTGAGGGTATTGAATAACAGCGCGTTAGTTGTTGCTCGGTGCTGATGCCGCGTTTAGTCCCCGGATTTCCCATGTCCTGAAACCTTTTTTCGATCGCTTCGGTGAACTTGCCGATGCCCGCGTTAATGGGGCCAAAAAAATCGAACTCTGGCGTCACCTTCGTGACGACGCGCGGTAGCTTCGCAGCTTCACGGGCGGCTATCTTGCTGGCGTCTACGTCTGGATTGCCCTGAACGGAATTCCGGTAAAGCCGCACCTTCTGCTCATCGCTAAGATGGGTTCTTTTCGTGTTGGGCGTGCCGGGGATGATGACGTTGGCAGCATGAGTGAGTCCACTTTGCAGATTGGTATAACCCTCTTTGAGACGGTTCTGTAATTGAGTATAGGCTTGCATTTAATTCTCTCCTTAAAGATCGGGTGTTTGATGATCGTGATGGTGCGCGGGACCGGCTTGTTCGAACCGGATTTTGGTGGCTGATCTTCTGAGGTGGTTCCTGATCTGCCTGCTCGCATCACGTGGCGCGCTACAATCAAAGCTTTGTCCAGAAGCTCATGATTCCCACCTTGATTGCAGATGCCGTTGCGCTTGCTGCGCCTTCATGGCGCCCGATACTGCTGCGCGGATTGGCTGAGATGGCTGCCGCAGATCCTGTTTATCTGCCTGCGCTGGCGAATGACCAATTTCTTCCGACCCAAGGCCGTTTATTTGCAGCCTTCGAGCAACCACTGGAAGCGGTGCGTTATGTGCTCGTGGGTGAGGGACCTTATCCGCGTGAAGCGAGTGCAACCGGCGTCTGCTTTATGGATGGTGCCGTTAATTCTCTGTGGTCTGAGCAGGGCTTGTCCAAACCTGTGAATCGCGCTACCTCCCTGCGCAATTTCATGAAAATGCTGCTGGTGGCCGAAGGCTTGCTGCAGCCCGATGCCACGGGTGCGGAAGCGATGCTGGCGGTTTCTGCCAAAGCGCGCGCAGCCGGTTCAGGATTCATCCAGACCCTGCCCGAACTGCAGCACAATCTGACACTGCAGGGGTTTTTGTTGTTGAATGCGGCGCTGGTGTTTCGCCCGCATGTGCCGCCGGTGAAAGAGGCGAAAGCCTGGCTACCGTTTTTGCAAACGGTGTTAATCGCCCTTGCCGAAAAATCGCAGCCGCTTCCAACGCTGGTTTTATGGGGCAAGATCGCCCTATGGGTGGAAGGCTTGCCGATCGCTGATCGCTTCCCTAAGCAGGTGGCTGAACATCCGTACAACCTGTCTTTCATACTCAATCCGCAGATGCAGTCACTGTTCGGGCTTATGCACTTGCTCGACAAGCAGGCTTGAGCCCATTTTGAAGACGCCGGGGCTCAGTGCCTTTCCATGAAAGTTCCCTTCCGGGGGAGTACCTGACGGTTTCACTCAAGTTTGCTATACTTGACCAAATTGTTAGGGAATCCGTTTTCCTGTGAACACAGTTCCATTTTGCCGGAGTCGAACTTATGCGTCTGACAACCAAAGGCCGTTTTGCCGTCACTGCCATGATTGATCTGGCCCTGCGCCAGCATAATGGTCCGGTCACGCTCGCCGGTATCAGTCAGCGTCAGGAAATTTCGCTGTCTTACCTTGAACAATTGTTCGGTAAGCTGCGTCGCCATGAAATCGTCGAATCCGTGCGCGGACCCGGCGGCGGCTACAACCTTGCGCGCATTCCGGAAAAGATCACGGTAGCAGACATAATTATTGCTGTAGACGAACCTTTGGACGCTACCCAGTGTGGCGGTCGTGAAAACTGCCATGGAGAAGTAGCCGGTCATCGCTGTATGACGCATGACCTGTGGGCAACACTGAACGCTAAAATGGTGGATTATCTCGATTCAGTTTCGCTGAAGGATCTGGTCGAACAGCAAAAGCAAAAAGACAATGAACCGCAACCCGTCGTGATGCACCGTACGCATCAGGCTGCCTGAATTTTGGAGTAAAGAACATGAACGCACCGCTGGACAAATCACTGATGGACACGCTGAAGGCGCCGCATTTCCCTATTTATATGGATTACTCGGCAACGACGCCGATTGATCCGCGCGTGGCCGACAAAATGATTCCCTATCTGCGCGAGCAGTTCGGCAATCCTGCCTCGCGCAGTCACATGTACGGCTGGACTGCAGAAAAAGCGGTTGAAGAAGCACGCGAGCAAGTTGCCGCGCTGGTGAATGCCGATTCGCGCGAGATCATCTGGACCTCGGGCGCAACCGAAGGCAACAACCTTGCTATTAAAGGTGCTGCGCATTTTTACAAGACCAAGGGCAAGCACATCATCACCGTCAAGACCGAGCACAAGGCGGTGCTGGATACGGTGCGTGAGCTGGAACGCCAGGGTTTTGAAGCGACTTATTTGCAGCCGCAAGACAATGGCCTGATCACGGTTGAGCAGCTCGCTGCTGCGATTCGTCCCGATACGATTCTGGTCTCGGTAATGTGGGTCAATAACGAGATCGGCGTGATCCAACCTATCGATGAAATCGGCGAACTGTGCCGCAGCAAGGGCATTATTTTTCACTCGGATGCAGCGCAAGCGACTGGCAAGACGCCGATCGATCTGGAAAAAACCAAGGTTGATCTGGTGACATTCACCGCGCACAAATCCTATGGCCCGAAAGGCGTAGGCGCGCTGTATGTGCGTCGCAAACCGCGCGTGCGCCTTGAAGCGCAAATGCATGGCGGTGGTCATGAGCGCGGCCTGCGTTCCGGCACACTGGCCACGCACCAGATCGTTGGCATGGGCGAGGCTTTCCGGCTGGCCAAAGAAGAAATGGATGTCGAAATGGCGCGCATCATCAAGCTGCGTGACCGTCTGGCCAAAGGCCTGCAAGAGATGGAAGAAGTCTACGTCAACGGCGACATGGAACATCGCGTGCCGCATAACTTGAACGTCAGTTTCAACTACGTAGAAGGCGAGTCGCTGATCATGGCCATCAAGGACATCGCGGTTTCGTCCGGCTCGGCCTGTACCTCGGCCAGCCTTGAGCCTTCGTATGTATTGCGTGCACTCGGGCGCAGCGACGAACTGGCGCATAGCTCGATTCGTTTCACCTTTGGCCGTTTCACCACCGAAGAAGACATCGATTTCACGATTGATCTGCTGAAGAAAAAAGTCGGCAAGCTGCGCGAACTTTCGCCGCTGTGGGACATGTACAAAGACGGCATCGACATCAGCTCCATTCAATGGGCTGCACACTAATCATTCGTTTTCAGGAGCATTACCATGGCTTACTCAGACAAAGTTCTAGATCACTACGAAAACCCGCGCAATGTAGGCGCCTTCCAGAAAGACGATGACACCGTCGGCACTGGCATGGTCGGCGCACCGGCTTGCGGCGACGTCATGAAATTACAGATCAAGGTCGGCGCCGATGGCGTGATCGAAGATGCAAAATTCAAGACCTATGGCTGCGGCTCGGCGATTGCCTCGTCGTCGCTGGTCACCGAATGGGTCAAGGGCAAGACGCTGGATCAGGCGCTGTCCATCAAGAACACCCAGATCGCTGAAGAACTGGCGCTGCCGCCGGTGAAAATTCACTGCTCGATTCTGGCCGAAGACGCGATCAAGGCCGCCGTGCTGGATTACAAGGCACGCCACGGTGGTGAAGTTAAAGAGGCTGCATAAGCAGCAAAGGACGCATCAGTAATGGCAATCACACTGACAGAAAAAGCAGCAAAGCACGTGTCGCGCTACATTGAAAAGCGCGGCAAGGGCATAGGCTTGCGTTTCGGCGTGCGCACCACTGGCTGCTCGGGCCTGGCATACAAGCTCGAGTATGTGGATGACAAGGCCGATGAGGATAGTGTCTTTGAATCACACGGCATTCACGTGTTCGTCGATCCGAAAAGCCTGCCTTACATTGATGGCACCGAGCTCGACTTCGCGCGCGAGGGTTTGAATGAAGGCTTTAAATTCTACAATCCCAATGTGAAGAACGAATGCGGATGTGGCGAGAGCTTCACCATCTGAGCACGCTTACACGCAGGCCGGATGCCTGTTTTTCCCAAGCCTGTGCAGTATCGACAGGCTTTTGTTTTAGAGAGTCTGTCAAAATGACGCTGACTGCGTTGTGTCGCCTTGCCGTACAGAAGTACTGTCTGCAGCTTTACGCCTGGCCAGCCTCATTTTGACAGACGCTCTTAGATAACTATGCAAAACCATTTCGCACTTTTCCATTTGCCGCAGCAGTTCGCGCTCGATTCAGCGCAGCTTGATGCCGCCTATCGTGAAGTGCAGAATCAGGTGCATCCTGATAAATTCGTCTCTGCGCCTGATGCAGAAAAACGTGTCGCGATGCAATGGGCCACGCGTGCCAACGAGGCTTACCAGACCCTGAAAAGTCCGTTCAAGCGTGCCGCTTATTTATGCGAACTGCATGGCATCGATTTGCAAACCGAATCCAACACGGCGATGCCGGTTGATTTTCTGATGCAGCAAATGGAATGGCGTGAAGCACTGGATGAAGCGCGCGCAGAGCGCGATCTGGATGTGCTGGAAAAACTGGAAGCTGAATTACGTGCGGCGCGTCAGCAAAAAATTGCACAAGTCGCAGCCGAACTCGATGCTAAAGAATTTGAAGCAGCTGGCAAAGCTGTACGCCAGCTGATGTTTCTGGAAAAATTTGGTGAGGAAGTATCTCGCGTTTTCGAGACGCTGGAAACCTGAGCCTCAATACGACGTCGTAACTCATAAAGACCGCTGGATAACATGGCATTATTGCAAATCTCCGAACCCGGCATGTCAACCGCGCCGCACCAGCACCGGCTGGCAGTCGGCATTGACCTTGGCACCACCAATTCGCTGGTGGCCACCGTGCGCAACAGTATTCCTGAAGTACTGGATGATGAAGATGGTCATGCGCTGTTGCCTTCCATCGTGCGCTATTTACCGACTGGTTACGCCAACATCGGCTATGCGGCACAGGCTGCCCAAACCACCGACCCAAAAAATACCATCGTATCGGTCAAGCGTTTCATGGGGCGCGGCCTCAAAGATATCGCCCATGCCGAGAACATGCCTTACGATTTCGTCGACGCGCCCGGCATGGTGCAAGTCAAAACGCTTGCTGGTGTAAAAAGTCCGGTCGAAATCTCTGCCGAAATTCTGGCCACCTTGCGTCAGCGTGCCGAAGACGCATTGGGCGATGAACTGGTCGGTGCCGTCATCACCGTGCCGGCTTATTTTGACGATGCACAGCGTCAGGCCACCAAAGATGCCGCTCAGCTGGCCGGCCTGAATGTGCTGCGCTTGTTGAACGAGCCGACTGCAGCCGCCATAGCCTACGGTCTCGATCATGGCTCCGAAGGGATCTATGCCGTCTACGATCTGGGCGGCGGCACCTTTGACATCTCGATTCTTAAATTGTCGAAGGGCGTTTTTGAGGTGCTGTCTACTGGTGGTGATTCGGCGCTCGGCGGCGACGACTTTGACCACCGTCTGTTTTGCTGGATCATCGAGCAGGCGCATCTGTTGCCGCTGTCGGATGAAGACACCCGAACACTGATGGTCAAGTCGCGTGAAGCGAAGGAACTGTTGTCCGCGCATACCGAGACACATATCGACGCGACCCTGAACTCCGGTGAAGAAGTGCATCTGACCCTGAGCGCGGCTGAGTTTACTGAAATGACCAAGCATCTTGTCGGCAAAACACTGGCGCCTTGCCGCAAGGCGATGCGTGATGCCGGTCTGGCCGTTGACGATATCGATGGCGTGGTGTTGGTCGGCGGTTCCACCCGGATGCCTATCGTTCGCAAGGCCGTTGCCGATTACTTTCAGACTACGCCGCTGGCCAATATCGACCCCGATAAAGTGGTCGCGCTTGGTGCTGCCATACAAGCCAATCTTTTGGCAGGTAATCGCGCTGCCGGCGATGACTGGCTGCTGCTGGATGTCATTCCGTTGTCGCTTGGCATAGAAACCATGGGCGGGCTGGTTGAAAAAGTCATACCGCGCAACTCCACCATTCCTTGTGCCCGCGCTCAGGAATTCACCACCTTCAAAGACGGGCAAACTGCTTTGGCCGTACATATTGTGCAGGGCGAGCGCGAGCTCGTCAGCGATTGTCGTTCGCTGGCGCGCTTTGAATTGCGCGGCATTCCGCCCATGGCCGCTGGTGCCGCTCGCATTCGTGTGACCTATCAAGTGGACGCCGACGGCTTGCTTTCAGTGGCTGCGCGTGAGATGCATTCAGGTGTGGAGGCATCCATCATCGTCAAGCCATCCTATGGACTGGGCGACGACGAGATCGCGCGCATGTTGCAAGATTCTTTCCAGTCAGCCGATGAAGACATGAAGCTGCGCGCACTGCGCGAAGAGCAGGTCGAAGCCGAACGTATTTTGCTGGCACTGGATTCGGCGCTGGCAAGCGACCCCGACTTGTTGAGCGCAGCCGAAAAAACGCAAATCGCGTTGCTGGTGGCAAGCTTGCGCATCAAGATGCAGGGCAGCGACCATCTGAAGATCAAAGATGCTGTTGATGCACTGGCCAAAGGCACCGAAGAATTCGCGGCACGCAGGATGGATCGTAATGTCAGAACCGCACTGACGGGCCGCAAGCTCGATGAAGTCGCTTAAAAATTATCAAGGAAGATCACGTGCCACAAATCGTCGTACTGCCACATGCAAGCCTGTGCCCTGAAGGCGCCGTACTCGAAGTTCAGAGCGGCATCTCCGTCTGCGATGCCCTGCTCGAGAATGACATCGAGATCGAGCACGCCTGCGAAAAATCCTGCGCCTGCACCACCTGCCATATCGTGGTCAGGGAAGGCTATGCATCTTTGAACGAAGCCGAAGAAAAAGAAGAAGACCTGCTCGACATGGCCTGGGGGCTGGAAGCCACCTCGCGCCTTTCCTGTCAGGCGATTGTGGACAAGGCCGATCTGGTGATCGAGATTCCGAAGTACACCATCAACCACGCGCGCGAAAATCACTGAAGCGAGCAGGGGAGAAGAGCATGAAATGGACAGACACCATACGCATTGCAGAAGAACTGCACGATAAATTTCCTGACGTCGATCCGTTGGCAATCCGTTTCACTGACCTGCACAACTGGGTCATGGAGCTGGATGAATTTGACGACGACCCGAAGCACTCGGGCGAGAAAATTCTGGAAGCGATACAGATGGCGTGGATAGACGAAGCGAAATAATATCCGTGGACGTCATTTGCGAGCAGCGCTGATAGTACATCGTGTTTGACTAAGGATTTTTTTCAGCAAATAGGCTGATTGAGTCACTGCACTGGCAGTCACTGGCAGGCACTATTGAAGCGTTGCAGCACTGGTGGCAGTTGAGAAATGAATGCAAGCACCGCCAGAGCAAAAGAGCGGCCTGAATGCTTAGCGCGATTCCAATGTGCCGTTAATCACCCGAACTTTGTCACCGGCTTTCCAGCCCGGCAGCGTCTCAAACGGCAAGCTGCGTGTAGTGCCATCTTCCATCATCACATCGATCTCATAAGTCGTGCTCTTGCGGGTGCGTTTTTCTACTTCGTTGCCAGCGTAACCACCGGCTGCAGCACCGGCAACCGTGGCCAGCGTTTTACCCGTGCCGCCACCGACCTGATTGCCCAGCACACCACCGAGCACGGCTCCGGCAACCACGCCAACACCACTTGGTTTCGCCGCCTGCTCGATAGTGCGTACCGCAGTCACTTTGCCGCATGATTCGCAAACCGGTGTTGCCGCGGCCACTTGCGATGGCTTATCTGCGGTACGACTGACCGGTGCCGGAGCCGCTGCGGTCGCGTGCCTGGTCGAGCGAACTGGTGCCGGTTTTTTTTCGGGAAGGGCGGGGGCCACGGCAACCGGCTCGGCCGCCGGTTTCGTCGTGCTGTCGGAGGAAGGGAAGAGCCTGGTAATTGCCGCGACGCCGACCAGACTCACCACGATCACACTGGCGGCAGCTGTTGCCATCAGCGGATGAATTTTTCCTGCGTTCCTGATTCCCATCATTTTTCTCCTTCAAGTTAGTCAGATGATCTTTTTGACCTGCGGAAACGCGCTTTGTTTCCAGTCATTAGCAAAATAGTCGCTGATTCAGAACAGAACGGATAGGGAGTTTGATTAATTTATAGATAACTACTGACCTGGATCAAGACGTGCGGTTATTCTCGGCTCTGTCCATCCTTCGCCTTGCATAAGATCGAAAATCAATTCACGTGATTGCGCGAAGAATGCGTAGCTAAACTGTGCGAGGCAGCCTGCCTGCACCACGCTCATTCCCTTTTCACGCAAATAAAAATACACAGCATTGCGACAGCAGCTGAGAAACAGGCGCACGCTAGTTTTTTGCATGACGATGTTCGCGTCCGGGCAGCTGATTCCCGTCGATGGGCGCACCAAGCCGGCATCGCTATCGCGCACCTGTATGCCCTTCTGCTGCAGTGTATAGACGGCTGCTGCGTTGGCCGCGCCTCGCAATGCATTCGACAAGGCGCCGACCATCAAGGGAGCCCACAAGTCCATGAACTCATGCGAGTCATGGCCCGGTTGCAGCAGGCCGCTCACATAGCCGTTCAGAATGACCGTCGCGGAGGCATAGGGCAGCAAGCCAATGAGCGAGGCCATGACTTTGCCATTGAAAGTCAGCGCGCCGCGATTGGCCGAAGGGCCCAGACGTTCGAATGAGGACTTGCATAATTCCACGATGCCGGACTCCAGCATCACGCCCAGGCTTCTATGGACCAGCGTAGTTTCAGCTGCCATCCAGTGCGGATGGATTAAGGTGATCGTAACGAGGCTGGTGGCCGTTGTCATGCAAAATACCGCGCTCTTCGCGGTATCGCTTATCTCTGCTTCATCAGCTTGAGCGTGCAGACAAAATTTCAGCAGGGATACCGCTGTCGTCGCTGCCGCGCCAATGGCCAGGGCAATGACAGGTTGCGCAGATCCTAATGCAAGGATGCTGGCACCTGCTGCGGCTGCGGTCACGGTGCACAGAGCGACCGCGGTTTTTTGTGCCAGCGTGTTCGTGCCGATCTGGTTTTTGCTGATTAAAAATGCCTGCGTGCCGGCCGCCAGCGCGCCTGCGCTGCCGGTGAGCAGGGATGCCGACAGCGGGCTCCAGCTTGAATGGGAGATGGCTGTAAAAATGCCCAGGCCGGCAGTACGACCCAGACATTGCCCTAGAAAATCCCTGGCGCTGTGGCTGGCAGCCGTTGTCAGCACAGGCGGCAAGGTACATTTTGCCGCTGCTGTCGTTTCCGCCGGTTTGCTGTGTTCATACAGCAGGCCCATCTCTCTGAATGCCGGAATCATGAGTAAACCTCAGCCATGCCGAGAACCGTTGCGGGTTCATCATCCAGAAAATGATGCAGCTGCCATGCATGCGCATGGCTGGCCGCATGAAGCAAACTCGCGAGTAGTCCTTCGGCAGTGGGTGCCTGCAGTTGATAAGTAAAGATGACTGTGCCCGTTGCCGGATCAATGCTCAATTTTTCGAAGCGTTCCTGCGGCATCAGCAGATTAAGTTCAAGCAGCCGTCTATATATTGGCGCTGCGCGTTCTGCCGGAGGCTCGCCCCATTGCACGAATATGCGCAGACTAGATGCGTCGTTCAGGGATGGCATCAGCGTGAAGGCCACATCGTCACAGCACAATCTGCCATGCTCGATGATCTGGCCCAGCAAGCCAGAAATGCGATTGCGTTCACAAAAATCATGCAGCAAGTTCTTCTGCGCTTCACTCCACATCTGTCCCTCCATGTTGGAAAAATCATGGCATGGGTAACGCGTTGGAAAAGCAAATTCCTGTAAATGGCCGGAATTTTTTATGACAAATTCATGACAAAAAAAAGCCCCGTGCTTGATGCGCGGGGCTTTGATGACAGAAAGATGACAGGCGAGTATCAGTCTTCGCGTCGCAGATGCGGAAATAAAATCACATCGCGAATGTTTGGCGAATCCGTAATCAGCATCATCAGACGGTCGATGCCAATGCCGCAGCCTCCGGTCGGTGGCATGCCATATTCGAGTGCACGGATAAAGTCAGCGTCGTAATACATCGCTTCGTCATCGCCAGCCTGCTTTGCCGCGACTTGCGCATGAAAACGTGCGGCCTGATCTTCAGCATCGTTCAACTCGGAAAAGCCGTTGGCGATTTCGCGACCCGTAATGAATAATTCAAAACGTTCGGTAATCTCGGGCGCGCTATCGGACGCACGTGCCAGTGGCGAGACTTCAACCGGATAGTCGATGATGTAAGTCGGTTCCCACAGTTGCGATTCGGCCGTTTCTTCAAACAACGCGAGTTGCAACGCTCCGAGGCCCGAATGCGCATGCGGCTTGACGCCGAATTTTTTCAGCTCATTCTGAATGAACATCATGTCGTTCAACTGCCCGGCCGTGTAATGCGGTGCGAATTTGTTGATGGCCTGCACAATCGTCATGCGATGGAAGGGTTTCGATAAGTCCAGCTCGCGACCCTGGTAGCTGAGTTGCGCGGTGCCATGCGCATCCACAGCAGCCTGGCGAATGACGGCTTCGGTGAAATCCATCAGCCATTTGTAATCGACATAGGCCGCATAGAATTCCATCATCGTGAATTCCGGATTGTGACGCGGCGACACGCCTTCATTGCGGAAGTTACGGTTGACTTCAAAGACACGCTCAAAGCCACCCACCACCAGCCGCTTCAGGTACAGCTCCGGTGCGATGCGCAAAAACATTTCCATGTCGAGCGCATTGTGATGCGTGATGAAAGGCTTGGCCGCTGCGCCCCCCGGAATCACGTGCAGCATCGGCGTTTCGACTTCCATGAAACCATGGCTGTCCATGAAGCGGCGGATTGACGACATCGCCGCTGTGCGCGCCTTGAAAGTGCGGCGCGTGTCTTCGTTCATGATCAGGTCAACATAGCGCTGGCGATACTTGGTTTCCTGATCAGCCAGACCATGGAATTTATCCGGCAACGGACGCAAGGACTTCGTCAACAAGCGCAGGGTGCTGACCTTGATTGATAGTTCGCCAGTCTTGGTCTTGAACAGCGTGCCTACTGCGCCAAGGATGTCGCCGCTGTCATGGTGCTTGAAGGCTTCATGCGAGGCTTCGCCGGTCAGCTCATTGGTGATGTAGAGCTGGATGCGACCATCGGCACGCGCACCGGACGCATCCTGTATGGTTGCAAACGAGGCTTTGCCCATTACGCGCTTTAACATCATGCGGCCGGCAACGGTTACGGTAACAGGTTCTGCTTCGAGGACTTCGCGCTCGACATTGCCGTATTGCTCATGCAGGTCGGCGGCCTTGTGCGTTGGCTTGAAATCATTCGGAAAGGCGACACCTTGCGTACGGATTGCGGCCAACTTGGCGCGCCGCTCGGCAATGATCGAGTTCTCGTCTTTTTCTTCCTGTACCGCTTCGAATTTGTCAGTCATCATAATTTTTCTGTACGTTTTGATTAAACGCCTTGTTTGAGCGAAGCCGCGATGAAATCGTCGAGGTCGCCGTCGAGCACGGCCTTGGTGTTGCCGACTTCATGGTTGGTGCGCAGGTCTTTGATGCGCGATTGGTCCAGCACATACGAGCGGATCTGGTGGCCCCAGCCGACGTCGGTTTTCGAGTCTTCCAGCTTTTGCTGGTCGCTCATGCGCTTGCGCATCTCGTGTTCATACAGGCGCGACTTCAGCATTTCCCATGCCTCGGCGCGGTTGCGGTGCTGGCTGCGGTCGTTCTGGCATTGCACGACAATGCCGCTCGGGCCGTGAGTCAGGCGCACTGCGGAGTCGGTTTTGTTGATGTGCTGACCGCCGGCGCCGGAAGCGCGATAGGTATCGACCCGCACATCAGCCGGATTGATGTCGATCTCGATCGATTCATCGACTTCCGGATAGACAAACAAGCTGCAAAACGAAGTATGGCGGCCATTGGCCGAGTCAAACGGTGACTTGCGCACCAGGCGGTGCACGCCGGTCTCGGTGCGCAGGAAGCCGTAAGCGTAATCGCCTTCGACTTTCAGGCTGGCGGTTTTGATGCCGGCGATCTCGCCGTCCGACTGCTCCAGTATCTCGACCTTGAAGCCCTTGCGTTCGCAATAGCGCAGATACTGACGCAAGATCATCGAAGCCCAGTCCTGCGCTTCGGTGCCACCGGCGCCGGCCTGAATGTCAATGAAGCAGTTGTTCTTGTCGAGTGGGTTGGAGAACATACGACGAAACTCCATCGTCTCCACGCGCTGCTGCAGTTCATGCGTATCGGCCTCTACAGCGACCAAAGTGTCTTCATCGCCTTCTTCGCGCGCCATCGCGAACAGATCGCTGGCATCGCGCAGACCGGCTTCAATGCTGGTCAGCGATTCAACAATGGCTTCGAGGGATTTTTTTTCCTTGCCCAGATCCTGGGCACGCTTGGGCTCGTCCCAGACTTTGGGATCTTCGAGCTCGGCGTTGACTTGTTCCAGTTTCTCTGACTTCAGATCGAAGTCAAAGATACCTCCGCAGATCAATTTCACGTGCCGTCAGGTCGGCGATCAGGGCGGAGAGGGTGTTGAGGCGTTCGGCTTCCATGGGGCTTTGCTGGTCTTTGTAAAACCCGACATTATACTCCGGCCAGCACTGGTCCCACTTTGAAGCTGCTAGGCCATTTGTAGCAAATTGCTATTCAATTTCGGCGGGAAATTGATTGGCCAGAAAAAATACAGCAGGACGTTATAGCATTCAGGCCTGCTCGGCGTATTCAACCAGCAATTGCACCTTGCTGACGCCGTTGTATTCGTTGATGTCCAGCCGGTAGGCTACCCGTGCCTGTTCCGGCAAACTGTCGGCATGATTGAACCAGATGGCGTCGAACTGCCGGCCGTCTTTTTCCAGTTGCAGTTTTAAGTGGCGCTCTTTCAAAATGCGCTGGTTGCGCACCCTGAATACATCACAAAACAGCGGCGGCGCAAAACCCTGGCCCCAAACCTGACTGTCCATCAGCGCAATGAAGTCGAGGCTGCAGTAGGCGGCTTCGAGTTCCCCGTCAGTTTCCAGCACCTGTTCGAGTTGTGCCGGCGTTAGCCATTCCTTGCCGACCTGTTCAAAGGCCGCTACAAAGGCGTCGAACCCGGTTTCTTTCAAAGACAGACCCGCAGCCATGGCGTGACCGCCGAATTTGTCGATTAAATCGGGGTGGCGTTTGGATACCAGGTCGAGGGCGTCGCGCAAATGGAAACCCGGTATCGAGCGGCCCGAGCCTTTGATCATGCCGTCACCCGCAGGAGCGAAGGTAATGGTGGGGCGATAAAACTTTTCTTTCAGGCGTGACGCCACAATACCGATCACACCCTGATGCCAGTCGGGATTAAATAGCGCCAGTGTGGCGCTGTCACGCGGATCAATACTGTCGAGCGAGGCCAGTGCCGCGTCCTGCATGCCGGCTTCGATGACGCGGCGTTCGCGGTTGATAGCGTCGAGTTGTTCGGCAATGGCTTGCGCCCGCAGCGGGTCGTCCGTCAGCAGGCATTCAATGCCGAGTGACATATCTGCCAGCCGGCCAGCCGCGTTCAGGCGCGGGCCAACTGCAAAACCGAGGTCGAAGGGGGACACGCTGCGCGCATCGCGCGCGGCCACCCGCAACAGCGCAGCAATGCCGGCGTGTGCGCGTCCGGCACGTATGCGCTTCAAGCCTTGCGCAACCAGAATGCGGTTGTTGGCATCGAGCTTGACCACATCGGCCACGGTGCCGAGTGCGACCAGATCGAGCAGGGCATCGAGCCGTGGCTGGGTCGCAGCATCGAAATGTTCGCGCAGGCGCAGCTCGGCGCGCAGTGCCAGCAGGGTATAGAACATCACGCCTACGCCGGCCAGATTTTTGCTCGGGAAGGTGCAGCCGGGCTGGTTCGGGTTGACGATCACGGCGGCGTCGGGCAAGGCATCACCCGGCAAGTGATGGTCAGTGACGAGCACTTCAATGCCGCGTTCATTGGCGGCAGCTACACCGGCGATGCTGGCAATGCCGTTATCGACGGTGACGATGATGTCGGGCGATTTTTCGCGTGCTGTCAGTTCGACAATTTCCGGCGTTAATCCATAACCGTATTCAAAGCGGTTCGGCACGATGTAATCCACCTGCGCGCCCAGCGCACGCAGGCCGCGCAAGGCGACTGCGCAGGCGGTGGCGCCGTCGCAGTCATAGTCGGCGACGATGACGATTTTTTGCTCCGCTTCGATAGCGTCGGCCAGAAACATCGCTGCATCATCAATGTGCAGCAATTCTTTCGGCGCAATCAGCGCATCCAGTTCAGTTGATAAATCACGTGCATTGGTCAGGCCGCGCGCTGTCACCAGTCGTGCCATGACCGGATGCAGGCCTTGTTGCGCGAGGAGTTCGGATTGGCGAATGGAATACGGACGAACAGCAAGTCGGGTCATGAAGCGAGGCGGGCCAGAGAAGGTTTAATCCAGAATTTTCGCATGGAAGCGCGGCTCGCATGCCATGTTTGCAGCCGGCTGCTGTCGGTCAGTACCAGCGTGATGCTCTGCATTTGAGATTCTTTCAAAGCCGACAAGAGCGGTGCGAAGCAGCTTTGTTCCAGTTGCGAAAATTCATGCAGCCAGCTTGACCAGTCACCTGCCAAAGCAGGAGCGATCAGGCTGTCGAGCAGGGTTTTCGGGCTTGCCAACTCCAGTATTTTCTGCGGCTGGTTCAAGGCTTGCCGCGCTAGTAGCGCTAAATCAGCGGTGGATTTTTCGTCATGCGATCCGCCCCACAGCCAGGCGCTGTTGATGCGGCGTGCGCCACGTATTTCGCGGGCTTCATTGATAGTGTGCGTATGCCAGAGCATCTGCAATTCATTGAGCAGCTTGCGCCATGCGCGCTCGCCTTCGCCTGTTTCACCTTTGGGCAACCAGATGTCAATATTGTGTCCGCAGGCAGCGTCCGGCGTAGAAGTGCGCAAACCCTGCCAGAGATCGGCACGCAAGAACCAGTTGCCGGCGTCGCCGTAGCGCATGTCGAAGCCACTTTCGTTAATGAATGGCAGCGAGAGCTCAAACAGTGCACGTGATTCGGCGTCGCTCAAATCCAGTTGCCGACGATCTGTCAGCACCAGATGGTCGCGCGCTATATGCAGGCTGGCCGGTTGCAGCAGGAACCAGTGACCTTCTTCGGCTATACCCATCGCTTGCATGGCTGCTTTGGCTAAGGGTGGGCTGTTGTCGGCCACGCCTGACAGCCATTGTTCATGTGGCAGGGCGGGGGCGAAGTTGTCGGTTTGCTGATTTCGGCCTTGTTTGGCACGGGAGAGTAGCTGCGCCAGCGCGGGAAGCCCCAGCTCGCGCAGCAAATCCCTGGCGTGTTCGGCCGGGGGCAGGGCGAAAGGAACAATGATTTCCAGATTTGTCATGCGCGGATTGTATGGCAAACTGCCGGATTGTTTAGGTATTAACAGAATTTGTACTTAAAGGCGAAAGACGCTGGAGCCCAGCGTCCCCCACAAAACCCACCAGGAGCCATGCTTGGGCTTGTTCAAAAACCCGCCGTTCGAATGGATGATAGGTCTGCGTTATACGCGGGCCGGTCGCCGCAGTGCGCGCAATAGTTTCATTTCTTTTATATCCATGATCTCGATGGCCGGCATTGCCCTGGGCGTAGCGGCGCTGATTGTGGTGCTGTCGGTTATGAACGGTTTCCAGAAAGAAGTGCGCGACCGCATGCTGTCGGTGCTCTCGCATATCGAAGTCTTCGATGCGTCTGGCAGTATGCCGGACTGGCGTGCCACCGCAGCCGAGGCTTTCAAGAACAAGAATGTGCGTGGCGCAGCACCCTATGTGGAAGCGCAGGCCATGGTCACGCGTGACGATACGGTGCGCGGCATTATGGTGCGCGGCATTTTGCCGGAGGAAGAACTGAAGGTGTCCAGCGTTGCTGCCCAGGTCAGGCGCGGCAGCCTGTCTGATCTGCGGCCCGGTGAATTCAATATTGTGCTCGGCGGCGAGCTCGCGCGCGCGCTGCATCTGCGGGTTGGCGACAAGCTGACCATGATTGCGCCGCAAGGACAAGTGACGCCGGCCGGGGTGTTGCCGCGATTGAAGCAATTCAATGTGGTTGGCATGTTTGAGGCTGGCCATTATGAATATGATTCGTCGCTGGCTTTCATTCATCTGCAAGACGGTGAAAAAATGTTTCGTCAGGAAGGCCCGAGCGGCTTGCGCCTGAAAATCGCCGACATGCAGCAGGCGCCTGAAGTGACGGCCGAATTGTCCCGCACCATGACGGGCAATCTGTATCTGCGCGACTGGTCGCAGCAAAACCGCAACTGGTTTGCCGCGGTGCAGACCGAGAAGCGGATGATGTTCATCATTCTGACCCTGATCATTGCCGTCGCTGCCTTCAACCTGGTTTCCACCCTGGTGATGACGGTTACTGACAAGCAGGCCGACATTGCGATTCTGCGCACGCTGGGCGCATCACCGATGTCGATTATGAAAATTTTCATGGTGCAGGGTGCTTTGGTCGGGCTAATCGGCACCGCCATCGGCGTTGGCTCCGGCGTACTGATTTCGCTGAATATCGATGTGATCGTACCTTTCATCGAATCACTGTTTGGTGTGCAGTTCCTGCCGCGCGATATTTATCTGATCAGTGCGCTGCCGTCGGACTTGCGCTGGCCCGATGTCTGGCGCATAGGCGGGCTGGCGGTGGTGCTGGCATTCCTGGCGACGCTTTATCCAAGCTGGTGGGCAGCACGTGTACGACCGGCTGATGCGTTGCGCTATGAATAAAAATACGAAGGAAGTCCCCATGACGACCACCGTGCTGTCGTGCGAACAGCTGGGCAAGAGCTTTGCGCAAGGGCGCCACAAGCTGACTGTGCTGGACAATATTAATCTGGCAGTCGCACGCGGCGAACGACTCGCGATAGTCGGAGTGTCCGGCTCCGGCAAGTCAACGCTGCTACATCTGCTGGGCGGGCTGGACTTGCCCAGCACCGGCAGGGTCACGCTGCAGGGACAAGACCTCGCTGCGCTGACTGATTCGGCAAGGGGTGACTTGCGCAATCAGGCGCTAGGCTTCGTCTATCAGTTTCACCACTTGTTGCCGGAATTCTCCGCACTCGACAATGTCGCGATGCCCTTGCTCATTCGCCGCATGTCACGCGCGGCAGCGCGCGAGGCTGCGGCGACCTTGCTGGGCCGTGTAGGTCTTGCTGCTCGCTTGTCGCATGTGCCGGGCGAGTTGTCTGGCGGCGAGCGGCAACGGGTCGCATTGGCGCGCGCGCTGGTGACGAACCCTGCCTGCGTGCTGGCGGATGAGCCGACTGGCAATCTGGACCGGCATACTGCGCATCAGGTGTTTGATTTGATGCTGGAGCTGTCGCAGACGCTGGGCACGGCATTCGTGATCGTCACGCATGACATGGAACTGGCGCAGCGTTGCGACCGCATTTTGCATTTGTCTGAAAACGGTTTGCAAGCAGCCGAAAGATAAACAAGCAATGTGGATAGATAGCCATTGCCATCTGGATGCGGCGGAGTTCGGCTGCGACCCGGCTGCCATTGTCGCAGAGGCCGTGGCAGCCGGTGTATCGTGGATTGTGCTGCCTGCCGTCGCGCGTGCAAACTTTTCCACCGTTGCCCAACTCGCGGCCCATCTGGGCAACTGCGCATACGCGCTCGGCATTCATCCTTTGTATGTGCCACAGGCTACAGAAAACGATTTGCAAGTACTGCGCGAGACAGTCGCTGCGGCGATCACAGACCCGCGCTTCGTCGCGATTGGTGAAATCGGCGTCGATTTTTTTGTGCCGCAATTGAAGCTTGCTCCTATGCGCGCGAAGCAGGAGTTTTTCTATGCCGAGCAATTAAAGATTGCGCGCGATTTTGACCTGCCAGTGATTTTGCATGTGCGCCGTTCGCAAGACACATTGTTGAAATACCTGCGCCGGATTCCGGTGCAAGGCGGTATTGCGCACGCGTTCAATGGCAGCGCGCAGCAAGCCGAGATGTTTATCAAGCTGGGATTCGCGCTTGGCTTTGGTGGCGCAATGACGTTTACGCGCGCACTGCAAATCCGGCGGCTCGCTGCCAGCCTGCCAGAGCAAGCGCTCGTACTCGAAACGGACGCTCCCGATATTTCTCCTGCATGGCTGCATCCGGCGCCTAACAAGCCGGCGCAGATTCCCCATATCGCAGCGGTGCTGGCCGAGTTGCGCGGCCAGCCTCTGGCAACCATTGCCGAGCAGACGACCAACAATGTCGCTCGCGTCTTGCCCCGCCTTGGCAGCCTGATGATGGCCTGAGTGCGCGCGTTCGCGCTGGGCTTGCTGGCCGGCGTTTGCTGGCTGCAGCTGCAGGCCGTGTTGCCACCTGTTCTTTTCGCTTATGCATTGCTGGGCGCAGCCCTGCTGGCTTTGCTTTGGAAGCGTCACGCAGCATGCTTGCTGGTTGCCGGTATGGCGATCGGATTTGGCTGGGCAGCTTTGCTTGCGCACTGGCGCCTGCAAGAAGAATTGCCGCTGGCGCTGGAAGGCCAGGATATCGTTGTGACCGGTACCATCGCCAATTTGCCGACTCCGGTCGCGCGCGGGCAGCGTTTTCATTTTGCGGTCGAGGCAGCGCAAGGGCCGGATGGTGTGGCACTGGCAGTGCCGTCCATGCTGATGCTGGGGCTGTATGACAATCAGCATGAAGCTGCCGCAAACATTCAGCCAGGCGAGCGCTGGCAGTGGACGGTTCGCCTGCAGCGTCCGCACGGGAATGCCAATCCTTACGGGTTTGATTATGAAGCGTGGCTGCTAGGGGAGGGTGTGCGCGCCACCGGCAGCGTGCGTCCGCTCGGACAGCGCAGGCTCAATGCTTTCGTGCTCAGTCCGCGTAGCTTGCTTGAGCGTGGCCGCGGCGCGCTGCGGCAGCGCATTCAACAGGCATTGCAGGGCAAACCATACTCGGGTGTGATCGTCGCACTGGTGATGGGTGACCAGCGCGCTGTCAGCCAGTCTGACTGGACCATTTTCAATCGCACCGGCATTGGCCATCTGGTTTCCATCTCTGGCCTGCACATCACCATGATTGCCGCCTTGTTCAGCGCGCTGGCGCACTGGCTGTGGCGCTGCTCTTTTTTTACCAAGGCGAGTTTGTCGTTGCGGTTGCCGGCGCAACGTGTAGCCGCTTTGGCAGGCGTGCTGGCGGCGCTGACTTATGTGGCGCTGGCTGGCTTTGGCGTGCCGGCGCAAAGAACGCTGCTGATGCTGGGCGTGATTGCAGCTGCTCTCTGGGCCGGTCGCATTACGGCAGTTTCTCAAGTGTTATGTGCGGCCTTGATAGCCGTACTGTTGCTGGACCCGTGGTCGGTGCTGTCGCCCGGTTTCTGGCTGTCGTTTGCCGCGATTGCCTGCATTTTGTTTGCCTCGGCAGGGCGCGCCGGTGAACTTGCGTCAAGCCGCTGGCAAAGTCTGGCAGCGGCTGCGCGCACGCAGTATGTCGTTTCGCTCGGTCTGGTGCCGCTGACTGTTTTACTGTTTGCGCAAGTCTCGCTGGTCGGGCCGCTGGCGAATGCAGTGGCGATTCCGCTGGTTAGCTTTGTCGTCACGCCACTGTCCTTGCTCGGCAGCGTAATGCCCGCGCCGTTGGCGGGATGGCTGCTGCTGGCGGCACATTTTGTCGTGGCTAAGTTGGCGCAAGTGCTGACATGGTTGGCCGGTTTGCCGCATGCGGTGTGGCAGGCGCCGCAGCCGGATGCGTTGACTTTCTGTTTGGCAGCGGCTGGCATGCTGTGGCTGCTGGCGCCGCGCGGCTGGCCATTGCGCTGGCTGGGTTTTCTGGCCTGGCTGCCGCTGTTGATGTCGTCACCCACCAGTCCTGAGCAGGGGCTGTGGGTGACCGCTTTTGATATAGGGCAGGGTAATGCGCTTCTGGTAGAGACGGCCAGCCACCGTCTGCTCTATGACACCGGCCCCGGCTATTCGGCAGAGTCCGACAGCGGTAGCCGCGTGCTACTGCCGTATTTGCGTGCCCGCGGCATCAGTTGGCTCGACGGCATGGTGGTCTCGCATAGCGACAATGACCATGCCGGCGGCGCGCTGACTGTCATGAATGGCATGCGAATCGGCTGGGTCAGTTCGTCTTTGCCGGCGTCGAATCCGATTTTGCAGCGCGCGCCGAATCATCATGCCTGCGCCACCGGCCAGAGCTGGTCGTGGGATGGGGTGCGCTTCGAGATGCTGCAGCCGACAACAGAAAGTTATACGGTCGCGTCACTCAAGCCGAATGCGCGCAGCTGCACCTTGAGGATCAGTTACCAAAACTATTCAGTGCTGCTGGCTGCCGACATTGAGGCAGCGCAGGAGCGTGCGCTGCTGGAGCGGCTGCCGGACCGTTTGCCATCGACGATCTTGCTTGCGCCGCACCATGGCAGTGGTACTTCATCGACACCGGCATTTCTGATGGCAGTGCAGCCGCAACTGGCGCTGTTTCAGGTGGGGTATCGCAATCGCTATCATCATCCCAAGCCTGAAGTTTATAAGCGCTATGCCGAACTGGGCATCCGGCGCCTGCGCACTGACGAGACTGGCGCGTTGCAAATCATGATCAATGATGCCGTGACGATCCGTGAGTACCGGTCAGAACGGCAACGTTATTGGCAAGGGCGATGAGTTATTGCACGTAGTTTGCGCAAGTGCCGTATCGCCATGGCGTGCGTATGCCAGCATCTTTGTCCCATGAAACGCATCTCTTTTGCGGCGCTGCTGCTTGCTATTTTTGTCGATGCTGCCTGTTTTGCCGGCGAATTGCCGGTCTCGAAGCTTGAGATCGATCAATTGCTGGCCACTGGCAGAGCCAGCATGACGGTCGATATTGATAATGATTCGCTGCTGTTGAATCGCTCGGACGGCTTTTACACGAGCGGCGTCAGGATATCGAAAAGCTATCGTTTGCCTGTTGACGATGGCTGGCATTCTGCAGGCTGGCGTGTCGGGCAGCAAATGTATACGCCATCGAACGTGCGCTTGCTGCCGGAGCAGATCGGCCGCTTCGAACATCCGTACGCAGGCTGGATTTATGCAGGCGTTTGGAGCAGGGCCGAGCATGCCGATGGCAGCGATGTCGCTGTCGGCCTTGATCTGGGATGCATCGGACCCTGTAGCGGCGGCAGGCTCACGCAGGAAGTGTCGCATCGCTGGTTGAATCAGCCCAAGCCGCGCGGCTGGGCATCGCAGATACGCAATGAAATCGGGGTGGTGCTGAGCGCAGGAGGACGTGCACCTGCCTGGAAACTGGCGCCTTATTTGGACTTGCGACCGGGTCTTGCTTTCAGGTTAGGGAATATTTTTACCGACTTGACCGCGGATGCCACGCTGCGGGCGGGCACAATCGGCAGTTCCGTTTTTTTGCGCGGCGCCATTCGCGCAGTCGGCTATGATGCGACGCTGCAGGGTGGTTTGTTTTCGGATAATGACGTGCGCACCGTCAAGCCGCGCCGCTGGACCGGAGAGGCAGAGCTGGGCATGCAATGGTTAAAATCGCAATGGGCCTTGCGTATTTCGTTCGTTCGCCGCTCCAATGAAATTAGTGGCTTGCCTGCCCGCGAGGGCACGCAGAATTTCCTGCGCGTGTCGGTCACCTGGTAATCATTGATAGCTAAGCGGATAAGTAAGCGGATAAGTATGCGTATAAGTAAGCGCCGCAATAAAACCAAACGGAACCAAGCAATTGCGCGGTCCGTCAAGCGGAAAATTCATCGCGATCGGCCAAAGTCGGGGCAATTCTTTGCGGTATAATTCGAATTTCCCGCTTGTGCCTTTCGGCATCCTCTGCAATGACCAAGTTTGTATTCGTCACTGGCGGCGTTGTGTCTTCCCTTGGTAAAGGGATAGCCGCCGCCTCTCTCGCTGCGATCCTCGAATCGCGCGGCCTCAAAGTAACCATGTTGAAGCTCGACCCGTATATCAACGTCGATCCCGGCACCATGAGTCCATTCCAGCATGGTGAAGTGTTCGTCACCGATGACGGCGCCGAGACTGATCTCGACCTCGGTCACTATGAACGCTTCATCAGCGCCAAGATGCGCAAGGTGAATAACTTCACCACCGGCCAGATTTACGAATCCGTGATCCGCAAAGAGCGGCGCGGTGAATATCTGGGCAAAACGGTGCAGGTTATTCCGCACATCACCAATGAGATTCAGGAATTCATCCATCGCGGCGCCGAAGGTTTCGACGTGGCCATCGTTGAAATCGGCGGCACCGTCGGCGATATCGAGTCCTTGCCATTCCTGGAAGCGGCGCGTCAGTTGTCGTTGCGCGGCGGCCGCAACCATGCGGCTTTCGTGCACCTGACATTGGTGCCGTATCTGGTTTCAGCTGGTGAGCTCAAAACCAAACCGACCCAGCATAGCGTGCAGAAACTGCGCGAGATCGGTATCTCGCCGGACGCGCTGCTGTGCCGCGCCGACCGTCGTATACCCGATGACGAGCGCGCGAAGATTTCACTGTTCTCTAACGTGGAAGAAGCGGCAGTCATTTCGGTGTGGGATGCCGACACCATCTACAAAATTCCGCAGATGTTGCATGATCAGGGCCTGGATCGTATCGTCTGCGACAAGCTCAATCTGTCGCCAAAACCGGCTGACCTGTCCATGTGGAACAAGCTGGTGTATTCGCTTGAGCATCCGAAGCATGATGTCAACATTGCGATGGTCGGAAAATACGTAGACCTGACCGAGTCCTACAAATCCCTGACCGAGGCCTTGCGCCACGCCGGTATTCATACTGAGTCGCGCGTCAATATTGAATATGTGGATTCGGAAGATATCGAGACCAATGGTATTGCCAGCCTGACCAAATACGATGCCATTCTGGTGCCGGGTGGATTCGGCAAGCGCGGCGTTGAAGGCAAGATTGCCGCAGCCCGTTATGCACGTGAAAACAAGGTGCCTTATTTGGGCATCTGCCTCGGTATGCAGGTCGCTCTGATTGAATACGCGCGCAACATGGCTGGACTGACGCTGGCTAATTCAACCGAGTTCGATCCGGACACCAAAAATCCGGTTGTGGCCTTGATCACCGAGTGGCAAAACCATGACGGCATGGTCGAGCGACGCGATGTGAATTCTGATCTGGGCGGCACCATGCGCCTCGGTGCGCAAACCTGCGCCGTGGAACCGGGTACGCTGGCTGCTGAAATTTACGGCACACAGGTCACAGAGCGTCATCGCCACCGCTACGAAGCCAACAACCATTATCTGGGTCGGGTTGAAGAGGCCGGTCTGGTGGTGTCGGCGCGTACACCAACCGAGTCACTGTGCGAAATCATGGAATTGCCACGCAGCGGCGAGCATGCGCATCCATGGTACATGGGCGTGCAATATCACCCCGAATTCAAATCGACGCCGCGTGACGGCCATCCGCTGTTTATCTCCTTCATCAAGGCAGCGCTGGCGCATAAGCTGGCTGACACTGAAAGGAAGGCAGCATGAAGCTTTGCGGATTTGATGTAGGTCTTGAGCATCCGTTTTTCCTGATCGCCGGCCCCTGTGTGATCGAGTCCGAGCAGATGGCGCTCGACACTGCCGGCGCGTTAAAAGAAATTACGGCCAGCCTCGGCATTAATTTCATTTACAAGTCGTCGTTCGATAAAGCCAACCGTTCTTCCGGCTCGACCTTTCGTGGCTTGGGCATGGAAAGAGGGCTGGAGATTCTGGCGAAGGTAAAGCAGCAGATCGGCGTGCCGGTCTTGACCGACATTCATGAAGTCGACGAGATCAAGCCGGTCGCCGCAGTGGTGGACGTCTTGCAGACGCCAGCCTTCCTGTGCCGTCAGACTGACTTCATTCGCGCCTGCGCGCAGTCAGGCAAACCGGTCAATTTCAAGAAGGGCCAGTTTCTGGCGCCGCACGACATGAAAAACGTGATCGACAAAGCGCGTGAAGCGGCGCGTGAAGTCGGTCTGCCGGACGATCATTTCATGGCGTGCGAGCGCGGTGTGTCGTTTGGCTATAACAATCTGGTGTCCGACATGCGTTCGCTGGCGATCATGCGCGAGACCGGTTGCCCGGTCGTGTTTGATGCGACCCACTCGGTGCAGTTGCCAGGTGGGCAGGGCACCAGTTCTGGTGGTCAGCGCGAATTCGTGCCGGTGCTGGCGCGTGCAGCGGTTGGCGTCGGTATTGCCGGCCTGTTCATGGAAACCCATCCGAACCCGGCCGAAGCAAAATCCGATGGTCCGAATGCAGTTCCTCTGCACCGCATCAAAGACTTGCTCGCCACCTTGGCCGACATTGACCAGATCGTAAAAAGAAACGGCTTCCTCGAAAACGATTTCGCGTAAATCACTCGATAGCAATCAAAAAAATATTTAATTCAGTGGAGAATTTCAATGAGTGCAATTGTTGACATCGTAGGCCGTGAAGTGATTGATTCGCGCGGCAATCCTACAGTCGAGTGCGATGTGTTGCTGGAATCCGGCGTGATGGGACGTGCTGCCGTACCGTCCGGCGCATCGACCGGTTCGCGTGAAGCAATCGAACTGCGCGATGGCGACAAGAGCCGCTATTTCGGCAAGGGCGTTTTGAAAGCCTGCGAGAACATCAACACCGAAATCTCTGAAGCGATCATGGGTCTGGATGCCAATGAACAGGCGTTTCTGGACCACACGCTGATCGATCTCGACGGCACCGACAACAAGGCACGTCTGGGCGCAAATGCGACGCTGGCGGTGTCAATGGCAGTGGCCAAAGCCGCAGCCGAAGAATCCGGCCTGCCTCTGTACCGTTATTTTGGCGGCTCGGGCGCCATGCAAATGCCTGTCCCGATGATGAACGTGATTAATGGCGGCGCGCATGCCGACAATAACCTCGACCTGCAAGAGTTCATGATCATTCCGGTCGGTGCACCGAGCTTTCGCGAAGCGATCCGCTATGGCGCCGAGGTGTTCCATACACTGAAAAAAATTCTGCAAGATAAAAAGCTCACCACAGCTGTGGGTGACGAAGGCGGTTTTGCGCCATCGGTTGAAAACCACGAAGCAGCGATCAAGCTTATTTTGCAAGCAATCGAGCAAGCTGGCTACGAGCCAGGCACGCAGATCGCACTGGGTCTGGATTGCGCCGCCTCAGAGTTTTACAAGAACGGCAAGTATCAATTGAGTGGCGAAGGTCTGGCGTTGTCGTCGGCCGACTTCACCAACCTGCTAGGTACCTGGTGCGATAAGTATCCAATCATCTCGATTGAAGACGCGATGGCCGAGAATGACTGGGAAGGCTGGGCTACTCTGACGCAGGCACTGGGCAAAAAAGTGCAGCTGGTTGGCGACGACCTGTTTGTCACTAACACCAAGATTCTGCGCGAAGGCATACAAAAAGGCATCGCCAACTCCATCCTTATTAAGATCAACCAGATCGGCACATTGACAGAGACCTTTGCCGCGATTGAAATGGCCAAGCGTGCCGGTTACACCGCGGTCATTTCGCATCGTTCCGGCGAGACCGAAGATTCGACCATTGCCGACATCGCGGTCGGTTGCAATGCGCTGCAGATCAAGACAGGTTCCATGTCGCGTTCTGATCGTATGGCAAAATATAATCAATTGCTGCGTATCGAAGAAGACCTGGGCGACATCGCCAGCTATCCGGGCCGCAGTGCTTTCTACAATCTGAAATAAAAAAAGAGGCCGGGACAACCCGGCCTTATTCCATGCGCCTGATTTTAATTTCCCTGACGGCCTTGCTTGTGTTGATCCAGTACCCGCTCTGGCTGGGTAAGGGTGGCTGGCTGCGTGTGTGGGATTTGTCCAAGCAACTTGATGGTGCACTGGTCAAGGAGCAAGAGCTCAAGGCCCGCAATGCCAAGCTGGCTTCTGAAGTGCAGGATCTTAAAGAAGGCACCGGCGCTGTTGAAGAGCGCGCGCGGTATGAGCTGGGGATGATCAAGGATAACGAGGTTTTTGTGCAGATTCTGGCGCCTGAACATAAGGCCGAAGTTAAGCGCTGAACTTTAGTGGTACATAATGAAAGCCACTGGGTTCCAGCGTGCGCTGGAACGACAGTATTTTTCGGTTAGCCCTTAAATTGCCGCCATTCCAGCGCACGCTGGAATCCAGCGCCTCAGTTTTTTAATCACAACCCTCAATGCTGCTGTTCCCCCGGCGGCTGTATCGCTTCAGCCAAAGTCTCGGTAGCAAACAGCTGCACACAATCGACTTTGTCGAAGCTGTAATCCTGGCCGCAGAATTCGCAATTGACCGCCAGCTGACCGAGCTCTTCCAGCGCATCATCGACTTCTTCCTTGCCCAGCATTTTCAGCATGTTGCCGACTTTCTCCCGCGAGCAGCCGCAATGGAAACTCGGATGGCGCGGCTCGAACACACGCAGCGTCTCTTCCCAATACAGCCGCTGCATCAGCGTCATGATGTCGGTCTCGAGCAATTCGCTGTTTTGCATGGTGGAGGCGAGCATGACTGCGCGATTCCAGGTGTCGCCATCGTCCACCAGTTTCAAGTCTATGCCGCCGTCGGATGGCAGTTTTTGCAGCAGCAGTCCGCGCGCCACATTGCCATCGGCCGCCAGCCAGAGGCGGGTATCCAGCTGCTCCGAGCGCATCATATAGTTTTCGATCACACTGGCAACCGAGTCGCCATCGAGGGCGACAATGCCTTGATAGGCTTGTTGCCCCGGCAGTTTGTCGTTCGGGTCGAGAGTGATTGCAAAGCGACCATTACCCTGCTGGTTAACCAGTTGCTGCAGCGTTGCGTCATCGGCTACCACAGCAGCTTCTCTGAGCTTGGCCATAGCGCGCACGCGCAATGTTGAATCGCATTCCACCACCAGTAATTGCACCGGACCGTCACCATGAATTTGCATGATGATGGAGCCGTTGAATTTCAGGTTGGCCGACAACAAGGCCGCAGCCGACAGCATTTCTCCGAGCATGGTTCTGACGGCAGGCGGATATTCGCGCCGCGCCTGTATCTGTTGCCAGGTATCGGAAATCTCTACCAGCTCGCCACGCACCAGCGAGCTTTCAATCATAAATTTTTGTAGCGTATCCGACATTAATCTATCCGCTTCAAGTGTTGTTGGTAGTAACTTGCACGCTCTACATAGCTGGCGGCGCTGGCTTTGAGTCCGGCGAGCTGCTCTTCTGTCAGCGTCCTAACGACTTTGGCTGGCGAGCCGATGATGAGTGAGTTATCCGGAAACTCTTTGCCTTCGGTGACCAGCGCGCCCGCGCCGACCAGCGAGTTCTTGCCGATTTTTGCGCCGTTCAGGATCACTGCTTGTATGCCTATCAGGCTGCCGTCACCGATGGTGCAACCATGCAGCATCGCCTGATGGCCGACGGTGACGCCGGCACCCACGCTCAACGGATAGCCTTGGTCGCTATGTACGACGCAGCCTTCTTGCAAATTGGACTTTGCACCTATGGTCAGGGTTTCATTGTCGCCACGCAGGGTGGCGCCGTACCATATGCTGACTTGTGCGCCGAGCACAACTTTGCCGATGATGTTGGCAGACTCAGCCACATAAGCAGAGGCATCGATTTTGGGAGCGTGTTCGCCCAATTGGTAAATGGCCATTGGATTTTTCATTAAAATGCCGGAATTCGGCAACTGTCGGCATTTTACCAACTGAGCATGCATTCCTCTTCCAGTCCTGAAATTTCAATTGAGCTACGCGCCGCCACACTGGCTTTGCTATGCGAGTCCGATGCAGCGGTCAAGGTCAGCGGTACGCGCGCCTTGTTTGATAGCTGGTCCAGGGGCGAGGTGCGGCTGGATGCGGATGCGGTCTTGTTAGCGGAGGGAAGTGTGCCGGGCCGGCCGGCATTGCCACAGCTGGTTTCGCCGCGTGAGGTCGCGCATCGCTCGATGGGTACTGCCGAAGGCAGGGCAGCGATGGTGCATGCCATGGCGCATATTGAATTTAACGCCATTAATCTGGCGCTTGATGCGCTGTGGCGTTTTGAAGCGATGCCAAGTGATTACTATGCGGACTGGTTGCAGGTAGCAAATGAAGAGGCCTTGCACTTCTCTTTGCTTGCTGCGCATTTGCAGACCTTGGGTTTTTGCTATGGTGATTTCACCGCACACAACAGTTTGTGGGACATGGCGGAAAAAACACAGCACGATATTCTTGCGCGTATTGCACTGGTGCCGCGCACGATGGAAGCGCGGGGTCTGGATGCGTCACCGGCAGTGCGTGCCAAACTTGCGCAGGCCGGTGACATGGGTGCGGCAGGAATTCTCGATATAATTTTGCGCGATGAAATCGGCCATGTATTGACAGGCAATCGCTGGTATGGCTGGTTGTGCCAGCAACGCGGGCTTGATCCTTTAGAAACTTACGCATTGCTGGCAAATCAATACAAGGCGCCCGTGTTGCGTGGCCCGTTCAATCTGGATGCCCGGCGCGCAGCCGGGTTTTCAGAAGCCGAACTCGATGCATTGCGCTCTTGATACTTATTGCGCGACCCAGCCGCCATCCATATTCCACGCGACACCCCTTACCTGACTGGCGGCATCGCTACACATGAACACTGCCAGCGCGGCTAATTGTTCAGGCGTGACGAATTCACCGGACGGTTGTTTTTCCAGTAGCAGTTCCCGCTTCGCTTGTTCAACCGGAATGTCTTGTTGCGCGGCGCGTGCATCCACCTGCTTTTGTACCAGTGGCGTCAATACCCAGCCGGGACAGATGGCATTGCAGGTAATGCCGGTCTGTGCGTTTTCTAAAGCGGTGACCTTGGTCAGGCCGACGATGCCATGCTTGGCAGCGACATAGGCGGACTTTTGTGCCGAACCGACCAGCCCGTGCGCAGACGCGATGTTGATGATGCGGCCCCAGTTGCGCTCTTTCATGTAGGGCAGTGCCAGTCGCGTTGTATGAAACGCCGACGTAAGATTGATGGCGATGACGGCATCCCAGCGCTCGACCGGAAAGTCTTCAATGTTGGCGACATGCTGGATGCCGGCATTGTTGACGAGAATATCGACGCCGCCAAAACGTGCAGTAGCTTGTTGCATCATCGCTTCGATTTCGGCTGGCTTCGACATATCGGCAGCGCAGTAGAGGGTGTCAACCTGATAGGTGCTTTCGGTTTCTTTTTGCAAGGCGGCTATCATCGCGGCCTCACCAAAGCCATTGAAAATGATATGCGCACCTTGCGCTGCGAGCGCTTGTGCCATACCCAGCCCGATGCCGGAAGTCGATCCGGTGACCATTGCGGTCTTGCCTTTTAGTTGACCACTCGATTGCCCGTTCTGCATGCTTGTCCTCGCGTTATAGTGTTGATCATTAGATCAAGATTTTAAGCTGATCCGCCAGTAAAATGGCGTTTTACTCATTCACCCTTTTTACTGACAACCCTATGACCCAAGAAGCCCTGATCAAACATGTGCAATGTCTGTCCCCGGCGGGCTTGCATCAGATGGCTTACAAGGAGTGGGGCGATCCTGCCAATCCTGCGGTGCTGGTTTGCGTGCATGGTTTGACGCGCGTGTCTGACGACTTTGATAATTTAGCCGTTGCCTTATGCGACCGCTATCGTGTGATCTGCCCGGACGTAGTCGGTCGTGGGCGTTCGTCATGGCTTGCCAATCCGCAGTTTTATCAACTGCCGCAATATGTCAGCGACATGGTGACCTTGATTGCCAGGCTCAATGTGCCGCAGGTCGACTGGTTCGGCACTTCAATGGGCGCGTTGATCGGAATGGGGCTGGCCGGACTGAAGGATAGTCCGGTGCGCAAGATGGTGATGAATGATGTTGGTCCGGCGTTGAACTTTCCGGCGTTGGCACGCATCGGTGAATATCTGGGAGCGGATGTGCGCTTTGACAGCTTCGAGCAGGGTTGCACTTACATACGCACCGTTGCGGCGCCTTTTGGCCCGCATAGTGACGACGAATGGGCAAAACTGGCGCGTGACGTATTGCGCCAGACGCCGGACGGCAAATGGATACGGCATTACGATCCGGCCTTGTCACTGCCTTTCAAGACGATGACGATGGAAAATGCAGCGCAAGGTGAAGCGGCGATGTGGGCTGCTTATGACGCCATTCGCTGTCCGGTATTGCTGGTGCGTGGCAGTGAGTCGGATTTGCTCACGCGCGAAACCGCTGCGCAAATGACGCAGCGCGGCCCGCGCGCCGAATTGCTTGAGCTCGCTGGCATAGGACATGCTCCTACGTTCATGCATGATGATCAGATTGCATTGGCGCAGCGCTTTCTGACGGGCTTGAATTAATGACGTTTACTGGCGAAGTGCCCCCTATTTATGGTTTCCATCGCAGTTAACAAAGATAGCGACGAACAGCTCACAGCCGGCTTGCGCGCAGAAGACAGCGCACGGCTATTGCAAGCGCTGGAATTCGTGCGCACGCCGTATGCAGGCCGCGTGGTGCCGACCGGGCAGGATGCGCTGGCGTTTTCGCGTGGCGTGGTCGCCTGCCTGGCATCGCTGAAATCGGATGTGGACACCCGCATTGCTGGTTTGCTGTTCGAATTACCCTTTCTGGACGAAAAAGCGGCGACGCAAATCGACACGCACTTCGGCAAGGAAATCGCCGACATGGTGGCCGGCATTCGCCAGTTGATGCGCCTGCATGAAACCGCATTTGGTCAGACTGACCCAATCAAAAACAAGAGCACCGCGGCTGGCCAGATCGAAACACTGCGCAAAATGACACTGGCGATGGCGACCGACATGCGCGTAGTGCTTGTTAGGCTGACCTCACGCCTGACGACCCTGCGTTATTTCGCTGACCTGAAAATCGAAAATGAAACCTCGCTGCGCTATGCGCGCGAGAGCTTCGAGTTGTATGCGCCGCTGGCGAACCGGCTTGGCATCTGGCAGTTGAAATGGGAACTTGAAGACCTGTCTTTCCGCTTTGTCGACCCCGCCGCTTACAAGAGCATTGCAAAGATGCTGGAAGAACGCCGGGTCGAACGAGAAAATTTTGTCGGCGCCGCAATTACGCGTCTAAAAGGAGAAATGGCCGCCGGTGGCATACGTGCCGAGGTGTTTGGCCGGCCCAAGCATATCTACAGCATATGGAGCAAGATGCAGGGCAAGTCGCTGGATTTTTCGCGATTACATGATGTGCGGGCGTTTCGCGTAGTCGTCGACGACATCAAGACTTGTTATGCGGTGCTGGGCATCGTGCACAACATCTGGACGCCGATACCGGAAGAGTTCGACGATTACATTGCGCGCCCGAAGTCAAATGGCTATCAGTCCTTGCACACTGTCGTGGTAGCCGATGATGGACGCACGCTCGAAGTGCAGATACGCACGCAAGACATGCATCACTTCGCCGAATACGGCGTAGCTGCGCACTGGCGCTACAAGGAAGGCAGCGGCAATACGCCTAACCAGAAATACGACGAGAAAATCGCATGGCTACGCCAACTCCTGGCGTGGAAGAGCGAGATGGTCGATGTCGTCGTCGGACAGGACGATACAGAAAAGCAGTGGGTGCAGCAGATCAAGGCGGCCACATTAAATGACCGCATTTATGTGATGACGCCGCAGGCCCGCGTGATCGAATTGCCAGTAGGCGCTACGCCAATTGACTTTGCTTATCACCTGCACAGCGACATTGGGCATCGCTGCCGTGGCGCGAAAATCAATGGCGTAATGGTGCCGTTAAATACCGCTTTGAAAAACGGGCAAACGGTTGAAGTCATCGTCGCCAAAGGGGAGGCGGCGGCCACTGGCGCCGCAGGGCCGTCGCGTGACTGGCTCACCGATGGCTACACCGCAAGTCCTCGCACGCGCTCCAAAATTCGCGCATGGTTCAATGCGGTCGAAGAAGCCGAGACGCTTGCGCAAGGTCGTGCACTGCTTGAAAAAACCTTGCAGCGCGAAGGCAAGACCTCGGTCAATCTGGAAGAGCTCGCGCACAAGCTCGGCTTTGAGAAGCTTGACGAGTTATTGCTGTCCGTTGGCAAGGACAGGCTCAGCTTGCGGCTCGTCGAACAGGCGCTGCATGCTGATGATCCGCACCGGCCGGCCCCGCCCAATCCGGATGCCGCAGTGTTGCCGCGCAAGAGCCGCGCATCAAGCGTCACACAGGGCGCGAAGTCCGGTGTGCTGGTGCTCGGCACGGAAGGGCTGATGACGCAGATGGCGCGCTGCTGCAAGCCGGCGCCGCCCGATCCTATTGTTGGTTTTATTACGCGCGGCAAAGGTATCTCCATACACCGCGCCAGCTGCAAGAATTTTGCGCAAATGCAGTCAAGAGCACCGGAGCGCATCATCCAGACCGCTTGGGGCGATCAGGGCTCCGACACGGTCTATCCGGTTGACGTGTTCGTGCTGGCTTCAGACCGGCAAGGACTGCTGCGCGATATTTCGGATATTTTCCTGCGCGAGAAAATCAACGTGATCGGTGTGTCGACCCAGAGCAGCAAGGGACAGGCGCATATGTCCTTTACCGGCGAAATTTCGTCCACGGCGCAGCTGCAGCGGGCGCTGACGGTGATCCGCGAAGTCAACGGTGTGCTGGAAGCAAATCGGCAATAATGATCTTCTTTGAATTGGTTTGCTGTTGGTACTAGCGCAATCAAACAAAGCTGGCTATAATCTCGCTTCTTTAGGCGCGTAGCTCAGCTGGTTAGAGCACTACCTTGACATGGTAGGGGTCGTTGGTTCGAGTCCAATCGTGCCTACCAAAATTTTCTCGAATGGATCCATGCCTTAACGGGATCCATTTTATTGAGATGAATTTTGGGATGAATCAGCAAAAAAACGCGGCTAGCCCGCGTTTTTTTTCGTCTATGCATTTCAGGAGCACACCATGGTTTCAGTCCGACTTCCCGATGGTTCAGAGCGTCAGTTCGATGCCCCCGTCACCGTGGCGCAAGTGGCTGCCTCGATTGGCACTGGCCTGGCCAAGGCGGCGCTCGCCGGCAAAGTCGACGGCCAAGTCGTCGATACCTCCTTCCTGATCGAGAAGAATGCCGACCTGGCCATCATCACCGACAAGGACGCCGAAGGTCTGGACGTGATCCGTCACTCGACCGCGCACTTGCTTGCCTATGCCGTTAAGGAGTTGTTTCCCGATGCGCAGGTCACGATCGGCCCCGTGATTGAAAACGGCTTTTACTACGATTTCTCGTACAAGCGGCCATTTACGCCGGAAGATCTGCTCGCCATCGAAAAGAAAATGGCTGAACTGGCCAAAAAAGATGAGCCGGTGACACGCAAGGTCTTGCCGCGCGATGAAGCGGTTGCCTATTTCAAATCGATTGGCGAAGCCTACAAGGCCGAGATCATTGAGTCGATTCCGGCTGACCAGGATGTGTCGCTCTATACCGAAGGCAACTTCACCGATCTGTGCCGCGGCCCGCATGTGCCGTCAACCGGCAAGCTCAAAGTCTTCAAGCTGATGAAGCTGGCTGGCGCCTACTGGCGTGGCGATTCCAAAAATGAAATGCTGCAGCGTGTCTATGGCACTGCCTGGGCCAAAAAAGAAGAGCAGGAAGCGTATCTGCACATGCTGGAAGAGGCCGACAAACGCGACCACCGCAAGCTAGGTCGTTTGCTGGACCTGTTCCACTTTCAGGAAGAAGCGCCGGGCCTGATCTTCTGGCATCCGAAGGGCTGGACTGTGTGGCAGCAAGTGGAGCAATACATGCGCCATGTGTATCAGGATAACGGCTATCAGGAAGTCAAAGCGCCGCAGATTCTGGATCGCTCGCTGTGGGAAAAGTCTGGCCACTGGGATAACTACAAAGACAATATGTTTACGACCGATTCGGAAAATCGCGCGTATGCGTTGAAGCCGATGAACTGTCCGGGGCATGTGCAAATTTTCCGCGCGAATATGCATTCGTATCGCGAACTGCCATTGCGCTTCGGCGAATTCGGCCAGTGCCATCGCAACGAGCCTTCAGGTTCACTGCACGGCATGATGCGCGTGCGCGGCTTTACACAAGACGATGGCCATATCTTCTGCACCGAAGATCAGATTCTCGATGAGTGTGTGGCTTTCACCGCCTTGCTGCAAAAAGTCTATCGCGACTTCGGCTTCACCGAGGTGATCTACAAGGTTGCAACCCGTCCTGAAAAACGGGTCGGGTCCGATGAGTTGTGGGACAAGGCCGAGACTGCGCTGATCGAGTCGTTGAAGCGTTCCGGCTGTGACTATGAAATCTCGCCGGGCGAGGGCGCATTCTATGGTCCGAAGGTCGAGTACACGCTGAAAGATGCAATTGGCCGCACCTGGCAATGTGGCACGATTCAGGTCGACTTTTCGATGCCGGTGCGCCTTGATGCCGAATATGTCGCGGAAGATAACAGCCGCAAAGTGCCAGTCATGCTGCACCGTGCCATCCTCGGTTCGCTGGAGCGCTTCATCGGCATGCTGATCGAAAACCATGCAGGTGCGTTGCCGCTGTGGCTGGCGCCGGTGCAGGTTAGCATTTTGAATATCTCGGAAGGTCAGGCTGATTACGCGCAAGCAGTCGCGCAAAACCTGAAAAAACAAGGGTTTAGAGTGCAGACTGATTTGCGTAACGAGAAAATAACCTATAAAATACGCGAGCATTCGGTTCAGAAGCTGCCTTATATTGTTGTTATTGGCGATAAAGAACGGGATGCAAACACAGTGGCCGTGCGTGCGCGAGGCAATGTCGATCTGGGTGTCATGTCCATCGACAGTCTGGCAGAGCGTCTCCATCAGGAGATCGCTGCCAAGGCCTGACGGATTAGCCGTCGGGTTTGCCAGTCGCTAAGAGCACGGCTTATTTATTGGATTTTAAGAGGACACTGCAATAGCTACTGATAAGTCGCACCGTATCAACGGTGAAATCACTGCCCCCGAGCTGCGCCTGTCTGGCGTCGAAAACGAAGCTTTGGGCATCGTAACCCTTGCTGAAGCGTTCCGTCTGGCTGAAGAAGCCAACGTTGACCTCGTCGAGATTGCTCCTACTGCGCAACCGCCTGTCTGTCGTCTGATGGACTACGGCAAGTTCAAGTATCAGGAGCAAAAGAAGGCGCACGAAGCCAAGCTCAAGCAAAAGGTTGTGTTGGTGAAGGAAGTCAAATTCCGTCCAGGCACCGATGATGGCGATTACAACATCAAGGTTCGCAACCTGATCAAGTTTCTGGAAGACGGTGACAAGACCAAAATCACGCTGCGTTTCCGCGGTCGTGAGATGGCCCATCAGGAATTCGGTATGCGCGTGCTGGACCGGCTTAAAGTGGATCTGGATCCGTATGGCCAGATCGAGCAGTTTCCAAAGATGGAAGGCCGCCAGATGGTGATGGTATTGGCGCCTAAGAAGAAGAAGTAACAGGAAATAATCTGGTAGAATCCGCGGTTCCGCTGAAATTGGCGGAACACGCAAGATACGGTGGACTCGATTTCACCGTTTAATAAGTGAGAGCAGGCATCCAAGAGCAGCGAAGTGCTGCCACCTGCAATCATCCAATAATGGAGCTGCCTAAAAGGGCAGATGTTGTCATGCCAAAGATGAAAACCAAAAGCAGCGCGAAGAAGCGTTTTCGCGTGCGTCCAGGTGGAACCGTCAAACGTGGCCAGGCTTTCAAGCGCCACATCCTGACGAAGAAATCAACCAAGACCAAACGCCAATTGCGTGGTGCAACCGAAGTCCATGATACAAACATGGTTTCCGTACGCGCCATGATGCCTTTCGCTTAACCTCACTCTCGACACTAAGGAGCTAATATGCCAAGAGTTAAACGTGGGGTCACAGCACGGGCCCGTCATAAAAAAGTACTGAACGCCGCCAAGGGTTATCGTGGTCGTCGCAGTAAAGTATTCCGTATCGCCAAGCAGGCAGTCATGCGCGCAGGTCAGTATGCGTATCGTGACCGCCGCAACAAAAAGCGCGTATTCCGCGCACTGTGGATCACCCGTATCAACGCGGCGTCGCGTGAACATGGCCTGACCTACAGCGTGTTCATGAACGGCTTGAAGCGCGCCGAGATCGGTCTCGATCGCAAAGTGCTGGCCGACATGGCTGTGATGGACAAGCCGGCATTCCTGGCGATCGTCAACGCAGTCAAGGCAAAGATCGCTGCCTAAATATTAGTCAGTGATCCGTGTGCAGCGTCTGCGGACGCTGCGTGCCGTAGCATCAGGCGGGGCAGAGGTTAAGCACCTGTGCCCCGTTTTGTTTTTGAACGCCGAATTTGAGCGGAATACCGAATGAGCTCTCTGGAACAACTCGTCGTCACTGCAGAAGCTGACTTTCTTGCTGCTGCTGACTCTGCCGCGCTGGAAAACGCGAAGGCAAAATATCTGGGCAAGACCGGCCAGATTACCGAACAAATGAAAGGTCTGGGCAAGCTCGGACCGGATGAACGCCGCGCTCAGGGCGCCGTCATCAATCAGGCCAAGGAGCAGATCGAAGCCGCACTGACAGCGCGGCGCGATGCACTGGCCAATGCGCAGATGCAGGAGCGCCTGAACGCCGAAGCGATCGACGTCACCTTGCCGGGCCGTGGCCGTAGCATTGGCGGCATTCATCCGGTGATGCGTTCATGGCAGCGCGTCGAAGAGATCTTCGGCTCGATCGGTTTCGATGTGGCCGATGGCCCCGAGATCGAAAACGACTGGACCAATTTCACGTCATTGAACAGCCCCGAGAATCATCCGGCGCGTTCGATGCAAGATACTTTCTATGTGGACGCACAAGACAGTACAGGCAAGCCGCTGCTGCTGCGCACGCATACCAGCCCGATGCAGGTGCGCTACGCACGTATGCAGCAAAAGCCGCCGATTAAAGTTATCGCACCGGGCCGCACCTATCGCGTCGACAGTGATGCGACACACTCGCCGATGTTCCATCAGGTTGAAGGTCTGTGGATCGATACCGATATCAGTTTTGCGGACCTCAAAGGCGTGTACCTGAATTTCGTCAAAGCGTTTTTCGAGACCGATGATTTGCAGGTGCGTTTCCGTCCTTCCTATTTTCCCTTCACCGAGCCGTCAGCCGAGATTGATATTGCCTTTGGCAGTGGTCCATTGAAAGGTCGCTGGCTTGAAGTGTCGGGCGCAGGGCAAGTGCATCCGACCGTGCTGCGGAATATGGGACTTGACCCTGAACAATACATTGGCTTTGCATTTGGTTCGGGGCTGGAACGCCTGACGATGCTGCGCTATGGGATCAACGACTTACGCCTGTTCTATGAAGGCGACCTGCGTTTCCTGAAACAATTCAACTAATACGGTTTAGCGATGCAATTTTCTGAAAACTGGCTGCGCACGATGGTCAATCCGAAACTGACTTCGGATGAGTTGTCGCATATGTTGACGATGGCAGGCCTCGAAGTGGAAGAGGTCGAGCCGGTCGCCCCTCAGTTCTCCAATGTTGTGGTGGCTAAGGTATTGGAAATCGAACGGCATCCGAATGCGGATCGCCTCAACGTCTGCAAGGTAGATGCTGGTACCGGCACGCTGCTGCAGATTGTCTGCGGCGCGCCGAATGTACGCGCTGGAATGACCGTGGTCTGTGCAATGGCTGGCGCCAAGCTGCCGCCTGGCGATGATGGCAAAGCATTCGAGATCAAGGTCGGACAATTGCGCGGTGTTGAGTCGCAAGGCATGTTGTGCTCGGCACGCGAACTCAAACTGTCGGATGAAAATAGCGGCTTGATGGATTTGCCGCAAGACGCACCAGTTGGTCAGAATTTCCGTGACTACTATCAGCTCAATGATCTGAAATTCACCATCAAGCTCACGCCGAACAAGGCTGACTGTTTGTCCGTTCTTGGCGTTGCGCGTGAAGTATCGGCGCTGACCAGCACGCCTTTGTTGGCGCCAGTCTGTTCGCCTGTCGCGGTCAGCCTGAATGAAACCTTGCCCGTCAAAGTCAGTGCGCCTGATTTGTGCGGCCGTTTTTCCGGTCGCGTAATCCGCGGCCTGAATGCGAAAGCCTCCACGCCGGACTGGATGAAGCAGAGGCTGGAGCGCAGCGGCCAGCGTCCGATTTCGGCATTGGTCGATATCTCGAATTATGTGATGCTGGAACTCGGTCGTCCGACGCACGTGTTCGACCTCGACAAGATTCATGGCGGGCTCGACGTTCGCTGGGGTAAAAAGGGCGAGAGCATCAAACTGTTGAACGGTAATACCGTTGAGCTTGATGACTGGATAGGCGTGATCGCCGATGAGCAAGAAGTTGAATCATTGGCTGGCATCATGGGCGGCGACGCGACCGCCGTTTCACTGGAGACGACCAATATCTATCTGGAAGCGGCGTTCTGGTGGCCGCAAGCGATACAGGGCAGGGCGCGCCGCTTCAATTTTTCTACCGATGCTGCGCACCGTTTCGAGCGTGGCGTCGACTTCGCAACGACAGTCGAGCATATCGAGCGCATCACGGCCCTGATTGTGGAAATCTGCGGCGTGGCCGGCGAGACCAGAGTCGGACCTGTGGATGATCAGGTCATCAATCTGCCAGCAAGAATGCCAGTGCGCCTGCGTGTGGCGCGTGCTGCCAAGGTGATCGGTGTGGCATTGACCGAGCAAATGGTGGCCGATATCTTCACGCGTCTTGGTTTGCAATTTACGCACGGTGACGGTGTCTTTGAAGTGACTGCGCCGAGCTATCGTTTCGATATCGAAATCGAAGAAGATCTGATCGAAGAAATCGCGCGCGTATATGGATTCGAGAATATTCCGGCGCTGCCGCCGGTTGCTGCGAATGCGATTCGCATCGCGCCGGAAAATAGCCGCTCGTTGTTTGCAATTCGCCATCAACTCGCTGACCTCGATTACCAGGAAGTGGTCAACTTCAGTTTTGTCGATACCGCGACCGAACGTGATTTCGCCAATAATGCCGATCCAATCCGTTTGCTCAATCCTATCGCCAGCCAGATGAGCGTGATGCGATCACAGTTGATCGGAGGCTTGGTCGCCAACGTACGTTATAACCTGAATCGCAAGCAGACCAGGGTGCGCGTGTTTGAAATCGGCGGCGTGTTTCTGAAAAATGCAGCCACGACCGATGGCCCGATGACGGTGGCCGGTTTCGATCAGCCCAAACGTGTTACGGCGATGGCCTATGGTCCGGTAGCGGAAGAGCAGTGGGGCCAGCCTGCCCGCAACGTGGACTTTTTCGATGTTAAAGCCGATCTGGAAGCCTTGTTTGCGCCGCGTGTTGTGCGCTTCGAGCCGGCAGCGCATGCTGCCTTGCATCCCGGCCGTTCTGCGCAAGTGTTCATGCATGACAAGGCTATAGGTTTCGTTGGCGAACTGCATCCGCGCTGGCAGCAGCAGTATGAATTGCCGCAAGCACCGGTATTGTTTGAAATTGATGCGGTGGCACTGCAAGAGCGCGATGTGCCGGTTTATCACGAAATTTCAAAATTCCCCGCCGTCATTCGTGACCTTGCTTTAGTCGTCAAGCAGACACTGAATGTGCAAAGCATCGTGGATATTTTTGCTGTCGAAAGCAAGTCAAACCCGTTGTGTCGATTCATGCAACACATTGTTTTGTTTGATGAATATCGCGGCAAAGGGCTGGAAAATGACGAAAAAAGTCTTGCTTTCCGTATTACCTTGCAAGATACTCAAAGCACTCTGCAAGATGAATCTGTGGAGTCGGCAATGACAGCATTCATCGAAGCCGTTCAAAAAAAGCATGATGCAAAACTGCGCAAATAATGCAGGCAATAATGCAGGCACCAATCGACACCATGAACCTCAGTAACCCTGCCGAACAACAATCTATTCTTGCTGCTGATCTGGGCCGCGCAGTGCTTGCAGCAGAAGTACGCTCGCGTGCAGAAAAAGAGATGCCGACCTTGACCAAGGCCGAGCTGGCGGAGTTGCTGTTTGAGCAGGTCGGCCTGAACAAGCGTGAAGCCAAGGATATGGTCGAAACTTTTTTCGATGAAATCCGCGACGCGCTCGAACGCGGCGAGGCAGTCAAGCTTTCCGGTTTCGGTAACTTCCAGTTACGCGACAAGCCGCAACGCCCGGGGCGCAATCCCAAGACTGGTGAAGAAATTCCTATCAGCGCCAGACGCGTTGTAACCTTTCACGCAAGCCAAAAACTCAAGGGCCTGGTAGATGTCACGCCGGCAGCTGGTTTGGCTCGCAGTAGTGCAGCCTTCGGTTCCTGAGTTTCAACTCCATGAACGAGCGCGCAGCAAAGCCTCAGCTGGCTCCTTTACCGCCTATACCTGCCAAACGCTATTTCACGATAGGCGAGGTCAGCGAGTTATGCGGCGTCAAGCCGCATGTTCTGCGTTACTGGGAACAGGAATTTACCCAGTTAAAACCCGTTAAGCGGCGCGGTAACCGCCGCTATTATCAGCACCATGAAGTTTTACTGATTCGTCGCATACGCGAACTGCTCTACGAGCAAGGGTTTACCATCAGTGGCGCTCGCAATAAGCTTGATATGCGCATCGTCGAAGTGGAAACTCATCAACCAGTGACTGGTGCTACCGGCTTTGATGTGCTCGCTATGCGCATGGAGCTGGAAGCTATCCTTACCTTGCTCAAAGTCTGAGCCTGCTTCCGAGCAGTCTTCATACGCAAAACTATAAAGAAAAAGAGCCCGTATCAGCGGGCTTGGCATGAGTTTGTTACACGATCCATATTCCAACCTCTGAAAGTAAAGCTTATTGGGAAGTCCTGCAAATTGTGCTGAGGTTTGAATCACTTCCTTTAAGGAACGGGGATATTCGCGAATTTATCGAAAGAGCTGGCGATCCTTGTCGCGTGATCGAAAACTCAAAAACAGGCAGGCAAAAAAAAGCCCGCTCAGAAGCGGGCTGAATCTATATCTGAAGAAGGGACATAGAGGAGACAAATGAATTATCTACCTTCCCGTCTTATAAATCAAATTTCAATATTCAATATGAGAAATAGAATATTTGAATAATTGATTCTTCTTTCTTGTGAGTTGCACCGGCAAAAGTGCCATGCAATGCTGCTTTGCAGCATTAAAACAGTATGCCAATTGGTAACTTGTGTTAATTTTTAACTGTTTTTCGCACAATTCGCCGTATAATTTCTCCTAAGATACAAATTGGCATGTTTGTGGAATAAGTTTGCTTTGATAAGTCTATCGAGTGAGTCAGTTCTCAATGACAATTTTGTAATGTGTATTTTATTTGACTGAAACCCCAGGAGGCACTGTTGGCAGATTCTAATCAAAGTGGATGTCTGACTGTCGGCGAAGGCGTCGTATTGAGCGGATCCTTCATCGTTCCGGATATTGCATCTATTTCTGGAAGCATTGAAGGTGAAATCACGGCGCGTGAACTTATCGTTGCCAGCTCAGGCGTCATCAAAGGCAAAGTCACTGCCGACATCATCGATTTGCGTGGCGAGATTCATGACACGCTGACTGCGAAAAAATCTTTGTTCATTCGCTCTACCGGTAAAGCACTCGGTTCAGTCCAGTATGCAGAGATTGAAATCGAAAAGGGCGGCGACTTGCAAGGTGCGCTGCAAAAAATCGAGGGGGATGGCAGTCCTTCTGGCTTGCCAAGCTCTATTGCTTAATTGATTTCAGGACATTGACGTGTTCAATAAGAAACGAAACGACGAACGGGAAAAAATGGCTTCACCTATCGAGACAATTCCGCCTGCCAGCGAAACTACGCCTCCGGAAGTTGAAGCTGTTACCGTACCCAGTGAAGTCGAATACAACCAGAATTCCAATGGTAATGGTTTAGTCAAACCAGCCAACGGTAATCTGAAGCCTTCAATTATTAGCGAAGGTTTCGAGTTTATCGGCGAGATCCGCTCCAGCGGTTATCTGACCATTGACGGCACAGTGCGGGGTACTTTGGCTTTGCATTCGATCCAGATCGGCGTATCTGGAGTGTTAGATGGCAATGTCACCTGCGACACCATGAACGTTAAGGGCAATTTCTCTGGCGCCCTTGATTGTCGCGACCTCACCATTGGCAGTCGGGCTGTGGTCGATGGTAAAGTCAGCTTCAAGAGCATTACCATACAGCGTGGTGGTATTGTAAAAGGCGAACTCAAGAAAAAAGCCTGATCGTTTCCTGTCAGGCTTTGCGGATGGCGCAAGAAAAGATTACTTCTTTTCTTGCGCCATTTTTATGACGGTTTGCGCATCAGTCGTGCTGCTCGAATTATTTTGCGCCTGGATCACCAGGCCGAGCAATTTGGCGCCATGTTCGACTCCGATCGTGCCGTAGGTGATGTCCCCGCGCACCTCTGAATCTTTATGAAATTCCGCGCGCTCAGTCGCGTAAATGTTGCCTTCAATTTTCCCGGCCACCATCACGCGATGTGCAGTAATGTCACCGGATACTTCACCGGAGCGACCGATGGCAACGGTGACTTTCTTGTCTTTGGCTGTCTCGATATTGCCGATGACTTTGCCGTCAATCCGTACGCTATCGAGCAGCACCAGTCGACCGTAAATTTCGGTCGTAGCACCGATCAGGGTGTCAAACTTCTCCTGAGTCGGCATCATTTTGTTTTGCTTTAATTTGCGGAACATGTGCATCTCTCCTCGTCTGGCTCAGGTTCAATATAAGCTGAACCCGCGTGAACTTGTTTTTTTATCGCAGCATGCGGAATATGTAACGCGGCTTCCGAAATAGCATTTTTCATGAACGCTGATGCAATTATCAGCTATTACCAATCGGCAGTACCTGCGCCGGATTCAATACGCGGCCGTAGCGGAAGACTTCATAATGCAAATGTGGTCCGGTCGACCGGCCTGTGCTGCCAACATCAGCAATGTGATCGCCGCGCTTAACTTTCTGGCCCTCGACCGCCAGGCGCTTACTGATATGCGCGTAGCGTGTCACAAAACCTTCGGCATGCGTGACTTCGATAATATTGCCATACGAATCTTCCCAACCAGAACGGGTCACCACGCCATCAGCAGTCGCCACAATGTGCGTACCTGCTGCTGCAGTGAAATCGAGGCCTTCGTGACGCGCCAACGTACCTGTGAACGGATCATTACGCATACCAAAGCCGCTGCTGACATTAAAGTCACCACGCACTGGCACACCGGTCGGCAGCGTGTAGAGCCAGTTTAATTGTTTGGCCCAGTCTTGCCGCATGTTGCCCACTACTTTTTGAAACTGGCCGAATTCGTCTACGGCGTCTTCGAGTGTGTTGGTCAGCGGCTGACGCTGGCTGTTTACATCGCGATCGGACGAGACGAACGGACCGCCTTTGCCGTCTTCCGCACTACGCTTCTCGCGCAAGCCTACTGGCGTAGCTATTTCCATGAAGCGGTTTTTCAAGGTCTGTAGCTGTCGGATATCCTGCGATGTTGAATCGAGCGTTGCCTGAAGTTTCGCCAGGCGACTGCGATACACCGATTCCATTCGTTCTTGCTCAGCTTCCGTCGTGACACCACCAAGCGAACGCGCGAGTTCAGGACGGATCTCAATCGCGATCTTGAAGCCGACCAGATAAAGTAGAAAACCCGCCGTAACCAAGGCGAACGCAAGCGCGCAAGTGCTGATGAGCATTTTGCGAGCGGTAATGGAGAAAGTGCGCACAGCACCGGTGGGGCCAGACACCCACATCAGTTGCATAGAATTCCTAAACGTTTGCTCGCTACGAAGCCGCGAGCGGAGAACCCGGATTGGTTGAAAAATTTCTAGGGCCTTGAATTATATGGCTTTTTGGAAATATTGCACCAATTAAATACTTTTGATCAAGGTTTTGGCGGGAATAAAACGTGAAAGTTGACTATTTTTTAAGGCTTATGGGGCGAAGCTTTCTTCAGCGAAAATACTTTTTAAAAATGAGAGCTTTTCAGCGATGTATTGTTAAATTAATTCCAAAATTTTTTAATTCTAATAAATACACTCTTTGGAATTGTTTAATGCGGAAAGTTAATCTATAGTTTCTTTGGGTTAACTATAAGTTTCGTATCTATGAACGATTCGGCAGCGCAATCCCTGTTTGACAAGTATGGTGGTGTGCCAATGGCCACCAAAATGGTGAGCAAATTAACCGAGCGTTGGCTTGCCAATCCTATTCTGCGTCGCTATCTGGAAGGCATGAGCAAGGAAGCGCTGCTGCGCCATCAGATTGCCGTTGTCGCCTACATCATGGGTAAACCCGTTACCCCATACGACACTGCGGCCATGCGCGCTGCTCACCAGCCGCTCAATATCAGCGCCCATGCGTATGAAGAAATGGTCACTCTGCTGCGCCAGGTTTTACTTTAAATGAGTATTCAGTCAGCCGATATAGCGACGGTCCTCGCGACACTGGATCGTCAACGCCATCATTTGGTGGCGGGTGCAATCGATGCGCCGCTGTATGAAGGTCTCGATCGTCGTAAGCAAAGACGCGATCAAAAGTAAATATTTCCTCATTTGCAAAGCACGATCTGATTTGATCTGATCCTTCCAGCGGGCTTGAACTTTAAACGTCTTCAACGCCATTTCTCACAATACTTTTTTGCACCGGTAAAATCATTTGGCTTGCGCGTGTATTTGCTCGCCAGACGACGGGTTTGATTTTGCGCCTGGTATTCAATCGACTATATAGTTAGTACCTGTCAAACCGGGATAAAAGCATGACCATCAGAAATCGCATTGCCGTTTTAGTGCTGACTGGATTAATTGCTGGTTGCGCCAGTTTTTCTCCAGACGGCGGTCTGACCCGCGTCTCGGAATTAACGCAAGTGCGGACCGGTCAAACGGTGCAGCGCGACAGTGAAGCGTCTGCATTGCAGATCAATGAGCGCATCACTACATTGCTCGCTGCCCCGTTAACACCAGATAGTGCTGCGCAGCTTGCGCTACTCAACAACAAGCGCTTGCAGTCCGCGCTAGCCGATCTGGGAGTGGCGGAGGCGGATTTGGTGCAGGCGGGACGAATGCGTAATCCGCGTCTTGGCTTCGGCCGACTGGCAGGGAATGGCGAAACGGAATTGGAGCGCTCCCTGCTGCTGGATCTGGGTGGCTTGCTGACGATGCCGCTGCGCCAAGCGATTGAAGAACGTCGTTTCAATCAGGCACAAATACAGACTGCACTACAAGCTGTTCGGCTGGTTGCTGATACACACCGTGCGTATTTTCAGGCGGTCGCAGCCCGGCAATCGTTGGTCTATATGCGCAAGGTAGGCCTTGCCACTGAGTCTGCCGCGGAGCTGGCGCAGCGGATGGCAAAGGCCGGCAACTGGAGCAAGCTCGATGAAGCGCGTGAACAAGTATTTCATGCTGAAGTCACGGCGCAAATAACACGTGCGGCTCATGACGAGACAGCCACACGCGAGCGCTTGGTCAGGTTGCTGGGTTTATCCGCCCAGCAGGCCAGTATCAGCCTGCCAGACAGATTACCTGACTTGCCACCGACCTTGCTGTCGGCCGATGCAATGGAAGCCAAAGCCATAGCGCAGCGGCTTGATGTGCAAATAGCCAAGTTGGAGACAGAAGCAACGGCAAAAAATCTCGGCCTGACCCGCAGCACGCGCTTCGTTAATGTGCTCGAAGCTGGGTACCAAAATAAAAGCGCAGGCGGATCAAAGCTTGCAGAAGGCTATACCGTTGAGCTGTCTCTGCCGTTATTTGACTGGGGCACAGCGCGCACGCGGCGCGCCGAGTCGATTTACATGCGCTCGTTGCAGCGTACGGCAGATATTGCGACACAAGCACGTTCCGAAGCGCGCGAATCTTATTCAGCTTATCGCACAAGTTTTGAAATATCACGTCATTACCGTGACGAGATCGTCCCGCTCAGAAAGCGAATCTCGGAAGAGGTACTGCTTCGCTATAACGGCATGCTTGCCAGCGTGTTCGAATTGCTGGTCGATTCACGTGCGCAAATTATCAGCATCAATGCCGCTATCAATGCGCAGCGGGATTTCTGGGTTGCCGACGCGGAGTTGCAGTTTGCCATTCATGGCGGCAGTATGCTTGCCTCATCATTTCCGGCAGCCAGCTCCGTCACTGCTGCCGGACCTGCGGGCGCTGCGCATTAAAAAAGGATTTGATCATGGTTTCACGCAGAGATTTCTTCAATGCCGCTGGTCTGGTTGCATTGGGTACAGGAGTGGTTAGTCGGGTCGGTGCTGCTTCTTTGCCCGAAGCCGCCGTTGCGACTGGCCCGGCAACAGTGCCACCATCGTTGCCACCCGATGGACGTCCTTACTATCCGGTTGTGACACTCAATGGCTGGTCACTTCCCTGGCGCATGAATCAGGGCGTCAAGGAGTTCCACCTTGTTGCCGAGCCAGTCGAGCGCGAGTTCGCGCCAGGCATGAAGGCCAAACTATGGGGCTACAACGGGCAGTCACCGGGACCGACAATCGAGGTCGTCGAAGGCGATCGCGTCCGTCTCTTTGTGACGAACCGCCTGCCGGAGGCCACAAGCGTTCACTGGCATGGGCAGCGTCTGCCAAATGGTATGGATGGTGTCAGCGGATTGACCCAGCCTTCGATCGGCCCTGGGAAAACCTTCGTCTACGAGTTCGTGGCAAAACGCGCCGGCACTTTCATGTATCACCCGCATGCAGACGAAATGGTACAGATGGCAATGGGCATGTACGGTTTCTGGGTCACGCATCCTAAAGATCCGGACTTCATGCGCGTCGACCGCGACTTCGTTTTCCTGTTGAATAGTTTTGACATCGAGCCCGGTAGCGCCACGCCCAAAGTCAACACCATGCTCGACTTTAATTTGTTCGGCTTTAACAGCCGAGTTTTTCCGGGTATCGATTCCATGCATGTGCGTCAGGGCGACCGGGTACGCATCCGCTTCGGCAATTTGACGATGACGAATCATCCTATTCATTTGCACGGGCATGAATTCATGGTCACCGGCACCGACGGTGGATGGACACCGCCCGCATCACGCTGGCCGGAAGTGACAGTCGATGTCGGGGTGGGGCAGATGCGCGCCATAGAGTTTGATGCTACCGAGCCGGGTGACTGGGCTTTTCATTGCCACAAGTCGCATCACACCATGAATGCAATGGGCCATCAGGTGCCGACTATGATCGGCGTCGATCATCGCGGCATAGCAGAAAAGATCAATCAGTTAGTGCCTGACTATATGGTGATGGGGGAGCGCGGTATGGGTGACATGGCTGAAATGGAGATGCCGCTTCCCGAAAATACTTTGCCGATGATGACGGGGGAAGGGCCATTCGGCTCCGTTGAAATGGGCGGTATGTTCACAGTTCTGAAAGTGCGCAAGGATCAGAAGCGAGGTGACTACAGTAACCCCGGCTGGTACAAACATCCCCCCTCGACAGTGGCATGGGAATGGACCGGAACGCTGCCGGAGGCCGCCACATCACATGCCGCTGGCGGTCAGTCCATGCCGGCAAAGGTGCCTGCAAAAGGCAAGCCTGCCGAAGGCGAACTGAAAGCACGCAAACCATCCGGCGGGCATGAAGGGCATCATTAACAACGGTTTTACATTAAACAAAAACATCAACGACGTACCCAACGGTTTTATCAAGGCGGTAGTCTGAAGGAGTGGCTTTTTCATACACGATTTTACGAAATATTTCACCGGAAACGGAGTCTGTAAGAGAAACAGTTAACGCATTACCTGCGGTGGAAAAAGAGATATTCGTATTCGCGATTTTCGGCGATATGTGATTGACTCTTTCAGATTCAATGTTAGGTTGATTGGGTTCTTTTAAAAAAACTTTTTTTTCAGCTGCCGAACCGACTGACATTCCGGCCGTACTCCGGAAAGAAATAATCGAAGGAATAGCTGCAGACATATTTAGTTTCAACTGGTTGCCGAATAATTTCTTTGCTCTCAGTTTTGAAGAGCGAAGTTTTGATTAGTCAGACAATACGCAACGCAGATCAACTAAATTACATGCATACTCATTAAATCTCTTAAACCCTCTCAGAATTGAAATAGAAAAACTCCAGTGATGGAATTTTTTTCATGTTTTTTTGTGGGGCAATTCAGTTTTTTAGGTTCAATCCAAACTCTGGGATTTTTTTAATTATATTTATGATCCTTTTCTCGGTAAGTTAAGCTCAAGTTGAAGCGCATATCGAGCGGATGTGCATAATGCCACTTAGATAAGCCAAAATATTTTTGTAGTCAACGAAAAATCGTCAACTCTAAAGTCACTTGATTCCGGCCTGCGCCGGAAAGATGATGTTGAGCTAACAGTCCTTCAGTCGTCGTCCCGGTGCAGACCGGGACCCAGTGACTTTCCTTCTGCAACGGGATGTTTTCTTTAACTGACTGGCACCAGGTCATATCGAGCGGTTGTGCTGAAGTTATTTAATTGTGGCCACGACCTTTACCATGCTGGCCATTCCCATTTTTTCCGTGCTTGCTACCGCGGTCATCGCCACCTTCACGATAATCATCTTGGTGGCCTCGATGTTGATCCCGATATTGGGGAATATATTCGCGCTGATACCAGTTTTCCTGTACGAAGTAGACCTGCTCTCTGCAGGCATTGTATTGGCCGCAATGCTTGCTCCAATTTTTTCGATGGCCAGGCGGTACGCGCAGATAAACCGGTTCACCTACGACAACGGATCGTTCAATGATTCTTGGTTGTCCGTAAATCACTTGTGGGCGTGAAGGGAAGCTGCCTAAATCGATTCGTCCATAAAATCCAGGCTGGCCGATGCTCACCGAGACACCGACGTCAGTTGCAAAAGCCGGGGTGGTAATGCTAGCTACGGCCACTGAAGCTGCGAATAAAAAAGATTTCATATGAGTTCTCCCCTTAGTCTTTTATGAATTTCCATGAGAATTGAAGTCAATCAATCTCATCTTGTTACACTTCGCGCGAAAAAATTTTCGTGAATTATTCTTTGCCACCAGTTCGCTCTCTCTGAGCGCGTCTTGGGCTTTGTTGATCACGAAGATCCGGAGCTGACTGTGTTCTTTGCCGGCGATCCTGATATTCGGGACGACCTTGGTCTGTGCCTGGACGTGTTTGCCTTTGCATGTCGACGTTTCTTTCACCGTCTTCATTTTGCGCAGGCTGCTCGCGTCTTCGTTGTTCACGTCCCTGTTGTTCGCGTCCTGATTCGTCACTCGAATTCCGGCCTTGCCGTTGCTGCCGCCCCTGATCTTGAAATTCCGGCCGTCCTTGCTCGACAGATGTTCGCGGTGAATTCCGCATGTCGTCATCACGTATTGATGACGATTGTTCTTGATAGCTCTGCCTGACCACCGGGTCACGGGGCTGGTGATTGTAATTACGTTGATGCAGCTCTTGTTGCTGCTCTAATTGTTTAGGATATCGATCACCGGAATATTCGCGCTGGTATAAAGGCAAAGCTGCGGGTCGTGGTGCAGACCGGCGATCCCACCTATCCCAGCCATTTCTATTCCGGCTCCAGTCACGGCCCCAATGTTCTCCCCAGCGTGGCGCAGAATCAGACTGCCATCCAATGAAGAATGTGGGCGGTTGGCGATAATAACGAACGGGAATTCTTAGAATGAATACCGGGACGAGCTCTGGACCTATAAACCTCCAAGGGCCGTTATACCAAGAGCTCGCATACCAGTAATCATTTTGGTAGACCCAGTACATGCCGTCGTAAAAGAAGTAGTTCGCATCCAGTTGCGGTGCGTAGTACACCGGATAACCGGGAACGACAACAAGGTTTGGGTAGATGGGAAAGTTGATGCCAATGCTGACTTGGACTGTTGCAGAAGACACAGAACTCAATAGCATCCCCATTACAAAAAACAGGGAACGGATTTTCTTCATTGTGTATTCCTTATCTTGGTAAGTTAGCGCTTGAATCTTTTACATTCTTTATATGCGAATGTGTCGTTAACTTCAGACATAGTATTCCGCAAAGTAGAGTATTTCAGTCCTGTAGCGCATATTTACAAAAATAATTAATTGCAATGAAGAACTAAGTTTCCTGCAACCATCTTTATTTGTATTGATTGATCTACTTCATCAATAAATTAACCCTAAGAGAAATTGCTCGACATGATCAAAAGTAGTGCGCGAACTCTTCAGCCAATTTGCCGATGCTTGGTGCATGCGAGCTAGTAGTTCAGCATCACAGAAAGTACAGCCCGTATTCGGACGCGCTTGTTATAAAAATTTGTATCGTAAGGGGAGGGCAGCAACAGGCATTTGCTTTAAGCACGGCTTCATGCGGCTTGAAAACGGGTAATTAAACAGAGCGTTTAAGCAGCAAGCTGCGAATACTGCTGATGGCAGCAGCCGGATTCAAGCTTTTCGGACAGACGTCGGTACAGTTCATGATGGTTCGGCAGCGGAACAGACGGTACGCATCATTGAGATTGTCGAGACGGTCGGCCCTCGCCGTGTCCCTGCTGTCCGCGATGAATCGATACGCTTGCAGCAGTCCGGCCGGCCCGACAAACTTGTCCGGATTCCACCAGTACGTGGGACACGCGCTGGAACAGCATGCGCAGAGTATGCATTCGTAGAGTCCGTTTAACAGATCACGATCATCCGGCCTTTGTAGTCGTTCCAATTCTGGTGGCGGTGTGTCATTAATCAGGAACGGCTTGATTGAATGGTATTGCTTCCAGAACGACGTCATGTCAACGATCAGATCGCGAATTACCGGTAGACCCGGTAGCGGGCGCAGTACGATAGGCTGCGTCAATTCCCTCAGGTTAGTGAGACAAGCCAGCCCGTTTTTGCCATTGATATTCATACCGTCCGAACCGCAGACGCCTTCGCGGCAAGAGCGGCGAAACGACAAACTGTCATCGATCTGATGCCGTATTCGCTCTAGCAAGTCCAGCAACATCCTATCCCCATGTGCAGGAACAATGGCGATGTCCTGCATTGCGGGTCGCGTATCTCTGTCGGGATCGTAGCGATAAATCCTTAGTTTGATGGCAGCGCTATGGATCACCGAATCTCCTTCGTTGCAGCTGGCTGCTATTCATTACTGTGAATTCACTAGTCGAAATCAGTCATTTTTTATCAAGACTTCAATTTGAGTTGGGGTGGCAGTCTTTGTTCATTTGACTCGATCGCTGTTTTTGGGAGCGGGTTATTTCAGACGAATCTATAGTTTTTGTAAATCAATAATCATTTTTCAATAGTAATTACCGATATAAAACACGGGCAAAGTCCTTACAATTGCAGTTAATAAGAATCGTTCGTATTATCGTTAACTTGATTGCAGGAGAGCTTGATGTATCCGTCGCGCCGTTGTTTGTCCTCACCCTCCTTGAAGATGACCCCGTTAGCTTTCGCAGTCATGTTTGCAATGGGAGCTCATACTGAGCTTAATGCCCAGACAGTGGACGGAGCGACAGAGCCAACTCTTCCGCGTGTGGACGTTATTGGATCGCCAACCAATTCAAAATTCAGCCAAGGGTCTGCGCATATCGTGGATGCGGCGGAACTTGAGCAAAGCCGTGTGTTTTCTGTAAATGAGGCGCTACGGAAGGTGCCCGGCGTGCATGTCAGGGACGAGGAGGGTCTGGGGCTGCGCCCCAACATCGGCATTCGTGGTCTGAACCCAACACGCTCAACCAAGGTGCTGCTGCTGGAGGATGGCCTGCCACTGTCGTTTGCACCTTATGGCGACAACGCGAGCTACTACCATCCGCCGATTGATCGCTATGATTCCATCGAAGTCAGCAAGGGCAGCCAGGTGCTCCGCTTCGGTCCGCAGACCGCCGGTGGCGTCATCAACTACATCACACCTGAGCCGCAAAAGGCATTCGGTGGCCTTGTCGGGCTGGCCGCTGGCACACGTGGCTACTTGAATGGCCACTTGATGGTGACCGGCAATGGAGCGATTCTGGATGCCTACCGCAAGGAGTCAGATGGTGCGCGCGATAACGTACACAGCACGATCAATGACCTGAACTTCAAGTGGGCAGGCGATTTGAATTCGCATAACAAGCTGATCCTGCGTGCTACGCATTACGATGAGAATTCAATCAACACCTACTCTGGTCTGACCGAACAGGAATTTGTACGACAGGGTGCCCGCTACAATCCCTTCAAGAATGACCAGCTGGATTTCAAGCGTACAGGTGTGTCAGCAACCCACCTCTTGAATCTTGGTGCAGGCAAAACGCTGACGACCAGTATTTATGGTGCTCAATTCGATAGAAACTGGTGGCGGCAGGCATCGAGTACATTGGACTGTCCTTCCGGTACCACACGTATTGACGGCGATGTGCTCGCAGTTGACGGTTGTCAGGTGAACGGCCGCCTGCGTAGCTACACGACGCTTGGTATCGATTCCCGTGTTCAGCAAAACCATACCGCGTTTGGCTTGAATAACCAGCTTGAGTACGGTATCAAAGTGCATAGTGAATCGCAGGAACGAAAGCAACTTCGCTACGCCGACTATAGTAAATACTTGATTGGGGATACCAGCGGTGTGACGCACGTGCAGGAAGATCAGAAGCGCACAACGATGGCATTATCGACCTTCGCTGCCAACCGGTTCGAGTTCAGCGAGCAATTTGCGGTAACACCAATTGTCCGCATAGAAAACATCCGTAACGAACGCATCGGTTACCGCGCTGGAGAAGGGCGCGGAAAAAATTCAATGATTGAATTCATCCCGGGCGTTGGCGCAACCTTCCGCGCCAGTGCCGATACCATCATCTACGGTGGTGTTCACAAAGGCTTCAGCCCAGCCCGTGTCGAGGATGCGATCGATAGCTTAGGTGGTTCGGTTGACCTGAATCCTGAACGCAGCGTCAACATGGAGCTCGGCCTGCGAACCTCGCCGACACGAAACAGCTTCATCGACGTCGCACTATTCCGTAACGACTTCAGCAACAATGTGCAGGTCGGCAGCATCGCCGGTGGCGGCATTTCCAGCGCCAGCACCAATTACTCCGAGGGTAAGGCTCTATACCAAGGGCTTGAGTTTGCCGGTCAAATTGACAAGCTCGCTTCCCAGTTTGAGGGCAATCTATTCGTACGTGCTGCGTTTACCTACCTGCCTACCGCAGAGCAGCGCTCTGCGTTTACCCGTCCGAATGGCGATGTCGAGGCAAATTATTCTGGCAAGCGCTTGCCCTACGCGCCAGAGCATCAAGCAACGATCACAATCGGATACAAGTCGTCGGAAAACTGGAATACCCGGGTTGAATATGTTTACGTCGGCCGCCAGTTCAGCGACTTTGCCAATACAGCGACAGTGAATGTAACTGGTGACGGTCGCACCGGCCCGATAGATGCGTACGGTATCTGGAATGCCACGGTTAACTACACAGTGGGTAAGGCCACGCTCTTCGTCGCCGGAAAAAACCTCGCCGACCATAGCTATATTGTGGATCGCACCCGCGGTATCCTGGTCGGCATGCCTCGCACCTTCCAGGCCGGAGTGAAGTACGCGTTCTAATGTGACGCTGATTATTTTGAAGGTTTTGCCTGCTCGCCAGATCGTTTTACTTTCCTCCGGTCTGGTGAGATTTTTTTTTCCAGATGGCACGTAGCTAAAAAGTCTTGAAAATAAAAAAGCTTACATCTGTGAAGATGTAAGCTTTTTCGCTATCTCTTGGTCGGGACGGAGTGATTCGAACACTCGACCCCTTGCACCCCATGCAAGTACGCTACCAGGCTGCGCTACGCCCCGACTAGTTGCGAATTATATCAGAGTGCAGGACCTGCAATCCTCTCTAAACGCGGCAGCGATGCAGCGTAAATAATCGCTCATAAGCAAGCATGTGATTCGTTCAGAACAAAAAGACGCTGCAAGATTAATTCAGAAACATGCTATTGAAAGTTAATGCAAATGCGCGCCCGATTGCGGCGTGTCTTCCGGCATTTCGGCGTGCACCAGTTCTTCAGCATGATCGCAAAATAGGGGCGCGCCGCAATCGTCGCAAAATTCTGGTGTAAATAAAATCTCCGGCTTGGTGATGCGAGTGATACCGGTTTCGCGCAGCAGGCTGACGATCTGCTGCAGCGGTGACACTGGCGCAGCAGTGGCTGCTCGTCTGAGCGGCATGGTTTGCATGTCTTCTTCGCCGCTTTCTTCATCATAAAGCGGCCAGACCACGCCATAAAACACATCGGTATTGTCGGCGACGGTAAAACTGATTCGGTACTCATCAATGCCCATGTCATTGCTTTCGTCGCCGAAGCCGGCAACGACGGCAGCGATCTGTGCTGCTTCTATTGTTAATGCATGGGTGAGGTAATGGACGGCGGCGCGCACAGAGACCGGGCGGATCTTTTTGTCTGCATCACGGCAGGCGACGTAATAAGCCTCCGGCAGCAGCAATTCGGTACCGCAGCCCGCAAAGAGCCGCTGCAAATTCGGGCCGGCCTGTACCTGCCATTGGGCCAGCACTGCCTGCGTGCTGGCTAGCAGATTGGTGCCTGATACTTCTTCTTGCCAGCGCAACAAAGGCATGCCGGCCGGTGCCGTCACTGCCAGCAGCACAAAGCGGGTATCGGCAAGGAAGGGGGCAGTCTCGGGCAGATCCGTCGGCATCTGTAAAGCCATGCCGGACAGTGCTGCCTTGGCCATGCGATGAGTCAGTAAATAAGTATCGCAATAGCTTCGCGGCAGCTGGTCGATGGCGAACAGCATCGGCGCTACGGCAACTTGCGTATCGGCTGCCAGCACATGGCCATGCAAATGCGCGGTAATGGTTTGCAGCAGTTCTACTGGAATCGGGCCAGCCGGTATCGAAAAACGTGTCCACGCCAGTATCGGAATGGCCATCAACAATGCATCATGTTGACGGCCTTCGTGCGTAAGCGCACAGCTCGCACTGTTTGCTTCGACGGCATCGAGCAAGCCATCATAGGCGGCCAGATCGGTATGAAACAAATGGTCGAGTGCGCTGTCGATCAGTTGCTGCTGGTTGCCGCTCAAGAGCTTTTCCAATGCGCTGTCGAGCCTGTTTTCCCAATTGCGTTGTTCTATACGGCTGGCTGCCTGTACCAGCGACTGAGCCAGTGTCGCCAGCCGCTGGCTGTCGGTAGAAAATTTCCGGGTAGGACTCTTGGGCGTACGGCGCATGGCAATTTTTATTTGAATGATACAAACACAAGATTTTATAGGATACGGCATTCTTCGACGCCGTAAAGGCGCAAGAATGAAAAAAGCGCGGCATAGCCGCGCTTTCAGACAAAGACAAACTACTTACTTTTTCTCTGTGTCGGATGCTGCCGGCGCAGTTGGTGCGGTCGGTTCAGCATGCTCGGCAGAAGTATCATGCCCGGCTGATTCGCCTTGCATATCGATCTTGTCGCCCATGTTAAAGACGAGCGTCAGCGCGACTGCTGCAAAAATGATGAAGGCTACTAGAATTTTCCACATACTTGTCTCCGGATAGAACTTCTTTTATTGAATAGTCTGACCGGCATTGCTGCCGGCCAGACTCATGCTTAAGCTGCCAGCAATTGACGAAGCACGAATGGAAGAATACCGCCATGGCGATAGTAATCCACTTCGATCGGTGTATCTATGCGCAGCAGAACTTTCACTTTCTGAGTTTCACCATTGGCGCGCTTGATTACCAGCGTCACTTGCTGCTGTGGCTTGATATCATTTTCAATGCCGAGCAAATCAAATGATTCGTTGCCAGTGATATTGAGCGAAGCGACGCTGTCATTCCCGAGGAATTGCAGCGGCAGCACGCCCATGCCGACCAGATTGGAGCGATGGATGCGCTCGAACGAACGCGCGATCACGGCCTTGACGCCCAGCAGCTGCGTACCCTTGGCCGCCCAGTCACGTGAGGAACCGGTGCCGTACTCTTCGCCGGCAAACACCATTGTGGGCACGCCATCGTTCACGTACTGCATTGCTGCGTCATAGATCGCCATTTCCTTGCCGCTAGGCTGGTGCACGGTCAGGCCGCCTTCAACGCGTGAGCCGTCCGGCTTGGCAGGAATCATCAGGTTCTTGATACGCACATTGGCGAAGGTGCCGCGCATCATGATCTCGTGATTGCCACGGCGTGAACCGTACGAATTGAAGTCTGCTTTCAAAACACCATTTTCTTTCAACCATTTGCCAGCGGGGCTGGATTCTTGGATTGAACCAGCAGGGGAGATGTGGTCTGTCGTAATTGAGTCGCCAAATACACCCAGAGCACGCGCGCCTGTGATGCCGGTCGCTGCTGCTTTTGGTTCCATCGTGAAGTCCTGGAAGAACGGTGGTTCGGCGATGTAGGTTGATTTTGGCCAGTTGTAGACTTCACCCTTGGCTACGCCTTTGATGTTTTCCCACAGTTTGCCTGGTGCGCCTTTAACATCAGCGTAGTTGGCCTTGAAGGTCTTCGCATTCATGGCGTGCTTCATCAGCTTGTTGATCTCTGCCGTTGTTGGCCAGATGTCGCCCAGATAAATGTCCTTGCCGTTCTTGCCCTTGCCGACTGGCTCGGTCATCAGGTCGCGGGTGACATTGCCGGCGATCGCGTATGCGACGACCAGCGGTGGCGACGCGAGGAAGTTGGAGCGGATGTTTGCATGAATACGCGCTTCAAAATTGCGGTTGCCCGACAACACAGCAGCGACGACGACATCGTTCTTGACGATGGCTTCATTCATTGCAGGCGTCAGGTCACCGGCGTTACCGATACAGGTGGTGCAACCGTAAGCGGTCACGCCAAAGCCGAGCTGTTCCAGATACGGCAGCAAGCCGGCTGCTTCCAGATATTTGGTCACAACGCGCGAGCCAGGAGCCAGCGAAGTCTTGATGTGCGGCGCAACGGTCAGGCCGGCAGCAACTGCCTTCTTGGCCAGCAGGCCAGCGGCCAGCAGCACGCTCGGGTTCGAGGTGTTGGTGCATGAAGTGATGGCAGCGATCAGCACGTCACCGTTCATCAGCTTGACGCCGTCGGTGTTGGTGTATTCGGCGTCGAGGTCATCGGCCTTTTTGTTGAAGCCGTTGTCAGCCACTGGCTTGGCAAACAGTTCTTTGAAGGTCTGCTTCACATTGCCGATTTCGATACGGTCTTGCGGACGCTTGGGGCCGGCCAGTGAAGGTGCGACTTTCGACAGGTCGAGCTTGACCACATTGCTGTAGTCGATCTCGCCTTCTTTCGGAATGCCGAACAGTTTCTGTGCCTTGAAATAGGCGGCAAACGCATCGATCTCTGCCTTGCTGCGGCCGGTGCCGTGGAAGTAGTCAAGCGTTGCGTCATCTACCGGGAAAAAGCCCATCGTGGCGCCGTACTCTGGTGCCATATTGGCGATGGTGGCGCGGTCGGTCAGTGACAGTGACTTGGTGCCTTCACCGAAAAATTCGACAAATTTGCCGACGACTTTTTCTTTACGCAGCAGCTCAGTAATGGTCAGTACCAGGTCGGTTGCAGTGACGCCTTCGCGCAGCATGCCGGTCAGGTTCACGCCAACGACGTCAGGGGTCAGGAAATATACTGGCTGGCCGAGCATGCCGGCTTCGGCTTCGATGCCGCCCACGCCCCAGCCAACGACGCCAATGCCGTTAATCATGGTGGTGTGCGAGTCGGTGCCGACCAGCGTGTCCGGGTAGTACAGGCCATCTTTGTTATGGACGCCGCGTGCCAGGTATTCGAGGTTCACCTGGTGCACGATGCCGAAGCCCGGTGGCACGACGCCAAAGGTGTCGAATGCCTGCATGCCCCATTTCATGAACTGGTAGCGCTCGTTGTTGCGGCTGAACTCCAGCTTCATGTTCAGGTCCAGCGCATTTTTTTCGCGGAAGTGATCGATCTGTACCGAATGGTCAACCACGAGATCGACAGGAACCAGCGGTTCGATGTTCTTCGGTGTCTTGCCCATCTTGGAGGCGACACCGCGCATGGCGGCGAGGTCGGCCAGCAGCGGCACGCCGGTGAAGTCTTGCAGCACAACGCGGGCGACAACGAACGGAATTTCATTGCTGCGTGAAGCTTTTGGTTTCCAGCTGGCGAGCTGGCGCACATGCTCTTCGGTGACTTTTTTGCCATCGCAATTGCGCAGCACGGACTCGAGCACGATACGGATTGAGACGGGCAGGCGGTCAATGGCGATGCCGAGTTTTTTCTGCAACGCCGGCAGAGAATGGAATTGACCTTTTTTGGTCGCGGAAATCTTGAATTCCTTGAGCGTTTTAAGCGAGTTGTTAATCATGTGCTCTCCTTGTTTTTGTTTGCTGAAAATAAAAAATCTTTTATCGATGCGCCGCGCTTGTGTCGTTTTGCTCAGCGCATCTTTTTGTTACTTGCCGGCCGCCCCTGTTCAGTCGTCTTGCACTCGTTCGCCAGCGGTTTGCCGTGCCGGGCATCAAGCAGCATGCCCTTGGCCGGTATCCCTATCCAGACCAGACCGCTGACGCTATCTTCGAAGCGGTTGGCACCGGTACTCGTTGCCACCCGCTGCAAGTTGTAGCGTTGTCCTTGCCAGATCAGTTCAATGGAATTATCGAGAGCTTGATCACCTCGCACCCCCATCCGCTGACCCAACTCACACACCAGCTCTGTTGCTGCTGCCTGCGCCTGCATACCCAGTAAAGCAGCACTACAAAGTAAAACCTTCAATACATTTTTCATGCGGCTAGTCTCCTCGCCGAAAACCCTGCTAAACCAGACTGGCAGCTTTCTGCGGCAATACCTGTCCGCTGCGTCTGGCTTTTTGTAATATCGTCCAGTAGTAACGGTAGCTGGCCCGGTCGTGCAGCTTACCGCGGTGTTGTATCGGTCCCCATTGCAGCGCCTGTGCCGCAGCGAGAATGTCGATAGCGATGCCGACTTCTTCCTCAGCGGGCGCAAATGCCGCCAGTATCGGCACAATCTGGTCCGGATGAATACTCCACATCCGGGTAAAAGCAAATTCATTCGCTGCACGTGCAGCGTCATCGGCGACAACCGACAAATCCCGAATCGCCGTGGTCACATTATGCGAGGCAATTTTGCCGTGAGCATGACAGGCCGCAGCAATCTTTAATTTGGCGCCCGCTATCAACGGATGCGTAAATTGTCCCGGGCTTTGCATTGCGGCACCGGGTACTGCGCCGTAGTGCGCAGAGACGAAATCCATAATGCCGAAGGACAGGCATTCCACTTCGGGCAGCGCGGCGATTTCCCACACTTCATGCAGCGCGCCATGGGTTTCTATGAGTACATGAATCGGCAGGTCGCTGCGCCCGGCTGCTTGCGCGTGGCGCATCACGACTGCGATGGCAGTGCGCAACTGCTCTACACCGTCTACTTTGGGAATGACGAGATAGGCAAGGCGGGTAGCTGCCGTCGCGCAGATCAGCGCGATATCTTGCTCGAAGTACGGACTGGCCACATCATGCACGCGCGCACCGATGCGGCCATGCTGATTTTCAGCACTGGCGATCAGGTTCGCGACCAATTGCGCATGCGCGGCTTCATTGCCGGCGGCAGCGCCGTCTTCACAGTCAAAGGTGATATCGAATACGGGGCCCATCTGCTGTTGCAGGGCCATCGACTTATGCATCAGTTTTTCCGAGCCGGCATAGTGGTCGCAGGCCGGAATCGAAATCGGCTGCTGCGTACCCTGAAACAAAACCTCGGACGGATGCATGAAGGCGGGGAGTGGAATCTGGTGGAGTGCTAAAACAAAAAATCACAAAGGAAGAGGCAGATATTTTTATATCTGCCTCAGACTAAAACAAATTACGGCAGCAAGTGCTTGACGCCGTCACGTTCTTCAGTCAGTTCTTTCAGGGTCAGGTTGATGCGCTCTTGCGAGAATGCGTCAATTTCCAGACCTTGAACGATTTTGTACTCACCGTTTTCGGTGGTAACAGGGAAGCCGAACATGGTGTCCTTCGGAATGCCATACGAACCGTCTGATGGAATACCCATCGTGGTCCATTTGCCAGCGGTGCCCAGAACCCAGTCATGGATGTGGTCGATTGCTGCGTTGGCAGCCGATGCTGCTGACGACAGACCACGCGCTTCAATGATGGCGCCGCCGCGTTTGCCAACTGTCGGCAGGAACACGTCCTTGTTCCATGCTTCGTCGTTGATGCTTTCCTTGACTGATTTGCCGTCAATGGTGGCGAAGCGATAGTCAGCGTACATGGTAGGGGAGTGATTGCCCCATACGCACAGCTTTTCAATTGACGACACTGGCTTGCCAGTCTTGGCAGCGATTTGCGACAGCGCGCGGTTATGGTCCAGACGCAGCATCGCGGTGAAGTTTTTCGCTGGCAGGTTCGGTGCCGATTTCATGGCGATGAAGGCATTGGTGTTGGCTGGGTTGCCGACAACCAGGACCTTCACATTGCGCGAAGCGACAGCGTCGAGCGCCTTGCCTTGCACGGTGAAAATTTGCGCATTGGCTTCGAGCAGATCCTTGCGCTCCATGCCGGGGCCGCGTGGACGGGCACCTACCAGCAGTGCAACGTCGATGTCTTTAAATGCCGTCATCGGGTCAGCGTGAGCAGTCATGCCGGCCAGCAGCGGGAAAGCGCAATCGTCGATTTCCATCATCACGCCTTTCAAGGCCTTCTGCGCTTTCTCGTCCGGGATTTCCAGTAATTGCAGGATCACTGGCTGATCTTTGCCAAGCATGTCGCCATTGGCAATACGGAACAATAATGAGTAGCCGATCTGACCGGCAGCGCCGGTGACAGCAACGCGCATAGGGGCTTTAGCCATGTTGAATCTCCAAAGTAGTCATTGAAAAGGCGGGGAAATCGTGAAATGCTGGAAACTTTGCTCGCGAGTTTAGGCTTGTACACCCAAGCTGTCAACGACAATCTTATATCTTATATAAGACATATTACTGCTAAATTTTCTGGACGGAAATGGGTGAATTATGGTGAAATTAGCACCTATGAGTCAAACCATGACGCCAACTGCCAACCCGACCTCGCCTGCCGTAACCGGTTCGCCTGCCGTTGCCGTCAGTTCGCCGACTTTCAGTCCGCTATATCAGCAGATCAAGTCGCTGATTGTGCAGAGCTTGCAATCCGGTGAATGGAAGCCGGGTGAATTGATTCCGAGTGAGGTCGAACTCGCCTATCGATTCAAAGTCAGTCAGGGCACTGTCCGCAAAGCTATTGATGAATTGTCTGCCGAAAATCTGGTGATACGCCGTCAGGGCAAAGGTACTTTTGTCGCCACGCATCATGAAGCGCGCGTGCAATTTCGTTTTTTGCGCTTGATGCCGGATGCCGGCGAAGCGCACCAGCCTGAAAATCATATTATCGAAGTCAAACGCATGCGCGGACCGGCCGAGGTTACGCGCGTGCTCGACATCAAGGCAGGCGACTCTGTCATTTTCATCAAGCGAGTGCAGTTTTTTGACGGTATCCCGACCATCCTCGAGGAGATCTGGCTGCCTGGCGCTATCTTTAAGGGGCTGACTGCAGAACGTCTGGTGGAATACAAAGGCCCGATGTACGGTTTGTTTGAAACCGAATTCGGCACCCAGATGATTCGCGCTTCGGAAAAATTGCGCGCTGTGTCGGCGGATGCGGCTGCAGCCAAGATGCTGAAAGTCGAAGAGGGTGTGCCGTTACTGAGTGTTGACAGGGTGTCGTACACCTATGGCGACCGGCCGGTTGAAGTGCGGCGCGCGTTGTATGTGACAGCAAACCATCACTATCACAATGAACTAAGTTGACAGCATCGCAAAGTCGACGCCCTTGCAATTACAGGCTCGACAAATAAAAAAAAACTGAAACAGATAGAATCAAGCAGTTTGCTGACGTAGCCAAAAAGAACCAGTTGAAGAGGATGCCCATGACTGAAGCAACAAAGAAATCACGTAAGCAATTTACTAATATCCACATTACGCAGCTAATGAACTACCGTTTGCCGGCTGCCGGTATGGTGTCGATTTTTCATCGCATCAGCGGATTCATGATGTTCCTGCTGCTGCCTTTTATCTTGTACCTGTTTGACCAGAGCATCACCTCTGAAATTTCTTTTGCCCATCTGCAGGGTTATGTCAGTCACTGGCTGGTAAAGCTCTTCATCCTCGCGCTGTCATGGGCATATCTGCATCACTTTTGCGCCGGCATCCGTCATCTGATCATGGACCTCCACATTGGTCTTTCAAAAGAAGGCGCGGCCAAATCCGCAATCAGCGTCTTTGCTGTCAGCGTACCGCTGGCCGTGCTGGTTGCCCTCAAACTGTTCGGAGCGTTTTAAATGGCTAACAACAATATCGGACCCAAGCGTCTGGTCGTCGGCGCGCACTACGGCCTCAAAGACTGGCTGGCGCAGCGCATCACCGCCATCGTGATGGCTGTCTTCACCATCGTTTTGCTCGTAGTATTTTTCGGCGCACGCGAGTTCAGCTATGAAGGCTGGGCTGGCCTGTTCGCGCAGCAGTGGTTCAAGCTGTTTGCCCTCGTCACCTTCTTCGCGTTGTATTACCACGTGTGGGTCGGCATGCGCGACATCTGGATGGACTACATCAAGCCGGTAGCAATTCGTCTGCTGCTGCAAGTCATAACGATACTGTGGCTGGTCGCATGTGCCGGCTGGACGGTGCAGATTCTTTGGAGAGTGTAATCGTGTCAGCCATAAAAACAGGTATTCCATCCCGCCGTTTCGACGCCGTCATCATTGGCGCCGGCGGCTCCGGCATGCGCGCTTCGCTGCAGCTGGCCGAGGCCGGTCTCAACGTCGCGGTGCTGTCCAAAGTATTCCCGACCCGCTCGCATACCGTTGCAGCGCAAGGTGGTATCGGTGCTTCACTGGGCAATATGTCAGAAGACAACTGGTACTGGCACATGTTCGATACCGTCAAGGGCAGAGACTACCTGGGTGACCAGGACGCGATCGAATTCATGTGTCGCGAAGCGCCTAAAGTCGTTTACGAACTCGAACACTTCGGCATGCCGTTTGACCGCAATCCGGACGGCACCATTTACCAGCGCCCGTTCGGCGGCCACACTGCCAACTTCGGCGAAAAGCCGGTGCAGCGCGCGTGCGCCGCAGCCGACCGTACCGGTCATGCAATGCTGCATACGCTGTACCAGCGCAACGTGCGCGCCAAGACCCACTTCTTTGTTGAATGGATGGCGATCGACCTGGTGCGTGACGCAGCAGGCGACGTCATCGGTGTTGTCGCACTCGAAATCGAGACCGGTGAAATGCTGATCCTCGAAGCCAAGACCACTATTTTTGCCACCGGCGGCGCTGGCCGTATCTGGGCTGCTTCAACCAATGCGTTCATCAATACCGGCGACGGCATGGGGATGGCTGCACGCGCTGGTTTGCCACTCGAAGACATGGAATTCTGGCAGTTCCACCCAACCGGTGTAGCCGGTGCAGGCGTGCTGATTACCGAAGGCGTGCGCGGCGAAGGCGGCATTTTGATCAACAGCGAAGGCGAGCGTTTCATGGAGCGTTATGCGCCAACGCTGAAAGATCTCGCGCCGCGTGACTTCATCTCCCGTTCGATGGATCAGGAAATCAAGGAAGGTCGTGGCTGCGGTCCGAACAAGGATCACGTGCTGCTGGACCTGCGTCACATTGGCGCCGATACCATCAGAAAGCGGCTGCCATCGATTCTGGAAATCGGCCACAAGTTTGCCAACGTCGATGCAACCAAAGAGCCGATTCCGGTCGTGCCGACCATTCACTACCAGATGGGCGGCATCCCGACCAATATTCACGGTCAGGTGGTTGCGCCGAAAAACGGCGGTCAGGAAATCGTTAACGGTCTCTACGCTATCGGCGAATGTGCCTGCGTATCCGTGCACGGCGCCAACCGTCTCGGCACCAACTCGCTGCTTGACCTGCTGGTGTTTGGTCGCGCCGCCGGTAACCACGTCGTTGCGTCGAACCTGAAAGCACAGAGCCACAAGACGATGCCGGCCGATGGCGCTGAACTTGCGCTGTCGCGCATGAACAAGCTCGAAACCTCAACCGGTTCCGAGCGCGTGCAGGATGTGGCCAATGGCATTCGCGCGGCCATGCAAAAATATTGCAGCGTGTTCCGCACCGATGATTTGCTGCAGCAGGGCGTCAAGGCTATCGCCGAGCTCGACGAGCGCCGCAAGCATGTTTCATTCAAGGACAAGTCCAAAGTATTCAACACCGCGCGTGTTGAAGCGCTGGAGCTCGACAACCTGATCGAAGCAGCCAAGGCCACCATCACCTCGGCAGCGGCGCGCAAGGAATCGCGCGGCGCGCATGCCCATCGTGATTTTGAAAAGCGCGACGATGAAAACTGGATGAAACACACGCTGTGGTTCTCGGAAGGCAATCGCCTTGACTACAAGCCTGTTGTGACCAAGCCCCTGACGGTAGAAACCTTCAAGCCTAAAGCACGTACTTTCTAAGAGCGAAAACATCATGCCACGTACAGTCAAATTCCAAATCTACCGCTACGATCCGGACAAGGATGCCAAGCCTTACATGCAGGACCTGACGGTCGAGCTGCAAGACACCGACAAGATGCTGCTCGATGCCTTGCAGCGCATCAAGTCCGATGTTGATGATTCACTCGCGCTGCGTCGCTCCTGCCGTGAAGGCGTCTGCGGCTCCGACGCGATGAACATTAACGGCAAGAACGGTCTGGCCTGCACCACGAACCTCAACGAGCTGACCCAGCCTATCGTGCTGCGTCCGCTGCCAGGCTTGCCGGTCATTCGCGACCTGATCGTCGACATGACCAACTTCTTCAAGCAGTACCATTCGATCAAGCCTTTCCTGGTCAACACGACGATCCCGCCGGAAAAAGAACGTCTGCAGATGCCGGCAGAGCGCGAAGAGCTCGACGGTTTGTACGAGTGCATCCTGTGCGCCTGCTGCTCGACTTCATGTCCGTCGTTCTGGTGGAATCCGGACAAATTCGTCGGACCGGCCGGCCTGCTGCAAGCGTATCGTTTCATTGCCGACAGCCGCGATGAAGATACCGCTGCACGTTTGGACAATCTGGAAGATCCATACCGCCTGTTCCGTTGCCATTCGATCATGAACTGCGTCGATGTCTGCCCTAAAGGTCTGAACCCGAACAAGGCAATCGGCAAGATCAAAGAATTGCTAGTTCGCCGCGCGGTCTGATGCAGATGACGGAATCCCATCAGGACGATCCGGCCCGACGTGCGCGTTTGCGCTGGCGCAGCCGGCGCGGTCTGCTGGAAAATGATTTGATCCTGACCCGTTTTCTGGATGCGCACGAGACTGCGCTTTCAGATATTGACGTTGATGCGCTGACCCGCATTCTGGAGTTGACGGACAACGATTTGATGGGCCTGCTGCTGGGTAATGACGAGCCCAAAGATGAGCTCGATTTGCCGCATGTGCGTGCTTTGCTGGCACGATTGCGGCAGGCTTAGAGAGTAGCGGCGAGCTTGTTTCCCAGGGATGGAAACAAACGACGCTGGATCCCGGCCTGCGCCGGGATGACGATGGCGTATCAGATGCTGTGTACGCTACTACCGTCATCCCGGCGCAGGCCGGGATCCCGTGTCTTTCGTCGTAAATGTCAAATCAGTAGCGCTGTAGAAAACAGATTTTTTTAATTAATTACCACTTCATTTTCGAAGGTAGAGCCATGACCCAATCTGACGCCAAAGCCACGCTATCCTTTTCCGACGGTTCGCCCCCGATAGATTTTCCTATCTACAAAGGCACGGTCGGTCCGGACGTCATCGATATCCGCAAGCTCTACGGCGCAACCGGCAAGTTCACCTATGACCCGGGTTTTATGTCGACGGCTGCTTGTAACTCATCGATTACCTACATCGATGGCGACAAGGGCGAGCTGCTGTATCGCGGCTATCCGATCGAGCAGCTGGCCGTCAATTGCGACTTCCTCGAATCCTGCTATCTGCTGTTGAATGGCGAACTTCCAAACGTCGCCGAGAAAAAGAAATTCGTTGACACCGTCACCAAGCACACCATGGTGCACGAGCAGATGCAATTCTTCTTCCGCGGCTTCCGTCGCGATGCGCATCCTATGTCGGTACTGGTCGGCACCGTCGGCGCGCTGGCGTCGTTCTATCATGACTCGCTCGACATCAACGACCCGCATCACCGTGAAGTCTCGGCAATTCGCCTGATCGCGAAGATGCCAACGCTGGTCGCAATGGCCTACAAATATTCGATGGGCCAGCCTTTCGTTTATCCACGCAACGACTTGTCGTACAGCGCAAACTTCATGCGCATGATGTTTGCCAATCCTGCTGAAGACTATAAAGTCAACGACGTGCTGGTACGTGCACTGGACCGCATCCTGATCTTGCATGCAGACCACGAGCAGAACGCTTCAACCTCGACGGTTCGCCTGTCCGGTTCGTCAGGTGCGAATCCATTCGCCTGTATCGCCGCCGGCATCGCCTGTCTGTGGGGTCCGGCACACGGTGGCGCCAACGAAGCAGCATTGAACATGCTGAAAGAAATCGGCACCGTCGAGAACATTCCGGCTTTCATCGCACAAGTCAAAGACAAGAACTCCAGCGTCAAGCTGATGGGATTCGGTCACCGCGTCTACAAGAACTTCGACCCGCGCGCCAAACTCATGCGTGAAACCTGCCACGAAGTGCTGGAAGAACTGGGCCTGCAAAACGACCCGTTGTTCAAGCTGGCCATGGCCTTGGAAAAGGTCGCGCTGGAAGACGAATACTTCGTCTCCCGCAAGCTCTATCCAAACGTCGACTTCTACTCCGGCATCGTGCAGTCCGCGCTCGGCATTCCGGTCTCGCTGTTCACCGGTATTTTTGCGATGGCGCGTACCGTGGGCTGGATCGCGCAGTGGAATGAAATGATCTCCGACCCGGAGCAAAAAATCGGTCGCCCTCGTCAGCTGTTCGTCGGCGAAGTGCATCGTGATGTGAAGCCGATAGCAAAACGCTAAGAGCGCAATCAGAAAATAAACGGGTCCTTGTGACCCGTTTTTTTCGGGCTGAAGCAGGCAATATGTTATCCTGCGATCCTGAATTTGCAGTGCAATCTGTCGAACGGTAAGCCCGTAAAACAGAAGGTTTTCCTGGATTCGTGGAATCCATAACCCTCCAATCTCGCGAAGCGCGAAGAAAAAGGTGAGCAAAATGATGCAGCAGTTTCAATCCAACTCCTATCTGTTTGGAGGTAATGCACCGTACGTGGAAGAATTCTACGAGGCCTATCTTCTCAATCCCGGCTCGGTACCTGACAACTGGCGCGCGTATTTCGACGCGATGCAGCACGTACCCGCAGTCGATGGCAGTGACCGTCCCGATGTTGCCCATGCCCCCGTTGTGGCCTCGTTTGCCGAGCGCGCCAAACAGGGTCCGATTCGCACTGTCTCGGCGACTGCTGATGCCGAAATGGGCCGCAAACGCGTCGCTGTTACCCAGTTGATCGCAGCGTATCGTTTCCTTGGCACACAATGGGCCAACCTCGATCCCTTGCAGCGCCAGGAGCGCCCGCTGATTCCGGAACTGGAACCTGCTTTCTACGGCTTTTCCGATGCGGACATGGACATCGTGTTCAACATCAGCAACACCTATTTCGGCAGCGAGCAGGCCAGCTTGCGTGACTTGTTGCAAGCACTGCGCGACACCTACTGCCGCTCGATCGGCGCCGAATTCATGTACATGACCGACCCCGCGCAAAAACGCTGGATGCAGGAGCGTCTTGAATCGACACGTGCCACCGGCAACTTCAGCCGTGACCAGAAAACTCACATTCTCGACCGCCTGACTGCGGCCGAAGGTCTCGAGCGTTATCTGCATACCAAATACGTCGGCCAGAAGCGCTTCTCGCTCGAAGGCAGTGAGTCCTTCATTGCTTCGCTCGACGAAACCATTCAGCGCGCCGGCAATCAGGGCGTGCAGGAAATCGTCATCGGCATGGCGCATCGCGGCCGCTTGAATGTGCTGGTCAACATCCTCGGCAAAATGCCGCAGGAACTGTTTGCCGAATTCGAAGGCAAGCATGGCGACGACCTTCCAGCTGGCGACGTCAAATACCATCAGGGCTTCTCGAGCGACATCTCGACACCAGGCGGTCCGGTGCATCTGTCACTCGCGTTCAACCCTTCGCACCTCGAGATCGTCAACCCAGTGGTTGAAGGCTCGGTCAAGGCGCGCATGGACCGGCGTGGTGACAAAGACGGCCTGCAAGTGCTGCCAATTCTGGTGCACGGCGACGCCGCCTTTGCAGGGCAGGGCGTGGTCATGGAAACGCTGAATCTGGCGCAGACGCGTGGCTACGGTACCGGCGGCACGGTGCACATCGTCATTAACAACCAGATCGGCTTCACCACCTCCGACCCGCGTGACTCGCGTTCTACCCTGTACTGCTCGGACGTGGTCAAGATGATCGAAGCGCCGGTGCTGCACGTCAACGGCGACGATCCGGAAGCGGTTGTGTTCGCAACGCAGATCGCGCTCGACTTCCGCATGCAGTTCCAGAAAGATATCGTGGTCGACATCGTTTGCTACCGCAAACTTGGCCACAACGAGCAAGACACCCCAGCGCTGACGCAGCCGCTGATGTACAAGAAAATCGGCCAGCATCCTGGCACTCGCAAACTGTACGCCGACAAGCTCGCCACACAGGGCACGATTGCCGCTGACGGCGGCGACGACATGGTCAAGGCCTTCCGCGATGCGATGGATGCCGGTCGTCATACGATCGACCCGGTTATCTCCAACTTCAAGAGCAAGTACGCTGTGGACTGGCTGCCGTTCCTGAACCGCAAATGGACTGACGCCGCCGACACGGCCGTACCGATGGCGGAACTCAAGCGACTGGCTGCGCGTATTACGCAAGTGCCGGAAGATTTCAAACCACACCCGCTGGTTGAAAAAGTATTGGGCGACCGCGCCACCATGGGCCGTGGCGAGATGAATCTCGACTGGGGCATGGGCGAACATCTTGGCTTTGCGTCTCTGCTGGCTTCCGGTTATGCGATCCGCATCACTGGTCAGGATGCCGGTCGCGGCACCTTCGTGCACAGACACGCGGTGCTGCATGACCAGAAGCGCGAACGCTGGGATGCCGGCACTTATATTCCTCTACAAAACATTTCGGATCAGCAGGCGCCGTTTACCGTCATTGACTCTGTGCTGTCGGAAGAAGCCGTGCTCGCTTTTGAATACGGTTACTCGTCAGCCGAGCCGAACACGCTGACGATCTGGGAAGCACAGTTTGGTGACTTCGCCAATGGCGCACAAGTCGTTATCGACCAGTTCATCAGCTCCGGCGAAGTGAAGTGGGGCCGTGCGAATGGTCTGGTGATGATGCTGCCGCATGGTTATGAAGGCCAGGGTCCGGAACACTCATCTGCCCGTATCGAACGCTTCCTGCAGCTTTGTGCTGACAACAATATGCAAGTTGTGCAGCCCACCACGGCCGCGCAGATTTTCCATCTGCTACGCCGTCAAATGATCCGCCTGTTCAGGAAGCCTTTGGTCATCATGACGCCGAAGTCGCTGCTGCGTAACAAGGATGCCGGTTCATCGTTGACGGAACTCTCCAAGGGCTCGTTCCATACCGTGATCGGCGAAGTTGATGACAAGATCGATGCGAAGAAAGTTAAGCGCGTACTGGCTTGCTCCGGCAAGGTCTATTACGACCTGGTCAATGCCCGCAAAGAGCGTGGCCAGACCGACACGGCGATTATCCGCGTCGAGCAGCTGTATCCGTTCCCGCACAAGACCTTTGCTGCAGAACTGAAGGCTTTCCCGAACTTCAATGAACTGGTCTGGGTACAGGACGAGCCGCAAAATCAGGGCCCGTGGTTCCAGATCCAGCACAATATTTTCGAGAACCTCGGCGACGGCCAGAAGCTGGCTTACGCCGGACGACCTGCCAGCGCATCGCCTGCTGTCGGTTACTACGACAAGCACTATGCGCAGCAGAAGGCATTGATCGAAACCGCATTTTCGAAGCTCAAAGGCTTCGTACTGACCAAATAAAGACCCGGCGGCGACCCGGAAGCCGGTGCGCCGTACGAACAACCCGAAACGGAGAGTGTCATGGCAATTCTTGATGTAGTCGTACCGCAGTTATCTGAATCCGTCGCCGAAGCGACCCTGCTGCAGTGGCATAAAAAAGTCGGCGAAGCAGTCGCCCGTGATGAAAACCTGATTGATGTCGAGACCGACAAGGTCGTGCTCGAACTGCCAGCCCCTGCACAAGGCGTGATCGTTGAAATCATTCGCGGCGATGGCAGCACCGTCGTCGCCGGCGAGCTGATCGCCCGCATCGATACCGAAGCGACTGCCGGCGCTGCTGTGCCAGCCGCAACGGCCGCACCTGTCGCAGCTACCGCAGCCGCTGCTCCCGCTGCTGCTGCACCTGCTGCCGCATCCGGCGCTATCGCAATGCCTGCTGCTGCGAAAATGCTGGCCGAGAACAACATGTCGGCTTCCGCTGTTGCCGGCACCGGCAAGGATGGTCGCGTGACCAAGGGTGATGTGATCAGCGCGCTTGAAACGAAACCGGCACCGGCCCCTGCCGCCGCCGCGCCGCGTCCGGCTGCTGCTGCCTTGCCTGCGGTAGCTGCACCTGCGGCGATGGACCTGGGCAGTCGCCCTGAACAGCGCGTGCCCATGAGCCGCCTGCGCGCCCGTATCGCCGAGCGTCTGTTGCAATCGCAAGCCACCAATGCCATCCTGACGACCTTCAACGAAGTCAACATGCAGCCGGTCATGGACCTGCGCAACAAGTACAAAGACAAGTTCGAAAAGGAACATGGCGTCAAGCTCGGCTTCATGTCGTTCTTCGTCAAAGCCGCTGTCGCTGCCTTGAAAAAATACCCGGTCATCAATGCGTCTATCGATGGTAATGACGTGGTCTATCACGGCTACTTTGATATTGGTATCGCCGTCGGTTCGCCACGCGGTCTGGTCGTGCCTATCCTGCGTAATGTCGACCAGATGTCGATTGCAGACATCGAAAAGAAAATCGGTGAGTTTGGCGTCAAAGCCCGTGACGGCAAACTGACGCTGGAAGAACTGACCGGCGGCACCTTCTCGATCTCGAATGGCGGCGTGTTCGGATCCATGCTGTCGACCCCGATCATCAATCCTCCGCAGTCAGCCATTCTGGGTGTGCATGCGACCAAGGATCGCGCAGTCGTCGAAAATGGCCAGATCGTAATCCGTCCGATGAATTACCTGGCGATGTCGTATGACCACCGCATCATTGACGGTCGTGAAGCAGTGCTCGGTCTGGTGGCGATGAAAGAAGCGCTGGAAGATCCTGCGCGTTTGCTGCTCGATCTTTAATTCGGGCTTGTCAGTCAATACGAAAGCCACTGGGTCCCGGCCTGCGCCGGGACGACCACTACAGGCGTCGTTCCAGCGAATGCTGGAACCCAGTGTCTTGAAATGCAGAAGACGCTTCAGGGAAAATAATCATGTCCAAAAATTTTGACGTAGTCGTAATCGGTGGCGGCCCCGGCGGCTACATCGCCGCTATCCGTGCCGCACAACTCGGCTTTTCTACCGCCTGTATCGACGAGTGGAAAAACGACAAGGGCGGCCCCGCACCGGGCGGCACCTGCACCAATGTCGGTTGTATTCCATCGAAAGCGCTCCTGCAGTCTTCAGAGCATTTCGAACACGCAGGTCACGGCTTTGCCGAGCACGGCATCGAAGTCAAAGGCCTCAAGCTCAACCTTGGCCAGATGCTGGGTCGCAAGGACACCGTCGTCAAACAAAACAATGACGGCATCCTTTTTCTGCTCAAGAAAAATAAAGTCACCTTTTTCCACGGTCGTGGCGCATTCGCCAAAGCCGATGCAGAGGGTTATGAAATTGCCGTCACCGGTGCTGCCAGTGAAACGCTCAAGGCCAAGCACGTCATCATCGCCACCGGCTCGAACCCGCGCGTGCTGCCGGGTGCAGAGTTTGACGAAAAACTTATCCTGTCCAACACCGGTGCTTTGAATATCGACGCCGTTCCGAAAAAACTCGGCGTCATCGGCGCCGGTGTCATTGGCCTGGAAATGGGCAGCGTCTGGCGTCGCCTTGGCGCAGAAGTTACCGTGCTCGAAGCGCTGCCGGCATTCCTCGGCGCCGTTGACGATCAAATCGCCAAGGAAGCGCACAAACTGTTTTTGAAGCAGGGACTGGCGATTAACTTGGGCGTGAAGATCGGCACCATCAAGGCGGGCAAGGACAACGTCACCGTTGACTACACCGATGACAAAGGCGCGGCACACAAGGCTGTGTTTGACCGCCTGATCATCTCCATCGGCCGCGTGCCCAATACCATTGGTCTCAATGCAGAATCAGTTGGTTTGAAGCTCGACGAGCGCGGCTTTGTTGCCGTTGATGCAGACTGCCGCACCAGCTTGCCGAATGTATGGGCAGTCGGTGACGTCGTGCGCGGCCCGATGCTGGCGCACAAGGCCGAAGAGGAAGGCGTTGCCGTTGCCGAGCGCATCGCCGGCCAGCATGGTCATGTGAACTTCAATACTATTCCATGGGTCATTTATACATCGCCTGAAATTGCATGGGTCGGCAAGACCGAACAACAACTCAAAGCGGAAGGCATTGCCTACAAGGCCGGCAGTTTTCCGTTCATGGCCAATGGCCGCGCACGTGCGCTTGGCGATACGTCCGGCATGGTGAAGTTTCTTGCTGATGCGAAAAGCGATGAAATTCTTGGTGTGCACATAATTGGGCCGATGGCATCCGAGCTGATTGCGGAAGCCGTAGTCGCCATGGAATTCCGCGCCTCGGCGGAGGACATTGCGCGCATTTGCCACGCACATCCTTCCTTGTCGGAAGCAACCAAGGAAGCCGCGCTGGCAGTGGACAAGCGTTCGCTTAATTTCTGATTCTGAATGCGGCGAATTTCGCTGCGATCTTCTACCCCACGTTCCATCTTTTATAAAGGTGAGTTGGGTAGTTGAGCGCAGCGGAACTCACGATCACTCATTAACGAAACAGGTACCAGCAAAAAGAGGAGGGTTCATGCTTCGTGTTTCCATCATCCTGACGACTTTGCTGCTGACAGCCTGTACCAGCCTGCCACCGTACTCAGGCAAAGTCACCATTCTGTCGACGACAAAATCCCAGCCACTCGAGGGGGCTATGTGCGTAGTCGAAACCGGTGCCGGCCGCTGGACCGTGCAGACGCCGGGCACCGTAACGGTTGGCCAGCCGGCTGGCGACTTGCGCGTAGTGTGTGATAAAGAAGGCTACCGCACTTCCGAAGTCATCCATCGTGGTCAGGGCAGGGGCAGCGCGACGCGCATGGGCGTAGGTATCGCTGGCGGCAGTGGTGGCGGCGTGGGTATTTCACTGGGCATGGGCATTCCCGTCAGTGGCTGGCGCGATGACTATCCGGAGCAGGTACTTGTCGACATGACCCCGCTTTAGCTGTGCCGTATACAAATAATAACAATATGAACGTCACCGAGTATTACGCGCTAGCCTTGGTGCAGCGCGGCTATCAGTCCGACCCTGCGCAAGAATCAGCGATTGCCCGTCTGCAGCTGGGCTATGAAGAGTGGGTTGGCTACAGGAAGCAGCGCGCGCACCGCATCAAGCGTCTCATTACCCGTCCGGATGTGCCGCGCGGCGTATACCTGTGGGGCGGTGTCGGTCGCGGCAAATCCTTTCTGATGGACAGTTTTTATCTGGTCGTGCCCGTAGTGCGCAAGACACGCCTGCATTTTCATGAATTTATGCGCGGCGTGCATCGTGAGCTCGACGAGCAAAAGGGAGTCGAAAATCCGCTCGACGTAGTCGCTAAACGTATTGCCCGTAAATATCGCTTGATTTGTTTTGATGAATTCCATGTGTCGGATATTGCCGACGCGATGATTCTCTACAACCTGTTGACGGCACTATTTGAGAATGGCGTGTCCTTTGTTTTTACCTCCAACTACGCTCCCGACGGACTCTACCCTGACGGTTTGCATCGTGACCGTATGCTGCCCGCGATCGCCTTGCTAAAAGAAAAGCTTGATGTAATCAATGTTGATGCCGGAGTCGACTACCGCAAGCGAGCAATGGATCAAGTCGATGCCTATCACACCCCCTTAGGAGCGAAAGCCGATCATGCTTTGCGTCATGCCTTTACCAGCATTGCCGAGGCGGCCGAGCAAGAACCGCGCATCAAGATCGAATCGCGCGAAGTGCGCTGCCTGCGTCGCGCCGGCGGCGTGATCTGGTTTGATTTCGCGACATTATGCGGCGGCCCTCGCTCTCAAAATGACTATCTTGAAATCGCCAGCCGCTTTCATACTGTGATCCTGTCGGGCGTGCCGGTAATGCCGGCATCCATGGCTTCCGAAGCACGGCGCTTTACGTGGCTTATTGATGTGCTATACGATCACAGGGTCAAGCTGGTGATGTCAGCCGAAGCCGCGCCTGAGTTGCTCTACACGGAAGGCGCGCTGGCCAATGAATTTCACCGTACCGTATCGCGCATCATTGAAATGCAGTCGCTGGAATATAAAGAAAGCCAGCGCCGTCAGGCCGCCGCCGCTATTGCCTGACATTTGCTATAAAGTTTGCTGCAATTTGCTGATTCTGCAGGCAGTATCAAGAAAGAAGCTGATGAGATTTGTTTCTGTTTTACCGTCTTTACTGTTGCTGTTCGTGCTCAATCTGGCATCGGCCGCTTCGCCGCAAATAGTGCGTGAGGACGCGCTCGTCAAAAACTATCCGGCCGGTACCATACAAACTGTGCAGCAAGCATCGGCAGCGTTGGCAGAGGTGAGGGCAACACGCAAAGAGGTTGAGGACGACTACACGCAAACGCGTAATGACTGTCTGGAAAAATTCTTCATGGCTGTCTGTTTTGAGCGCGCCAAGGATCGTCGTCGTCAGGCGCTGGCAGCGATTCGTAAAGTTGAAATAGAAGCCAGTGCCTATCTGCGCAAAGAAAAAGCCGATGAGCGTGATCGCGGCGTGGCTGAACGGCAGCGCAATGCAGCATTGCCTCAGGATGGTACGGGTATGCCATTCAAGGGAGCAACGCGTCCCGAGTCGGCCCCCAATGAGCCAGCTCCTAAAGAACCTGCGCCTGATGAACCATCGGACAAGCCATGACAGAACGCCTCGAACAGGTTCTGGAAAGGCTGGTCGCTCTGGAAGTCGAGCACCGTGATCTGGATTCTGCGATTGACCTGCTTACAGAAGCAGGACGCGCCGATGACTTGCAGCTGCGCCGCTTCAAGAAGCGCAAGCTGCAGTTGAAAGACCAGATCAATCAATTGAAAATGCAGCTGGTGCCCGATATCCCTGCATGAATACAGGCGGCCTGCGAGCTTCCTGCCGCAACAGGTAAAATGCGGATTGCCATAAGCATTTTTTCATTGCGGATTCTCCCAAATTTTGACTGACCAACTTGCAGTTACCGATCCGGCTGTCACGCATAACGCCGAGATAGACCAGTTGTTTGCCGTTGACGGCAGGCTGGTCGCCGGCATACCGGACTTTCACCCGCGTCAGTCGCAGACGGACATGGCGCGCGCCATTGCCGACGCCATAGCGCGTCAGGGTACGCTTCTGGCCGAAGCCGGTACCGGCACCGGCAAAACCTTTGCCTATCTGGTTCCGGCCTTGTTATGGGGCGGCAAAGTGATTGTGTCGACCGGTACCAAGAACTTGCAAGATCAGTTGTTCCTGCGTGATATACCGACGGTGCGCAAGGCGCTGAATGTGCCGGTCACGGTAGCGCTGTTAAAAGGGCGTTCCAATTACGTTTGTCATTTCCATCTGGACCGCACGCTGCAGAATGGCCGCCTGACCGCGCGCGAAGATGTGGGTTATTTGCGTGAAATTTCACGCTTCATGAAAACCACCTCCACCGGCGACAAGGCCGAGCTCTCCAAAATTCCGGAAAACGCGCTGATATGGAATCTGGTCACCTCCACCCGCGAGACCTGCCTTGGCGCCGAATGTGCGCACTATCAGGATTGCTTCGTGATGAAAGCCCGCAAGGAAGCGCAGCAGGCCGATGTGGTGGTGGTCAATCATCATTTGTTCTTTGCCGATGTCGCATTGAAAGACACCGGCGTGGCAGAACTGCTGCCGACTGCCAACACCATTATTTTCGACGAAGCACATCAGCTGCCCGATACCGCTACGCTGTTTTTTGGCGAGACAGTTTCGACCTCGCAAGTGATGGAACTGTGCCGAGATGTGCTGGCCGAAGGCTTGACCCATGCGCGCGACGGTGCGGACTGGGCCAAGGTCGTGACCACAGTTGAAAAAGCAGCGCGTGATTTGCGGCTTGCATTTCCCTCCGAAGGGATGAAGCTTGCGCATCATCAGATCGCTGCCAGCAGTCCGTTCTTTCCGGCGCTGGAGCACTTGAAAGCGATGCTACAGCAATTGATCGAGACACTGACGTCGCAGGCCGAACGTGCCGAGACGATAGAGCAGTGCCGCGTGCGCGCCATTGAAATGGCGGTGCAATGGGCGGCTTGGGGTACGCCACCTGCGGCCGGTGCAACCAACCAGCCCGAGAAAGTGCTGTGGGCCGAAGCGTTCTCGCAGTCCCTGCAACTACATCAGACGCCACTGTCGATTGCACCCATTTTCAGCAAGCAGCGCGAAGGCACGCCGCGCAGCTGGATTTTTACCTCGGCCACGCTGGCGGTGAAAAATGACTTCAGCCACTACACCGCGCAGATGGGTTTGAAAGACGAACTGGCGCTGACCTGGCCGAGTCCGTTCGACTACCAGCAGCAAGCTTTGCTGTATGTGCCCAAAGACCTGCCGCAACCGAATTCACCCGCTTATACCGATGCTGTCATTGATGCGGCCTTACCCGTGATCGAAGCCGCTGGCGGCCGTGCCTTTTTGCTGTGCACCACGCTGCGCGCCGTAAAACGCGCTGCCGAGCGTTTGCGCGAAGAATTCGCCGCACGCAAATTGCCTTGGCCGTTGCTGGTGCAGGGTGAGCTGGGCCGTACCGAGCTGCTTGCGCAATTTCGTGCTGCCGGTAACGCGGTGCTGATCGGAAGCCAGAGCTTTTGGGAAGGGGTCGACGTGCGCGGCGATGCACTGTCGCTCGTCATTATCGACAAGCTCCCGTTTGCGCCGCCGGACGATCCGGTGCTGGCGGCACGTATTGCCGAAATGGAGCAGCGCGGCATGAATGGCTTCATGCATCATCAACTGCCGGAAGCGATTATTAATCTGAAGCAGGGCGCTGGCCGCTTAATCAGGGATGAAAGTGACCGCGGTGTGCTGATGATCTGCGATCCACGCCTGATTTCCAAGCCCTATGGCAAACGGATCTGGCAGAGTCTGCCGCCGTTTGCGCGCACGCGCGAGTTGCCAGAAGTGCAGTCGTTCTTGCACGGTGGTCCGGAATAAGACGAAAACGCTGACCAGTCAAGCCGCGCCCTGCAAGCGGAACCCGGCGCCATTGCCTTTTTCTTCTCATACATAAGGTAGAATCTCCCTATGAGAATCCTGATCAGCAACGATGATGGCTACCTCGCTCCGGGCATCAATGCACTGGCCGAACAATTGGCTGGCATCGCCGAGATTGTCGTGGTGGCGCCGGACAGCAACCGCAGTGGTTCATCGAATTCGCTGACGCTGGACAAACCGCTGCGGGTCGTCAAGGCACACAATGGTTTTTACTCGGTCAATGGCACTCCCAGCGATTGCGTCCATATCGCACTGACCGGCATTCTGGATTACCGTCCCGATCTGGTTGTCTCCGGCATTAACCAGGGCCAGAACATGGGCGACGACACACTTTACTCGGGCACGGTGGCTGCTGCGACCGAAGGCTTCCTGTTCGGTATTCCATCCATTGCTTTTTCACAGGTGGATCATCGCTGGGCACATATCGATGCGGCTGCGCGAGTCGCGAAAGACATCGTGCTGCGCCAGCTTGACGCGTTGCAGAAACCGTTTTTGCTGAACGTGAATATTCCGAATCTGCCTTACGAAAGTCTGCAAACCATCGTAGCAACGCGTTTGGGCAAGCGCCATGAATCCGAGCCTGTCATACGCAGCACTGACCCGCACGGCAATGAAATTTTCTGGATCGGCCCGGTCGGCAAGGCCAAGGAAGTCAGCGAAGGCACCGATTTTCATGCAACGGCGA